>CAZPEP010000027.1:0-117403 GCA_964585685.1 uncultured Eubacteriales bacterium | reverse complement strand
CGGACTATGTTCCTAGTCCTACAATCGACGAGAAGGATTCAGAGCAGAGTCCATATATTCAAGCCACAGATTGGGCAAATGGGATTGCTCTCGACATTTATGAAAAGAGTGGAATTGATGGTGTCAAACAGAACTTTAAGTATGTTATTTTTAATGGAATAATTATGTTTGACTAACGAGCTGATGAAAATTGGGGGGCAAGTACGCCCAAAGGTTTTTTAGCAACAACAATAATTATTTCCACCTGCATCTTTAGGTTGATTCCTTTGCCCTCATTTTTATCCCAGAATAAATCGTAGTTTGCGGTGGACCCCAGGGGTCGTTCCGCCTTCGTTAAACTATTTTACCGCCTCAATCGCGCCAATCGTCTGCCGGGAATAATGCTTGAAGTTCATCAGGGCAGGTCAATTATTCTTCTGGCATACGCTAAACACTTAAAGATATAATGAATTTCAGGGGAGGCGAACATGGAAGAAAAAAGCATAACCATTGACAATTTTAAGTTGCCACAATTTATCGGCAGCATATTAGAGTTCTTAAAAACTCAGGTCTCCAAAGATTTCCACCCTTCGTGGGCAATTGTATCCGTGTCCGGGCCTGGCGAAGTTCCTGAATACGGGCCAGAAGATGGAAATAGGGATATTGAATCTGAATTAATTAATGAAAACAAAATCCTATTCTTCCCTTTCAGTTCCTCCAATGTTGGTGAACCAATTCCATGTGCAGATAGAAAATCCTACATGATTGATGAGGATTCTGAGTTTTCTCTAGGATATACTGATTGTGCTGGATATTTGTTCAAATATAAAGGGGGATCTTTGATTATTAATTCTGCAGTTCATGCCGGAGGAGCCTGTATAGCGCCTCCGCCATCCGTAGATATTGTTGAGGATTGCGATGTTTTTGAACTTCCGATGATTGAGTTTTTAAATAAGTATATTAAAACGACAAAGAATAGACTTAGTCAAATTTAACTTACTGTTTTCTATAGAAAACTGCGTATTCCGACGATTCCGGCCAGTCATTCCGACGGAAGCCGGCTATCCAAGGGCGACCATTTGCTTGATACGATATTGAAATCCCCCTACATGCCGGTGATTGGAGAACCTCGTGAGTCTGGTCGAGTGGGTTAAAAATGGGTACATCGCCGTCAGCCGGGCCTTCGGTGCGCTAAGGGTGGTTGTGCCGGGGGGGACTTAATCGCCAGTCAGGAGAATCCCCCGACGGATATGCGTCCTCAGACAATATCCCCTAACATACCTAGGGTACTAAGATAGCAAGGTTGACAGTTCGCCTACCATAAAACTAAAATCACACAGATGGGACACCTGATGGGCCAAAGGCAACTAGCCAGATTTGCAAGCATCTCATGGGACCGCAGGCTATGTTCTCGCCCTCTGAGAGTATATCTCTCTACCCACTAATACTGCATTACTGTATTGGAGCTGATGTATGAACGTCTTTGATCTCAGAGATCGACTCGTTGGAGACTATTCGAGCTACACCCGCAGTTTCATTAAGATCGCGGATACCCGCATCTCGGACAAAGTGGATTCAGAATTGAACGCCGGTGCCTTCTGGCCAGAACCGCTGCTCCAGCTCAATCCGACCTTCTTTCAAGGCGGGACGATTGACGATTTGACAGAAAAGGGGGTTCTTCACCCGGAATGCAAAAGTATCTTTCGTCTTGATAAATCCGATGCCAATCATACTGGCAAGCAACTCCACCTTCATGAACACCAGCGAGCGGCAATCGTCAAAGCAAAAGAGGGCAAATCCTACGTTCTAACGAGCGGCACCGGCTCAGGCAAAAGTCTGACCTACATCGTGCCGATCGTCGATCATGTCCTTAGGAACGGCTCCGGCCGAGGGATCCAAGCGATTGTCGTTTATCCCATGAACGCCCTGGCCAATAGCCAGGACGAGGAACTCAAGAAGTTCTTAGAGAAGGGATACCCCGAGGGCAGGCCTCCTGTGCGTTTCGCCCGCTATACAGGTCAAGAGAAGGGAGAAATCCGCGAAGCCATCCGCAGTAACCCGCCGGACGTACTTCTCACAAACTACGTGATGCTCGAGCTGCTCCTCACACGATCGGAGGATCGAGAACTCGTCCGGGCCGCACAAAATCTAAGATTCCTCGTTTTCGACGAGCTTCACACCTATCGAGGCCGCCAAGGGGCCGACGTTGCGCTTCTCATCCGTCGCTGCAGGCAGGCCTTCGGAGATCACGACATAGTCTGCATCGGGACATCGGCAACTATGGCCAGCGGTGGTTCGGTGGAAGAGCAACGCGAGGAGATTGCGAAAGTAGCCCAATCTCTTTTCGGCATAGATTTCGTCCCAGACCAGGTGATCAACGAGGTCCTTGAGCGAGCTACCCCAGAAGTCGACCTCAATGACGGCATCATGATCAAGGCTATCCGCTCCACCGTCACCTCGGATACGGCTCCCCCAGAGAGCTACGACGCTTTCCAGAGCCACCCACTCTCGTCCTGGATCGAGTCGACCTTTGGAGTCAGAAAAGAATCAGGTTCTGATTATCTCATCCGGCAGATGCCTCGTAGACTGCAGGGCGATACGATCGAGAATCAGAAGAGCGCCGCAGTAGAGCTGGCCGAATTGACCGACACCGACCCGGAGAATTGTGCCAAAACCCTTCGTCGGTTCCTGCTCCACGGATCTAAGCTTTGTCGCAGCGAATCGAGCCGATTTCCCATCTTTGCCTTCCGCCTGCACCAGTTTTTCACTCGCGGCGACACCGTCTGGACCACCCTCGAGCCCGAGGCCGTCCGTCATCTCGAGATCGCAAAAAAGGCCGCAAAGCCCGGTGAACCAGATAAACCACTTTTTCCCCTGGTTTTCTGTCGACACTGCGGCACCGCGTACTATCGTGTAAAAGTCGTTTCTGGCGAACACGGCAAGACCCTATTCCCTCGAGAGGACCGTCACGAAAAGGACGTGGATGACAGTATCGAAGCGTATGTTTACGTCTCCGAAACGTCCCCTTGGCCGCGGACGGAGGGGCCAAACCTCCTCGAACGCTTGCCGGATTTTATGAAGGAGCCGACCGCCCAGGGCGAGGAGCGCGTCCGTCCGGACTCACGCTCCGATGTGCCGGAGCCTATCTTCGTCGATGCCGCCGGTCGAATAGTTGTAGAGGGCGCAGGATTGCCCGCAGCCCTGATCCGCGGTAACTTCTTATTCTGCTTGGATCCACTATGCGGAGTAGCTTATAGCAGGACCCAGCGTTCGGAGCGTAACAAGCTGGCTACCCTTGGGGTCGACAACCGGAGTACCGCCACGACGATCCTTGCCGTCCGGTCTCTAATCGAGATGCAAGGCGATCGTGATCTGGCCCCAGAGGCCCGAAAGCTACTTAGCTTTACCGATAACCGCCAGGACGCTTCCCTGCAAGCCGGTCATTTCAATGACTTCGTTCAGGTAGCTCTGTTGCGTTCCGCGCTACATAAGGCGACGCAACTGAAGGGCTCGGCTGGCCTGCGGCACGGAGAACTATCGAACAGCATCTTCGAGGCGATGCAGCTGCCATTCGACGAGTATGCTGCCGATCCTGATGTCCGTGGGCCAGCACTTGTCGCCACCCAGGACGCCCTTCGGCGCGTTATCACCTATTTCCTCTATCGTGATCTTCAGCGTGGGTGGCGCGTGACCGCGCCAAACTTAGAAGACTGCGGATTGCTTCATTTCGATTTTGACGGACTGACTGGCGATCACGGGCTGCTTGGCGAAGCGGGGCTCTGGGATGCCGGGTTCTCGGTCCGTGAAGGCCGCGATGGTGAACGTTTCATCGAATGTCCTGCCTCACTCAGAGCTTGCCCCGCCGCGACAAGGGAGGAGATTCTCCGCACTTTCCTTGATGTGATGCGCCGTGCTCTCGCTGTGAAGGTCGATGTCCTGGACCCGCTCAAGCAACTTGACCTCGTGGAACAAACTAAACCGCGGCTCCTCGAGGACACAGTTTGGTACCTGGATGATGAAAAAGAACTAACCAAGTCTGTTGTTGCATATCCCAGACCGAAGCGCCGGGAGGACCGTTCCGCATTCCCCATCACTTCCTATGGTTCGTATGGCCGCTATCTCAAACGCTCTCTGGCTCCTCACGTTCCAGAGGGATTTAGCCTGGGCCGCACGGAAGTGGATGAGGCCATCAAGTTTCTGTTCCTTGCCCTCAAGCGCTACGGCATCGTGGAACAAGTCCGCAGCGGACGCGATAGTGATGACCCGGGCTATCAGCTAAATGCAGATGCGCTCCGCTGGTTGCCCGGGGATGGCGAAGTCCGACCGATAGACCGTACCCGCTTGCTCGATGCGGGAGAGATCCCTCCAGAGGTCAATCGCTATTTTGTGAATTGTTACAACACCTTTGTAGATCTCAAGTGTGTGCTCGAAGCACGGGAGCACACGGCACAGGTCGCCCCTGAAGATCGCCAGGCCCGGGAAGATCGGTTCCGAAGCGGTGACCTGCCCCTGTTATTCTGTTCGCCTACGATGGAATTGGGTGTCGATATCGCCCAATTAAATCTCGTTAACCTGCGTAACGTCCCGCCCTCGCCTGCCAACTATGCTCAACGCAGTGGACGCGCGGGGCGCGGCGGACAGCCTGCTCTCGTCTTTACCTATTGTGCAGGCCGTAGCCCACACGACCAATTCTTTTATCGGGAGCCCAGCAAGATGGTGGCGGGCGCTGTGGCGCCGCCACGAATCGATCTCAGGAATCGTGATCTGATAAGGTCCCACCTCAACGCTATCTGGATGAGTGTCGCCAAACCAGATCTCGGCAAAACCCTCGCTACGGTCCTGGACCTTAATCCGGCTGACGGCAAGTTCCCCCTGCCAATCAAGGACGCGATCTTGAGCGAATTGCGCAAGCCCGCTCAACGCGCGTTGACGCTATCCAAAGCATCTCAGATAATCGACAGCATCCGCCGCGAGCTCGAGACGACAACTTGGTTCAACGAGAACTGGGTTACCGAGGTTCTCGATCAGGTCGAACGCAACTTTGACGCCGCCTGTGATCGCTGGCGGAGCTTGTATCGCTCCGCTCTCCGTCAACGCGAACTACACCATAAGATCATCGGGGACCATGCCCGACCGGAGTATGAACGCAATCATTCTCGCCGCTTGCGTGCCCAGGCTGAAAGCCAGATCCGCTTGCTTACTGAAGCAGAAGGAATCTATGAGGGTGATTTCTACTCATATCGATACTTTGCCACTGAAGGTTTCCTACCCGGCTACAATTTCCCGAGACTCCCCCTCTCGGCCTATGTTCCGGGCCGGCGCCGGCGGATGGGACGCGACGAGTACATCTCTCGGCCACGGTTTATTGCCATATCCGAGTTCGGTCCCCGGGCCCTCTTTTACCATGAGGGGGCCCGATATCGCGTTAATAAGGTCAACCTCGATTTTGGCTCCGACGATATCGAAGCCACCCACGAACTTGTGACCATGACCATGAAACGTTGCCCGGAGTGCGGCTATGCTCATCTCGAGCAAGGCCACAATCTGGCCGAGATCTGCGATCGATGCGGGTCTGCGCTGGCCGGGGAGGCTCGGATAGATAACCTAGTCCAGCTGCAGAATGTAAGCCTAAAGCTCGCACAGAGGATCACGTGTGACGAGGAGGAAAGGCAGCGGTTCGGCTACAAGCTCGTCACTTCATATCGCTTTCCAGAGATAGGCGGGATGCAGGACCGCAAGGACGCAGAGGTATATTGCGATGGGGCACTGGTCCTCCGTCTTAGCTATGGTGACTCAACGGATCTCTATCGGATCAACCTGGGGTGGCTAAATCAGCGGGAAACAGAGCCTCATGGCTTCAGCCTGGACCTGGAGCGAGGCTATTGGGCAAAGAACAAAGCGGATGAGGAGGACCAGGAGGACGCAGCGACACAAGCACGTCTCCAACGGGTAGTCCCCTATGTGAAAGACACCAAGAATGCGCTAGTAATGCGGTTTGAGCCGCCTCGCTCCGTACAGGAGATGGCAGGTCTCGAGTCGGCGTTCAAACAGGCCATCCAGCGCCATTTCCAGCTCGAGCCGCGAGAGCTGCTCAGCGAGCCTATGCCGTCATCGCAGGACAGAAGATGGATACTCTTCTATGAGGCTTCCGAAGGCGGTGCTGGAGTCCTCAGGCAGCTCGTCGAGGATCCGGCAATTCTGCTCCTCTTGGCAAGGCGTGCGCTCGAGATATGCCATTTCGACCCGGAATCATTGGAGGACCACGGGGCGAGTCACTGCGGCAAAGCCTGCTACGAATGCCTCCTTGAATACGTCAATCAGCCTGACCATAAGGACCTTGACCGGATGCTCATCAGGGACCAATTGTCCTCTCTGTCACGAGCGGAATGCCGCCTTGCCGGCGGCGCAGGGTCGCGAGAAGAGCGATTGACCGCTCTCCGCAAGCGATGCGACAGCAAGCTCGAGCAAAGTTGGCTCGACCTGGTAGACAAGCTCATGCTTCGCGTGCCAAGCGACGCCCAGTACAAGATACCTGGCTATTTCACGCAGCCGGACTTCTTCTACAGAGAATACAATGCGGCGATCTACATCGATGGACCCCATCATGATGAACCGGGCCAGATTCGTGAAGATGACGGAACTACAAAGGCCCTGATAGAAATGGGTTATATCGTGATCCGATTCCATCATAAAACGGATTGGCTAAAAATATTCGGCCAGCATCCAGACGTATTCGGCGTACCCCACCCATGAGTACCGTATCCCTTTCAAAACCCGGAACACTTGTCCACGCCCGCGGGCGGGAGTGGGTTGTCCTGCCCGACTCCACGGAAGAGCTCCTGATCCTCCGTCCTGTCGGCGGATTGGACGAGGAGACAACCGGTATTCTTCCTGCGGTTGAGCCTGTCTCTTCAGCGACATTTTCTCTGCCCGGGAAGGAGGATCTCGGGGACTTCGCCTCGGGGCGGCTCTTGCGTGACGCGGCACGCCTCTCGACTCGCGCTGCGGCAGGCCCTTTCAGGAGTTTCGCTCGCATCGCGGTCGAGCCCCGTCCCTACCAGCTTGTTCCCTTGATAATGGCGCTGAAACTCGATCCAATTCGCATGCTCATAGCCGACGATGTCGGTATCGGCAAGACGATCGAGGCCTGTGTGATCGCCCGCGAACTTCTCGATAGGGGCGAAATCCGGCGGATGACCGTGCTCTGCCCTCCGCATCTAGCGGAGCAATGGCAGCGTGAATTGGCGGAGAAGTTCCATATTGATGCCGAACTAGTGCTTTCAAGCACCATCCAATCTCTCGAGCGCGACCTGCCCCTGGGAGTTTCGGTCTTCGACCGCCACCGCTTTACAGTCGTTTCCACTGACTTTATCAAGTCGCCACGTAGGGCTGAGGACTTCATCCTCAAGTGTCCTGAGTTCGTGATCGTCGATGAAGCCCATGGCTGTACGTTGGCCGGCGGTGTAGGCCGGAGTCAGCAACAGAGGTTCGAACTCGTGAATCGTCTTGCGGCTGATGGCGTCAGGCACCTGCTACTTGTCACAGCCACTCCGCACAGCGGCAACGAAGAGGCATTCCGTTCCCTTCTCAGTCTTCTCGATCAGGAGTTCGCAGACCTGCCCGCTGACCTCGGTCAGGATGAGCGTGCGGGGATTCGTCGAAGGCTGGCCCGGCATCTTGTCCAACGCCGGCGGGCGGATATACGTAATTACCTGGAAACTGACACTGCATTCCCCGAGCGCATGGATAAAGAAGCCACGTACACGTTCAGCAAGAGCTATCGTGAGCTTTTTGAAGATATCTTGAGTTTTGCACGCGAGTATGTTTCTGAAGGCGATAATGGAGAACGGCACCGTCGGGTCAGGTATTGGTCGGCGTTGGCCTTGTTGCGGTGCGTTTCTTCGAGCCCGGCTGCGGCGGCAGCAACACTGCGCAATCGAGCCGCGGTCGACCAAGTTGAGGAAGAAGAAGTCGACGATGTAGGACGCCGGACGGTCCTCGATCAGGACGATGTCGGCGACGAGCTCGCAATCGATTTCAATCCTGGTTCAGATACGGAAGCCGGGACAGCAAATACGCGGCGGAGACTTCTCGAATTCGCCCGGAGAGCTGAAAGCATCACGCCGGAGGAAGATCTCAAGCTCCAAGGTGCGGCCCGGGAGATCAAAGCGCTCCTTCGTGACGACTTCCAGCCCGTTATCTTCTGCCGGTTCATTGATACTGCTGAATATGTAGCCCGCCGCCTTCGTGAGATGCTGCCTGGCAAAATCAGGGTCGAGTCCGTTACCGGCCTTCTGCCGCCCGCGGAGAGGGAGGCCAGAATAGCGTCTCTCGCCGCCGAACCCGGCCAGTATTTGCTGGTGTGTACGGACTGTCTTGCGGAAGGCGTAAACCTTCAGCAAAAATTTAACGCTGTCCTGCATTATGACCTCGCCTGGAATCCCACCCGCCACGAACAGCGTGAGGGACGCGTCGATCGTTTCGGCCAGGATAAGCCTGAGGTCCGAGTTATCACCTACTACGGCACGGACAATCCTATTGACGGCGTCATTCTTGACGTCCTGATAAGAAAGCATAAGAGCATCAAAAGCGCACTTGGGGTTACGGTCGCCGTGCCCGATTCCAGCCAGCAGATCGCGGAGGCTCTTTTTCAGGGTGCATTGTTCCGGGAGCGGAGTGCTATGCGTCCCGGGCAGTTGGCCTTTGACTTTATTGAAGACTTAGAATCAAAAAAGCAGATTATCCACACCGAATGGGAGCGGGCCAGGGATCGCGAAAAGGCCAGCCGCTCATTATTTGCACAACAGACCCTGAGCCCGGATGCCGTTGCGGCAGAACTCCAGAATGTGCGTACGGCCATTGGCCGAAATGAGGACGTCGCGCGTTTCTTCCACGCGGTACTTGGGGCGGCTAACGTGCCAGTTAGGATCTCCGGGAAGTCTGTCACCGTCCATCTAAGCAATGAAAATCCACGAGCCTTACACCAGGCGATCGGACGCGACGAACCATTCAAAGGGCGATTCGACCTTCCGTTGGAGGACGACGAGGTCTACCTGGGCCGAACCAGCCTGATAGTAGAAGGGCTCGCCAGCTGGACGCTCGACCAAGCGCTGGATCCCGCTGCTCGGGACGGACGGCCTATAGCATCGCGATGTGGCGTCATTTCGACCTCTGCCGTAAACGTACGTACAACTCTGCTTGTGGCACGCTTCAGATTCCACCTCCAGATTGCGGGCAGGGACGGGGAGACGATCCTCTGTGAGGAGATACTGCCCCTGGCCTGTTCCGGACAGGCAGACAAACCCGAGTGGCTGACTGCCGCGGAGGGCGAACGATTGTTGACTGCGAAACCAGATAGAACCCTGATCCAAACCGCAATCGACCAACAACTCGGTCTTCTCATTCCAGCGCTGCAGCGCCTCCAAGCGGCGCTCGAGCTGGTCTCGATGGAGCGAGCAACAACCCTGCTTGCTACTCATGAGCGTGTGCGAGAGGCCTCACGCACCAAAGGCCGCGTTGCCGTCCAGCCCGTCCTTCCAGTGGACATCCTTGGAGCCTATGTCTTGTTACCGAGGTTGAGCTGACCATGGCCCGCCGTACGCAAGACTTCCAAGCGATACGGTCGGAGGGTGGCCTGCTACCCGCCGATCTGCTGCGTCGCGTGCTAGATCCCAGATCGAAGCTGGAGGGTACCCGGCCTGAGGACTACGGTCTTCCCCAAAACGAGCGCCTGAACGAAGTAATCACCCAGTCGTGGACCAGACTCCGAAAGCACTGGGGAGAGTTTCGTGCCGCCGCAGCCGGCCTTCCTGAGGGCGAGGCCGGCACCGGGCTCACGAATGACAAATGGAACTTGCCGCTAATGCGCGAATTGGGTTTCGGTTTTCTACAAGCCTCCGCTGGTCGAGAGATCGGCGGCCGAACATATGCAATCAGCCGATTCTATGGCCCGGTGCCTGTGCATCTCATAGGCTGCGGGCTCTCTCTTGACCACCGTGCTGCCGGCCAGCGTGGGGCCGCCGCCATAAATCCCCACGGCCTCGTCCAGGAGCTCTTGAATCGCAGCCCTGACCACATATGGGCGGTCCTATCTAACGGGTTACGACTGCGAATCCTCCGTGACAACCAGGCCCTTTCGCGACAATCATTTCTTGAATTCGACCTCGAAATCATATTCGCAGGGGAGGTCTATTCTGATTTTGTCCTCCTCTGGCTCATGACCCATGCTACTCGTTTTTCTCCAAGAGAAGAGGGAAGACCGGAAACATGCTGGCTCGAGAAGTGGGCCAAAGAGGCGGAAGAACAGGGCACGCGGGCACTGGGCGACTTGCGTGGAGGGGTCGAGAGAGCGTTGGAGATCCTGGGCGAGGGCTTCACCAGCCACCAAAAAAACACCTCTTTACGTGATGCGTTGCGAACCGGAAAACTGCTTCCCACCGATTTCCATGGTCAATTGTTACGTGTTGTGTACCGCTTAATCTTCTTATTCGTCGCTGAAGATCGTTCGCTCGAAGGGCAATCACTGCTCCACCCAGCTGACGACTCCGATGCGGCGCGTATCGCACGCGAACGCTATACAATGCACTACAGCTCCACCCGGCTGCGCGACATGGCTGGCAGGATTAAGGGCAGCCGTCATGGCGATTTGTGGCGGCAATTCCAGCTCCTAGTAGGAGCCTTATCGGGCAACGCTGACTCGGCTTCCGTGCGCGAACAGTTAGCACTTCCTGCACTTGGGAGTTTCCTTTGGGACCCGGCCTCGACTCAGGCCTTAAACGATGCCGAGCTTACAAATCACGACTTTCTAGAAGCGCTTCGTTTTCTTGCGTTCACGCGTCAAGGCAAGGTCCTTCGTCCCGTTGATTACAGGAATCTTGGCGCCGAGGAGCTGGGTGGAGTCTATGAAAGCCTTCTTGCGCTCACTCCTCAGATCAGTGCCGACGGCGCGCGTTTTACTTTCGCCGATTTTTCTGGAAATGAACGCAAGACCTCTGGTTCCTACTATACGCCGGACTCGCTCGTCCAATGCCTTCTCGACTCAGCTCTCGACCCTGTGGTTGAGGAGGCCATCAAGGGGAAGGTGGGGCGTGAAGCCGAAAAGGCGATCCTCGCTCTCAAGGTCTGCGATCCGGCTGTCGGCTCAGGCCACTTCCTTATGGGCGCGGCGCACCGGCTAGCTCGGCATCTAGCACGAGTACGTGCGTTAGCCGAGGGAGAAAGCGAAGCCTCGCCGCTCCGCTATCAGCATGCAATACGTGATGTAATCGGTCGTTGCCTCTATGGTGTTGATTTAAACCCGATGGCAGCTGAACTTTGCCGTGTGAGCCTATGGCTGGAGGCCCTTGAGCCCGGCAAGCCTCTTTCGTTTCTAGACCACCATATCCGCGTTGGTAACAGTCTGTTGGGCGCCACGCCCCGATTGATAAGCGCGGGTCTCCCTGATGAGGCCTTCACACCCGTCGAAGGGGATGACAAGAAAGTCTGCATGGTTCTGAAGAAGATAAACAAGGCCGCACGCAACGGATTAGGGCCAATCTTCGCCAAGCAGGAAGCTGAGACCCAGGCCCACCTTCAGCAGGTCGCCGCCGCGCTGGAGGAGATGCCCGACGGTCGGCCAGAGGACATCCGTGCCAAGGAGATGTGCCTCCGTCGATACGAACAAACCGATGACTATCGCCAAAAGAAACAGCTCGCCGATGCATGGTGCGCTGCCTTCGTCATCCGTAAATACTTTCGCGATCCTGGCCGCGAGGCGGGCGCCACGGGCGTTACACGGGAACACCTGAACGGCATCGTGGGCGGTCTTCCTTTGTCAACTGAGATCGCGGCAGACGTGGAGCGCCTCTCAGGACAGTACCAATTCTTCCACTGGCATTTGGCTTTCCCCGAGGTGGTCGCCCAGGGAGGATTTGACTGTGTGCTCGGTAATCCTCCTTGGCAGGCGATGAGCCCGGATCGCGCTCAGTTCTTCGGCCGTTATATCGATAATTTCCGTGCAAAATCTGAATCTGAACAGAAAGCCGCCATCGCTGAGATACTTGAGGATAGCACAATTTCGCAATCTTGGGGCGAATACACACGGAGTCTGTACTCGAGCGTGCTGTTCATGAAGTCTTCGGGACGCTACACCCGCTTCGCCGAAGGCAATCTGGGAAAGGGCGACTTCAATGTTTATAGGATGTTTGTCGAGCACGCACTCGACACAGGGCGCACTGCCGCTCAAGTAGTCCCGGGCCTTTTTGCGACGGGAGCGAACACGTCAGGAATTCGCAAAGAATTGCTGAGCACCCGGAGACTCTCAGCGCTATTTGTATTAAACAATATCCAGCGGCAATGGTTTGACGTAAGTGTGAATTCAGTTTGTATCTACGTAGCTCGCCCTCAAACTGATCGACAGGACTTCACGGCTGCGTTTCGGATAAGTAGTTTGGAAGAGTTGGCCGCCCTGCGTACGAACTCGATTCGGTTACGTCATCAGGATGTAATGGCCCAATCCCCTGAGTTATTTGCAGTGCCCAGTGTCCGGAATCCCTTCGATGCGGACCTTACCGCAAGGCTTTATAAAACGGCTCCCCGATCTGGAGAAGTATGTAGTGGCTATCCTCATCGAGATCTCTTACGAGAATTAGATATGGGCAACGACCGCGATCGGTTCAACGATAGGGGAGATGGACTCCCCGTTTACGAGGGGCGGATGATTGATCGTTACGATTACCGAGCGAAGCAATTCATCTCTGGCCGAGGGGCGAGTTCTCGATGGGGAGTTGCTCCGTTCGACTGTACCGCGAAAATCATCAAGCCTCAATGGTATGTAGCAAAGGCTAACGTCCCTGGCAAGCTTGGTAACCGCTGGGCGTATTATCGGATCGGCTATGGAAACATTGCAGATCCAAGCATGCGAAGAAGTGTCATTGCCGCCTGCATTCCGCCCCAGTCCATTTGCGGAGACACTGTCCCCACGGTTGCGGTTCCTGCTGGGTCAGAATGGGTTTTTATTTGTTGGCTCGCGTGGATGAACTCCACTCCTTTAGATTTCATCGCGCGCAAACAGCTCGCGAGCAAGCATCTTACGATGACACTCCTCGACAGCTTTCCGTTGCCGCGTCCGTCCCCCGAATCTCCAGGTTTCTTTCGACTGAGTGAATTAGTCGTCGGACTCATGTGCACGGGTCGAGAAATGGATGGACTTAGAGACCTGCTCCGCCAACAACTGCCTGGTTCTATGAAGACCGTTTCGGACACAAAAGCCTATCTGTCCGAGCACGAGCGTGCCTACGCAGACGCCGAAATTGATGCGGTTGTCGCGAAAATATTCTTTGCGCTCAATAGAGCAGAATATGAGTTCATCCTTGACTCGTTCGACGTCTTGAAGCGTTATGAGGAGGAAGTATTTAACGAGTTCAGAACAAAGCGAATCTGCCTAGAGAAATATGATGTGTTGGATGAGAAGTTCGGCTGAAAGTCGTCAGAAGCTAGCAGATAGTGGCTCATCCGATCCGACATTCCAAAGGGACGAGGTACAGTGTTTCGCACTGCGGTGTGGACTGGATAGCGGTACGCTAGCTTCTTCCTACACTTGCCGTCGAGTCAACCGCGTTCTCATTGAGATCTACGATGGGATGAAAGAGACTATCAACACCAACCAACCCTATCAAACCCGACAGAACCCGTCGCCGGCTGACTTGCGGCGTTGCCATCTGCCGCGTTGGAGCAGCGAGACATGGGCGGAATAAGTATCTTGGCTTATGGCTCTCTCATAAGCGATCCCGGCCCTGAAATAGGCAAGCGCGTATCAGACGAAATTCAGACGATGACGCCATTCCCAGTGGAATATGTGTGGATTTCCCGAACGAGGGGCGGTGCACCAACCGTTGCGCCCCATAATTGTGGCAAGCCCGTTAAGGCTAAGGTGTTTGTACTTCAGGACGGGATTTCGCTTCAGAATGCCAGGAGCATGCTATGGCGTCGTGAAACAGGAAACGAAGGCCTTGCGAGAGAGTACCGGGAGAGTTCTGCTTCAAACGCGGTCGTGGTCCGCGATCTGCAAGGATTCTGCGGTTTGGATCACGTTCTGTACACGGACTTCAATCCGTGCGATAAACTCAGCCATCCGGATCCCCAGGAACTAGCAAGATATGCAGTGGGCAGCGTTGCTGAGGCGCCAGATGGCAGGGACGGCATCAGCTACCTGATGGACCTCATTAATGTTGATGTCGAGACCGAGCTGACGTTGGCCTATCAAAAAGCGATTCTTACTCTGATGGGCACTTCTAATCTGGCGGACGCTCTTGCTTTGACCAGAAAAAGAAAGACCGTGGGCTGATCTTAGTAGATTGAGGCCTGGAGATTCGGTGACGCCAGGGCTCTCCCTATTCCGTGGAAGTTCGAGGACGGATTATGCATCACTTGCTAGGTCGCGAGAGAGGCAGGGGGCGATAAGCTCAATCCATCCTCTGGAACCGATTGTCGGGTATAGAAGCATCTTGTCTAGCCGCTTCCAATACTCTGTGGAATATCGGCAATAGCTCCCCCAGCGAATCCTTAAGCAGTTCGTAGTCTCGGAAAACCCCCTTGCCCCTGTGGGTGATGTTGGATCGTACCTGATAATAGTAGTTGATCGACTTCTTCGGCGAGGTAGGATCAAGGACTTCTTTATCTCTAGGGCGATCAGCGCGGTAGACTTCGCGTCGACCTTTGACGAAAAGCTGAAGCCCCCTGGCAAATGCCGGCTCTTCGGCGAGCTTGTCAACCTTTTCTTTGACCTTGTCGCCAAGGTGGTAGCGCAGCGATACGTAGCGCTCGATGGAAGACCATAGCAGGAGGTAAGCCATCTGCAGTCTGAACAAAGGCTTTAGATCCCAGTCGTTGTCCTGAGGATTGAAGCGTAAATCCTCGTCTCGCGATTTGAGGAAGGTCTCTTTCACCACATAAAGAGCATCTGTGAACAGGGGATCTTTCCATCCGTTCCACGGCTTCTTATCGAGGGGCACGCTGCCTTTGCTTGGAGATCGTCCGGCCAATACGTTAACGAGTTTGTCTCCGGCTTGCGTTTCGAGCCAGAGATAGTGCTTGTCTGGCTCCATAGAAGATATGCGGCCATATGCTTCTGCGGCCTGATTTGGTAAGAATGTCAAAAGCGCGCCCTCGATATGTCCGAACCCCTTTGGGTCGAGTATCGGCAGACCGTCACGCAGCAGAAGGCTTCCCGGAACAGAGGCCGATTCAATCATTTTTCTAACGAATTCATGAAGTTGAAAGTAGGCTAACTGTCCAGGCCTGAAGAGTCCATAGGCGAAGAACGGCAGATTGATATCTTTTGGGGGTTCCATTCCTGTCCTTTAAATTGGCACCAGATCGGCTTGCCAAATATGCATCCCGGCGAATAGCGGTCTTGCCTCCTCTCGCAGCCTAGCCCATGCTGGAAGGATTTCGTTAGGATGAGCATCAAAGTCGAGGCGGACCGCATCTCGAAGAGCTGAGTCGACCTCCGCAAGCGATGGACAGGACTTGAAATACCTAGGGCAGAAAGCGATACATGCATCTAGCAAGGAATCTGGGTGGTCTTGCCTGGCCGGCACGATGACCCGAAGCCGGCCAATCGGTGCGATAGATTTGTCGAAGTAGTGGGGCTCGAGCCATTGACGGTCTGCGTCACCGACAAGAACTAGGAACTCGATGGGATTGACCCCGTCAGCTCCCATGAACCCTCCGATGTCACCAATCAGGTATAGCCTCGAGTATCCTGCCATTGTCAAATCTCCCCATCAATAGGACAAGAGCCTCTTTTCTATTGCTGAGGAAGCCTCAACATTTTGCCCCTTGTCGGATGTTTAGAATGATATGTCCTGCTGAATGTACGTGTCAACTTACTTTATTGCTCGGGCGATGGCCTTGGCCAGGGAGTCATGAGGTTAATCTGCCTATATCGCATACGACCGAGAGTTGAGGCCTGGGGAGGCGGCTGGCGCCCGACCCCCCCGATGCCGCGTGACGCCCGAGGGCGGAGCGGGCCTCACTTAGATGGACGGAAGAGGGTCGGGGGAATTCTCAGTCCAGCTATTTAACAATACTTTTCTGGATAAAGTCGTCGATGTCGCTTTTTCTGAACAGGACGCGGCGACCTACGCGGGCATACTTGATGCGTTTGGCCTTCATCAGGTTAAAGACTGTGGTTCGGCTGATGGACAGATATTCCTGTAGCTCCGCGATGGTCAAAAGCTGCTTTTCCATACCTCCCCTAATATAGAAACACTTCCGGGAAAGGTCAACAACGTTAATCTTGACAAAGGATAACTCTATGGGTTATTATAGAACATAAATGAACAATAAAGGACACAATAGAACGAGTGTTGATTTCGAGAGGATCTATACGCTCCGTCAGGTCGCCTCGATTCTCCACGTCGGTCGCGTGACGACGCTTCGGCTCGTCTGGGGTGGCAAGCTCCTAGGCTTCAAGGTCGGACGGGCCTGGCGAATTCGCCGCGAAGACCTCGAGCGGTTCATGCATCCGCAAGTTACAACGAAGCGGGAGACAGCGAAGATTCTTAAAACAATCGCAAGGGAGGCAGAAATATGAGTCAGCAATTCGTTCGGATACCCGGCCAGGGCCGTATCTATCGGCGCGGAAAGGTCTGGTGGCTCGACTACTGGATCGATGATAAGAGGATCCGGGAACGGGGCAGTCATAATAAGACTGAAGCCCTGAAACAGCTGGGCCAGAGAGCAACGGATGTCGGGCGCGGCACCCTGGTCTCGATGAAGAAAAAGATCGTCCACTTCTCGGATTTCGCCGAACAGTATCTCGAGATCATCGTCGATCGCCCGAATCCGGTCCGGAACATCCGCACCGTGCGCGGCCACATTGCACACCTGAAGGCCTTCTTCGGAGAGCGGCCTTTGTCGAGGATTACGCCGGAGCTCGTCGAGGCTTATCAGGCGCTGAGAAGAGAAGAGGCTATCACCATTAATAGAAAGCGTGAGGCCAAGGAAGGACAGCCCGTGCGGAAGATGAACGGAACGACCATCAACCGCGAACTCGCCACACTCAGGAACCTGTTCAACGTCGCTCGGAAAAAGAAGCTCTTCCAGGGCATCAACCCGGTTGCCGACGTCACCTTCTATCCGGAGAACCGCCGGCAGCACAAGATCTTGAGCCTCGAGGAATACGCCCGCCTTATCAAGGCGGCCGACCCAAGGCTCAGGCCGATCATCCAGGTTGCCGTGCGGACGGGCTTGAGAAAGAGCGACATCCTGAATCTGAAACGAAAGGATATCGACCTCACTAGGATGCTCTTGACGGCCTGGGTGTCCAAGACTCAAGAGTGGCAGACCTTCAGGATGGGGGATGACCTGGCGGCGATCCTCAAAGCGATCCCAGGCACAGGCGAATACATCTTTACAAACCCAAAGACCGGGACCAAATGGAACGACCTCAAGAAGTGGTGGGAGGCAGCTAAGAAGAAGGCCGGGCTCGACGCTCCGGACCTCCTGAGGTTTCACGACCTCCGGGCCAATGCCGGCATCCGCGTTGAAGAGAAGGCCGGGAGGCTCGCCGCTCAAACGCTTCTCAATCACAAGAGCCAGAGGACGACCGAGATCTACCTGCACCTGACTCCGGAACGCGACCAGGCCGCAGCAAAGGCCCTGGCCGATTTCTTCTCGATGACACCCGGGGAATGTGGCACAAATGTGGCACAAACCCAAGATCGGGAGAGCGCAAGTGTTGCAGTATCAACTCATTAAGGGACAGGGCCTATGACTTCGAATCCGCAGGTCGTCCGTTCGAATCGGACCGGGCGCGCTATCGAATTCGCCGAAACACCTGGAATCCGAACCAACGACCCCGGACCATGGCTCCGGCAAGCCGGCCTTGGAGTTCTTGACACCGATCCGAGGCGCGGAATATTATCCGGGAAGATCAAGGAGGAGCCGTTTTATGAACAAGTTCGATAGAACCCTAAGAACGTGGACGATCAAGGTTCTTTTGGCCTTCGTCCTGGGATCGCTGACGGGACCTGCCTCTTTCGCCCGGGGAGAGAGTCAAGAAGAATTGGCTCGCAAACAACTCGAATATACCAGGGCCAACTATACGAAGTATGATTACCGCATCCCGATGCGGGACGGCGTCAGGCTCTTCACGACTGTTTATGTGCCCAAGGATCTCAGCCGGACCTTTCCGATCCTGATGCAGAGGACGCCCTATTCGATCGCTCCTTACGGGATCGACAATTACCGGGCCGTGCTCGGCCCCTCCGAGGTATTCGAAAAAGAGGGATTCATCTTCGCCTATCAGGACGTGCGGGGGCGGTATATGGCCGAAGGGGTATTCGTCGATATTCCGTTTCACAAGACCCGGCTTTCGGGCCCCGCGGATACCGACGAGAGCACGGATACCTATGACACGATCGACTGGCTCGTGAAACATGTCCCCAACAATAACGGGAAGGTCGGCACTTGGGGGATCTCGTATCCGGGCTTCTTTGTCGCTCACGGGATGATCGACGCCCATCCCGCTCTCAAAGCCGCCTCGCCCCAGGCACCGGTGGGGGATACCGCGGACGGCGATGACACCTTCCACAACGGCGCCTTTTTCCTGGCGGCCAACTTCGGCTTCTATTCGGCTTTCAAGCCTCGTCCGGCGGGGCCTTCCCGCCCGGAGAGGGGCCCCCGTTTCAATTTCGGCACGCCGGACGCATACGACTTCTACTTGCGCATGGGGCCGCTCGCAAACAGCAACGAGAAATACCTCAAGAACGAGAACCCGTATTGGAACGATACCCTGGCTCATCCCAACTATGATGAGTTCTGGCGGTGCCGGGCTCTCGCCCCCCATATGAAAAACATCAAGCCGGCCGTCCTGTTCGTGGGCGGTTGGTTCGACGCGGAGGACCTGGCCGGTCCGCTGAAGCTCTTCCGAGCCCTGGAGGAGAACGGGCCGTCCGCTCCCAACACCCTCGTCATGGGTCCGTGGCTTCACGGCGGATGGGCCGATATGGACGGCGACAAGCTCGGAAACCTGGACTTCGGCTCCAAGACCGGGGAGTTCTTCCGCGACAATATCGAGCTGCCTTTCTTCGTTTACCACCTGAAGGACAAGGGAGACGGCCTGAAGGCGTCGAAGGAAGCTCCGGTCCCGAAAGCCTGGCTTTTTGAGACGGGGACAAACCAGTGGCGGCGCTTTGACGCATGGCCTCCAAAGGAGGCCCGCGAAAAGGCCCTGTATCTCGGCCCGGCGGGCAAGCTCTCCTTCGATCCGGCCCCGGACGAGGCCGACGCGTTCGATGAATATTTCAGCGATCCCGACAAACCCGTCCCGGTCCTAGGACATATCGGGGAGGGAATGCCGGGCGATTACATGACCGAGGACCAAAGATTCGCTTCGCGACGCTCCGACGTCCTGGTCTACGAAACGGACCCCCTGGACCACGACATCACGATCGCGGGCCCGCTCACGGTGGAGTTCAAAGTCTCCACGTCGGGCACGGACTCGGATTTCGACGTCAAGCTCATCGACGTCTATCCGAACGATTATCCGGACCCGGATCCGAACCCGGCGGAGATCCATCGGGCGGGTTATCAACAGCTCGTCCGGGGGGAGCCCTTCAGGGGCAAGTACCGCAAAAGCCGGGAGAGGCCGGAACCATTCATCCCTGATAGGCCGGAAAGAATCGAGTTCGTGATGCCGGATGTCTGCCACACCTTCCGGCCCGGCCACCGGATCATGGTCCAGATCCAGAGCTCCTGGTTCCCGCTGACGGACCGGAACCCGCAGAAGTTCTTGGACATTCCGAATGCCAAGGCCGAGGACTTTGTGAAGGCCGTCGAGCGCGTTTATCGCGGAGGGAAAGAGGGGTCGAAGATCCGGGTGTTGACGCTCGACTAGCCCGATTCGAGCTTTCTGCTCCCGGATCTTCTCCGGACCGTCCCTCGGATCGGTGAATGACGGGCGGGCTTACTTCGACGCCCCCGTCTTCTCGGGCCCCAGGTCCGGGATGTACAGGCCGGCCACCCCATGGACGATATCCCCCGGGTTCGATCCGTCCAGGTTGTCCAGGGCGATGACCGTCAGCCGGTCATTCACATAGCGGGAAATGTGCGTGTTGAATCCCTGCCATGAGCCGCCGTGCTCGATGATCCTGCGCCCGCGGATCTCGTCGGGCCGCCAGCCGAATCCGTACTTCTCCGTCTTGCCGTCGTTAAGCTTGACTGGGGTCCACATCTCGTCCAAGCTGACTTTCTTGAGCAGTTTCTCGGTGTAAAGAGCCGCGTCCCACTTGGCCATGTCGAGGACGGTCAGGTAGAGACTGCCGTCCGCGGTGGTGTTGATCATCGGCGCGACCCATTCCTGGTTCTTGAGCTCGCCCTTGACCAGCCGGTAGCCGGCGGCGCGGTTCATGACGATGTCGGCCTCGTTGATGATGCGGGCGGTGGACATTCCCAGCGGACGAAAGATCCGCTTCTGGAGCTGGTCTCCGTAAAACTCGCCCGTCACCCTGTGGACGAGGATCCCTAACAACAGGTAGCCGGGATTGCTGTAGTTCCACTTGTCTCCCGGAGCGAAATCGAGGGGGAGCGCGGCGACCTTTTTGTAGAGCTCCTCTTCGGTGTAATCCTGACGCATGTTGATCTGATCGTAGAGCTTGTTGGAGATGCCCGCGGTGTGACTGAGCAGGCGGCGGACCGTGATGTCCTTCCATGCCGCCGGGGCATCCGGGAAATATGTGGAGATCGGGACGTCCAGCTTAATTTTCCCTTCCTCGACGAGCATCATGACCAGGGTCGCCGTGAACTGCTTGCCGACCGAGCCGGACTGATAGATGGTCTCCGCCGACGCCGGAGCATTGAGTTCGACGTTGGCCAACCCATAGCCGCAAGCCTTGATGACCTCCCCGTTCCTAACTACGGCCAGAGAAAGACCGGGGATCTTCCGCTTGGCCATCTCCGACCGGACAAATTCGTCGACCTTGTCTCCCTGGGCGACAGGGATGTTGGCGATCCCTACCTGCTTCAGCATCCAGGCCGTTTCAAAGGCGGCATCCTTCAGCTTGTCGTAACGGCCCGAGGCGCCTCCATGGCCCGCGGGCTCCATCTTGCACTTGAGGAGCAACTCGTTCTTGTCCGTCTTCAAGGTTCGAAGCTTGGCGACATATTTTGCCGGTTCCCAATACATCACCTGGCTGTCGTTGAAGCTGGTGGTCACCAGGATGGCCGGATAGGCCTTTTTCTCCAGGTTATCGTAGGGGCTGTAGGACTTCATGTAGTCGTACGCCGCCTTCTCATTGGGGTTGCCCCACTCCAGGTACTCGCCCACGGTGAGCGGCATGCTGGCATCCATCATGGTGTTCATGACATCCGCGAAAGGCACGGCGGAATGGACGGCCTTGAAGAGGTCCGGCCGCATGTTGGTAACGGCGCCCATCAGCAAGCCGCCGGCGCTCCCGCCCTCGATCACGAGGCGGTCCTTGGAGGTCCACTTCTGGGCGATGAGGTATTCGGCGCAATCGATGAAATCGGTGAACGTGTTTTTCTTCTTCATGAGCATGCCGTCGTCGTGCCAGACCTCACCCATCTCGTCGCCGCCCCGGATGTGGGCGATGGCGTAAGCCAGTCCTCGGTCCAATAAACTCAAACGACCGCTCGAGAACGTCGCGGACTCGCCGTATCCGTACGAGCCGTAACCATAAAGCCACAGAGGCGCTTTGCCGTCGCGGCTGAGGCCCTTCTTGTACACGATGGAGATGGGCACCTTCACTCCATCCTGGGCCGTGGCCCAGAGGCGCTCCGTCGCGTACTGTGCGGCATCGTAGCCGCCAAGGACCTCCTGCTGCTTCAGCAGGGTTCGTTCATGGGTCTCGAGGTCGTAATCGAATACGATGGATGGCGTGATCATGGACTGGTAGCTGATCCGGAACATGCGGCTGTCGAACTCCGGCGTTCCGCTGCCGAGGGCCGAATAGACCGTCTCAGGGAAACTCACTTCGCGCCAGGCTCCCGTTTTGAAATTCAGAACCCTAAACCGGTTCAAACCCTCGAACTTCTCATGGGCCACGGCGTAGTCCTTGAACACCTCCAGGTTCTCGAGCAAAGCATCCGACTTATGGGGAACGAATTCTTTCCAGTTTCCGAGCTTGGGATCCGAAATCGGCGCCGTGACGACGCGGAAATTCTTAGCCCCTTTGTTGGTGCGGATATAAAACAGCCCTTCCCGGTGCTCCAAATCGTACTTGTGCCCCTTTTCGCGGGGGAGGACGACCTTGAAGTCTCCGGACGGCGTGGCGGCGTCCAGATAGCGCATCTCCCAGGTATCGGTGCTCTGGATCCCCAGAACCATAAACTTTTTATCCTTGGTCCGTCCCACGCCGATGTCGAAAAGTTCATCCTTTTCCTGGTAAAGGAGCTCCGGTTTTCCCCCCAGCGTCAAGCGCCAGAAATGGTCTGAGCGCTTGGTGATCTTGTCCTCGGTCGCGAAGAAAAATGTTTTGTTGTCCGCGGCCCACTCTCCGGACGTGATGCGCTTGGCCGTATCCGGCAAGATTGTGCCCGTGCGGAGGTCTTTCACGTGAAGGATATACTGGCGAAAACCCGTGGTGTCGGTACTGTATGCCAGGAGGTTGTCATCATCGCTCACCGACACTTCGCCGATGCTAAGGAAAGGCAGTCCCTGGGCCATCTCGTTCTGATCCAGCATGACTAACTCGGCAGCTTTCGTGTCGAGGGAACCGTCCGGGCCCGCGGCTTTCCGGCAGTAAATGGGATACTGCTTGCCCTCCTCGGTGCGTGAGTAGTAGTGGTATTTCCCTTGCCGGACGGGCACGCTCAGGTCCGTCTGTTTGATGCGCCCGAGCATTTCCGTATAGAGGGTGTCCCGGAAAGGCTTGAGATCCCCGATCATGGCCTCCGTGTAGGCGTTTTCGGCCTCCAGATATTTTGCCACTTCAGGATTGGTCTTTTCCCTCAGCCAATAATAGGGATCCACGACGGTCTCGCCGTGCCACACGACCTTGTGGTCGATGTGCTTTGCAACCGGCGGGACGGGGGTCTGTTGGGCCATCGCAAAGATCGCGGATACCGCAACAAACGCGAGAATCAGAGCGGCGCGTGATCGGGACATCTTCATTTTATGTATTCCTTACCCGGGAAGTCTTCCGTGACATGTTGCGCTCAATGTACCACCTCTGAAGTGAGGTTTTCAAGCGTTGGGCCTGCTTTGGACCCCGGATGCTTGCAGCGCAGAGAGTTGCGTAGCCAATATGCTCATGCCGTTTGGCAATGTTGTTGTATAATACCGGTAGAAAGGAGGGAATGCATATGTCTGGCTATTTCGGACCGATCGAGGGGCAAACCCTCAAGAACAAGTTTTTTCGTCAGGTCCTGTTCACCGGCAAGTACTGTCAGCTTGTGGTGATGTGCCTCCAGCCGGGCGAAGAGATCGGCAACGAGGTTCATGACCATGTCGACCAGTTCTTTCGCGTCGAGAAGGGGAAAGCCAGGTTCATCCTGAACGGTTCGGAAAAACACCTGGTCTCCGCGAACGGAGCCGCGATCGTCCCCGCCGGGACCTTCCACAATGTGATCAACGTCTCCAAGACCGAGCCGTTGAAACTGTACACGGTCTATTCTCCGCCCAACCATCCGGACGGGACCGTTCACAAGACCAAGGCCGAGGCGGAAGCCGCGGAGAAACACGGGCATCATTGAGAAACGCCTCCCCGTGGTGCGCCCGGGTGCTTGATCGATCCTAACGAATGATCGCGGACTGATGCGTCAGCCCCGCGCGGCCTTCAAGGCCTCCATATGGTTCGCGAGGAGGCGGTGCGCGATCCCGGCCACGGCCGGCATCGTTCCTTTCACGATAAGGTCCGCCCCCTCGACCGGTTCCGCGAAAGAGATATGGATATCGAGCCGGACGCTCCCCGGCCGCGTCACTTGCCGGATGAACTGAAGGACCTCGGCCAGCTTCTGTCTCCGCGGCGCGGACCTCCGGATCCTCACCAGGGGACTTTGGGCGAAGCGCGGCGACAGGGCCCCGCTGGCGATGGCCACCTGGAGGCGCGTCCCCGGTGCTTTGCGGAGCATGATCTCGATGCTCCGGGACCAATTCCCGATCGATTCCGGACTGCAGGGGTCCATCTCGGGGTCGGGCTCCACGTCGCCGTGGGGAAAGATCAAAAGGGCCGCCCCCGTCCGGAGGCGTTCGATCGCGGTTCGCAGGGCCGCCCCGCGTCCGGCCGGTCCGCGCGGCGCGAAGACGAAGTATCGTCCGGCCGCCTTGAAAGCACGGGTGAAGGGGACGTCGGAGATCACGACGTTCACGTCGTTCCGGGGAATGCTGGCCAGAATGGCGACCGAATCCAGGCCGCCGGGATGGTTGGCGACGACGAGCAGCGGCCCGTCCGCCGGGATGGCTTTCGTCTCCCGCGCCGACACCCGCAGTGAAAGGTCCGGAAGGATGCGCCGGGCGGCCCCACTGATTCCCGAGGTCGCAGCCGCCTCGTCCGCCCGGGCGGCGATCCGGCCCAACCGGCCGGCAGGGCGCCTGAAGAGCGGGCCGAAGACCCGGCGGGGGGCCCCGTTCCGGGACAGCCCAATTGTATAGAAGATCTCATCGATGATCTTTTCACGGAAAACGGCGGCGGCTTTCTGTTCGAATAGACTGTCCATGGTGCTATTGACCATTGTATCATCCCGCTACGTGCCGGTCAGCCGGCGCTCAAAGGCCACAATTTTCGGAGCGCGGCGCCGGTGTAGGAGACTGGGCAGGCGGCGATGATCGAAGGTGTTCCGCTGACTACGACCTGTCCGCCTCCGTCGCCGCCTTCCGGTCCCAGGTCGATCACATGATGCGCCCGGGCGATGATGTCCAAGTTGTGCTCGACGACGATGATGGTGTGGCCCGCACCGAGCAGGTGCGCGAAGACCTTGAGCAGCTTCTCGATGTCCGTGAAATGCAGGCCCGTCGTCGGCTCGTCGAAGATGTAGAGGCTCTCCCCTTTGACGGGGCGCGCCAGACCGGTCGCGAGTTTCAGGCGCTGGGCTTCGCCTCCGGAGAGCGTGTCGAGGGACTGGCCGAGCCGGAGATAGCCCAGGCCGATCTCCTCGAACAGGGCGAGAGGCCGCTCGAAACCATGCCGTCCGGCGAAGAACGCCCTGGCTTCGCTCATCGTCATCGCCAGAACGTCGGCGACGGTCTTCCCGTCGAGCGAGACCTCGAGGATCTCCGGCTTATATCGCGATCCGCCGCAATCCTCGCAGATCGTCTCGACGTCGGCGAGGAAGTCCAGGCTGACCGTGCTCTTCCCGGCCCCGCCGCAGGCCTCGCAGCGGCCTTCTTTGGTCAGGAATGAGAAATGCGGCTTCCCGAACCCGTGCGTCCTGGCAGCATCCGTTGCGGCAAAAAGACCGCGGATCGTATCGAACAGGCCGGCAGATGTCGCCGGGATGCTTCTGGGCCCTCCGTCCAGCGGCTCCTGATCGATGTGGAGCACCCGCTCGAACCGCTCGAGGCCGCGGACCTCACGGCACCCAACCGGCCGACCCGCCCGGGACGATTTCGTCAAGACGTCGAAGACCAGGCTCGATTTGCCGCTTCCCGAGACCCCCGTGACAGCGGTCAGAAGTCCGGAGGGGATGTCGACGTCAATCGACCGCAGGTTGTTCGACTTGGCCCCGGCTATCTGGATTCCCGGCCGAAGCGTTCCGGGGAGGGGCGAACGAGAGGGAAGGCCGCCGGCCAGATACCGCCCGGTCGCCGATGCGGGATTCGCCGCAACCTGCTCCAGACTTCCTTCGGCCACGATCCTGCCGCCGCCCGCGCCCGCGCCCGGCCCCATGTCGATAAGATGGTCCGCCGCCCGGATGACATCCAGGTCGTGTTCGACGACGACGACTGTATTCCTCCGGCTCGTCATGTCTTTAATCATGGCGATGAGACGGTCCGTGTCCCGCGGGTGAAGGCCGATCGTAGGCTCGTCCAGGACGTAGGTGACGCCGGAGAGCCGGGCCCCGAGCTGGGCGGCAAGCCTCAAGCGTCCGGCTTCTCCTCCCGACAGCGTCGCCGACCGCCTGCTAATGGCCAGGTAGTCCAGGCCTGCGTCGCGCATAAGAGAGAGCCGCCGGAGGATCTCCGGCCGTACGGCCCCGGTCACCGCCGCGACTCTCTCGCCTGCGTTCTTGAGTTGTTCTGTGCCCTCGAAGAACTTTGAGGCCTCGCGGACGGTCAGGGCGGAAAGCTCCGCGATATTCATGCCGGCGTATTTGACGGCAAGGGAGGATGGCCTCAGACGGGCGCCCCTGCAGGCAGGGCAAACTTCCTCTTTCATGAGGGTGAGCATCGCTTCGCCCCGGTCGTCCGCGTGTTTGCGCTCATACTCCTCGATCACCAGATTAGCGAACCCTTTCCACGGCCCCTTGAACCGGAATTCCCCGGCCCGGTTCTTGCGCTTGTATGCCCAGACGACCTCGTAGTTCCGGTCCCCCGTCCCGAACATAGCGAGGCGCCGCGCCTCCTCGCCGAGCTCGTCATAGGGACAGGAAAAATCGATGCCCATTGTTTCGCCCGCGGTCCTGAGCGCCGCAACGTACTGGCCGTCCCGCTCGCCGTAGAATCGGCCCGTTTTCGTGCCGTCAAGGGCGCCTGCGCCGAGAGGCCGGTCCGGGTTCGTTACCAGCCGCTCGGGGTCGCAGACGGTCAGGGAGCCGAGGCCCTTGCAGCGCGGGCACGCTCCCTGTTCGTGGTTGAAGGAGAACCGGCTCGCTGTGAGCGGGCGGCCCGTAGGCTCCGGCGCTGTCCCGGCCCTGGAAAAGAGCAGGCGGTAGTAGTCGTAGATCTCGGTCATCGTGCCGACGGTCGAGCGCGGGTGGCGGGCGGCCGAGCCGGGGCGGATGGCAAGGGGAGGCGTCAGGCCCCAAACGGACGCGACATCCGGGCGCCCGCCCTTGTCAATAAGGCTCCGGACGAAGGGGGAGAAGCTTTCGATGTAACGCTGGAGCGACTCCGCGTACAGAGTGTCGAAAGCGAGCGAGGATTTACCGCTTCCCGAAGGCCCGCTTATGACCGTAAGCCTATTGAAGGGGATGACCGCGTCGACGTTCTTGAGGTTGTGGGTCACGACGCCGGTCAGGCGGATCGGACCGTCGGGAGGGGGAGAAGCGGACCTTCCCGCCCGCGGCGCGAGGAAGCAGGCGGACGCCCGCCGGAGGGCTTTGCCCGTAAGAGAGGCGGTTCCCGCGGCCACGTCTTCCGGGGTCCCGGCGGCAACGACGCGGCCGCCTTCGGCACCGCTCCCGGGCCCCAGATCGATGACGCGGTCGGCCGCCCGGATGAACGCGGGGTCATGCTCGACGGCGATGATGGTATTCCCCTTATCCACGAGCTCGCGGAGCGAGACGAGCAGGTTGCGGATGTCGTGCGGATGGAGACCCGTCGTGGGCTCGTCCAGGATATAAAGAGTGTCGCCTGTTTGCGGCCGGCCGAGCTCTGAAGCCAGGCGGATGCGCTGGGCCTCGCCTCCGGAGAGGGTCGTGGAACTCTGCCCAAGCCTCAGGTAGCCGAGTCCCAGTCGGACGCCGACGTCCAGAAACCGGAAGATGGCGGGCTGGTCGCGAAAGAAGGCGGCGCCCTCCGCGAAGCTCATCTCGAGGACCTTATGGATGTCCTTTCCACGATAGCGGATTTCGAGGGTCGCGTCGTTGAATCTCCGCCCATCGCAGTCGGGGCAGACGACCTCGACGTCTCCCAGGAAGTGCATGCCGAATAAGAGGAGCCCCGCGCCCTGGCAGGCTTCGCAGCGGCCACCCTTGACGTTGAACGAGAAGCGACCCCTGCCCCAGCCCCGGGCCGCGGCCTCCGGCCGGGCGGCGAAAAGGTCGCGGATGCGGTCGGAGATCCCCGTATAGGTCGCGGGATTGGAGCGGGGTGTCCGGCCGATCGGGGACTGGTCGATTGAGACGATCTTGCCGACGCGGCCGTCGATCCGGAGCCCGGCGGCGTCGGCCCCTGGCCCGAAGCGCTTGTCGCGAAGCCGGGCGGCCAGGGTGTGCCTGACCAGAGTGGACTTACCCGCTCCGGACAGGCCGGTCACGACGTTGAAGGCGCCGAGCTTGAAAGTGACGTCGATGTCCTTGAGGTTGTGCTTCCGGGCCCCGGTGAGGACGATGGCGCCCACTCCGGCCCGCCGCTCCGAAGGCTCTGGGATCCGAAGGTCTCCCATGAAGTAATCCCGTGTCAGACTGACGCCCGGCGGCAGAGCGGCCAAGCCTTGCGGGGAGCCGCTGAAGAGCACCCGCCCGCCCTCGATCCCGGCGCCGGGCCCGAGGTCGATGATGTGATCAGCCGCCGCGATGACGGCTTCATCGTGTTCGACGACGAGGACCGTGTTGCCGTTATCCCTCAGCTCTTTCAGGACCTCGAGGAGCTGCGCCGTTTCCTCCGGATGGAGGCCGACCGTAGGCTCGTCGAGGACGTAGAGGACGCCGCGCAGCCCGCTCCCGGCCTGCGCGGCCAGTCGGATGCGCTGGGTCTCGCCGCCCGAAAGGGTCATGGACTCGCGGTCGAGCGTCAGGTACCCGAGCCCCAGGCGCAGGAGGAGGTCCGTCCGTTTCAGAACGGCGTTGCGAAGGAGCGGGCCCGCGGCCTTCTCCGGGCCTGCGAATTCGAGCGCCCGGAAGAACTCGTCGAGTTCCCTCACAGAAAGCCGGCTCGTTTCCGCGATGTTCCTGCCGCGATAGGCGACCGCGAGGGCCTCCGGTCTCAGCCGCCGGCCGGCGCAATCCCGGCAGGGGATGGTCCGGGCGAAGCGGAGGATGTTGCGGTTGCGCTTCTGCTTGAGGATGGCCTCCATGACAGGCAGGAGGCCTTTGTAACGCCCTTCCTCTCGTGGCCGGGCGGGGATGCCTTTCCATTTCATGCGCGAGGCGAGCGGGTGCTTACCGTAGGGGATGAGAATGCGGTCGCTCCCGTTGAGGACGACGTCCTTCTGCTCGTCCGTGAGGTCCTTCCAGGGGATATCGGTGCTGAAGCTGTGGGCCCGGCAAACCCGGTCGAGGACGTCCATCGTTACCTGGGAGTAGATGACGTAGCCGCTCGGCGTCGTGATGACGAGCGCCCCCTGGCGGAGGCTCTTCGATGTGTCCGCTACGAGGAGATCGGGGTCAATGCGGTCCTCGACCCCGAGACCCATGCAATAGGGGCAGGCACCGCGGGGGGAATTGAAGGAAAAGAGCGCGCGATCAGGCCTGCCCTCCCCGGGGGAGTCCCCGAGCCGGGCGTAGAGAAGTCTCAGGATGTCGTAGAGTTCGGTGAGGGTCCCGACCGTCGAACGGGGATTGCCGACGACCGTGCGCTGGCTGACGGCAACGGCGGGGGGGAGGCCGGTGATATGGGCGACGTCGGGGCTCTGGAGCTTGCCCAGGAACCGCCGGGCATAAGTTGGGAAAGATTCCATATACCGCCGCTGGGCCTCCCTGAAAACGACATCGAAGGCCAGAGACGACTTGCCTGAGCCGGAGACCCCGGTGACGACCGTAATCCGGCCGAGCATAACCTCGACGTCGACCCCCCGGAGGTTGTTCTCCGAGGCGCGCCTGACGACAATGCGATCGGGGGAGGGGTCTCCATTAATGATCATGGTCGGTCGTCGGTCTGCTGTCCGCGTCCTCCGTCCGGCGTTCTTGTTCGGAGAGTGATGGGCCCAGGGGGGCCGAGAGCCCATAACATAGCATCCCGGCCCCCCTCTGGCAATCGGCCCGTCTATGACACGAAATGGATGATTTATGAATTCGGATCGGCGAACGAAGATAAGCCGGGGCCGGGCGGGGGGAGCGCCCGCCCGGCCCATTCCATAAGGAAGGAGTGTGCGACCGGCTTTCGCATTGTCGCTTTGTCTATAGAGACGCGCCAAGGCCCGACTTTTTTCTCACTTTGAAAAATATTTTTTCGGCGGAAGGGAGGCTTCGACCCCTACCCGACGGGCACGAGCTCCTGAGGGGGAAGATGCGCTCCAAGGGGGGATCAGGTCTGGTCCGATTGACAGGCCCCGGTCCCGGTGTTAAGTTGATAATAGAAGCGAGGCAGAAACATGAAGAACACCGTCCGGCGGGATACCGCCCTCGACCTCTACCAGGCGATGGAGCTTAACAACCGGGTGGTCACCTACAAGGATAAGGATTAGCGCCCGGGAGGAGGGCCGCGGAGGGCATAGCCGACGCGCCCCGACCTGCCGGTCAGCCGGAGAAAAACATGTGCGAGTTCTGCCATAAGCATGGGGAAGGGAAGACCTGGTACCTCAAGGCCGAGAACTATTCGGACGAACTCATGAGCGACCTCCGCCGACGGGGTTTCATGCGGGATTTTTTCGAGAACCTCCCGGCCCGCTATCCGGGGCAGGTCCGCCAGCTCGAAAAACTGGACAAGTTGCCTGCATTCGTCCAGAGGGCTGTCCGGCGGCAGGTTCTGCGGAAGCAGAAAGTTAACCATTTCGGCCAGGTCGTTCCCATCGAGGAGGTCGAAAGGATCTTCGGGTTCGTCACGTCGATCGTCCGCCTGGCCTGCATCTGTCGTCATACGACGGTCGGGCACGAACACCGATATTGCTACGGAGTGAGCCTCGCCCCGAATGGAGGGGAATGGACGAAGCTCCTCCGGGAGATCGACGCGGGATATCTCATCGGGCCGGAGACGGGAGGCCTGGAATCCCTGACCAAGGCGGACGCCTTGGAGGCCTTCCGAGATCACGAGAAACAGGGCCTCTGCCACACCGTCTGGACCTTCAAGGCCCCTTTCATCGGGGGCATCTGCAATTGCGATAGCGCGGACTGCCTCGCGTTGAAGTTCCAGCTCAAGAGGGGGATCGCCACGCTGTTCCGGGCCGAGCATATTGCGGGGATCGATCCGGGCCTCTGCAACGGCTGCCGGGAGTGCCTGCGCCTCTGCTCTTTCGGGGCCTTGAACTTCAGCCCGGCCAGGCGCAAGGTCTCCGTCGACCCAGGCCGCTGTTTCGGTTGCGGCATATGCCGCTCGGCCTGCGCCAAAAAGGCGATCGCGCTGTCGGCTCGGACCTCGGTTCCCGCGGCCAGAGAGCTCTGGGTATAAAGATCAGCAGGACGGGCGAGACAAGCAGGCCTGGGAAGATCGGGAGGCCTGTTCTATAATCACCGGGTGCGAACGACTCTGACCAAAGAAATGGGTCTGTATGTCCACTTCCCGTTCTGCCGGGCGAAGTGTCCCTATTGCCATTTCGCCAGCGTCCCATACCGGGAGGACCTCCGAGAACTCTGGTTCGAGGGGCTCGGAAAAGAGGCGACCCGATACGCGGCGGCCGGCTTCCGCGCCGATACGCTCTACGTGGGAGGCGGCACACCCTCGCTGCTCCGGCCCGGCGACCTCGCGCGGATGCTGGAAACCCTGAGGGCAAGCTTCAGCCTTGAGCTCGCGGAATTCACCCTGGAAGCGAACCCGGATCCCCGGGATGTTTCCTCCATCGAAGGCTGGCGGGCCACCGGGGTGACCCGGTTGAGCGTCGGCGCTCAATCCTTCGACGACCGTATGCTCGGGGTCCTTGGACGGACATACACTGCCCGTCAGGCCGATGATTTTATCAGGGGCGCGCGCCGCGCAGGATTCCCGGCCGTCGGGATCGACCTGATGATCGGCGTCCCGACCGAGACGCCGGATTCCCTCCGGAGAACGATGAGCGCGGTCGCCGACCTCGGCCCGGATCATGTGTCCCTCTACATCATGGAAAACCTCGAAGGCCTCCCGTTCGAATCATTCGCCCGGGCCCATCCTATGGAAGACGACGAAGCGGCCGACGCCTACGAGTTCATCCGGGAGGGGTTAGCGGCCGCCAGCCTTCGGAGGTACGAGATCTCGAACTTCGCCAGGGATGGGGCCGAGTGCCTCCACAACCTGAAATATTGGCGCTATAAGCCTTTCCTCGGCCTCGGCCCGTCGGCCGGTTCCCATATCGGCTCCGTCCGGTGGTGCAACAAGCCGGCGATCGAGAATTGGGCGTCCGGCCTGGTCCCAGGCGGCGATCCACGCGGCGAGGTCCTGGAGCTCACGCCGGAGGCAAGTCTGCGCGAAGCCCTGATATCCGGCCTCCGTCTCGCTCGCGGTGTCAGCATCGAGGATCACAACGCGCGATCCGGCGTGAATATCCTCGAGTTCTTTTCGAAAGAGATCGCGGAGCTTCGGGCAGACGGCTTGCTCTTCCTCGAGGGTGATACCCTGCGCATCCCAGAGGATAGATTCCTTGTCTCGAATACCGTCTTCTCGAGATTCGTCTGAATCCCGAAATATAACGCCCTGAATGCGTAAGGGTGCAAGAAAGGAGACCGATATGGCATCGAAAGCGTTCACCCCCGAAGAACTCGCCCGGCAGGGTAAGGCCCGGCTGAGGGCCAAAGCGGACCCGAAAAAGGCGGCGGGGGCCAGGAAGTACTTCAAGGAGACCGTGGAGTTCTACGGCGTTGCCTCTCCCGAAGTCCGAAGCATCGCGGCCGACTTGTACGCGTCGATCAAGAGGGAATGGACGGTGGCCGACGCCATCCGCTACTGCGACATCATGTTCCGCGAGGACGAACTCGAGGCCAAGGGGCTGGGGGCGCTCGTCGTGATCCGCTACAAAACGGTCCTGCCGAAGTCCCTCTTCGAGCGCATCAAGGGCTGGTTGGCCGCGGACCTGCTGAACAACTGGGCGTCGGTGGATGTCTTCTGCCCCGAGACCGTGGGCACGCTCCTCGTCCGCTATCCCGAACTCGTGGAGAGGATCAAGGCGTGGGCTCGCCATCCCAATCGTTGGGTGCGGCGCGCGTCCATCGTATCCTTCCTTAAGCTGGCGAAGGACGAGGCCTATTTCGACACGATCTATGACGTCGCAAAGGCGCACTTCGGCGCGGAGGACGACCTCATCCAGAAGGCCGGCGGCTGGCTCCTCCGCGAGGTCGGGAAGAAGGACATGTCGCGGCTCGAGCGCTTCCTCCTCGAGCACGGGCCCGATATCCCCCGCACGACCCTCCGCTACGCCATCGAGCGATTCGACGCGAAGAAGCGGGCGGGACTCCTTCTAAAGACCAGGGGTTGAACGGGCTCGGGCCGCCGGGACCCTTCATTGCCGCACGAAGTATGGACTGAGCCTTTGTTCTTGTGCTATAAATCCATCTTAGGACATCGGCAAAAGGAGGCACAGTGAAGATCAAATCCCTGTTCTGTTTCGTCATCATCCTTACGCTTATTTTATCGGTTACCCTGGCGGCCGAGGAAGCCCGGGTTCTGCGGTTCCCGACTATTTCGGGGGAATCCATAGTCTTTTCTTCCGCGGGCGACCTGTTCACGGTCCCGCTTGCGGGAGGGACGGCCCGCCGGCTCACCTCGCACGAGGGCTACGAAGCCTTTCCCCGCTTCTCACCCGACGGGAAATGGATTGCCTTCACCGGTGAGTACGACGGCAACCGCGAGGTGTATATGATGCCGTCCGGGGGCGGCGTCCCGAAGCGCCTGACCTACACGCCCTCGCTCGGCCGCGACGACATCTCGGACCGCATGGGTCCGAACAACCTCGTCATGGGCTGGGCGCACGACGGCAGCCATATCCTTTTCCGCTCCCGGATGCGGGAATGGAACGACTTCAACGGCCAGCTCTACCTCGCTTCGACCGCCGGCGCGGCGCCCGAGATGTTGCCCCTGCCGCGGGGCGGCTTCGGCTCTTTTTCCCCGGACGACAAAAAGCTCGCCTACAACCGGATCTTCCGCGAATTCCGGACCTGGAAGCGTTACCGGGGCGGCATGGCCGACGATATCTGGATCTACGACTTCGACAAGAAGACCGTCGAGAACATCACCGACAACCCCGCCCTCGACATCATCCCGATGTGGAGCGGCGACCGGATCTATTTCGTCTCCGATCGGGACGAGAACAAGAAGATGAACCTTTACGTCTACGATCTCGGGACGAAGGCGACCCGCAAACTGACGAATTTCATGGAATACGACATCAAATTCCCCTCGCTCGGGCCGGACGCCATCGTCTTCGAGAACGGCGGGGCCATCTACCGTTTCGACCTGGCCTCTGAGAAGAGCGCGAAGGTCCCTGTCGTCATCGCCGAGGACATGGCGGCGAGCCGGACGAAGGTCGTCAACGTCTCGGGCCGGGTGAACCAGTTCGAGATCGCCCCCGACGGAAAGCGGGCCATTTTCGGCGCCCGGGGAGACGTTTTTACGGTGCCCGCCAAGGACGGCAATACGCGGAACCTGACCCGGACCCCCGGCGTCCACGAGCGGGCCGCCAAGTGGTCCCCCGACGGGAAATGGATTGCCTATATCTCCGACACGAGCGGCACGGACGAGATCTGGCTCATGAGCCAGGACGGGACGGGCACGCCGCGCCAGCTGACGAAGAACGGCGACACTTATAAGTACCGGATCGCCTGGTCCCCGGACTCGAAGAAGATCCTCTGGGATGACAAGAAACAGCGGCTGAGCACCGTCGACGTCGCGACCGTCGAGGTCGTCGAGGTCGTCAAGGCCGTCCGCTGGGAGATCGGCCAGTCCGCCTGGTCGCCCGACAGCAAATGGATCGCCTACGACAAACCCGAACTGGACGAAATGAACAAAGTCTATCTGTATTCCGTCGACTCGAAGAAGACCTTCGAGGTCACCGACGGCTGGTACAATTCCGGCGGCCCGTCGTTCAGCACCGACGGCAAGTACCTCTTCTTCGTCTCCGACAGGGACTTCGACCCGATCTACAGCGCCACCGAGTGGAACCATGCCTACCTGGCCATGTCGCGCGTCTATTTTGTCACTTTGGCCGGGGACACGAAGTCTCCTTTCGAGCCGAAGAGCGACGAGGTCGCGGTCCGTAAAGAGGAGGAGAAACCCCCTAAGGCCGATAAGAAAGAGGGGAAGAAGGATGAGAAGGACGCGGCCGCCGCGGCGCCCGTACAGGTCAAGGTCGATCCCGAAGGCCTCAAGGACCGGATCATCGCCCTGCCCATCGCGACGGGCAATTATGGGAACATCATAGCCGTGGGCGATTCCGTCTATTACCAGAAGCTTCCCGACCGTGAAGGGCCCCCCTCGCTCATGCTCTACGACCTGGCCGAGAAGAAGGAGAAGGACCTTGGCCCGGCCCGCGGTTACGAGATCTCGGCCGACCTAAAGAAGTTGATCGTCGGCAAGGACGGCGAATATGCCATCATCGACCTGCCGAAGGACACGATCAAGCTGGACCCGAAGCTGGACCTCTCCGGCATGGAGGTTGTCCTCGACCTCCGCGCGGAATGGGGCCAGATCTTCGACGAGTGCTGGCGCCAGATGAAGGACTTCTTCTACGATCCCGGCATGCACGGCGTCGACTGGCCGGCCATGAGGGAGCGCTATCGGCCGCTCGCGGCCGCTGTCGGCCACAGGGCGGACCTGACCTACGTCATCGGCGAGATGATCGGGGAGCTTTCGGCTGGACACACCTACGTCGGAGGTGGCGAAATGGCCGTCCCGCGGAAGGTCAATGTCGGCGTGTTGGGCGCGAAGTACGAGCGCGACGCCAAGACCGGCTATCTCCGCATCGCGAAGATCCTCAAGGGCCAGAACTGGGACCGGAGCCTGAAGAACCCGCTTACGGAGGTCGGCGTGGGCGTGAAAGAAGGCGACTTCATCGTCGCCGTCGCCGGCCGCGGCACGGACAAGCTGTCCGACATGGGCGAAGCCCTCTACAACACGGTCGGCCGGCAGGTGACGCTCAAGGTGAACGCCGTCCCCGAAGAGAAGGGGAGCCGCGAGGTCGTCGTCGTCCCCGTGGCCACCGAGAACCGGCTGTACTACCACACCTGGGTCGAGGAGAACGTCGCCAAGGTCGCGAAGGCCACCGGCGGGAAGGCGGGCTACATCCACATCCCAGACATGGGGACGGAGGGGCTCAACGAGTTCGTGAAATATTTCTATCCCCAGCTCCGGAAAAAGGCCCTCATCATCGACGTCCGGGGCAACGGCGGCGGCAACGTCTCCCCCCAGATCGCCGAACGGCTGATGCGGGAGATGGTCATGGTCGAGGTCGGGCGCAATGGCGCTCCCGGCCCCGACCCGGGCGCCTCGGTCCTCGGCCCGCTGGTCTGCCTGTGCGACGAGTTCTCGGCCTCCGACGGCGACATCTTTCCTTACCGGTTCAAGACCCTCAAGCTGGGCAAGGTCGTTGGCAAGCGGACGTGGGGCGGCGTTGTCGGCATCCGCGAGCCCCTGCCCCTGCTCGACGGGGGGGCCCTGTTCAAACCGGAATTCGCGCCCTATGCCGCCGACGGGAAGGATTGGATCATCGAGGGGCACGGTGTCGAGCCCGACATCGTCGTCGAGAACGACCCGGCCCGGGAGTTCGCGGGGACCGACGACCAGCTCAACAAGGCGATCGAGGTCATCCTCGAGGAGCTGAAGACCAAGGGCCGGGACATCCCGCCGGTGCCGGCTTATCCGAAGAAGAATGGATGAATGCCGGGCCCCGGGCAAGCGGGCCTGCAGGATCAGAGGCCATGTTGACGCCTTGACTTTTCGATCATCAAAAGATACCGTGCCATTCAGAGACGTTGCACGGCCGTGAGGGGGTAGCCGCTTCCGGCCACCCGCGCAGGAGCTTATGCTGTTCGATTCGTCGCCGGCAGCCGGTTCGCCCTTCCCGTCGACCCCGGCCACAGTGAGGTTCGAATACCCGTTCCGATCGCAGGCGGCAGGTTTTGCGTTCCGGCATTTTCCGGTGAAGGAGAAGGCGACATGTCCCTAAGAAACCCCGTTTTCGCCATGCTCATCGCAATTCTGGCCCTCGGCGGCGCCCTGCGCGCCTCCATCACGTTCACGCCCGCCAATCCCGGCCCGGGCCAAACGGTGACCTTCACCCTCAATCCGACGCATTCGAACTTCGTGCCGGAAAACCAGATCACCTGGGTCTGGGGCGATGGGACCCAGCTCGTCGTGCCCACCACTCAATTGACCTCCCGCCACGTTTATGCCGCCGCCCGCAATTACGAGGTGTCGGCCCAGTACTATTATCGCGGCTCGACCGGGGCGCCCGAATATTTTGTCGAAACGACCGGCCTGCGCGTGACCGCCGCGGCCAAGGCCGTCACCTTTTCCCCCAGGAACCCCAACACCTGTGAGCCGGTCGCCTTCCAGGCTTCCGGCTTCGCTTCCGCCCAGATGCGCTGGGAATTCGGCGACGGCAACGTGCTGACCAGCGGCGGAGCGGCCGCCACGCACGCCTATATCGCTCCCGGATCGTACACCGTGAAGGTGTTCGACGACGGCGGCCGCGATCCTGTCCCGGCAACCAAGGTCGTCGGGGTCGCCAACAAGCGGCTGATCAAGGTCCTGACCGTGTCGCCCAAAGCCGGGGAATCGGTCGATTTCAAGGCGACCGGCTTCGCTTCATCCTGCATCCGCTGGGAATTCGGCGACGGCGGATCGGCGTCGCGCGGGGCCGCGACCGCCGGGCACGTCTATGCCGCGGCCGGCGCATATCAGGTCAAGGCCGTCGATCAATGCGGCGAATCGCCCTGCTCATCCACGGTCAACGTTCAGGTCGGCAGCCAGAAGCCCAAGACCGTCGCGGTTCAACCCGGCCAGCCCAATTCTTGCGAACCCGTGACCTTCCAGGCTTCGGGCTTCGTTTCTGCGAAGCTGCGCTGGGAATTCGGCGACGGCACGGCGCCGGCCGGCGGCGGAGCGGCCGCCACTCACGTCTACACCGCCCCCGGATCGTTCAATGTGAAGGTGTTCGACAACGACGGCCGCGATCCTTCCCCGGCAACCAAGGTCGTCGGGGTCACCAACAAGCGGTCGATCAAGATTCTGACCGCATCCCCCAAGACCGGGGAACCCGTCGACTTTCAGGCCTCCGGCTTTGCTTCCACCTGCATCCGCTGGGAATTCGGCGACGGGGGATCGGCGTCGAAGGGTGGCCTGACCGCCGGGCACGTCTATGCCGCGGCCGGCACGTTCCAGGTCAAGGCCGTCGATCAATGCGGCGAATCGCCCTGTACGGCCGGCATCAGCGTACCGGTGATCGCCTCCCAGGCGCCGTTCACCGTTTCCTCCGGCGTCCTGCGCTTCGCGAACGGCGCGACAAGCATATCCGTCGGCCGCGATACTTCCGGGTTGACCGCCTTCGCCGACCTCAAGTTCGAAGGTTCCGGTCTCCTCCAGGTGGAGTGGCAGGTGGACGGGCAGCCATTCAAAAAGCCCGCTCAGACGCTTGTCTTCGCCGGCCAGCTCACCATCGACTCCGGCAAGCTCCCCGGGCTGCCGACCGCGATGACCGGGCCGCACTCCGTTGCCCTGCGCTTCGTCAAACCCGAAGCGGCCCTCGCCATTCCCGCCATCACCTATCATGTGGCCATGGCGCCGCAGCCTCTGCCGCCGAGCGTCAGCCCCCTGGCCCCGCTCATCCAGGCCGTCTTTCCCCCGGCGCTGGAGCGGGGCAAAGAGTACACCCTCAGCCTGAAGGGCCAACGGCTGACCTCCGATACGACCGTTTCGCTCGGCGACGGCATCGCGGTCAGCCAGTTCACCCTGATCGACGCCCAGCAAGCCTCACTGAAAGTGTCCATCTCACCCACGGCCCTGGAGGGCGACCGCTATGCCAAAGCGAGCAACGGCAAGGGCGCCAACACCGGCCCGGGCAAGACCGCCGTCACTCTCACGGCGCCGCAGCCGACGATGCAGACGTTCACATGCACCGACCTGAGCACCTTGGTCCCGGAAGAGATCGAATTGAAGGCGCCCGCCTGGTTCCTCGAACCCCTATCGATGGTCGGGTTTGAAGATACCGGCGACGCCGGCCCCATTTATCAGCAGGGCCCTCCCGAGATCAACCTTCACATCGTCGATGACCAGGATGTGCTGGAGTGGTGGCCCCTCACACCCTACGATTACGTCGAGGTCCGCTTTTTCAAAGCGAAAACCAACAAGCTGCTGTTGACGAAGCGGCTCGAGGGGTCGGCCACCAGCATGCCCATCTCCGGCGGCTTCCTCGTCGAGTTGTGGAACAGCTATTCCGCCGATACCGGCGTGATCCAAATGAACATGGGCGCCTACGCCCCCGGCTCCGGCGACTACAAGACTCCGGTCGATCTATCGGGTTTCTATTTCGGCGAGCCCACTTTGGAACAGCAATTGAAGGAATTGTTCAAGGAAGCCCAAAAGAAAGCCGACATCTCCTGGCAGGTCGCAAGCTTCAAGGAATTCCCCTGCGTCTACGACTCCAAGAAGAACACTCCCTCCCTGACCAACCAGACCATCGAGGTCGGCCTGTCGGCTGTCGGCCTGTTCAATCTGCCCGACCGCCCGAACGGGGTGACCTGCCCTGCCACCGGCATGAATAGCACGAGCTCGCCCGTCAAGGTCCAAAACTCGACCAAGGCCGCGCGGGACATCGCGGCCAAGGAAGCCGCGAGTCAGGCCAGCGCCGACTTTCAGGGCAGCGGCACGTCGGAATCCATCACCGATTACGTCGGCGACACGTTCGACGTCGCCGGCACCCTCATCCTGTCCCGGTCGCCCTACGGGTCGCTGCCACGTTCCGGGACCTCTCCCAAGATCCCCAACCTATTTATCGATTGGGGTGACGGAAGCGGGACCAAACCCCTCGACGTCGAGATCTTCGACGCCGGCAAAACGAGCTGGGACAAGTCGCTCCGGCTGCGGATCAAGACGAACGGCCCCAATACCAGTCACGTTTACCAGAAGGCCGGCAGCGACTTCGTTATCCGCATCTTCGAGCTTTCCGAGAGCGACATCCAGAAGCCGGCGGCCAACTTCCTGGCCAAGCTGGGCAGGGCCTTGGCCCCACCGCCCTCGCATTCGTCCTATGGGGATCTATCCCCATACGATCTCCTGCTTGAGGATCAGGGGGGCATGCGCATAAACGAAGGCGCGGCAGCATTCTCCGATATGCTCGGCCGGGCCTACATGCTCTTCTGCCGGCCGGTCACCATCTACCCGTATCACGACACTTGCGTCGATCAGCCCCTGAAGCTGCTCGGCATCGAGATCGTCAGCTTTCCCGGGCACAACATCTCCAAGCCGAAGGACCCCCAGGCCGGCTCGGAATCCGACGGCATCAAGCTGTTCTCTCTGGACTTGGCGAAATACCTGATGGCCGGGATCAACGCCGTGGCCGTGACCTGCGATACAGGACTCTTTGCCGAGGCCGAACTCACTTACGTCGGCACCGGCACCGTCGAGCTCCTCTGGCAGGTGGACGGCGTGGTGGTGGAAAAGAGGCTCTACGAAAAGCCGTTGGTCTCCGAGCCCCGGCCCGACCTGACGGCGGCCCAGGCGCAGGACTGTTCCCAGGCCAGAACCTCCCGGATCACTTTTGATTCGAGTCCGGGGGTGCTGCCTGTGGGCCCGGGCAAGGAATATCTCGGAAAGCACCGGGTCAATGTCCTGGCCCGGGTGGTGGCCGGTCCCGCCCAGTCGAATCTCTTACAATACGCCGCCGATTCGGCCATGAACCTGTTCGCGGCCGGAAAAAAGTCGGCGGGAACGGTCCCCGGCCAGGGGGGGCCCTCCGCAGATCCCCGGAGCCCGGCGGTCAAGGGAACTCACGGTTCCGATCCCCTGCTGGCGGCCTTGCAGGAGGCCCAGGCGCACGGCCAGGCCGTGCCGCAGATCGGCTTCCTCAATCCCGACCCCGAAGCCGAGGGGCCGGCGGTGGTCTACCTCAACGATTCGAATATCGCCTCATACACGCCCGAGGAAGCTTCCACCGACTGGGTGCAGTCGGAAGCCAAGAACTACCAGGTGAACGAAGTGCGCAACAAGCTCGGCTGCCAGGTGCTGATCCCCGACAGCGTCGGGGGAAGCGAATTCTTCAAGCTGACCGACATGGGCTATTCGATCGTGCTCAACGATGACGGCACCTACTCCGCCTCCACGGGCATCCTGCATTTACCCTACCTCACCGGCCAGGGAAGCTACAAGGAAAAACCCATACCGATCCATTTCACCAAGTGGTCGATCGACTCCGAAACTGGGATCGTGAAAAACGGCCTGCTCAACATATCGACCCCGGGGTCCGGCGACTTCCAGTTCCCGGCCTTCATCCAAACGGCCCAGCTAAAGCATCTGCAGGGAGGCGTCGATCAGGGCACTCCCCAGCCCATGTTGGCCACCTTCGACTTCGATCTTGCCAGCAAGCTGCTGGGCCGGATCGAAAACGGGGCCGAGCACTCCGCCTCCATCCTCGGGGCGATGGGACGCCTCACCGCCGGCGGCGACTGGAATGCGTTCAAGCAGAAACTGGAGAAAACCGGGATCGGCCGGACCGGTTTTTCCATCCTGAGCGAGGATGTCACCATCGACCTGAGCGCCAAGGTCAGCCCGGCGCCATTATCGGCGGGATGGACGGGGGTCCATTTCGGGCAGGCCATGATCACCCCCTACACCCTTGGCTTCACCCCCGACGCCAATTCGGGGTTCACCATAGACACCACGGAAGCTTGGGTCTTGCAGGCCGGCCACCTCAACGGGCGGGCGAAGAGCACGCCGTTCCTGTTCAGCACGGGCCAGGCGTTCTTCAAGTTCGGGTCGGTCGAGTTCGGCGTGACGAACGACGTGCCGGACGGGACCTATCACAACCTCTCCGTCAAGACCCCCTGGCTGGATACGGCCCTATCCGGGAACGCCGTTCTGTCGATGCAGAGCAACGGCACCGATTACAATACCATCCTGACCCTCGCCCATGCCCCGGTAGCGCTGACCTATCCCGACCCGGCCAGGTACGGCCAGGTCGCCATGACGGCCAGCGATTTCAGCTTCAAGACGGCGACCCTGGGGGCGTCGAAACTGCCTGCCGTCGAGTGCGCGGTGCGCTTCGACCTGCAGTGCGAGGATAACCTCCTGGCCGAGTTCTGGGTCAACGACTTCGATTTCCTGTTCGACGGCCGGGCCCTGTTCGGCCAGGATGACAATTCCCGGACCGTTCTCCTCAACGGGCAGTCGAAGTTCGGCCAATCCGACGCCACCCTGAAACAGGCGGTCCTGACCGCCCAGGACCAGGGTGCCGACCGCCTCGCCATCGCCGTCGACATCGACCTGGGCTATGCCAAGGATCCCGGCCAGGCTGAGTACGTCCCCACCACTCCCGCCACCATCGCGTACAAGATCATGATGCAAGGCAAGGATTACACATCCCTGGGGCCGGAGTCGCAGTCCGTCCCCATCACCCTGAGGTTCCCCCTCGGCAACCCCGATCTTGAGAGCGAGTGCAAGCCGGCCTACAAGCCGCAGTTGGGCAATGCTTCATCCGGGGGGACCGGGGGTTCCGGCCCGTCGGTCGGCGAGGCCCGGCCCGGCAATGGCGGCGTCGCTGGGGGCACCCGTTTTTCGGCCAAGATCCCGTTGAGCGTATTCGGGGCCCCGACGGGAAGCGACGCGACATTCATCCTCGGCTACAACGACCAGGGGAGCTACTTTCTCACGGCTGCCAACATCACCCTGGCGTCGGGGATTCCGCTCTCGCCCATCCCTCTCTCCATCTTCGGCTTCACGGGCGGGTTCGGCTATCACTTTGACGCCCCCACCCTGGCCACCGCCAACGTGGACGCCCAGCCGAACATGACGATCAAAGCGGCCTTCGCCGCCGGAGTCATGCTGGGGACCTCCGACAATTTCACGTTCACGACCAAGGCGGTCCTGGCCGGAGACTCCAGCGGCCATTTCCTGATGCTGTTCTCCGACGCCAAGCTGCTGGATCAGGGCAACTTCGGCGGCAAGCTCGATTACTACAACAAGGTCTTCAGCGGATGCGTATTCGGCCAGTTGAAGATGCTTGACTCATTCCCCGTCGTGGATTTTGACCTGGGGAAAACCGAAGATACCGCCAAGGTCAGCTTTCAATTTGGCGGGGGAACCTGGTATATCAATGCCGGTGCCGTGGATAACCCGATCACGGCCATTATCCTGGGAACCTCCACCACGGGCTACCTGATGCTCAGTCCAGCGGGTCTGAAAACCGGTGGCGGCATCCATGTCGTCGTTCCTCCCGGAGTCGAGGATTGGCCGATAACCACTTATGTGTACGGCAACCTGAATGTCGGTCTCAGCATCACGCCGGCCCCTCATTTCAGCGGCAGCTTTAATGCCGAAGTCGGTTGGGTCGCCAGGTTGTCGAAACTCCTCGAAGGGGACGGGTCGGTGACGGCAGGCGTCACCATTGAAGCCACCGATCCGACAAGTTTCTGTATCAACGCCTCGTTTTTTGGAATAGATTTCAACAAGTGTTTGTTTTGATAACAAGGAGATTCTCCATGCGCAAACACGTATTCAAGCAAGTCAGCGGGGCGTTGATCCTGTTGGGGATCGCCTTATTTTCTCTATATGCCCAAAATTCGATTCCTTCCGGCGGCTGCCTGACGCAAACGGACGGTCAGGGGACGGTAAGCCTCCTTTGGTTCCCGGTTGGGGAAGCCTGGCCTTCTGGCGGCTGGCAGATCCAGGACAACAGCGGTAAGGTGTTGGTCGCAAGGGTGATGGCGGGAGAGGCGCCGTTCCTCTCCGGGTTGGCCCCTGAAAAAGCCCAGGGGGTACGCCAGTTCGCCCAGGGGTTGCCGCCATTCAAGAATGCCGACGAAAGAAAAAGCTTCTTCATCAGCCTGCGCCTTTTGCTCCTGACCGACTCCGCCCTGGCCCGCGCTCTGGGCTTTTCCCGCGCCCTCGACCATGTTTCCGCCGGCCCGAAGGCCTACCGGGTCGTTGGACTGGACGCCGGTGGCAAGCCGACAGGGCCGGTATTGAAGAGCCCGGTCATCGACGCTTCGATCGCCACGCCAACCCCCTCCAGTCCCGAAGGATTTCGCGCCGAATCCAAAGCCGAGGGTATCCTTCTGTTCTGGGCTCCCGGACCGGTTCAGCCCCAGGCTCCGGTTACACATTATCTCGTCGATCGCGTCGATGCCTCAGGCGAGGCGGCAGCTAAGACCTCCTCTCCTATCCTGCTCAATGACGTTGCCGCCCCGGACCGCCCACGCCACATCGACGCCAGCGCGCCGGTCGAACAGGAGATCACCTACAGCCTCACCGGGGTGGACGTTTTCGGGCGTCACAGCCCGACGGTCGGATTCAAGATCTTTCACAGCGATTTTTCAGCCCTGATCGCGCCGGGCGAAGTAAAGGCCGACGGCGGCAGGGGCAAGGTCAAGTTGACTTGGGTGCCCAACCCCAGTCCGAACACCCGTCAGATCTTTATAGAGCGCTCCAACAAGGCCAAAAGCAACTACGTCGTGATTACGCCGCAAGGGCTGCCTCGCACGGCGGCCTCCTACGAAGACACGGCCATACAGGGCGGCGTAACCTATTTTTACCGCCTGCGGTCCCTTGGCCCGCGGGAGACCCTCGGGGAACCGAGCGTCCCGGTTTCGGCCGCTCCCGAGGGCGCTTCCCCGCCCGCCCCCCCGACCGGCCTGCGGGCCGAGGTCGGGCGCACACGGGTTCGCTTGACCTGGGACAAGGGCACTGCCCCGGTCGCCGTCTATATTCTCGAACGGCGGACGGCGAAGACCGGGTGGACCCGGATCAACGCCAAATTGACCCAGGGAACGCAGTATGACGATCCCCTCGGTGACGAGACCGGGGGGACCGTTTCCTACCGTGTGCTGGCGATCAACCGCGACAACCAGGAGAGCGCCGCCAGCAAGGAGCTTGAAGTCATTGTTCCGGAACGGGGCTTGCCCCCGATGCCCTTCATCACCGGCACCGCCACCCGCGAGGGCAAAGCCATCGTCCATTTCAAGCCGGGCTCCCCCGAGGCCAAGACCGACCGCTTCCTGGTCCTGCGCAGCGGCTCCCCCGACCAATGGGGGGTGGTCCTCGGACGCCCGTTGCCGGCGAAGGCGCGGGAATACATCGATCCCTTCGTCCGCGCCGGGGAGAGCTACTGGTACCGGGTCGTGGCCCTGAATGTCCGCGGCGACCGCAGCGAGCCCACCGACGCCGTTCAGGTGGCCGTTGGCACCCCGCCCATACCCCAGCCGCAGATGCCGAAGCTGCAGCGGATCCCGGAGCCTTTCAATCAGATCAAGATCACCTTTGGTCCGCCCCCTGCCGGATCGGGACTGATGGCGGTAGCGGAACGCAAGGTCTCCGCCGAATCGCTCTGGTACCGGTTGCCCGGGGCGACCGCCGGCGGTGAACTGTTCGATCCCGCCCCGCCCGCAACGGGCCAGGTCCTCTACCGGGTGATCTTCCTGGCGCCCAACGGCGTTGCCGGAGAGCCCTCGCCGGCGGCGGAATTGGCCCGCTGAAGCCGGCCGGCCGTCGCCCGGTCCGCCGGTTGAAATCGAGGGCGGATTCGTGTATAAAGGGACCTCACCGGGGAAGGAAGGGAGCCACGATGACGGATGAGACCAGGATCAAGGTCAGTTGCTCGTCCTGCGGCACGACCAACTATTTTCCGGCGAACGCTCCGGGCAAGAAGGTCGCCTGCGGGAAATGCAAGGCGCTCCTGCCCACGCCCGGAACGGTCATCGAGCCGGCTCCGGGCCAGGCCTACAACCTCTTCCAGAATTCCAGCCTCCCCGTTTTGGTGGATTTCTATTCGCCGACCTGCGGCCCGTGCCATGTCATGCATCCGGTGCTCGACCGCCTCGCTCGGCGGCGCGCCGGCGAGATCATGGTCGTCAAGGTCAACGTCGATCAGTATCCGGAGCTCTCCCACGGGTTCGGGATCCAGGCCGTTCCCGCCTATATCATCGTCCTGAAGGGCTCGGAACGGGCCCGGACCTCCGGCGCCATGTCGGAGGAAAACTTCTCCCTCTGGGTGGCCAGCCGGACCTGAGGGCAGGGAACCACTTTCTTCCCCGCTTGGCCTATTGACGAACACCCCCTGTTCGCGCCCAAACCGGTGAGGGTCAAGCCGAGGCGCAAACCCCAGGAGTGCTACCTGCCGGCGACCCATCCTTGGCGGCAGATGCCCCTCGTTTTCACTTTGCGTTGACAATTATCCCATTTCTCTTGACAACGATTTGCAACCGGAACTAAGATGACATCAATAGGAAAAGGTGTTTGCCCGTTGAAGAGGGGAATCGCGTCGGTGGAGGAACCCCAGGGAGAATGGTCTGAACGCCATAGCCTTTCCTCGATCGATGGGGGGAACATTCATGGATCTTGTCGGAGAACGGGAAATTCTCAAGGAGTGCGAATGACGAAAGAATAAGGAGGCATTCGGCACCAAGAGCTGAGGTGGATTCTTGTTCGGATTCATCTCGGGAAAAAGAGGTTAGGAAAGCATCAAAAGGCGGATCAAATCTAATGAAAAAGAAGCTATCATTTCTAATGTTGATTGTTTTTGTGACGGCCGCTGGAACGGCTTTCGCCCAGAGCACTCCGGAAGGGAGGATCAACGGCAAGGTTGTTGACAACCAGGGGAGTCCTCTTCCCGGAGTGACGGTCCAAGCCACCAGCCCCAAGCTGATCGGCAAGGAAGTTGCGATCACGGATGGAAACGGAATCTATCGTTTAATGGCCCTCCCGTCCGGGACCTATGATATCACATTCACACTGACCGGGTTCAATACTCTGCTCAGGAAGGATATTTATCTTGAATTTTCCCAGACGCTGGCCCTGAACGTGGCGCTCGAGCAGGCGGCCATCAGTGAGCAGGTCACGGTCGTCGGCCAGGCCCCCATGATCGACGTCAAGAGCACGACCAAGGGACAGGTCATGACCAAGGAGACCTTCCTGAACCTGCCCCGGGGGAGGGCCTTCGATTCCCTCGTCGCCACCATCCCCGGCGTCTCGAATGACGACACCACGGCGGGCGTTTCGGTCGACGGCGCGACGGGCGCCGAGAACGTCTGGTACGCCGACGGCGCCGATGTGACGGACTTCCATCTGGGCGTCAAGGGCATGAACATGGTCCTCGAGCTCGTGGACGAGGTCAAGGTCACGGCGTCGGGCTACAACGCCGAGTTCGGCGGCTCGATGGGCGGCGTCATCAACGTCATCACCCGGGCCGGAGGGAACACATACCACGGCGACGCGATGATGTTCTACGAGAACAATACGAAGCTGATGCGGGGTGCCGCCAGGGATTACATCCGGCAGAACCAGGATGATTACACCCTCTGGGAATATGTGAACAACGACACCCTCTATTACAACGGCGGCAAGGACCGCGATAAATACAACCGATATGAGGGCGTCATCAGCCTCGGCGGTTATATTATCAAGGACAAGCTATGGTTCTTCGGCTCCCTCAACCCGACCTTAAATCAGACGACGGCCCAGAGGGACTTCAACTATCGGGAAGGACCCTTCCAGACCTTCAAGGCGAAGACGACTAACTACAACGGGTCCATCAAGCTGTCGGCCGCCCCTCTCGCGGGCCTTCGTGTAGCGGCCAGCTACATCAACAATCTCGGCAGGGATCGGGGGGAACTCCCGAGCATTCAGGGCTCCGACAACTCGGATTACGAATATGGGAAATGGGGCTACGACTATCCCAACTGGACGGCCGCGTTGACGGCGGATTATTCCGTCGGCAACAACCTCCTCATCAGCTACAGGGGCGGTTGGCACCTGCAGAACCAGAACAATCAACAGCTCAAGCCCCCGACGGGCTCGACCTATAACTTCAATTATTCGAACCAGCCCTTTGCGGACGACCCCTTCTATGTTGCCAATCCGCAACTGCTCCATTCCGAAGATTGGACCTCCGCGGCATCCTTCCAGGAGCGGACGAAGTACATCCAGGAAAAGATCGGCAACAACCTGGACATCTCCTACTACCTCAACTTCATGGGTGAGCACGCTCTGAAGGCCGGCATCGGCTATGCTTGGCTTCATGAGGACGTCTATGTGGCCGCCACGCACCCCAGGGTCTTCCTGTATTTCGGAAAGACCAACTACTCCTTGGGCTTCGCCGTCGGCCCCGGTGCCGACCCGGACAGCCCTTTTTATGGCAAATATGGGTACTATTATACGCGGGGCAACTGGACCCAGCCCGCTTACGGGGGCGTCTGGAACATCCACGCCAACAACTACTCGGGCTACATCCAGGATTCCTGGACGATCAAGAACAGGCTGACCATCAATTTCGGCCTCCGGGCCGAGAGTCAGTACATCCCCTCCATGACGAACGACACGACCTACGCGGGTTTTACGGATAAGCCCGTCAAGTTCGACCTGACCGACGCGCTGGCCCCCCGGCTGGGCGTGGTTTATGACGTGTTCGGGGATTCCAGCCTGAAGGTCTTCGGGAGCTTCGGCATCTATTACGACGTCATGAAGATGTATATGGCCGAGCTCACCTATGGCGGCTGGAAGCACAAGAGAGATTTCTATGCCCTCCAGAATCCGGATTGGACGCAGATCGCGGCGAGCGGAGTGTTCGATGACCGGGCCAGCCAGGAAGCCGGCGGCACGTACGCTGGAAGCCTCGATTACCTGCCGCCCTCGTTCGGCAGGACCGATCCCGGCCTGAAGCCGACCGCCCAGCGGGAGATCTCCTTCGGCGCCGAGAAGAAGCTGTCGGACAACCTTTCCCTGTCCGTGCGTCTCGTCAACAAAAAGCTCCTCCGGACGATCGAGGACGTCGGCGCGCTCGCCTGGGAGACCGATCCCGCAACGGGCGAAACGAGCGTGACGGAGAATTTCTGGATCGTCAACCCCGGCTACGGCTGGTCCCTGCCGGAATCCCAGGGTGGGAAGTTCCTCGATGGCAAATGGCCGACCCCGAAAGCGAAAAGGGATTACTACGGCCTGAACCTTTCCCTGGAAAAGAGATTCAGCGACAACTGGCAGGGCGGGGTCAACTATACTTTGAGCCGGATCGAAGGAAATTATTCCGGCCTGGCCAGCACCGACGAGATCGGGTATGACTATGCCGGCGTCGCCCGCCTGGGCACGAACGTCCAGTTATACTATGACGACTGGTTCCTCATGTACGACGGCCTTGGGAAGAATCTTTCCGGGCCTCTGCCTCAAGACAGGACCCATTCCTTCAAGGCCTATGGAACCTATGCCTTCCCGTTCGGCCTGACCGTAGGCCTCGTCGGCTACGGCCGGAGCGGATTGCCCATCACGACCAAGCTCCAGATGAACAACCGGTGGATGCTCGTTGAGAACCGCGGCGACATGGGCCGCCTGCCGTTCACCTTCTGGGCCGATCTTTACCTGGACTACACCTTCAAGCTCGGCGACAGGTACCGGGCCTCGATCAACCTCCAGATCAATAACGTGACCAATACCAATACGATCCAGAGCAAGATCTACGACTACAACCTGGACGGGATCTATGCGGACGATGCCCAGATCCTCGATGGGACTCTGGCCCGCGACTACAAGGCGATGGTCATCGACGCGGGAGACACGAATTCCGCCTACGGCAAGTGGGAGACCCGGTTCGCTCCCTGGTCTGCGCGTTTGGGTTTCAAATTCTCGTTCTGAACGAAACGCACAGAGTCTGATTTCTACGGGCCCGCCCCGTCCGGAGACGGGACGGGCCTCTTTTATTATTCGATACGGACCGAGCCCTGGAATTCATGAGCAAGAATAATAAAGCGGCCCGAAAGGCCAGGAACCGGAAGATTCGCACCCGGTCAAGAATGCTATGGGGAGCGGCCGGAACAGCCGCGGCCCTGGGCCTTCTGGCCTATTTCCTCATCAGCCGCCCCGGGGAACGTAAAAGCGACCTTACGGGCTCCGCATCCTATAATGTCCTCCTGATCACCCTGGATACGACCCGGGCCGACCATCTCGGCTCTTATGGGTATAAGCCGGCCAAGACCCCCAATCTCGATAGGCTTGCCCAGGAAGGGATCCGGTTCGCCCGCGCCTATTGTCCGGCCCCGCTGACCCTGCCTTCTCATGCTTCGATCATGACCGGCCTCTATCCCGTGACGCACGGGGTCCGCAATAATGGCCACGATCTCCCCTCCGGGATAAGGACCCTTGCGGAGATCCTGAAAGGGCGGGGCTACTCCACCGCGGCTTTCGTCTCCTCTTATTCGGTGGATTCCCGGTTCGGGATCGGTCGGGGCTTCGACGTTTATGACGACACATTCCGATCGGAGTCGCCCTTCAAGACCCAGAATGCAGAGCGCCGGGCCGAGGAAACTTTCGCCGTGTTCTCCCGATGGCTGGAGGACAATGGAAAGAACAGGTTCTTCGGCTGGGTCCATTATTTTGACCCGCACCTGCCTTACGACCCCCCTTCGCCCTACAAAGAGGAATATGACGCGAATCCCTATGACGGCGAGATTGCTTACATGGACCGGTACGTGGGAGCGCTTCTGGAGAAGCTGAAGGAACAAGGGGTCCTGGAGAGAACCATCGTCGTCGTCGCCGGCGACCATGGGGAAGGGCTGGGCGACAAGGTGGAGCTCGGTCATGGGATCTTCCTGTACGAAGAGACCCTCATAGTCCCGCTTATCTTCCATAACCCCTCAATCTTCCCCCGTTCTCAGGTCATCGAAAGCCGGGTCAGGCTGGTCGATATCGCTCCGACCATTCTGGAGATCATCGGCCTGAAGAACGAAGCTGCGGGAATGACCGGACAAAGCCTGGTAGGCTGGCTCAGGGGCAAGAGCCGGAAGGATCTCGACAGCCTGGTGGAGACCTTTTACCCCCGGGAGAACTTCGGCTGGTCGGAGCTCGTCGGGCTTGTCTCGGGGCGCTGGAAGTATATCCAGTCCCCGCGGCCGGAGCTTTATGACGTGAAGAAGGACCCCGGGGAGAGGGAAGACCTGGTCTCTTCTTCGTCCGGCATGGCCGTCGAAATGAAGAAGAAGCTGGAAAAGGTGCTTCTCAATTCAAGTGCCGTCGGCAAATCGACAGGCGAACCGGCGGGCGTCAGGCCCGAAGACCAGGAACGACTCAGGTCTCTGGGTTATGTGAACTTCGCTCCGACCGGACGTGGCGTCCCCCTGCCGGACCCGAAGGAAAAGATCCCTTTGCTCAGGCTCATCCAGCAGGCTCAGGCTTATGAGCTCGAGGAAAACTATGCGGAGGCCGAAAATGTCTACCTCAGGGTTCTGGAGAACATCCCTGATTCTCCGGCCGGCTATGTCAACTTGGCTCTGGCTCAAGCGCGACAGCAAAAGTTCGACCGCGCCATCGAGACCCTGAACAAGGGCATAGCCAAGATTCCGAATTCCGAGATCCTCATGGTCCGCCTGGGCCATACGTATCTTGTCACCGGAATGGCCCGGGAAGCCTTCGAGACCATGAACAAGGTCCTCGGTCTCGACCCCCGAAACGTCGATGCCCTAACCGTCTGTGCCGGGATACTGGATTCGGAGGGTCGCAAGGAAGAGGCCCGCGCCTATTATGATCGGGCTCTAGCCGTCGAACCCGAAAGCCGGTTCCTGAGAATGAGCTATGCGGGGAGCCTGGCTTCCGGCGGCCGATTGAGGGAAGCCATCGGAGTTTATAAGAAATTGATCGAAGATTTTCCCGAGGAACAGGGCTTCCATCAGTACATCGGCATCGCCTATTCCTACCTGGGCGAATATGTCCAGGCTGTTTCCTGGCTTGAACGGGCCGTGACCATCCTGCCGACGCCGACCGGATATTTCAACCTGGCCGTGGCTCATGAGAAGAGCGGCCATTCCCAGGAAGCGGCGAAGTATTTCAAGCTTTACCTGGACAATTCCCGGGGCGAAAACGAGAACAGCATCAGAAAGGCCAAAGCCGAGCTGGGACGCCTGGAAAAGGGATATTAGGGAGGGGAGTGGCGAAGAGGGGACTTGAACCCCTACGAGCGTTTAAGCCCACTAACCCCTCAAGCTAGCGTGTCTGCCAATTCCACCACTTCGCCACGCTCGGAAAGCAGATATATCCAGGGCCGGAACCCGGCCCGGAGAGGTCACTTCTTTTCGGGCTCGGACGCCGGGGGTTTTTCCTGCGTCTTTGCCGGAGTCTCCGTCGCCGGAACCTTGGGCTCTTCTTTCTTCGGAGCCGGGGTGGCGGCGGGCGCCGTCTGGGCCGCCTTGGGCGCGGTCTCGCTGCGGACGACGGACTTCGCTCCCTTGGTCGATAGGATCCAGAGGCCCATCGACGTGAACATGAAGAGGATCGCCGAGGCCGTCGTGACCTTCGACATCAGCGACGCCGACCCGCGCGGTCCGAACGCCGTAGCGCTGCCCGCCCCACCGAAGGCCCCGGCCAGGTCGGCCGACTTGCCGGACTGAAGGAGGATGGCGAAGATCAGGATGAAACAGACAATGATGTGAATGATCAGAATTAACGTGCCCATTTTCTCTTACTCTTCCTTGCTGGCCCGGAGGGCCTCGCTCGCGATCCGGATGAACGAATCGGCTTCGAGCGACGCGCCTCCCACCAGGAAACCGTCGATGTCCTTTTCCAGGTACAGGATATACGCGTTGGCCGGCTTTACCGAGCCGCCGTAAAGGATTATAGCACAGGCGGCGGCCGATTTTCCATATTTTTCTTCGAGCCGCCCCCGGATGAAGGCGTGAACCTCCTCCGCCTGGGCCGGGGTGGCGGTCCGTCCCGTCCCGATGGCCCAGACGGGCTCGTAGGCGAAAACGATCCTTTCCGCGTCGCCGGAGCCGATCTCCCGGAGCCCCTGGTCGAGCTGGGTTCCGATCCTATCGATCGTCTTCCCAGCCTCCCTCTCCTCGAGGGATTCCCCGATGCAGAGGATGGGGGTCAGGCCGTGGCGGAGGGCCGCCCGGATCCTCTTGTTGACGGTCGTGTCGGTTTCGCTGAAGAATTGCCGCCGCTCGGAGTGGCCGACGACGACATAGGCGCAGCCGGCGTCCTTAAGCATGGGGCCGGAGACCTCGCCCGTGAAGGCGCCCTTGTCCTCCCAGTGGAGGTTCTGGCCGCCCAACCCGACCGCCGTTCCCGCCGTAAGCTTCGCGGCTTCGGAAAGGGCCGTGAACGGCGGAATGACTACCATCTGGGCGTTTTCGACGCCCGGGGCGGCCGCGACGACGGCAGAGACCAGGGCGCGCGCCTCGGCGAGCATGGCGTGCATCTTCCAGTTGCCGGCGACGAAGGGGGCTTTCTTTGACATGGCGGCCTACTTCTCCAGAGCTTCGATGCCCGGCAGGGTCTCGTAGGCCAGGAACTCGAGCGAGGCGCCTCCGCCCGTCGAGATATGCGTGACCCTGTCCGTGACACCGGCCTTCTTGACGGCGGCGATGGAGTCTCCTCCGCCGACGATGGAGATGGCGCCGGAGGCCGCGACGGCTTCGGCGATCTTGACCGTCCCGGTGGCGAACTTGTCGATTTCGAACACGCCGAGGGGGCCGTTCCAGAATACGGTTTTTGCACCGGCGATGATCTTCGAATAGGCCTCGATGGTCTTGGGGCCGATATCGACGCCCATCATGTTCGCGGGGAACGGTGTCCCGTCCACGACCTTGCTTTCGGCGGCGGCATCCATGGCCGTCGCCAGGATGTGGTCCAGCGGCAGGAGGAAGTTCACCTTCTTTTCGGCGGCCTTAGCCAGGATCTTCAGGGCGATGTCCTTCTTGTCATCCTCGACGAGGGACTTGCCCACGTCCTCTCCCTTGGCCTTGAGAAAGGTGTAGGCCATGGCCCCGCCGATGAGGATGTCGTCGGCCTTGTTCAGCAGGTTCTCGATGACGGGGATCTTGTCCTCGACCTTGGCTCCGCCGAGGACGGCAACGTAGGGCTTGGCGGGCGCATGGACGGCCTTTCGGAGGTAATCCGCTTCCTTCTTGAGGAGATATCCGGCGGCCTTGACCGGGACGAACTTCGCGATGGCCTCGACCGAGGCGTGGGCGCGGTGGCAGGAGCCGAATGCATCGTTGACGTAGACGTCGATGTCCTCGGCCAGCTGTCCGGCGAAGGCGTCATCGTTGTCCGTTTCGGCCTTGATGAAGCGCACGTTCTCGAGGACAAGCACCTCGCCCGCCCCGAGCTCCTTCTTGAGCCGGGTGACCTCGGGCCCGACGACGTCGGGGGCCTGGGTAACCTTGTTCGGGATGAGCTCGGCGAGGCGGGCCGAGGCCGGTTTGAGGCTCATTTTCGGGTCCACCTTGCCCTTCGGTCTGCCGAGGTGGGAGGCGACGACGAGTTTCGCCCCGCGGCCGAGGAGGTCCTTGATCGTGGGGAGGGAAGCCCGGATGCGCGTGTCGTCGCGGATCTCTTCCAGCTCGTTCAGGGGGACGTTGAAGTCCACCCTGAGGAAGACCCGTTTGCCCCTGACGTCCAGCTCTTCGATGGATCTCAAGGCTAGCCTACTTCGCGATGTACTTGACGAGGTCGACGAGCCGGCAGGAATAGCCCCACTCGTTGTCGTACCAGGCCAGGACCTTGACCAGGTTGTCGCCCAGGACCTTCGTGGATAGGCCGTCGACGATCGCGGAGTTGGGGTTGGACATGAAATCCGCCGAAACAAGCGGCTCGTCCGTATAGGCGAGGATGCCCTTGAGGGCGCCCTCGGAGGCCTTCTGCATGGCCGCGTTGATCTCCTCGGCCGTGGCCTTCGCCTTGAGGACGGCGACGAGGTCGACGAGCGAGACGTTAGGGGTCGGGATCCGGATGGCGATGCCGTCGATCCTGCCCTTAAGCTCGGGCAGGACCAGCCCGACGGCCTTGGCGGCGCCGGTCGTGGTCGGGATCTGGGACACGGCGGCGGCCCGGGCCCGGCGCAGGTCCTTGTGGGGGGCATCCAGGATCTTCTGGTCGTTGGTGTAGGAGTGGATGGTCGTCATAAAAGCCTTCTCGATGCCCCAGGTCTCGTGGAGAACCTTGGCGACGGGGGCGAGGCAGTTCGTCGTGCAGGAGGCGTTCGAGAGGATGTGGTGTCTTGCTGGGTCGTAGGTCTTCTCGTTGACGCCCATGACGATGGTGGCGTCCGGGTCGGCGGCGGGGGCGGAGACCACGACCTTCTTCGCGCCGCCCTTCTCGATGTGCTGAATGACGTCCGGCCGCTTGGTGTATTTCCCTGTGGATTCGATGACGACCTCGACACCGAGGTCTCTCCAGGGGAGCTTGCCGACTTCCTTCTCGGCCAGGACCTTGATCCTGCGGCCGTCGACGACGATAGCGTCGCCGTCGATTGAGACCGTGCCCTTGAAGCCGCCCAGGACGGAGTCGTATTTCAGCAGGTGGGCCAGCGTCTTGGCGTCGGTGATATCGTTCGTCGCGACGATCTCGATGGCCGGATCGCCGGCCGAGGCCCGGAGAAAGTTGCGGCCGATGCGGCCGAATCCGTTGATACCGATCTTGATGCCCATAAAAAACCTCCTTGGGGGGTGTTCCCGTTATGAAAAACCAATTCAAATTAGCATATATTCCGGTCGTTTACAAGGAAATGCGGACGCCTCGCGGCAGCGGGAGTGAAGGCCCGGCTACGGCGCGGATTGCCGGACGGCGTCGGCGAATATTTCCAAACCCTTCTCGGCCAAGTCCCGGGTGATGACCAGCGGCGGCAGGAAGCGGGCCACGTTGTCATAATGGCCGCCGATCTCGATGAGGAGGCCGCGCTTGTGACAGAACGTGCGGACTGCTTTAGCCAGTTCGGGCGCGGGGGCTTTTGTTGCCTTGTCCTTGACGAACTCCACCCCCAGCATGAGCCCGAGGCCCCGGGCTTCGCCGATAAACGGCGAATCCCTCTCCAACTCCTTGAGTCGGCTCAACATCCATTCCCCGAGCCCGGCCGCGTGACCGACCAGGTCCGTCCGGGCCATGAAATCCAGGGCGGCGGCGCCGGCCGCGTAGGCGGTGATGTTCCCGCGAAAAGTGCCGATGTGCTTGCCCGGCGGAAACGTGTCCAGCTTTTCCCGGTAAGCGATTCCCGAAATGGGAAAACCCGCCCCGCCGAGCGCCTTGCTCATGACACAGATGTCGGGGACGGTGTCCGTATGTTCGAAAGCGAACATCCTCCCCGTACGGCCGAATCCGGCCTGAACCTCGTCGTCGATGAGAAGGACCTCATGCCGGCGGCAGGATTCATACACCCGCGGCAGGAATTCCCGGGGCGGGACGATGGTCCCTCCCTCGCCCTGGACGGCCTCGACAATGACCGCGGCCGGCCGACCCACTCCGGAATGAGGATCGTCGAGGACGTGCTCGATGAAAGCGGCGCATTCGAGATCGCAGGCCCCTGCCTTTCGGCCGAAGGCGCACCGGTAGCAATAGGCGTAAGGGAGGAAATGGATCTCGCCCAGCAGGGGGAGGAATCCCTGCCGGAAGCTCCGCCCGCTCGTCAACGAGAGCGCGCCCGCAGTCATTCCGTGGTAGGAGCCTTCGAAAGCGATCATTCCCGGCCGGCCGGTGTTGAACTTGGCCAGCTTCATGGCCGATTCGACGGCATCCGAGCCGGTGGGACCGCCGAAGAGACAGCGGGTCAGCTCCGGAGGGAGCACGGTGCGGAGCTTTTCCACCAAGGCCCGGCGCGGCGGACTCGGAATGTCGAGGGTGTGGGTCAGGTCATCGATCTGGGCCTTGGCCGCGGCGATTACGTCCGGATTGGCGTGGCCGACGTTCAGAACCCCGGCCCCGGCGAAAAAATCGATGTAGATGTTGCCGTCCACGTCCTCAACCGTCGCCCCGCGGCCGCGACGGAGGGCCATGGGCATCCCGCGCGGGTAGGATATGGCGCTGCTCTCATGTGTCCGCTGGAATTGCAGGTAATCCTGCGATCGCGGGCCGGGCGGCTCGACGCGAATCAGAGGCGCTTCGGGAAAGGATAGACTGCGAAAATTCATGAAGACACTCCTCGCATAAATGATGGAATGATGATAATCCCGGCGGCTGATCGGCGTCAACCAAGTCTTTCAGTTTGTCGGGCTGGCCGCCCGATGACGGCGGGAGTACAGGGCCAGCACGGCGGCGGTGGCGGAGGCACCCGCGACGAGCGCTACCCCGGCGGCTAGGGCGCCGACCAGGCGGAGGGGCATGACCGCGACCCAGAGGATCGCCACAACGATGAAAATCTGGGCGGCCACGCTCTTGACCAGCGGCCACGTCTCGCGGGCCCGGACGAGGAAGCCCCGCTGGAACGCGGTCAGGGCTTCGAGGAAGGGGAGAACGACCATGATACGCGCCGGCCATAACGCGAATCGGGCCATTTCCGCCGACAGCCCCGAGAGGCCTTTGAGGTAGGCGTCTGCGAGCGGAGTGAACAGGACCAGAGCCAGGCCCGCAGATGCCAGGAGGCCGACCTTTTCGGCGAATCCCCGGAGAACCCGATAATGCTCGCCCCGGTCGCCGAGCAGAGCGATGGAGACCTCTTGGCAGGCGATGCCGCAGGTCCTGAATAGGAAGGCCAAGGAGGATATGACGGGAAGGACGGCCAGAGATTCTAGCGGGAAGCGGCTTCGTCCGAGAAAAAAAGTGGTCATGGGGTTGATGGCCAGGGCAAGGAATGAAGTCAGGCTGAGGGGAAAGCAGAACCGGGCGATCTCGGACCGGGTCAGGTCGCGGCCGAAGAGGCAATCGGCCTTGGGCATGGCCTTGAGCTCCCGGATCGACCGCCGGGCCATGAACCGGCAGGCGGCGGCTTCCGCGAAGACTCCCGCCCCGAGCGCCGCGGCTCCGACGCTCGCTCCTTCCATGCGTCCGGCGAGGCCGAGGACGGCGCCGACGGCGGCCATCGTTGACAGGCGGATGATGGTCCCGGCCGTGACGGCGCGCGGCCGGCCCCGGCGGATGAGGATGCCCTGGTAGAACCGGCGAAAGCCGATGGACCCCGGCCAAAGGACGAGGAAGGTCATAGCGCGCGCCGAGACCCCGGCGACGTCCGCCGGAAGTCCGATGACGCCGCGGGCCACGAAGGAAAAGACCGGCGGCGCCAGGAGCACGAGCATCACGGCCGTGACCGCCGCGTTCATCGCCATGGAAAACCGCTTGAACTTCCGGTACGCGATGCCGTCCCTGACGAGGGAATTCGACGCCGAGAGGAGCATCATGATAGGGGATTCGACGATCCAGGCGAGCGAGGCGATGACCCCGTAGGCGGCGAGGTTGGCCTTCGGGTCGGCGAGACGGGCGATGAGCGCGGCCAGGAAAGGGCCCTCGGCGGCCATCATCAGCCACGTCGCCTCGAGCGGCAGCCAATAGCGCAGGATCGCGCGGGTCTTGAGCGGGCGGGCGGAGTCTTTCAAGGGTTTTTCCTGCTTCCGTCCAAAATAGCATGCCGGCGGTGTTCCCGCAATATCCGGCCGTTGAGGCGCGGGGCTCTTTGGTTTACAATGCCGGAGGAGGTGGGCCCATGAAGATCCTGACCTCAGGCCAGATGAAGGAGATCGACCGCAAGGCCATCGCGGATCTCGGCATCCCCGGGACGGTCCTGATGGAGAACGCCGGTATTCGGTTCGTCGAGGTCCTGGCGCGCGTCATTGATGAGCTTGGGGAAGCGGACGTGGTGGTCGTCGCGGGGAAGGGCAACAACGGCGGGGACGGATTTGTCGTCGCGAGGCACCTCCACAACATGGGCCTCCGGCCTTCCGTCCTCCTTCTGGCGTCGAAGGACGAGGTCCGGGGCGACGCCGGCATCAACCTGGGCATCGCCCTAAGTATGGGCATTCCCATCGCCGAAGTCCTTTCTCCGGAGGATTGGAAAAGGTCCAAGAAGGCGCTAAACCGGGCCGACCTCATCGTCGACGCGCTATTCGGGACCGGGCTGACGAAGCCCGCCGAGGGCCTGTTCGCCCGGGTCATCGAGGATATCAATGCCGCGCCCGGCTTCAAGGCCGCCGTGGACATTCCCTCGGGGCTCTCCTCCGATACCGCGGCTATCATCGGCCCGGCGGTAAGGGCAGACCTGACGGTCACGCTGGCCGCGCCGAAGATCGCCCATGTGCTTCCGCCCTCTGAGAATTATGTCGGCAGGCTATTCGTCGCGCCCATCGGCATCCCGCCCTCGCTGTTCGACGACCCCCGCCTGAAGATTGAGCTTGTCGAGCGCGAGGACGTCCTGCCGCTCTTTGCGGCGCGGGAGCCGGACACGCACAAGGGCACATACGGCCACGTGCTTGTCATCGGGGGATCCCGGGGAAAGACCGGCGCGGCGTCCCTGACCGCGAAGGCCGCTCTGAAGATGGGCGCAGGCCTGGTCACGGTGGCGACGCCGGCGAGTTGTCTACCGATGATCGCCCGCTCGATGGACGAGCTGATGACCGAGCCGCTGACCGAGACGCCTGAGGGGACAATAAGCGGCAAAGGCCTGGCTCGAGTCCTGGAACTCCTGAAAGGGAAGGACGCCCTGCTCCTCGGCCCGGGGATCTCCACACATTCCGAAACCGTCAAGTTCGTCCTCGCGCTCCTGCCCCGTGTCCGCGTTCCGATGGTCATCGACGCCGACGCCCTGAACATCGTCGCATCGAAACCCGATATCCTGGCCGCGCTCCGTGCCCCAGCGGTGCTGACTCCGCACCCGGGCGAATTCGCGCGTCTCACGGGGCTGACGACGAAAGCGATTCTCGATGACAGGCTCGGGCTTGCGACATCCTTCGCCGCGGACCATAAGGTCCATCTCGTCCTCAAGGGCCACCGGACGCTCGTCGCCTGCCCCGACGGCTGCGTCCACGTCAATTCGACGGGGAATCCCGGGATGGCCACGGGAGGGTCGGGTGACGTGCTCGGCGGGATGATCGCGTCCCAGATCGCCCAGGAGCGGGATATTGAGGCCGCGACGGTATCGGCCGTCTATGCCCACGGGCTTGCGGGAGATATGGGCGCGGATGCGCTTGGGGAAAAAGCCCTGACCGCCGGGGACATCATCCGGTTCCTGCCGAAGGCGCTCAAGGATCTGGAAAGCCGATGACGGCGCGACCGAAAAAGAGCGTTGACGCGGCGGACACCGCCCGGGTCATCATCTCTCGTTCCGAGGACGAAACCATTCGGGCCGCTGAGGAGCTTGCCGCGGACTTCAAGGGCAAGGAGGTCGTACTCCTGTCAGGTGAGTTGGGAGCTGGAAAGACCGTTTTCGCCAAAGGCCTGGCCGCTGGACTCGGTGTCGCGGACACGAGCCGAGTATGCAGTCCATCTTACACACTCGTGAACATTTACAAGGGTCGGGTTCCCGTCTTCCATATCGACCTGTATCGGCTGGAGAAGGAATTCGAGATCATGGACCTCGGGTGGGAAGATTATTTAGACGAAGGCGTTGTCCTCATCGAATGGGCCGAACGGCTTCCGTTCCCCGTCGAGGGCATCCGCGTCGCCATCGAACCCGGCGCCGGCGATACCCGGACGATCACCATCCGCCGCTCCTAAGGGATCGCCTTCGAAGGACTCGGGGACATCCCTCCTGAAGTCGCGAATTTGCCCGCATCGAGTGGCTTGGAGGGAGGACCCGCCGGTTTCCGCCTCCCTTTCTCGGGCTATCGCCCTGCGACCAAGGGGGCGCCCCCCCTTGGAACCCCCGCACGTTCGAAGCGAACCTGCCAAATCCGCTCGGGTCTCGGGTTCGCTCTCCCCGTCCTACGGACGGGGAACCGTGCCCGCTTCGCCCCTCGACGGCTTCGTCCGGGATATCCCCTCCGTCCTTCGCGCAGCGATCTAACCCGAACACAGGGAATGAACGTCTGGCAGGAGATTGAAAGCAGAAAGCGGAACACAAATTGGGAGCCCGTCCGGACAGATACGGAACGCGCCGGAGCTCTGACGAACAGCCTGCGAGCGCTACCCTTCGAACGACGGAGGAACGGAAGGCGGGCGTTTGATCCAGGAGAGTGCTGACCAATGGCGTTGGTCGAATGACCAATTCCATTGGTCCGCACTTTCTTCGGGGCCTAGATCGACAGAGCTTTCTTCAGTTCCGCGGCGGCTGAGCGGGGGTCGGTGGCGTCCAGGATGGCCGAGACGACGGCGATGCCTGCCGCCCCGGCCTTCATGACATCTGCTGCGTTGCCGGAATTGATCCCGCCGATGGCGATGATCGGGATGCCGATCTTCTGTCGCATCGGGCGAATCCCCTCCGGGCCGAGCACAGGGAGGTCGGTGTCCTTCGTCGTCGTTGCGTATATGGGCCCGAGGCCGATGTAATCGGCCCCGAGCCGCTCGGCTTCCCGCGTTTCTTTCAAAGTATTCACGGATACGCCGATGATCTTCGATTTGCCGAGCAGTTGTCTGGCCTTGTCGAGCGGCATGTCGTCCTGCCCCAGGTGAACGCCGTCCGCCCCGCAGGCAAGAGCGATATCCACTCTATCGTTGATGATGAGCGGGACGGAGCGCCTTTTCAGGACCGAGGCCATTCGGGTCGCAAGTTCGAGGAACCTGCGCGTTTCAAAGCCTTTGGCCCGTAGTTGGACTATCGTCACCCCGCCCCGGACGGCTTCCTTGATCAAGGACACGAGGTCCCTTCCTTCGGCGTAATTGACGTCTGCGACAAGGTACAGGTTCCAGTCGACATTTTTCGCGGCACTCATGTCACTATTATATTCTCCCGCAATGGCCGCGCCAATGAGAGAAGGCAATCCTCACGAAAACATATACCGGATCGGATGAGAAGGCGGACTTCTTTTGATAGGGCGATAAAGGCCCCCCTAAAGCCCCCCGTAGCGAAGGGCGGCCTTCATCGCCGGCCCCGAGTCCAGAGATGGCGATCCTATGGCGTCGCGTCCATAGACCCCGAAGCGCATTTGACTTCGGCGGGCATTTGTTTTTTAATGAGGGCGATTTTCCGATGAAAGGACTGACGCATGGCTATCGACCTTAAAACCTTGATCTGCGACGTGCCGGATTTCCCCAAGCCGGGGATCATATTCAAGGACCTCACGCCCCTCATCCTGGACGCCGCCGCCTTCAATCAGGCAATCGACGAGATCGCCGCATGGGCCATGACCAGGAGACCCGACGTCATCGCCGGCATCGAATCGAGGGGCTTTCTGTTCGCCGCCGCCGTCGCCCGGGAACTGAGGCTCGGCGTGACCGTCATCCGGAAGAAAGGGAAACTGCCGCGAAAGGCCATCTGCGTCCTTGCCCCCAATGAATACGCCGTCGAGCACTTCGAGATGCACACGGACGCCGTCGAGCCGGGTCAACGGGTTCTCATCATCGACGATCTCATCGCGACGGGCTCTTCATCGACGAGCTCCATCGACCTCGTCGGAAAGCTCGGCGGCAAGGTCGTCGGGTTCGCCGCTGTCGTCGAGCTGTCGTTCCTCCATGGCGAGGCGAATATCAGGAAGGCCCACCCCGAAGTCGAGATCATGAGCCTCATCCGATACTAGCCCCGAGGACGCATGAAGGATTGGCTCGAGCGCCGCTTCAAGCTCGCCGAGAACGGGACGACGGTCCGGAACGAGTTCCTGGGCGGCGCCACCACCTTCCTGACCATGTCCTACATCATCTTTGTCCAGCCGGCCGTCCTGTCGCTCGCCGGGATGGACAGGGGCGCGGTCATGGTCGCCACGTGCCTGTCCAGCGCCCTGGCGACCCTTCTCACGGGCCTCCTCGCGAGATACCCCATCGCCCAGGCGCCCGCCATGGGCCACAACATCTTTTTCGCGGTCATCGTCTGCGGGACCATGGGCTACACCTGGCAGGCCGCCTTGGGCGCCAATTTCATCTCGGGCTGTGTCTTCATCGTCCTGGCCCTTCTCGGTGTCTGGGGGACAGTGGTCGAGGCCGTGCCCATGGCCCTCAAGTTCGGGATCGCCGTCGGCATCGGCCTCCTCATCGCCCTCATCGGGCTCCAATACGGCGGGATCGTCGTTGACACGCCCGGCGTCCTGATGGGCCTCGGCGACCTTGGGAGCAAGCCCGCTCTCCTTGTCCTGTTCGGCCTTGCCCTGACGGCGGTCCTGATGGCGCGGAAGGTCCCGGGAGCCATCCTGCTTGGCATCCTGGCCACAGCCCTGGCCGGCATCCCGCTCGGCATCGTCAAGTATCATGGCCTCGTAGCGCCCGTGCCGAGCCTCGCCCCGACGTTCCTCAAGCTCGATATCGCCGGGGCCTTCCGGTCCGGAATTCTTTCGGTCGTCTTCATTTTCTTCTTTCTGGACGTCTTCGACGCCGTGGGGACCCTCATCGGGGTCGGCGGGTCCGGAGGGTTCCTCAAGGAAGGGAAACTCCCCCGGGCAGATAAGGCCATGATGGCGGACGCGGTCGGGACGGTCGGCGGGGTCCTCCTCGGGACGTCCACGGTCTCGAGCTACATCGAGAGTGTCACCGGCATCGCCCAGGGCGCTCGGACCGGTCTGGCCAACGTCATGACCTCGGCTCTCTTCCTCGTCGCGCTCTTCTTCAGCCCTTTGGCCGAGATGATCAGCGGCGACTATGTCTTCAACGGCGCGACGCTCCACCCGGTCATCGCCCCGCCGCTCATTCTCGTTGGCTACCTGATGATGAAGTGCGTGACGAGGATCGACTGGGAGGACCTGACCGAGGCCATCCCGGCGTTCCTGTGCATCGTCATCATGCCCCTGACCTTGAGTATCACAGAAGGGATCTCCTTCGGTTTCATCTCCTACGCCCTGCTCAAGCTGGTTACGGGGAAGGGAAAGCAGGTCCATTGGCTGATATATGTGTTCGCGGTGCTGTTCATCATAAGATACATGATTGAATAGCGAGACGAGTATCGATAACGAGAGGGACAAGACAAGCGAGACGGTGGCAGGAAGCAGGACTAGCTTTGCCGGTGAAATTTGCAAAGCCAACGACGCAGAACAAGCCTGGAGCCCGGAAGGGACCATGGATATTTCCGGTTCAGATCCGCGGAGCAGGCGGGAGCCGTAAAAACCGCGGGCCCCTCTATGGCCGGGACGCAGGAACGGCCGGCAAGTTCACGGCACAGGAGAAGAACATGGGGAACATGAAAAGGGCGGGGTTCGTTTCGATTATGGCTGCGCTCCTGGCCTTGGGCATGAGCTGCGCCCGGACGGCCGGGCCCTTGACGATACCATCCCTTACGGCCGGCGATCCCGGATGGGTCGCGAGGACCATGAAAAGAATGACCCTCGAGGAAAAGATCGGCCAACTCGTCACGCCCCGGTTCTCGCAGGCGTTCCTCAGCGCGGACGGCGACGCCCTCAAGGAATATGAAAGCCTCGTCCGTGATCGGGGGATCGGCGGCATCATCCTCTCGGCCGGCGAGCCCTACGAGACGGCCATCCTCCTGAACCGGCTCCAGCGGCTGGCCAAGGTCCCGCTCCTTATCTCGGCGGACCTCGAAAGCGGGACGGGGAGCAAGATCGGCGGCGCGACGCTTTTCCCGCCGCTAATGTCCCTGGGTGCAGCCGGCTCGGAGAAACTGGCTTATGAAATGGGACGCATCACGGCGCTCGAAGCCCGGGCCGTAGGCATCCACCAGGATTACGCCCCGGTCGTCGACGTCAACATCAACCCGGACAATCCCATCATCAACACCCGCTCGATCGGCGAGGACCCGGAATACGTCGGCCGGATGGCCGTCGCCTTCGTCAAGGGCGCTCAAGAGAACGGAATGATCGCCACGGCCAAGCACTTTCCCGGCCACGGCGACACGGCCCTCGACTCGCACCGCCAGCTCCCGACCATCACCGGGGATCGCGCCAGGCTCGACAAGGTCGAGCTTCTTCCGTTCAAGAGGGTCATCGACGCCGGCGTCCAGAGCGTTATGACCGCCCATCTCGCCGTCCCTGCCCTTGACCCGACCCCCGGTCTGCCGGCGACGCTCTCTCCGGTCATTACGGCGGGGCTCCTGCGCAAGGACATGGGGTTCAAGGGGATCATCGTCACCGACGCGCTCGACATGGGCGGCGTCACGAACGCGTACACGCCGGAGGAATCCTCGCTGAAGGCCCTCATGGCCGGCGCGGACGTCATCCTCATGCCGCCGACCCCGGTCAAGGTCATCGCCTATCTCTCCGACGCCGTCCGTTCCGGACGTGTGCCGATGTTGCGAGTGGAGGAATCGGTCAAGCGGATCCTCGAAGCCAAGGCCAGGCTCGGCCTTCACAAGAACCGCTCCGTCGACGTCGACGGCCTGCCCTTCAAACTCGGCACGAAGGCGAACCTTGCTCAGGCGATGAAGGTCTTTGAAGCCGCGGCGACCCTGGTCAAGAACGATGGCGGCGCCCTGCCGCTTGCCGGCACGGGGAAGAGGATCGCCGTCTTCGCCCTGAGCAGCGACTTGGGCGATTATCACGCGGGGCAGGCCTTCGTCAACGCGATGATGAAGAGAAACCCGGGGTGCGAGGCGTACTTCGCCGACGGCGACACCGGCAGGGAAGCCCTGGGCGAGGCCGAAACCAAGGCTGCGGGCGCGGACGCCGTGGTCTTTGCCCTCTTCTCGACCCTCCGGTCCTGGAAGGGGACCGTGGACCTCGACCCGAAGCACGCCGAACTCGTGAGGAAGATCGCGGCCGGAGCCGCTCCCGTCATCGTCGTCTCGTTCGGGAGCCCCTATTTCCTGAGGCACTTCCCGGACGTCGACGCCTATCTCTGCATGTACCGCAACACGCCCCAGACCCAGGAGATCGCCGCCCGGGCGCTCTTCGGGGAGATGGATCTCAGGGGGAAGCTCCCGGTCTCCATGCCCGGTCTCTACCCGGCGGGTCATTGATTGGCCTTTGACAGGCGCTGACCATATCGGTCCCGGTCCGCTGGAGTTCCCGGCGGCTCGGCTTTCCTCTTGACATCGTCCCGTTCTTGCGTTATCCTCGAATGTGACCGCTAGTCAATGTTTTAACAGCAGTCAATCATGGGTTCGAAAGAGCGCAAGGAAAGGGAGTTCGAGTCGCGGCGGAGGCTCATCCTCGCCACGGCCAGGGACCTCTTCGTCCGGAAGGGCTTCGCGGGCGTAACGCTCGACGACATCGCCTCCGGCATCGAGTTCAGCAAGGGGACCGTCTATAACCACTTCGGGAGCAAGGAGGAGATCTACGCCACGATCCTTCTCGAGCACCTGGACATCCTGCTTGCCGAGCTAAAGGAGGCCACGGGGACGGGCAAGGACATGGCCGAGCGGATCTGGAACTCCATGAAAGCCTACGTCCGCTTCTACCGCGAGCACCGGGAGCATTTTAAGCTCCTGTTCTTCATCGACATGGTCAGCGACCACGTCCGGATCCCCGACGGCCTGCTCAAGGAGATCCGGCTCCGGAAGATCGCCTGCCTCCTCGAACTGCAGAACGCGGTCAAGGAGGGCGTGAGGACGGGGGATATCGGGAGCGGCCGTCCGGCCGCCCGGGTCAGCCTCGTCATGTGGGGGACCATCAACGGGATCATTCATCTGGCCGAATCACGCCAGGTCCGGGAAGACGAGCTCGACGGGCTGATCGCCGTCGGGTTCGACATCGTCCTGGCGGGCTTAAAGGCCGAGCCGAAACGCTTATTGGAGGCATAAACATGGACCTATTCGACAAGTGCGACCAGTTCGAGCGGGTGGAGGCGGTCATCAAGGCCGGCGTCTTCCCGTATTTCCAGGTCATCCAGGAGAACCATGGGCCGGTCGTCAGGATGGAGGGTAAAGAGGTCGTCATGGCCGGCAGTAACGATTATCTCGGCCTGTCCCAGCACCCCGAGGTCATCGAGGCGTCGGTCAAAGCCGTCAAGGAATACGGGTCGAGCTGTTCGGGGTCGCGCTACCTCAACGGCACGTCCATCCTGCATACGTCCCTCGAGGAGGAGCTGGCCGACTACCTCGGCGTCGAGGCCTGTCTGGCCTTTACGACGGGATACCTAACCAACCAGGGCGTCATCCCGACCGTCGTCCAGAAGGATGAATACCTGATCTCGGACAAGGAGAACCATGCCAGCATCGTTGCCGGGGCCTGGATCGCCAAGGCCCGGGGCGCCCACGTTCTCCGCTACCAGACAAACGATATCTCAAGCCTCGAGGAGACCCTGCAGAAGGTTCCGAAGGACGCGGCGAAGCTCATTGTCACGGACGGCGTTTTCAGCATGTCGGGCCGCATCGTGAATCTCCCCGAGGTCGTGCGTCTCGCCAAGGCCTACGGTGCCAGAGTGATGATCGACGAGGCCCACGCCATCGGCGTCCTGGGCGAAGACGGCCGCGGCACGCCCAGCCACTTCGGCCTGAAGAATGGCACGGATGTCGACCTGACCATGGGGACGTTCAGCAAGTCCTTCGCCTCCCTCGGCGGATTCGTCGGCGGCGACCGCCGGGTCGTCGACTTCATCAAGTACGGCTCCCAGGCGTTCATCTTCAGCGCCAGCATGTCCCCGGCGAGCGCGGCGGCCGTCCGGGCCTCCCTGCGGATCATCCGCCGGGAGCCGGAACGGGTCGAGAAGCTCCGCAGGATCGCCCTCGAGATCCGTGATGGACTCAAAGCCCAGGGTTTCAAGCTCCTCGATGGCACCACGCCCATCGTTCCCGTCATTATCGGGGACGACATGAAGACCTTCCAGTTCTGGCGCCGGCTTGTCAACGAGGGTGTCTTCGTCAATGCTGTCATCTCTCCGGCCGTCCCCCAAGGCATGCAGCTCATCCGGATCAGCCTCATCGCGACCTACGAGCAATCCCACTTGGGCCGCATCCTTGAGGCCTTCCGGAAGGTTGGGAAGGAATTCGGCCTGAGCCATTAAGTCGCCGGCCTGGATCGCGGCTAGCCACGGGGACCGGAGCGGGCGGGAGATCCCCGGGGGAGGATGCCTCCTTGGTCTCAAGGAGAGCGATATCCCTAGAAACTGCCCGAAGTCTGCGCCGCCGCCTCCCCTCGGCCCGGCCAGAACGGGGCCCGGCGCAGAAAGTATTTACCCGTGCAAGAAAGCGTCTCCGCGAAGACCGATCTCCCCCGCGTCCCGACCGTCGTCGGCATCGTCGTAGGGACCATGATCGGGTCGGGGATCTTCATCGTCCCGGCCGCGTTTGCCGGGACGGCCAAGGTCCTGACCAATCACGTCGGCTACGCCCCCGACTCGGCCAAGGCGGAGCGCTACCTCATCCTCACTCTTGAGACCAAGGATCAAGTCCGCGACTACGGGCGCGAGAAGATCAAGGGGGACGGCCGGCGCCCGGACAAGCCGGAGATCAGAAAGCTCTTCCCGTTGTTCGACGGACCGTGCCTTCCCCCCTGCCGTTGTATCCCCGCTCGCCGCGAAGCCGGCCGATTGACGGGAAATCAGCCGGCGTTACAGGACGACGGTCTTACGGAACATCGTCCAAAGTCGCACGGGCATGATCTCCGGCGGGGGTTGGGGCCATGTCCAGCCGGGGACCTCGGGAAGACCGATGACCCATTCTGTGACGGTTATGGACAAAGGCGCCCGGCCCTTGAGCTTGAGTTGCAGTTCGTAGCCGTCGGCCCCGGGCCCGAAGAACCGGAATCGGAGGCCTTTCCCTCCGGGACCGGTCGCGACAATGGGGACCCCGTTCAATTCGACTCCTCCGACGTCCGCTTTTTCCGATTCGATGGCGAGCTTCGCGGCCCGGCGCGGCGACCGGACCCGGACCCGGAGGAGGCGGCCCTCGCCGGTCTCAGACTCTTCGATCTTCTCGACGGCCGGCGGCTGCGGTGCGAAGAGCGGGGCTTCCCCGCCGATGAAGGAGATCCGTTCGACGGAAGTGTCGCCGGTCTTGAAGCCGGGTTCGGGGTCGGGCATGAATCGGGCGGTCCAGGTGTCCTCGGCGTCGGCATCGATGAACCAGGCGGCCCGCCCCGCGTCGATGTCCAGACAATAGCCCATTTGCGACGGCCGGGGATGGCGGATTGTGTACCGGGTGGTCACGGCGCCTGCGATCGTGGATCCGACGAACGCCAGGACGGCGAGCAGGGCCCATGTCCCGGTCCCTTTGCGGCTGAGGATCTCGATCGCCGGAATGATGTCCTGCAAAGCCAGGACCAGGAGGACGGCGAGTCCGGCGGTGCCCATTGGCGTCAGCCCCAGGGCGACGAAAATGAAATAAAGGAGAGGGGCGAAGACGATGCCGGTCGCGAAAGAACACAGGCCGACGGCCGCGGTCCCGCCCGTGGTGTCGATGCCGTCCGCCCGGAAGAGGAAGATACCGAGCATGGTGGCCGCGCCCAGCAGGGAAGGCATTCCCACGATATAGCTCGCTCCCGGAACGGCAGCGGTCAGTCCGATCGTCAGGAGAACACCCAGAGAAGACGCCGCGAAGGCGATGTTGTGCCAGCCGTTCTTATGCCGGAAAAGTCCGTACAGAATGAGGAATTCGGCGGAGACAAGGAACAGAAGAGCCGTGAGATATAAAAGATTCGACCCCGGATCACCCGTCGGGAGCCATGTTCCGTGCGAGAGGCCGACGAGCTTCACGAAGAGGACGGCGATAACGGGGCCCAGGGCGAGGACGAGGAAGAGGAAAAACACGGAACGAAGGAGCTTTTGCGGGGTTAGGAGGCCTTTCCGGAAACCGACGACGCCTGCCGCTGCCAAGAGGAGGAGGGCAAGGAACGCCGCCAGGCAGGCCGTCGGCACCGAATAAACGACGAGGCCCGGCCCGATGGCGTTGAAGTATACCGCGCCCGTGGTTCCTTTTTCGGGGACGCCCACCTCCCCGAAATACCGGGCGAGGGCCAGAGCGGACGATCCGTGATGCTGAAGGCTTCGGCGGTCGAGGTGGGCCGGGGAGTCCTGAGGCGTATGGTAATCCCGCGGCTCCCCAATGAACGCGAAATTCAGCCCCTGCATCCCGGCTTTCAGGAAGACGGAAAGATCCGTGCCGTTGGGAATGCGTCGATAGACCGTGCTGGCGAAGGACGTGGCTTGAGGGCGGGGCGCGGAAGCCGCGAAAGCCCGAATGAGCGGACCGTTCCCGTCGCTCGTCTCGAACATGACGGACGGCCCCGTCGTCCCTCTCGCCTCGAAGTTGATGGCCAGGCCGACGTCGGCCGCCCAGGGGTGTTCCTTGACGAATGCCCGGGCGCCGAAAAGGCCTGTTTCCTCACCGTCCGTGACCAGAAAGACGACGTCGTGTTTCGGTGCCGGCCCGACCCTCAGGGCGCGGGCGGTCTCGAGGAGCGCGGCCACTCCCGCGGCGTCGTCCGCGGCGCCCAAGGAAGAGGGGACGCTGTCGTAATGGGCGACCAGCATCACGGCCTTCCCGGCTTCGGTCCCTTTCAGGCGGGTCAGGATGTTCGCGACCTTGGCGGCCTCGCCCCTTTTTTCGTCGACGAGGACCGTGGCCTGGATTTCCGGCTCGAAACCGAGGGCATTCCACAGGCCGACGACCTCCGCGAGGACCTCGTCATGGGCGGCCGAGGCGAAAGGATGAGGCTTCGCCGCCAGCCTTTCCACGAATCTCATGGCCCTGCCCGCGGAGAATTCCGTCGGCGGAGCGGAGTCCGGCAGGGCCGGCGGCGGCTTGAGCCCGGCGACGCCCCCATAAACCCCCAGGATCAGGCTGAACAGGACGAGGGTCGACCTTAGAACGCTTCCGCGTCCGGCGTCCATGGGCTATTCCCTCTCGAATCTCCGGGTCTCTCCCTCCCTGAGCGAGAAGGGGACCCTCGTTCCTTCGAGATCGATCTCGTATTCCCCAGGCGGGAGCGGGATGGAACTCCGGATGTTGCTGACCTCACCCACGACGGCGCCGGAGCGGTCGTAGATTCTGTGCCCCGAGGCGTCGGCGTAGGGGACTTCGACTATTCCCGGCCTGAGGGTCCGCGTTTCTCCGGCCCGGACCTCGACCGGCCAGGGGAGCTTTCCGAACATGACGACGTAACGCCCGGGGACGAGGGCGACGGTATCTTTTAGGGCGCTTACGGCGCCCTGGACGGTCCCCGTGCCATCCTCCACGACCTCGTGGCCTTCGAGAGAGGCGTGGGCGACGGAGAGCCAGCCCGGCACCAGGGACGTGGTCTTGCCCTCAACGATCATCACCCCCTTCCAGAGATCTTTTCCGAACACGACGTCATAAAACCCGGGGGGGAGAGGAACGACCGAACGGGTTGCGCTGACGAGTTCGACCTTCTCGGAAGTCCCGGCCTTCAGGACTTCCTGACCCTCCAGTCCGGCCCCTTTGACCTCGAGCCATCCCCGGGGCGCGCTCTCCTCAGTGGCTTCGGCCGGGGCTTCTTCGGTTCCTTCGGACAGAGCCCCACGGCCCTCCGCCGCCGTTTTTTCTTTTGAACATTCCGCCGCTCCGAGGACCAGGGCGGCAACGGCGACGGCGGACAATAGTTTTGTTCTCAAGGCAGCCTCCTTCGCTGGGCGTATCCGGAAATATATGCCATCGGACGGAACGGAGTCAACTTCGCTTGACATATCCCGGCGCCCGCAGTTAGATTGCCCTTTGGCGGAAAGCATCCGGCTGAATTATTTCCGCAGAAGGTTCATATGTCGAAAAGAATCGCGGTCATCCTTGGGGCGATAACCGTCCTTTGCGGAGGAGGAGAGGACGGCCGAGACGGGTTTTGACACGGGGCCGTCAGCTGTTATATAAGCTATTGCATGAATGGAGTAAAGGACGGAAATGCATATCCTTTGTAAGTCCCCATCGGGTAAGACCGAGCTGTGGACGACGGATCTGGACTCCGTCCTCGTCGGACGCCAGCTCGCCCCGTCGCCCGGCCACCTCGATTTAAAGGACGTCAAGGTCTCCGGCCACCACGCCCGGCTCACGCTCGAGGACGGGGCGTATTTCATCGAGGACCTCGGCAGCACCAACGGGACCTGGATCGGCCGGAAAAGGATCAAGGGCAAGGCTCGGCTCGAGTCCGGGGCGGAGGTCCGCGTCGGCGAGACGACGCTCTCGGTGGAGGGCGTTTCAGGCCCACCCCCGGCGGCGCCCGCCTGCGACGCCGCCGGGACGCCGGAAGGGCCGCCGCGCGAGGTCATCGACGCCCGTCAGCCCCTTCCGGACCTGTTCCTCGCAGGAGCTTCGCTCGAGGACGCCCGGCTCCGCCTGGAGTCGGTCTACGACCTGTCTGCGGCCCTGGGGGAGATCGACAGCCTCGAATCTTTGGCCGCCTCACTGCTCGGCCACGTCTTCAAGGCCTTCCCCGCGGCGGAACAGAGCGGCCACGGCGGGCTCCTCGTCGGGGAGGACCTGGTCCTCAAGGCCTTCCGTCCTGACGACCGGCCGCCGACCTGCAGTCTAACCCTGGCCCGGCACGTCCGAGACCAGAAAAAGGGATGCCTGTGGGAGGTGGATTCCCCCGGCACGATCGAGCGTTCGGCAAGCCTTATGGACCTCGGCGTCCAGTCGGCCATGTACGTCCCTCTCATCTGGAAGGGCGAGGTTTTAGGGGTGCTGTACCTGGACGCCTCCTCGCGGGAGGCGGCGTTCGGCATCGACGACTTGCGGTTGATGCAGGTCATGGCGACCCAGGCGGCGATGTTCGTCAAGAACCTCTCCCTTCAACAGGTCCTCCAGCGCGAGGCGGTCGTCAAGTCCAGGCTCCTGGCCCAGTTCCCCCGGCCCATCGCCGAGAGGCTGGCCCGCAATCCGGCCCAGCTGTCGGTCGTCAGCGAGCGGGTCGAGGTCGTGACGATTCTGTTCGCGGACGTCCGCGGGTTCACGAAGATGGCTGCCGGGATGGAGCCCGAGCTCATCGTCCAGATGCTTAACGATATGTTCCATGACCTGACCCCGATCGTCCTCCGGCGCAGCGGGACGGTCGACAAGTACATGGGAGACGCTGTCCTCGCGGTCTTCGGCAGTCCCGATCCGGATGAACGGCAATGGGAGCATGCGGTATTGGCGGGCCTGGAGATGCAGGAAGCCCTGGACCGCCTGGCCGCGGGGCGCTGGAAAGGCAAGCCCGCGTTCCGGATCGGCGTCGGCATCCACACGGGTCCGGTCATCCACGGGTTCGTTGGCGCGCCCGAGCGCATGGAATACACGGTCATCGGGAACACGATCAACACCGCCTCGCGTTACTGCGCCGCGGCGGGGCCCGGAGAGGTCCTCATCAGCCCGGCGGCCTACGCCCGCCTCCATCAGAGAGTGGATGCGGAGTACCCGCCCCGGGAGATCGAGACGAAACACGAGGGGAAGCTGAAAGCCTATCGGGTCCGGGGCTGGAAGGGCCCCGTTCCCGAATCTTGACTTTCGACCCGCCCCTGGAATATAAGGACGTAATCGGAGGAGGCCAACACGCCAGCCAAAAAACGAACGAACGAAACCGCGGCTCCATCCGCTGGGTCCTCGCGGGAACGGAGGGCGGCTCCCGTCCGTTGCCCGGAATGCCGGACGGAGAATCCCTCTGACAGCCGCTTCTGCGCCAACTGTGCCCGCCCGCTGAAAAAAGACGAGTCGTCCCGGACCGTCAAGTCCCCGACGTTCGAGATTACGCGTGGGGACCTGTTCGCGGACCGATACGAGATCATCGAGACCCTCGGCCAGGGGGGCATGGGCAAGGTTTACAAAGCCTACGACCGCAAGGTCGGCGAGGTCGTTGCCCTCAAGCTCATCCGGCCCGAGATCAGCGTCAACGACAAGGCCATCGAACGCTTCAAGAACGAGCTCAAGTTCGCCCGGAAAATCAGCCACCGGAACGTCTGCCGGATGCACGACATCGGCGAGGACGGGTTCTTCCGGTACATCACGATGGAGTACGTCTCCGGCGAGGATCTGAAGCGTTTCATCCGCCGGGCGGGGACCCTCTCCTCGGGTAAGGCCATTCATATCGCGAAGCAGGTCGCCGAGGGGCTGATCGAGGCGCACCGCCTAGGCGTCGTCCACAGGGACCTGAAACCGCAGAACATCATGATCGACCAGGACGGGAACGCCCGGATCATGGATTTCGGCATCGCCCGGTTCGCCGACGCCGAGGGGATGACGGGCTCCGGGGTCATGATCGGCACACCAGAGTACATGTCCCCGGAGCAAGCCGAGCTCAAGGACGTCGATACGCGGGCGGACGTCTACTCGCTGGGAGTCGTCCTGTACGAGATGACCTCGGGCCGCGTCCCGTTCGAGGGCGAGACGCCCCTCAGCGTGGCCATGAAGCATAAGACGGAGAAGGCGAAGGATGTCCGGGAAATCAATCCGCTGATCCCGCCGGGCCTTGCCGCCCTCATCGCCAAATGCATGGCGAAGTCTCGGGACGACCGCTTCCAGAGTGCCGAGGAGCTCGTCGCGGAGCTCGATCGGGTGGAACAGGGGCTCGCGACGGGGGAGCGGGTCGTGGTCGGGAAGGGGCCGGGGTCCACGAAGGAGATCACGGTCACCTTCAAGGCGAAGAAGTTCGCCGTCCCTGCCGGAGCCCTGGCCGTCCTCGCCCTGGCCGCCTTCGTCATCCTCAAGTTCCTCCCCGGCAAGGGAGGACCGTCCGCTCCCGATCAGCCCGTCCGGACAGAGGTCGCGAAGGACGTCCCGTCCGGACAGCCGGCCGACTCCGGAGCGAAGGCCGCCATACCCGAAAAAAAGCAGGCCGTTACGCCCGTCGTTCCGAACGCCGGGGAGACGAAGGGCCGTGAGCCCGCGGTTCTCCCCCCGGCCGGCAAGGTCGATCCCAAGACGCAGGGCGTGCCGGCGGACCCCGCGCCCCAGGACCCCGATGCCTCGTCCGTGAGTCTCGCCCAGGCCCGGGCTTCTGCGGCCAGGGCCGTGGCCCTGAGATCGGGCGTCGACGAGAAGTCCCTCTTCATCCGACTGGCCGACGGCGTCATGTCCGACGCCCAGAAGGTGTTCGGACAAAAGCGTTACGTCGATGCCCGGAGCATGTGCGTGGTCTCGGAGAGGCTCTTCCGGACCTGCCAGGAAAAAGCTAAGGATGAAGACCGGCTCAAGGCCTTCAGAAAATATGTCGAAGGCTTGAGAGGGGACGTCGACGACCTGAAGCCGAAGCCGGTCGGCAACAAGGCCCTGGATGCGGCCAAAGAAGCCGAGACTCAGGGGAAGGCTCTCCAGTCCAGCAAGGACATCGAGAACGCGGCGAAGTATTATGTCCAGGCCGCGCTGGCATATCAGAAGTCCCTCCTATCGGTGGCGACCAAGGGCCGGTAAGGTTCGCGCCTTTCATCACATCCGACATGATCATCGGATAAGCTCGATCCTCGATCTCCATCATGATTTACGTCTTGAGATCTGCTATTTCCGCTCGCATTCCGGACGAATTCGGAAGCAGGGGTAAGGGTGGTCAAAGGGAAAGCCGGTAAGGGGGAGGGGCCGGGCCCCGGCGATCGACGCCGGAACCCGGCCCCCGAGGGATTAGAATCCGAACTTGATCCCAATGCGGGCGCTGATGGGATCCAAGAAGAGGTAGGGCTTGAGGAAGCGCGGATCGAGATCCTGAACGATGGTCCGATAATCGAAATGGGCCAGGATCAAGGCCTCGGTCAGGGCGGGGTCATCCTGGTTGTAGAGGGAGTATATACGCTGGGCTGCCTTGTTGTTGGTCACGTTATCGATGTTGACGCTTAAGGTCAGCCGGGTCCGGCCCAGCCGGACCGGGTACTCGGCGTAGACATTCCCGACGTAGAGGAACGGAGAGCGCTTTTCCGTCCCCCGCCCGATCGGATAAAATCCCTGCATGCCGCCCATGGTTACCTCGATGGACGTGGGCACGCCGGAGAAGGCGCTGGCGGTGGCGCCAACGGTTAGGCCGAAGGGGAAGGTGTAGGAGCCGTAGGCCTTGAAGTAGATGGGCCGGTCGGTCCCCAGAGGGCCGTCGATGGGCTTGCCGTCCTGCGTGTAGGGCAGGAACCAGCCGTCCCAGAAGCGGGCCACGTTGGGATCGGTGCGGCCGTAGCCGTTGACATCCACCTCGTCGGAGCTGGCCAGGCCGGAATAGTTGCCGCGGAGACTGCTCCAGGTGAAGGAGAGGCCGCCCATCCAGTTGCCGCTGAACCGCTTGTCCAGGGAGAAGTTGATGGCATAGTATTCACGCTTGGCCTTGGGGCACGCCCAAAGCCGGTCGGGCCAGTTGCCGCCGTCCTTCTGATAGCGCGTCCATCCGAATCCCGGGTTGGCGGTATAATAGACGGTTCCCTCCGCTTCTTCGAAGCCGATGTCCTCGATGGTGCGGATGAGGTGCTTATAGACGAATCGCACGGACGTCGAGAGGTCTTCCTTGAGCTTCTTTTCGATCCCGAAAGAGAGCTCGCTCTGGGCCACGGGCTTCAGATCCGGGTCCGTCGAGTCGAACGAGGGCTCCCGTTCGTTCTTGGCGCGGATGTAGGTGCCGGGGTAATTCCCGTTGACGCCGATCTGTTTCCAGTCGTACGTGTCGAGGGTGTAGTAATCGGAGATCCACTTGAATCCGCCATAGGAGCCGATGGCCATGCCGAGCTTGAAGACGTCGTAGAACATGCCGTAGGATCCGAACACTTTCAGGCTGGAGTCTCCGGCCACGTCGTAGACGAAGCCCAGGCGCGGCGCCAGCTTGTCCCCGAACTTGAAATCTACGGCCCTCTTGCCCTTGTATTCCGGCAAGTCGCTGAAGCTGGGCACGTATTCGCTTTCGGCGCGCAGGCCGAAGTTGAGGGTGAGTCTCTTGCCGATGGTCCAGGAATCCTGCACGTAAAGGGCAAGGCTCGTGCTGTGGGCCTCGGCGAACGTGCCGAAAGGAGAGGAAATTCCGTTGCGGACCTCGTAATAGCCGTATTGGCCGCTGTATTGTTTGCTGGGATCGGCCGGGTCGGTATAGGCCTGACCCCAGTTCAGCCGGACATAGGGATGGCCGAACGAGTTGTCAACGTCCTCGTGCAGGCGCACCCATTGGACGCCCGCCTTGATAGAATGCTCGCCGGCGAGATTGGGGAAATAATTGAGGTCGAGGTTGAACGACGCCCGATCCCGGATATCCTTCTTCGTGACGTAGCCGTCGGCCACCTGAGAATAGTTCATCCAACTACGTGCCCGGACGAGGTCCGCGGGGATCTCGGAGTATTGGGCGTTGGTCTGGCGGAACAGCCAGAGAGGCTCGGACGGCTGCAGTCGCTGATTGTTGTTGTTGGAAAAGAAGAAGCCGCCGCGCGCGCTCACCATCAGATTGTTCCCCACGGTGTAATCCGCCGAGGCGCTAGCGCTCCAGTTCGGATAATCGAACCCGACCCTGGAATAGGGAGTGGAGGGGTCTCCCGCCCCGTCGCTGGTCGGGAGCGACCCCCGGTACTTCCAGAAGTTGTTGAGGAAGCTGGCCGAAACGCGCAGGTTCGCAAAGGGCTGGGCGGTAAGCTTCGCGGAATAGTTGATCTCGAGGTCTTTGCGATTGAATTCGTCCTTCGAGCCGTTCTGGATGAAGGTGACGGGGCGGGTGCGGTCACGCTGGGCCGGCATGAACGTGCCGAAGAACCACAGCCGGTCCTTGATGATGTAGCCGCCCAGGTTGAGGCCGCCCTCCAGGATCGCTTCCTTCGTTTTGCCGTTCAGGTCCTGGTAGTTGACGTACTCGGCGATCGTGTTGTCCAGCGGATTGATGCGGAGGGAGTCGCGTTGCTTCCCGTTCAGGGCGCTTCCGCTGAAGTAGCCGATGACGTCGCCGTGGATCTCGTTGCCTCCGGACCGCGTCACGACGTTGATGACCCCGCCCAGGGAGCCGCCGAACTCGGCCTGGTAGCCGCTGGCCTTCACCTGGACCTCGTCGATGAAGTCGAAATTGACCTTCTGCGTCATCGTGCCGTCCTCGAGCTCCGTAGTGTTCATGCCGTCGACGAAGAACGTGTTCTCGGACGCCGAGGCGCCGTCGACGGAGAGGCCGCCGGCACGGATAGAGGCCCCCTCCCGGTTCACGCCGCCTGCAAAGGCTTCCGTATCGACGCCGGGCAGGATCGTCACCAGCGAGGCGAAATCACGGCCTTTGGGCAGGGTTTCGAACGTCCCCTTGGTCAGGGTCAGGTCCTTGGACGTGGACTTGATGTCGATCAGCGGCGCCTGGCCCGTGACCGTGACCGACTCAGCGAGCTTCCCGAGCTCCATGGTCACGTTCAGAGCGAGCGTCTGTTCCAGGGCCACGCTGATGCCGTCCCGGACCAGCGTCTGGAACCCGTCCAGGGTGTACGTAATCCTGTAGACGCCGGGCATCAGGTTGAGCAGGCGGAAAACGCCGTTCGCGTCCGAGACGGTCGTCGCCTTGCCGACGAGCCTGGAGCTCGTGGCCTCGACGGCCACGCCCGGCAGGACATTGCCGTCGGTGTCGGCGATGGCGCCGACGATGCGGGCATTGGTCACCTGGCCGAACACCCCGGTGGCGGCAAGGGCCAGTCCCAACATCAGGATCAGGATTCGTTTGCTCATGTTCCATCCTCCTATCGAAATTCAAAGGCTCGCTGTCTCCCTATGCAATTAATATGCCAGCGGCCGGTCCTCGGGGGATCGGCCTTTTCCTCTAGGAGGCATCGGCTGCGAACGCGTCGTTGGGGAGGCGCCCGACCAAGGAACATTTACGGAACGTAACGACGGTTGCCATTTGTTCAAGTTCTTGAAACCGGGATGAACGGGACGAATGAAGCGCCTTGATATTTCCGTGAGACCGTCATAATATGAGTCCGGCGTGACCTCCGGAATGCCGGAAAAAACGGCCTGTCATGACGTCACACATGAGCTCTCGTATACGAACCTTCCTGATCCTGACAGGACTGTTCTTCATCGTCACTCTGTTCTTCACGACCTCTAATTTTTTTTATTACCGTCTCTCCCCGGGAGGATACCGGCTCAGTCTATGGCAGGATTTCCTTCTCTATGCCGTCCGGTGGCTGCCGTGGGCCGTCTGCGCTCCGGCCGCGATATGGCTCGCGCGTCGGTTCCCCCTCCGAGGCCGCGGCTGGCCTACCCATCTCCCCGTCCTCGTCGCCGGGGGCCTCCTCCTCTCCGCTCTGGAATCGTCGATTTCCACCGTGCTCTATAAACTCCTTTTCAAGCCGCTCGTCGGTCTCCCCCCCTCGGAGGGGGCTTATCTCAACGACTTCCGGTGGACAGGCCTGAACTATCTCCACAACAACATCGTGGCCTTTTTGGTCATCCTGGTCGTCGTTTGGGGTCTCGACCACCTCCGAATGTTCCGCGAGAGGGAACTTGCCGCCGGTCGGCTCGAGGCCGATCTGGCCAGGGCCAATCTTCAGGTCTTGAAGAATCAGGTCAATCCCCATTTTCTGTTCAATACTCTGAACATGATCTCCGCGATGGTCTACGAGGACCCGGGCAAGGCGGACCGGATGATCAGCCGCCTAAGTGACCTCCTCCGCGCTACTCTCGAACAGCCGGACGCGCCGACCGTCCCGCTTAGGAGCGAACTAGACCTACTGACCCTTTACCTCGACATCATGAAGGCGCGCTTCGGCGACAGGCTCGCCGTCGTGTACGATATCGGGCCGGAAACGCTTCCGGCCCTGATTCCGAGCTTCATCCTCCAGCCGCTCGTGGAAAACGCGATCAAGCACGGGATCATGCCCCGCGACGAGGGCGGGACGATCACGATTGCGGCGAGTAGGGACGGAGGGCGGCTCGTCGTCCGGGTTTCTGACGACGGGTTGGGTTTGAAGGAAGATCCCGAGGCGCTCCTGGACAAAGGGGTCGGGCTGAAGAACATCCAGGGCCGCCTCCGGAGTCTCTCCGGGTCGACGGGCGTCCTCCGTTTTCAGAACAGGCCCGGCGGCGGAGTCCAGATCGCTCTGGACATTCCCTTCCAAGAGCAGGCCGATTGAATAAATGATGCACGCGAAAGATGTGGTCACGGCGATCCGGACGGTCGTCGTCGACGACGAGGCGTACGCCCGCCAGAAGATCCGGGAATTTCTGCGTTCGGAAAAGGACATCCACGTCGTCGGCGAAGCCGGCAATGGCTCGGACGCGATCCGGGTCATCCGGGAGGAAGGGCCGGACCTCGTTTTTCTCGATGTCCAGATGCCGAAGCCGGACGGCTTTGGTGTGGTCGAGGCCCTGGGCGACGGACCCCTGCCGCACATCGTCTTTGCCACGGCTTACGATCAATACGCGCTCCGGGCGTTCGAGATCCACGCCCTAGATTACCTCCTCAAGCCGTTCGACCGGGACCGATTCCGGGAATCCCTGAAGCATGCCCGGCGCATCATCGGGATGGAAAAGGACCGGGAGGATTTCCGGACCAGGGTCAGGGGTCTGATCGAAGGCATGCGGACGGAAAGCCCGTACCTCCAAAGATTCCTCATCCAGTCCAAACGGGGGACCCGCTTCTTGAGGGCGGAGGATGTCCTGTATCTGGAGGCGGCGGGAAGCTATGTCGCCCTCCATACGGAAACCGGAGAGCACCTTCTCCGAGAGACATTGAACGACCTCGAGGGAAAGCTGGACCCCCGCGTTTTCATCCGCACGCATCGGTCCTTTATCGTCAATGCGGGAGCCATCGAGGAGATCCAGCGGCATTTCCACGGCGAATCCATCCTCATCCTCAAGAACGGCCGGCGGGTCAACGTCAGCCGGAACTACCGCGAGCATTTTCGCAAGGCCATCGAAGGCCGGTTTTAAGCGCCTCGCCTGGGCATTCTGGCCCCCCCCCCCACGCGGCCCGTTCAAGCCCTTTTCGGGACCGTCCGCATCCTCATTCGGCCGCCTCGTGGAAAAACGGTTTCGCCGGGCTCGAGATATTTCTATATTTTGAATGTGATTCTAGAGCAATCTGGCCGGAGGACGTTCATGAAAGAAGACGCAACGCTCCCGATGTCGGCTCCTCTTCAGGATGCGGTGGGACCCGGGAATGGCCTTGGGTTTAGATCCCCGCGGGGGGACCGAGAGGGGGCCGTCGAAGCGTTGGCCTACTCCCTCGACAGTCTCTACGGATGTATCGAGTTGATCAACGAAGGAAGACCGGCCCCGCTCATGGAGATCATGAACGAACTGGAGCGGAGCATCATTTCCCAGGCCATGATCCAGGCCCGCGCCAACATTCGCGGGGCGGCCGTCCTGTTGGGGATCAAGTACACGACGCTGTACGCGAAGATCAGGAAACACGGACTTCATTTCTCGAAAGCGATGCGCTTTTATCAGAATCCTCAGATTTGAGGTGGCTTGGCCGGTGATCGGCCTGTAACCGGTCACGCTCTCCCGGAAACACCGCTGGGTCGCGCCGGTTCGAGGCGGTGAATGCTGACCTCCCAGTCAACGAGAAGTGCTATGTCGGCATACATACCCTAGGCAAAAAAAGCTACCTTGGCTCAGGAAAATGTCTGAATAAAGCCATTCACAAATATGGTCGTAAGAATTTCAAGCGCATAGACATTGTCACTTTCGAGACCCTCGAAGAAGGATTGGACCTGGAACGGTATTGGATCCGCGAATTGAACACTCTAGCACTTCATGGTTATAACCTTTGCGCCGGCGGCGAGGGCATGTTCAATCCTTCCCAAGAAGTGAGAGATAGGATGGGCTGGAACCAAGGCAAACCCATGAGCGAGGCGCTGATAGCAGAGCGCATACAGCAGCTGCTACTAAAGGCAGCGAACAAGGATGGCAGCAAACCCAGAACCTGGTCACCGGCTCGTCGTCGCACCGAGGTAGCACGCCACCAACGCCAAGCGGTACCTGAATCAGTTATTTAAGGAGAATGACAATGAGCGAAATTGATACGGATCCCAACAACCCCATCCATGACGCTGACGCTTCTGCCACCATAGTTGAACTTAGAAAACGCTTCCGGGCCTTCTACACTCCGATCACAGAACGCATCCAGGCCGCCCGACGCAGAAACCCGAAGCCTTGCTGGAAAGGATTATCAAGGCGAGTAGTAGCGAAGGGGACCTGGTCGAGGTGGACACGCTTCAAGTGCGGCTCGTCCCCAACGAAGTGCGTTTCCACTTTAGTGCCTGGGACATGGCGGTAAAATACGGCGCGTTCCTGGTCTACAGGCGATAGACCAGCACCGCTGGAGCCGACTTCCTCCATCACCTGAAGACGAAGTTTCCGTTCCCGATCAAGGCCATCCAGATCGATGGCGGCTCGGAGTTCATGGACCAGTTCGAAGAAGCCTGCCGGAGCCTCGAGATTAAGCTGTTCGTAAACCCTCCAAGGTATTCGGAGATGAACGGGGGCGCAGAGCGGACCAATCGGACGAGTCGTGAGGAGTTCTGCGAGGTGGAAGACTTGGCCCTCGTCACAGAGGAACTGAATCGGCAGCTCGAAGCGTGGGAGTATACCTACAACTACGTCCGTCCCCACGAAACATTGGACTATCTGACGCCTAACGAATATGATCGCCAATGGAAGAAAATCCATAAGTCCCAGGTGTTACGAATGTTGTAATGACCCCATTCACAAGTTATTGACACCTGTCCAGGGCCGGGATATCCTCATTTCAGGAGGGGAGAGGTTGGTTTTGAGCCTGAAGCGGGCGATCCCACGCCCCGCGAAAAAAGGAAATTCCTATCCTTATTTTATTTATCCTGGAGGGAGATAAAATGAAAAAAACACTGTTGATCGTTTGCCTGCTGCTCCTTACCTGCCTGGCCTTGAGCGCCCAGATGAAGGGCGAGCCGGGCATGTGCGACAAAAAAGCGCAGGTGCTGCTGGGCAAGGTGCTGGAGGTCTGGAACAAAGGCAACACGGCCCTGATCCCGGAACTGTACACCACCGACTGCGTGGCCACGTCCAGCTCCACGCCCGTGCCTTTTGTCGGCCACGAGGGGATCAAGCTGTGGATCGAGAACAGCCGCGCGATGATGCCCGACCTAGTCATGGCCTTTCCTGAGATCGTCGCCAAGCCCGACAAGATCGTGGCGGTCTGGACGATGACCGGGACCCAGACCGGGCCCATGGTCACGCCCGGCGGCACGGTACCGGGCACCGGCAGGAAGGTCAGCGTCACCGGCATGTCCATCGACTACCTCAGGGACGGCAAGATGGTCAAGGAGGTCGTCATTTTCAACGCCCTGGAAATGCTGATGCAGCTGGGGTTCACGTTGAACCCGCCAGCGCCGCCGGCAGCAGGGCCGGTGAAGTAAAGAAGTAAGAGAACAAAAGACAAAGGTAAAAGGTAAAAGTAAAAAGTAAGACTAAAATTCCAAGCAAGGGCCGGGCCATGACGGTCAACGAAGCCCGTCCGCGCACGGACAAGCCGGGGACCGGCGGTGGTTTCGGCGGCGGCAAGCGGTTCTAAGACCCGCTGAGCCGGCACTTTCAATTAGCCGATCCTGATTGAGGTCAGGATCATTGGCTATGCCAATTCACGGGGCGGAGGCCTGGACAGGGCAGTCCGCTCCCTTTTTTTCGGACGTCTTCAGGCACGCTTTAGCCGTCAGGACTATTGCGGCCCGATTTGTAGGCTCGACAGGGCGCCGGCTCGTTATTGGCGTCATTCTGGTCATCCGGACCCTCGGGGACCCGACCGGCTCCCTTGGCCGGACGATTGACACGTGAGATCCGCTGAGAATATCATGATCTCGCGATGAGAAGGTCACTCCAGAGTGTTGCCCAGGGAAACCCGATTCGCCCCCCAAAAGGGATCATCTATCAATAAAAGGAGCCGCTGAATCATGATCGCACGCCGCATCGCTGTCGTCACCGGCATCCTGATCGCGTTCGCCGCGTCTCTCCTCCTCGCCGCCGGCGTCCCGGGAGCCTTCCGGGCCGGGGAACCGGCAGGGGCCGGGGGCTCCGGCCTCGACTTTGGCAGCTGGAAATTCACCGGCAAGGACCAGTCCGGGGCCGTCTGGACGGGCACGCTGGGCATCGAGAAACTGGATGCCGACCAGTTCGATCCGCAAAAGTATATCGCTCAGGGGAATCTCCGGATCGAAACCGCCGACGGAAGCGGGAAGGGGGCCAACCCTCCTATCCAATACGATCCCGCAACGCGCGTTTTCACGATGGGAGCGGAATCGGAATATGGCGGGGCGGTCTATACGGCCGTTCTCTCGCCGGACGGGAAACGCCTGACCAAAGGCGCCTGGAGAGAGACCGAACGGTCGTCCAGCGAGAAGGAAAAACGGGTGGTCAGCGTGGGGGAATGGTCGGCGACTCGGATCGAGAAGTGATCCCGGCCTAAGCGCCCCGGCCCTTTTTCTTTATTTTGGGGGAAACTTGTCGTCCCCTTTCATCGGGTCAGTTTCATGAGCCAGCGGTGCAGGGGAAATAGCGGCTCGTAGCGCTCGAAGCAAGAATCGACGAGCCGGTCGGAGAAGAATTCGGCCGGGATCTTGATCTCGCATCCGGCGTGAAGCCCGTTGTGCTTCAGGAGCTCGGCGTTCGGGGAGTCAGCGGCGTATCCGGCCGGGACACGCTTGTAGTGTTTCCCGCCGATCTCATAGCCCTCGCGTTTCGTGAGCTCCGTCACGATCTTCCCTAGTTCCCTGCCGAGGCCGGGGTCGGCCGCGGCCCGGCGGTAACGGGCCAGCAGGCTGTTCGAGAACATGTAGACCCCGCCCCCGATGTACAGGTCGGGAGGCTCGAGGTGGAAATAGAACCCCGGGGACTCCATCTTCACCGTCCCCTCCCAGAAATAGAGGCCTAGATTAGTCTTGTATGGGGTTGGATCCTGACTGAACCTCGTATCTCGATTCAGGCGGAAGATGGATTTGTTGACCTGGGGAACGGCGACGATGCGGGGAACGGCCGTCCGAAGCTTCACGCCCATGGCGACGACGAAGGCCTTGGCCGGCTCCATCACATTCCCGTCGTAGGCTTCCTTGTGGGCTGCGAACCACTCCCGCGTGTTGTTCCGTCCGAGCCCCTCGAAAAAGCGGACCGTTTCCTTGGTGAATCCCGAAAATACGGTCATGTCGGTCATGCTTCCCTCCCGCGGACAAATTGTATCCGGGCCCGCCCGTTCGGTCAAACGGAGAGCTCCGGGCGACGGCTAAAAGTGGGCCCAGCCGTTCGGCGGCAACCGGCCGTCCCCTCCCGATCCTTCGCAGACCGGAGTCCCGACGTGCCGGGATTTAAGGAGTTGACTGCGGCATGAGGCCGGGGATATCATCATTTCGGGATGGGAGGCGCGAAATAATCATGAAAGCCATAGTTTACACAAAGTTCGGACCGCCTGATGTTCTTCAACTTAAGGACGTGGAAAAGCCCATTCCCAAGGGCAATGAAATATTGATTAGAGTCCGTGCGGCATCCGTAAATGCTTATGACTGGCGTCACCTAAGAGCCGACCCGTTCTTGATCAGATTCATGGGCGCCGGGCTTCTCAAACCAAAACACAGGATCCTTGGAGCTGACGTAGCGGGGCAGGTTGAAGCGGTCGGCAGCAACGTTAAGCAATTTCGGCCGGGTGACGAAGTTTTCGGAGAAAGCAGCTACGGGGGATTCGCCGAGTATGTCTGCGTTGATGAAAATAAAATTGTGCTCAAGCCTTCCCAACTGACCTATGAAGAAGCCGCGGCCGTACCCATGGCAGCCCTCACCGCTTTGCAGGGGCTTCGCGACAAAGGACGGATTCAGGCGAAGCAAAGGGTTTTGATCAACGGAGCCTCCGGTGGAGTGGGATCTTTTGCCGTCCAGATCGCTAAATCATTCGAAACGGAGGTCACCGGCGTTTGCAGCTCAACGAAAACGGACTTTGTGCTCTCTCTGGGTGCAGACCATGTCATCGATTATACTCGAGACGATGTCACAAAAAATGGGCAGCATTATGACTTGATCTTTGATGTAGCCGCATACCGTTCGATTTCAGAGTATAAACGCATATTAAGCCCCCATGGAATTTATGTCTTGGCAGGGGGTTCTATGGCTCGAATATTCCGGCTCATGTTCCGATCGATGACGGGAATTAAGAATATGGGGATCATGGTTGAGAAGATAAACCAAAAGGATCTCCTCTACATTATAGAGCTGTTTAAAGCGGGCAAAGTTAAGTCGTTTATAAATAAACGGTACCCATTAAACGAGACGGCCGAGGCCATGCGGTATCTTGAAGAAGGACACGCCCGCGGAAAGGTCGTAATAACCGTGTGACCTAGCGAATTTATACCGCCGATTCCCGGGAGGAGAAAGACATGGTTAAGATCCAAGCCTATTGCGGCCTTGACTGCGGCGAATGTGAAGCTTATATCGCCACCCAGAAGAACGACCTGGCGGGGCTCGAGGCGACCGCGAAAAAATGGGCCGAGCAGTTCGGCGGCAAGGCTATCAGTGCGGATATGTGCCTCTGCGACGGCTGTTCGTCCGGAAAAATGACGAGCACGGCCCACGCCGTGACCTGTGCGATCCGGCTCTGCGCGTCCGGGCGCGGCGTAACGACCTGCGCTCACTGCCAGGATTACGGCTGTGAAACATTGAAAGGATTTTTCGCCTTCGCCCCTACCCTCAAAGACAAGCTGGAGGCGATACGGAAAGAGATCGGAAAATAGGCCGGCACCGGTATAGCGTAAAGAGAGCGGCTGCGGGGGAACGCTGAAAAATCTAGAGGGGAAGTCGAATTCCTGTACCTGTTTCCAAGGCTTTTTGGAAGACAAGGGGAGCGATTGCCATATCATCGAGAGCCAACCCCAGGTTACAGGCGATCGTTCTTTCCGTCGGCGTCTCCCGGCCTGGTTTTTGCCCGCTGACGAGTTCCGCTAGGTCCGCATAGACCGGAGGGATATCCTTGAAATACCCCCGGCTCTTGACATACTCGAGCTGGGCGATGTCGTCGGTGCAGAACTTGTCGGCTTCCCGCAGGGCCGCGCGGGTCCAGTAGGAGTCATAATCGACCAGGGAAGCGAAGGCTCCTCGCTTGAGCCAGCCGGTCTGGATCGTGGCGTGAGGGATCTTGAGAATCGGGCCCGCGGTGACAACGAGGTCGCAATCCGCCACCGCTTCCCGGGGGGCCAGCGCCGCAGCGGCCTCTAGATCCCACCTTTCTGCGGCTTCCCGGACGAACGTCCGGAGCACTTCGGGATTCGTGTCGTAGGCGGTGACCTTCTCAACCGGGAGAACGGCCAGCAGCGCTTCGAGGTTGCTCCACCCCTGGGCCCCGCAGCCCAGGATGCCGAGGGTTTTCGAGTCCTTTTGGGCCAGTCGCTTGGCGGCTACGGCCGTTGCGGCGCCGGTTCTCATGGCCGTGATCCACGTGCAGTCCATCACGGCCAGGGGGAAGCCGGTCTCGACGTCGTTGAGGATGATAAGACCGCTGATGTAGGGAAGTCCCCGCTTCGGATTGTCCGGGAAACCGCTTACCCACTTCATCCCGGCGGCCTTGAAGGCCGGGATAAAGGCCGGCATGGCGTGGAGGAATGCGTCAGGAGCCGGATGGATCCCCGGCTTGGGTGGCATCTCCACCCGGCCCGCCGCCTTCTCCCTGAACATCGCCTCTAAGGCGGCGATGATATCCGTCATGACAAGCCCGACGCTCTCCACGTCCTGCCGCGATAAATAAAGAATGTCTTCCGGCATGTCCGCCGCCTCCCCATGAATCAGCGGAATCCCGTTTTCCCGCCCATCCCTACCGTGGCCTGCGCGTGGCGTTCGTACCGCAGTGGATTTCGCCGCCTCCGCGATGATAGGGGTAAAAGCAGTCGAGGGGCACCACCCGGCAACCGAGAGGCTCGAGGCGGTCCTTGACGGCTTGAAGGAGAACGTCCTTGCCGCCGACAAGGGGACCGCGAGGGTCGGGGACGACGTAGTCGCTCCCGACGAGCAGGCCGTTGATCATGTTGACCGTCTCCGCGAAATACCGGCCCCGGTACCAGTCATCTGATGAATTGAATAGGACGGGAATTTCGATGATATCCGCGTCGGCTACGCCGAGTCCGTCCTGAAGCGTCCGGCGGACGGCGTCGATCTTTTCCTGGACGCGATCCTGAGCGGCCATCAAGCCCGCATCCTTCAGCGCATCGGCGACGGGCCGTTCGAACTCTCCGGGCTTGTCGCCCGCCCGCTTCGTGCCCCGGTTCAAGATCCCTCCGGGGGCGTCCTTCTCGGCTTGCCTTAAGATCTCGACGGCCAGCCGGGGCGACGGGATCATCATACGATACGGAGTTCCGAATTTGGAAGGCACCCAGGAGACGGTCTCATCGACATGCCCGATGACAAGCCAGGACGTGTCGAGCCAAAGGACGGGCCCCTGGGCGCCTTGGGCCTCGAGGAACTTGATGATTTCGGGATGCATGGCTCGTTCGCCCTGTGTGCCCGCGTAAGCGCGGCCGGTTGCGAATTCCCGTCCCTTCACATTGACGGGCGGGCTCACCTCAAGGTTCCCATACCAATCGATCCATTCGGCAGATTTGCCCCTGAAGTCTCCTTTATGAATAACGCCGGAATTCCTGCACAACGCTTTCTTCGCGAACACGGCGTCCAGCTGCCGGCCGCGATTGCCGTGAAGGGCGACGTGCAGGACACGCTCTCCGTCGGTCGCATAGCCGATCTCCACGGCGTCCTGGATCCAGATGTCGTGTTCCGGGATCGATGCGTCGTCGATGACTTCAAGGGCGGCTCCCGCCGCTTCGACGAGCGGCCCGAGATTGCGAACGAATGTCTCGGTGGCCTTTGTCTTGACCACCTGGATGCGCACGGCCGGGTCGAGGCAGGAGGAGAGCAGGAAGGGGGCCACGGTGCCCTTGATCGTTTCAACCTGGAGCGGATGCCCGGCCGGCGTTTCGAACGTGACGCTCACTTCGATCGTCGGCGGACGGTCAGGGGACGGGAATTCGGCGGCCTCGATGCCGATGACAATTCCGCTTTTCCGGGCTTCGGCCGGGCTCACCTGGGGCGATGGTGCGAAAAGATGGGAGCCGTCCGGCGAAGAAATGCGGACGAAAGCGCGGGCGAAATGGGTCCAGGGTTCGACGATCTCGGCCCGGACCACGGTTCCCTGAGGGAGCTTGCCGGCCGGCACGACGTGAACCTGGAGCATTTCGTCGTCAGCACCGCCCGCGAGGGGCGCTGCGTTCACGTCGGGAACGCCGTCTCCGTTGTCATCGTCGATGTTCGGAATAAGGGTGACCGTCTCCGGATCGTGCTGCGCGATAGCCTTCTCCCGCGGCAACGGATCGGTACAAGCAATCGCGGCGATCATTCCCGCGATGCAGACGGCCCGGATCTTGATCGTCTTCATGTTCTCCTCCGTTCCGCGGTCAGCATAGCCTATCCTCAGGTGTCGGGTAAAGGGGCTTTAGCTCACGCGAAGACAAAGCGATTTTCGGGCGAATTGAGGTCGGTGTGGCAACGAAGAATGCGATGCCGTATAATCATCATGGCGGGAATGATCAAGAGAGGGAATCATGAGCCGAATCCCTGCGAGACTGTCCCAATTGCGCGGGCTTTTCATCGTCTATTTCGCGGCCCAACTCATCGTGGACATCGTCCTGGGCTGGGATCTTACCCGGGGAACGTTGGGAAGCTGGCGAGGATATGGGATGGGCCATATCCGGCTCTCGCAAGGGGGGCTCCTCGCTCTCACTCTGTCGGGTGCCGGCGTCCTCTTCGCCCTGGGGCTTTGGCTCTTCCAGCAACTCTTGCGGAGAAAGAACTGGGCGCGCGTGGTGCTGCTGATCGTCGGATGGCTGACCGCGATCGACGCGCCCCTCAGTCTACTTTTTACCTCCAGGGCGACAGGCCTCACTCCCTGGCTGATCAACTTGGCCCCCGGCCTTGACTGGCAGCGGGTGCTGCTCGTCGACCGCGTCAAGGATCTTCTCGGTCTGCTCTTCTGGGGCTATCTGATCTACGTTCTCCAGATCAACGCCGAGGTGAAGCGCGATTTCCTTGAGCCGCCTCAGGCATCGGGTCCGGGAACGGCCGGGCCAACGGGGTGAACGTCCCGGAAGAACGCGTTGTTCAGGGTCATCAACATTCGTTACACCTTGGGATAAGCTATGAGGCACCATGTAGCCACACGCAGCCCAGGGTTATGGGGTCCTGATCCCGGGGTCCGAGCACATCCGGTCCCTGGTCCGCCAGGGGACCGGCTCCAAGGCAGCCGCCAGGCGGCTCCGGTGGATGGATCATTATGCCGAGCATGGCAACGCCCGGCTGACCTGCCGGTACTTCGGGATAAGCGCCCCCACCTTCTACCGGTAGAAGAACCGGCATGATCACTATGACCTGACGACGCTGGAGGAAGAGTCGCGGCGACCGCATAAGGTCCCCCAGTCGCGGACGCCGGGGGCGATCGAGAGTCGGGTCTTAGAGCTGAGGGACCGCTATCCCCGTTGGGGGAGGGAGAAGTTGGCGGTCCTGTTGGAACGGGAAGGGATCCGGCTGTCAGGCTCGACGGTGGGACGGGTGATGGCGAGGCTGCGGGAGCGGGGGCTATTGGGAGAACCGGAGAACGTGAGACAGGCCAAGCTGTCCCGCCGGAGGCGCCGGCTATAAAACTCCGCGCTCCTATATTCGGGCGGCGACCTCAGCCGCACGCTCCAAAGAAGACCTTGACACCTGCGCGCCCCCAGGAATATCATCTTGACCAACGGGGGAAACGGGAAGCCGTCTTGGCTCGCCATCCTTCCCTCAGTTCGGCATAGAGAACGCACGCGAGGAGGCCATGATGAAAAAATTATTAGGGTTTGCATTGTGCTTTCTTTTAATCGCAGGCGCGATCTTAGCCCAGAGCATCACCGTCACTTCACCCAACGGAAACGAGAATTGGGAATTGGGCAAGACCCAGAACATCACTTGGACGTATTTGAATATTCCCCAAAACAAAAAGGTCAAGCTGGCGCTGTGGAAGGACGGCTCCAAGATCGGAGATATCGTCACCGATCTCCCGATCGGCATTTCTGGTTCAGGATCCTATCCCTGGTCCGTGGGGAGCTATCAGGGGGGAACAGCGGTTGCCGGGACGGGCTACAAGGTCCGCATCCGGGATATGCAAAACCAGTACGAGACGGACCAAAGCAACCAGTTGTTCACCATCGCGCCTGCGTCGCAAGCGCCTGGGCAGCCCTCCACGCCCGGCGGTCCAAAGGCGCACGTGGGCCAGGTGGCCGAGGCCATGATCGCGATATCAATTAAAGAGCCCACGAAAATGTCGGTTTGGACCATCGGCGAAACGCACACCATCCGGTGGAGCGCCGCCGACAGGGTGAAATACCCTCTCTGGCTCTTCCTCGTATCGGCCGACCACACGATCCCCATCGTCGACATCGGAAAGGTGCAGGCCACCGGTCAGACCCGGCCGATGGAAAAGACCTGGACGGTGACTGACAACCTGTACGACGGCCAGTACTGTATCCGTATCACCAGCGCTGACCGCGCGTACGAACAGCATTCCGTGCCCTTCACCATCAAGGCCTCGAAGACCACGACCTATGAGGTCCTGCCATCCGCGGTCTACAACAAGGTCCAGTGGCACAATTTCGTGGGCGGCGACATCTGGCCGGGAGAGGTTTTCGCCGGCGGCACATCCTCCATTCCCGACCCGGGCGGCAAGATCATCAAGTACGGCTACCAGCGCTGGTATGACGAAGCGGACACTAACGGGTACACCCTGCATCACAGCTATGTGTTCTTCGATCTTGCCGGGGTGATCAGCAAGCTCATCGGCCCCGCCACGGTCAAGAGCGCGTCCATCCATTGGGAAAAGGCCGCCAATTCGCCGCAAGCCTGTTTCTCCGTCATCTGGGCCTTGGACGGTGCGATGGCCGTCGGCAACGGGTCCAATATGTTCGGCACGGCTTTCGACGCCTTCCCCAAGCACAAGGTTAACGGCAGTTCGCAGCTTCAGATGCAGATCGCCCAGCGTTGGCTCACCGATCCCGCTAAGAACTACGGCGTTGTGATTTGCTCCTCGGTGGAGGGGGTTGTGGGGCAGAACACCCAATGCGTCGAGTTCGGCGACCAGGTGGTCTTGAAGCTGACGATCGAAGAGAAACTGAACAAGTAGCCGAGGCGTGTTCACCCCGCGGAGCCGGGTCGCTTTTCTTCGAGACTGCTGTTGAAGTTTGGCCGACGGAGGGTCTGAGCCTTACGGCAGCCCGCGCCCCATCTTCCGGAGCCCCTCGAGACAGCCTTTGACGCTCTCGAGCGGGGGCGTCATGGGTAAGCAGAATGGTTTTTCTGTTCGATGTTTGCGGGATAAATAGGCAACCCAAGGAATAGATAAAAAGACCGCCCGAAAATACGGAGCCTCACCCCAAAAACTGGTCCAGCCAAAAGTGTAGTTTTTTGGCTTTGGAGCCGACGACCTATATTACAGACAGCATTGTGTCCAATCCGCTCAAAAAGATAGGACTCAGAGATGAGGTCTGGGGAGACGGCCGGGCCGAAACTCCCCGATTGCGGAACGCCCGAAGGCCAAGACCCAAGGGATCAAAGGGTAGGGGGGTCACGTCGCCGCATTCGCGTTACAACCAGGAACGCATGGCACTGTCGTGGCGCACCAGTTGTATGTGGATGTCGGTCCGTCCCGAAGGGAATTGCCATATTGCTTACACGCAGTCAGAACAGCCTCCTCCGGATTGCTCCGCACGAGAACGATCAACTCAGGCTCACACCATTCTTTATTTTCCATCAGACACTCCTCCCGTATTGAGGGACTTGGTTTTGCCGACACCCATTTCGTATCACAAAATCTCCCCCCCTGGCAAGTAACAGGCAGGAGCAGGCAATAACGTCCGGGAGGCGTGGTAGGGACAAGGGAGAGGCCGGGGAAGGCCCGGATCCCGAAGGACCTGAGCACTTCTTGATGCTTGCGGGACGGGCCGAAGCTCGAATTAAGGCCTCACCTAGAAGGACGGGGGAGGAGCGGGGAAGGCCCTGATTCCGGAGGGTTGAGCGTTTCCCTCATATTCTGACCCAGTTTAAGCAAATTGACATCGCCAAGCGGCCAGACGTATGTTACCAGCGTGGTTAAGGGGGGAGATTCATCGGTCGGAGCGAGAATTCGTCCCGTTGCGGAAAAGGGAAATACTTATCCTTCAGTGGCACGGTATGATTGACGCACCCGCGAGAACTTGGGCCGTTTCTACGGTAAAGATATCTCTACAAGCGCATCGAAGCGCCTTTTGCTGCTTACGCAGTGGTAACCCTAAGTGGCGATATGGTCACAGTCGGACACCGAACCCGTCGCATCATTCGCAACTGAGGAGAGGTCATGACAACGCATTATGAAGAAAAGAAATGCTGCGGTATTTGTGGATCAGAGAATAAATATACGGGGATCGGAAGCACAAACACCTTTGGATCAGCAGACTTGGATACACGCCCCCCAGAAATGTATCGATCCACGATCTTCGCCTGGGTGCAACGGTGTCCCGTCTGCGGCTACTGCAATTCTGATGTGAGCAAGTCTCGCCTTGGTGAGCAAGAGCTAGTTAATAGTGCGGATTACAGGACTCAGTTAAATGATCCTACGTATCCGACCCTAGCTAATTCGCTTTTGTGTAACGCAATTCTTGATCGGGCGGCAGGGAGCTATGCACATGCCACTTGGAACCTAATCCGAGCTGCGTGGGTTTGCGATGACACGGATCAACCTGAGCAAGCCGCGACATGCCGAAAAACGGCAGCGGACATGCTTGAACTTGCGCGACAGCATGACCAGAAAATGGTGGAACAAGACCAAACAGACACGGCGATTCTTGTTGATTTGCTTCGCAGATCAGGGCAACCAAAACGGGCACGACAAATACTTGCGACACAACAAAACAGTACTGCTGAAGACGTGATAGGGCGTGTTCGAAATTTCCAAAGAGTTCTACTCGAAAGAAACGATGTTTCGTGCCATACCATTGAGGAAGCTCTTGAGAACAAGTGAATAAGGCGACCCAGATGGATGCACATGCCCAGGTTCCTTCATGGCGAACCACGTTTTTCGAAATTTTCACGAACTCTGGCTATTCGGCATCAGCAAGGCTAATATGGTAATTATGGGGTAGATTGGGAATCCAATATCAGGAACCTTCTAAACTGTCCAAAGAATGGGGAGAGAGTCAGTTGCTAGAATAGGGGCTTATCATTATGGGCGATTCAATCATTTACGGCGCTAAATGCCTTCTTGATGGGAAATGGTATATTGGAAAAACAAACCGCACCTTAGAAGACCGCCAGAAAGAACACGAACACGCCGCTAGCACTAATTCGCCAGACTTGTTTCATAAGACGATGCAGGATTACGGCCTTAGGAATTTCGAATGGCAAGAACTCGAAAGATGTCCTGAAAACGAGGTTTTTGCCCGAGAAAAGAAATGGATCAGGGATCTCGCCGCTCAATCTATCGAAACTCTCAATACCACCCACGCCCGTAAAGATAACAAGACCGTTGGAGTTGCTTCCAAGAACAAGGTTAATAGCAAAATAGCAGGAGCGAGAGCATTTGAAAAGCCCAGTGCTAAGAAATGGATGCAACTATCCGGCAGATTGCTGCCGTGCATTAATCTACAAACGGGCGAGAAGTTCGAGAGTCTATTAGACGCAGACCGGAAAAGCCCAGATTCAAGGCCCGGGATCAAAAACTCCTGTGAAAAGGGCCGACCAACCCAAAGGGGAAACAGATATGCTTTTTTAGATCTGGAAGGAAACCCGATACTAACGGAAGTATATAAAAAAGCACTGCCCAGAACGCAGCGTGTAAAGGATTTGTATATGGGTAAAATTTATGACAGCGTTACGGAGGCCTCCAAATCTTCCGGGGCTTCAAAAAACATTATTCAGGGATGTTGCATAGGCAAATACAAGACAGCGAGGGGAATCCCATTCTGTTATGTGGGTAATGATGGCGAAGAGATGCTTACGGAAACCCACAAAGCATACAAGGCGGAAATGGAGCATAAAAAGAGCATCGCCTTTGAGGCTTGGAGAATAGACGATATTGAACGAAAACATTCAGTTATTACCGATACTGCGGAGAAACTGGCCGGACTAATTGGAATAAATCGCTCACATATTCTCGCAATATGCAAAGGTGAAAGGCAGCACGATCACGGTTGGCGGGTTGCTTTCTATGACAAGGCCCTAAAACAGTCCAATCTTAAGGAAGCACATCTTGCGAAGATAAAAAAACAGATTAGGCGGGTGATCTGTCTCAATGACAATCAGACCTACGACTCTATTGCTGAGGCCGCCAAGCGATACGGACTAGTTGCTGATCAAATCCGACAATGCTGTGAGGGAATACTAAAGGGGACTGGGAGAAATAGCCAAGACAGAATTCGACGGCGTTTTGTCTGCTTAGATCAAAATGGTAAACCCATCTTGACTCCTAAACATAGTGAACCGTTTGAGACACCAGGTGATGTTCGCCTTTTTTGCCCACAGACAGGGAAAAAATATCAGTCTATAGCCCATTGCTCTCGAGAAACGGGTATTCCCCAGAAAAGGATTCGTAGATACTTAAAGGATCCGACTGTCGGTTTGGCCGGAATCTTGTTAATACAGATAAAGTAATCTTCCTTATATAGCTGATGAACGTCAACTATTATTCCCGTTCCCGTTGCCTCAATCAGAAATGTTGCTGAAGAATCGGAGGCTTCTCGAAGCCTATGGGAGCAGCCTCGGCCGATGCTTCAGATGCGTTTTATCCACCGAAGACAAGACCTCTTGCCATCACATGACGCCAGGCCCTGACCCTGCGTTGCAGCGTTCGTAGCTGCACGTCCGGAAAGCGTCCAGCATGCTCTGCTTGGAGGCCGAGGAGTGCGGGGAATATTTTTGAGTATTTTGTGATCAGGGGAGGAGCGGGAGTCTATCGTCTTTCAGCCGGTGCGTGAGCGTTTTCCGTCCGAATATGCTTTTCGCGATCGATTGTCGCATTTTTCGTTGTAATTGACATCGCCGAGCGGCCGGAAGTATATTACTCATATGGTCAAGCGGGGAGATTCATCGGTCGGAGCAGGAATTCGTGGCGTCACGTAAAAAAGAAATACTTATCCCGCTTCAGAATGGAGGTGGGAAATGAAGAAGAGTCATGTTTTTGTTTTTCTGATGGGATTGGCGGCTTTTTCGGCAATTGCTGACGGCGGGGCGACGATTGAGCTCGATTATTTCCCCCCCCCGGGAGGGAATATCACGCTTAACAAGAATTTCGACATCTACTACATGTGGGAACCCGGTGATTTGGCCGTTCCCCCGACCCATTTCAAGCTTGAATTATACAAGGGGGGAACAGCGCCTGCCAATTTTGTCGGTCTCATCGCTCAGAACATCCCTTTGGGCAAACCGGGACTCAACCAAACCGCTGGTGGCAGTCCTGATAACGGCGGGATATATATCTGGAAGGCGGGAACCCTGATCGGAGGGCAAGCGCCGGCTGGCAGCTATTGTGTCCGCGCCGTCACTATGGACGGGCAGATCACAGCGCATTGTTATAGTTTCAATCTGGTGGAGCCTCCGCCCCCGAATTTGAATATTATAAAGGGAAAGCGCTTTATTCTGGTGCAACGCGATCCGGGTTGCCCGATGTGCGGCGTGTTCGACATCAGGGCTCTGCTGGCTGAAGTCAGCTTTCCGGCCGGCAGCGCAGGCAACCTGGTCCTGCTGCGCAATGGCAGGCGGGTTGGGCTTCTCGGCAAGCTCGGGGCGGGAGCATTGCCGCCCGGCCAGAAGGTGAAACTCCAGTTCACGACGGCCGATTTCGCCCTGGTCCAGCGAGGTGGACAGGGCTTCGAACTGGCGATCATCGGGGACACGGGGAAAATCCTGCGCTCCAAGCAGATCGTATTGAAAATGGAACAATAAAAAGGACCGGCTTCGAGATCGTCCCAAGGTGGTCCATCCCCTGGAAAAAGCCATGGTGACGCAGCTCCTCGCGCGCTTGCATAGCCCGGAAAAGATCAGGCGCCTGGATTTAATTTCAGCCGGCGGACCAGTTCTCCAGTTTTTTGATATGGGCTTCGTCGGCCAGGTTCAGGCTGGCAAACAGCTGCTTGATTTGCGGATCGGCCGTGTCAACTAATGTTCGCAATTTCTGAGCCATCATAAGTATCTTCAGTTAGCCGTATGAGCCATCAGCTCATGAAGCCTGTCCAACGATCCGAGGACCTTGTCCTCGCGGATATAGCTGCGTTTGATCAGCGATAATCATAATTCCCGGCCCATTGCCTCAATCAAAAATGTTACTGAAGAATCGGCGCCTTGTCGAGCCCCATGGGAGCCGCCTCGGCCGATACTTCAGATGCGCTTTGCCCACCGAAGACAGGACCTCTTGCCATCACATGACGCCAGGCCCTGATCCTGCGTTGCAGCGTTCATAGCGGCACGTCTGGAAAGCGTTCCGGCTGCTCTGCTTGGAGACGCACCTTTTTCGGTAACATTCCATTGAGGCAACAATATGATCTCAGTAACAGAATAGATGAGTCAATGCGACGGACTGATGTTCCTGAATCATTTGTATATTGCATATACTGGTTCGATGATTCGAGCTACCAAGCCCTATGAGGGGTGAGTGAGGGGAATCGAACCCCCAACCTTCGGATCCACAGTCCGATGCTCTAACCGTTGAGCTACACTCACCGTCCAATTGGCGCTAAATTATCGCACGGCGGGGGGATTCAGTCAACCAATCGTAAGGGCATGCATCTCCCAGGCTCGCGGAGGAAGATTCCCGGGACACGATCCCTTTTCCAGAGAAAAGGGGTATATCCCGAATTTTCCGCTCAGCCCTTCTGCCCCTCGATGAGGTCGAGGACGTCCTCGGAGTCGCGCCATTGGGGCCGCCATCGGACCTGGAGCCCCAGATAGACCTTGGTTTCCAAGACCTCCTCGATCTCCCGGCGGGCCTCGGTCCCGATCGTCTTGATAAGGGAGCCGCCGCGGCCGATGATGATCTTCCGCTGGTTATCCTTCTCGACGAAGACGGAGGCCTGGATGAAGGTCAGGGGTCGTGGGTTCCCGTCCTTGTCCGCTTGGGTCTTCCTCTCGATGCCGTCGATGTAGACGGCCGTTTCGAACGGCAATTCCTGCTTGACGTGGTTGAGGACCTTCTCGCGGATGATCTCGGCCAGGAGGAACCGTTCGGACTGGTCCGAGATCTCGTCGTCCGAATAGATCTTCTCGGCCTCGGGCAGGGCCTTGAGGAGCAGGCCCTCGAGGACGCCGAGGTTGATGCCGGTGAGGGCGGAGATGGGGACGATCTCCTTGAACGGCAGAAGGTCCTTGTAGCGCTCGATGATGGGGAGGACCTTGTCCTTCCGGGCGGCATCGACCTTGTTGATGAGGAGGAAGATGGGCCTCAGCTTGACCTTCCGGAGGACCTCGATGACGAACTCATCGCCGTGGCCGAAGGGCTGGGTGGCGTCGATGAGGAGGCAGAGGACGTCGGACGTTTCAAGGGAGGAAAAGACGAAGTTCATCATTCTCCGGTTGAGAGTGTGGAGGGGCTTATGGATGCCGGGGTTGTCGATGAAGATGATCTGGCCCCGGTCGGTCGTCTTGATGCCCAGGATGCTGATGCGGGTCGTCTGGGGCTTGTCGGAGACGATGGCGATCTTCTGGCCGAGCAGGGCGTTGATGAGGGTGGACTTGCCGACGTTGGGACGGCCGAGGAGGGCCACGGTGCCGACCCGGACCGAGGGCTTCTTCGGGGACTCGGGAGGGGCCGGCTTCTTCGGGGCGCGTTTTTTTGCCGGGGCCTTTTTCGGCGCGGCCTTCCCGGTCGCCAACTTTTTGGGGGCCGCCTTCGTTGCCGGCGTCTTCTCGGGGGCGGACTCTCGTGCCGCCGTCCCCTTTTTCGCTTCAGCGGCCTTTTCCTTGATCTCTTTTTTCATGTTCCCCTTCCTTGCCATGATCGCCGGGTCCGCCCGGCCGTCGTCCTAGATTTTTCTTATTCGAACCTTCTTGATCTTCTTCTGGTCGACGTCCAGAATCTCGAACTTCAGCCCCTTGATGTCGAGGACCTCGCCTTTGGCCGGAAGCCGGCCCAGAGCGTGGGAAACGAGGCCTCCGACGGTGATGAAATCGTCCTCGGCGAGCTCCAGGTCGAAGAGCTCCTCCATCTCCTCGACCTCGACGCCGCCGGAGACCGTATAGTCATCCGGGGAGTTCTGGACGATCTGGGACTCCTCGGTGTCGTATTCGTCCTGGATCTCGCCGACGATCTCCTCGAAGAGGTCCTCCATCGTCACCAGCCCGGAGACGCCGCCGTGCTCGTCGACGACGACGGCCATCTTCTGCTTAACTTTCTGGAGCTCCTTGAGCAGGTCGGCCACTTCCATCGATTCCGGGACGAAGAGGACGGGACGGACGAGCGCCTCGATGGGCTGGCCCTTGTGCTTCTCGTCGGCGTACTCGATGATGTCCTTGGCCATAACCACGCCCTCGATGTTGTCGATGCGATCCTTGTAGACGGGGATGCGGGAGTACTTCTCCCGGATGATGAGGTCCTTGAGGTTGTCGATCGTGGCATCCTTCCGGATGCAGACCAGCGAGACCCGGGGTGTCATGATCTCGCGGACGACGGTGTCCCCGAACTCGACGACGCTCCGCAGGAGCTCGCCCTCGCCCTTCTCGATGATGCCCTCCTCCCGGGCCTCGTCGAGGAAGGTATCGATCTCCTCGTCGGTCGCCTCGCGCTCCCCGTCCCGGTCCTCCTTCTCCTCGCGCTCGACGAGGTCCCTGGAGAGGAGGAGGATCGGGGCGCCGAGGGCGCGGAACGTACGGGCGGCAGGGAGGAAGGCCTTGAAGACGGTGTTCTTGCCCCGGAAGTTCAGGAGCCGCGGCACGTAATCGAAGAATACTGTCGCGACGCTGACGGCGGCGAGGAAGAGCCAAAGCGGGGAGAACCGAAGGCCGGGGAGGGCGACGGTCATATATACGACGAAGGCGACGACGACGACCGACCGCAGGTATTCTACGGCGATCCGGGTGTCGTCGAAGTCCCTGAGGACGGCCTGGCGCTCGGCCTTCTCCAGGTCCTCGAGGAAGCGGCTAACCTGGATCTTTGAAAAGGACCCCAGGGTGATGTGGAAGAGAGAGAGGACAAACGCGGCCAGGAAGCTCAGGGCAAGCCCGGACCAGGCGAGGATCCCTGCGGTCATGCTTCCTCCCCGAAGAGGAGGCGGCGCAGGGACCGTTCCTCGGGGCCCGGCCCGGCGCTATGGCCGAAGCCGGCCAGGTGGAGGAACCCGTGAAGGACGAGGATCTCGACCTCCCGACCGAGGGCGTGCCCGCGCGCCCTGGCCTGGCGGGCGGCCACCGGCATGGCAATGACGATGTCCCCGAGGGTGAAGCGCCCGTCCGGACCCCGGCGGCCCACGGGGAAACTCAGGACGTCGGTCGGGGCGTCCTTCTTCCGGTAGGTCCGGTTGAGCGTCCGGATAGCCCGGGTCCCGACGAAGACCACGGCCACGTCGGCGTCGCCGAGCCCATAGCGGTCCGCCAGCCGCTCAATCAGGCTTTGGACCCTTTTCCTGTTGAGCGGGTGCTTGCGTTGTCTGTTGATAATCGCGACCATTGTCCTTCCTGGGGGCCGGGGTCCGTTTTCCCTTTTTGGCCTCGAACTCGAATCCCGGGTATTCGACCCGGGGGTGGTAGACCGCGTAGAGGATGGAGAAGAAGGACGCGGCGGCCGCCCGCAGGTCCCTCAGCGAGAAATCGCAGTCGTCGAGCTGGCCGTCCTGGAGGTAGCTGTTGAAGATCTCGGTGATGAGCCGCCGGAGGCTGTCCTTGGTCGGCGCCCTCAGGCTCCGTGAGGCCGCCTCCGCCGAGTCGGCCAGCATGACCAGGCCGGCCTCCTTGCTCCTGGGCCGGGGGCCCGGGTACCGGTAGTCTTCCTCGCCGATCTTCTGGAGCTCGGGGTCGTATTTCTCCTTGGCCTTCTGGTAGAAGTATCGGACGAGAGAGTTTCCGTGGTGCTGTTCGATGATGTCGCTGAGCCGGGCGGGGAGCTTGAGCTTGCGGGCGATCTCCATCCCCTCCTTAACGTGGTTGACGATGACCAGAGTGCTAAGCGAGGGGGTCAGGTCCTTGTGAAGGTCGAAGTCCGCGGTCCGATTCTCGATGAAGTACTCCGGCATCTTGATCTTCCCGATGTCGTGGTACAGGGCCCCTGCCTTGGCCAGCATGGCGTCGGCCTTGATCTCTTCGGCCGCCTTCTCGGCCAGAGTGGCCACGATAAGGGAGTGGTGGTACGAGCCGGGCGCCTCGAGGGCCATCTGCCGGAAGACGGGCAGGTCCGAGTTCGTCAGTTCGAGGAGCTTGGTCGATGTGACGAACCGGAAGACGGTCTCGAAGACGGGGAGGAGGATAAAGGCCAGTCCGGCGCTCAGGGCGCCGCCCATAAGGCCCATCAGGACCTCCGCCGAGGCCTGGCCGAGGCCCCCGATCCTCTCTCGTATGAGGTGGACCGTGACGACGGCGATAACGTTGACCGGGGCGACGACGAAGATCCCCGCCCGCAGGGTCGACGTCCGGCGGTGGCGCTGGTAGACCTTGACGCCGTAGATGGCGGCGATCCCCCCGATCAGGCAAAAGATCATGGGGTAGTAGTTCGGGCCGAGCACAAAGCCGGCCATCAGGCTGTTCAGGATAGCGTAGATGAGGGCCAGGTGGTCCGAGGTTAGGAAGGCGAACAGGAGCGTGCCGACTTGGAAGGGGAACGCGTACAGGTAGACATCGCTCGTGGCGAAATAGGAGACCGAGGCGTTCCCGCTGAGGCTTTCGGCCAGGAAGAGAGACAGCCGGTAGAGGACGAGGCTCAGGACGAGCGTCGTGCCCATCATGACGAACTGTTTGAGAGGGTTCCTGGACCGGAGGATGGACTTCAGGTAGTACCAGAGGGTGATGAAGAGGAGGGCGAAGAGCAGGAATGTTCCGGCGAAGTTCGTGAACCAGCTCGGCCTCCGGCCGAGCTCGATGTTGACCAGGCGGATCTGCTTTTCGGCCTCGGCCGTGACCTCGTCGCCCTTGCGGACGATGACCTTGCCCTTCTTGATGGTGTAGAAAACCGTCTCGACGCCCATCCGGGCGCGGGCCTTCCGGGCCTCCGTCTCCGCCTTGTCGAAGGCGATGTTGGGGACGAGGAAGACGTCCGCCAAGTTGATGAGGAGCATCTTGGACCGGTCCGGGAGGTCCAGGACGTCGACTTGGGCCGCGAAACGCTCCTTGGCCTCTTTGATATCCAGGATGTCCGCGACGCGGACGGTCTGTTCCTCGCCGGGCGCCCCGACGAGGTTGAACCCCCGTTCGAGCTCGCCCTGAATGAACAGGTTCTTGGACAGGATGACGCCCTGGGCCATTACCTTGCCCATGATCCCGATGAGGCTCTCCTCGAGCTCCTTAGGGAATTTTGCCTTGGCCAGAGCGGCCAGGGGCCGGGCCTCGATCTCGATCCCGAGCTTGTCGGAGAGCTCCTTCTGGAAGGCTTCCGGTTTCCTGTCGCCTCCGGGCGCCTGCAGCCACTCCCGGCCGAGCTCGAAGAACCGCCTGCCCCGGGCCTCCGTCTCGGGGAACCCGTTCGTGTCGAGGGCGTAGGCCGGCAGGACGGTCTGTTCGGCGGCGACGCGCCGCTTGGCCGTCGTCTCCTGGTCCTCGATGGTCAGGTCGGAGGGGGCGATGATATCGGCCCCGGCGATCTCGCCGATTCCCGGGACCGACAGGCGGCTCGAGGGAGTGTAAGAGATGATCAGTGAGAGGAAGGTGACGAAGAAGGCGAGAACAGGGAAGGGTCCGCGCAGGAGCTTCGGCCCCGGCGGCGGCTCATCCTCCTTGTTGTCGCCGGGAGGCGGGGAGGGCTGGGTCCTGCGGGGCAGGATCTCGGAACTCTTGAAGAGACGGATCTTCTTGAAGGATATGACGTCCATTGGCCCTCACGCCGGCCGGGTCTCGGCCTTCTCGTAGGCCCGGATGATCTTCTGGACGAGGGGGTGGCGGACGACGTCCCTCTCGCTGAACCGGATGAACGCGATCTCCTTCAGCGAGGCGAGGATCCGCATGGCGTGGATGACCCCGGACTTCTTCGGTTCGGGGAGGTCGATCTGGGTGATGTCCGCGGTCACGACGAGCTTCGAGTCGAACCCCTGCCGGGTCAGGATCATCTTCATCTGCTCGCGCGTCGTGTTCTGGGCCTCGTCCAGGATGATGAAGGCGTTGTTCAGCGTCCGGCCTCGCATGAAGGCCAGGGGGGCGATCTCGATGACGCCCTTGTCCATCAGCCGCGTGGCCTGCTCGTACTGGGAGAGGTCGAAGAGGGCGTCGTAAAGGGGGCGGAGGTAGGGATTGACCTTCTGAGCGATATCGCCCGGGAGGAAGCCGAGTTTCTCCCCCGCCTCGACCGCGGGCCGGGTCAGGATGATGCGTTCGATGAGCTTGTTCTGGAGGAAGGAGAGGGCCATGGCCATGGCCAAGTAGGTCTTGCCGGTGCCCGCCGGCCCGATCCCGAAGACCAGGTCGTGGGACTTGATCGCCTGGAGATAGTCCTGCTGGTTGAGGCTCTTGGGGCGGACGGACTTCCGGGAGAGGCTGAGCGGCTCGGTGGGGGCGTATTCCTCGAGGGCCCGGACCGAGCGGGCGGACCCCTCTTCGAGCAGGTCCAGGGCGATGTGGAAATCCTCCTCCTTGAGCTCCCGGCCCTGCTCGTCGAGCTCCCGGATCTTGTCGAAATAGGCGCGGGCGAACTCGACCCGGTCGAGTTCCCCGTCGATGAGGAGCTCGTCGCCCCGGATAGCGAGGCTTACTCCCAGACGTGCCTCGAGCCTCCTCAGGTTTCCGTCGAGGACGCCATGGAACGCGGTCTTGCTGATACAGGGGTGGGAGATCTTTTCCATGTCAGGAGGGTCTGTCGCGGGAGAAAGATGCAGTCATAACCAAGGATAATAAACAACAATGGCCGGGGTTTGTCAAGCCGACCTCCTCCGGGGGATTCCCCACCCGTCGCCCGCTTCCCGGCGTTCCTCCTTGAAAAACGACCGGATTTCGTATATATATAAGTTTAATTTTCAGCACCGTACATGGGACTGTCCCGTGTGCGGGGCGCCGGAACCGGTCAAGGAGAACACGATGGACAAGGAATTTACTACCGTCTCTATCCCCACGTCCCTCCACAGGAAGGTCGAGGAAGCGATCAAGGGGACCGAGATCGCCTCGGTCTCGGCCTACGTCGTCAAGGTCGTTCGGGAGAGCCTGTCCAAGGAGCAGGAGGCCAAGGAGGTCTTCAGCCAGGAGGACGAGGAGAAGGTCAAGGAGCGCTTGAAAGCCCTCGGCTACATCGACTGAGGCGGCCGTCGGTCCGCCCCGCGCATTTCGCGCCCCTATTTCGAGATTCTAAAGGAGAAATACCATGATCCAGCCCCACGGTGGCAAACTGATAGAGAGGGTCCTCTCGGGCCCGGCTCGGGACGCGGCCCTCGAGAGGGCCAAGGCCATGCCGCGCCTCAAGCTCGACGCCGAGTCTGTCTCTGACGTCGAGAACCTGGCCACGGGCGTCTATTCCCCCCTGGAAGGCTTCCTGGGCGAAAAGGACTTCCGGAACGTCATCGCCCACATGCGCCTCGCCGCCGACCTGCCCTGGACGATCCCCATCGTCCTGGACGTCGACCGTGCCGTGGCCGACGGCCTGAAGCCCGGCACCGAGGTCGCCCTGGTCGACGAGAAGGACGAGCCCACGGCCATCCTGTCCCTCGAGGAAAAATTCGGCTACGACAGGACGGCGTTGGCCGAAAAAGTGTTCGGGACGACCGACCCGGCCCACCCCGGCGTCGCCAAGGTCATGGGCATGAAAGACGTGCTCCTGGCAGGCAAGGTGGACCTTGTCACGATGGCCCCCACGCCGTTCGACCGCTGGAAGCTCTCGCCGAAAGAAACGCGGGTCCTCTTCAAGACTAAAGGCTGGAGGACCGTCGTCGGGTTTCAGACCCGGAACACCCCTCATATCGGCCACGAGTACGTCCAGAAGGCCGCCCTGACATTCACAGACGGGATCTTCATCAACCCCGTCATCGGGAAGAAGAAGAAGGGCGACTTCAAGGACGAGGTCATCCTGGCGTCCTACGAGGAGCTCATCCGGGGCTATTACCTCAAGGAGCGGGCCGTCATGGCTATCCTCCAGATGGAGATGCGTTACGCCGGGCCTCGCGAGGCCATCCACCACGCCATTATCCGCAAAAACTTCGGCTGCACCCACATCATCATCGGCCGCGACCACGCGGGCGTCGGCAAGTACTACCACCCCTTCGCCGCCCAGGACATCTTCGAGCAGTTCCCCGACCTGGGCATCGTGCCGCTGTTCTTCCGGTCGTTCTATTTCTTCAAAAGATGCGGCTCCGTCGTCAACGAGAAGATCTGCCCGCATCCGGCCTCTGAGCAGATCCAGTTCAGCGGGACCAAGATCCGCGACCTGCTCGTCCAGGGCGTCGTCCCGCAGGCCGAGCTGATGCGGCCCGAGGTGGCTAAGGTCATCATGGGGTTTAAGGAACCGTTCAACGAGTGAGGGAAGGGATATGAGCAAGACCAAAGTCCTCGTCGTCGGCCTGGACTGTGCCACCCCCCAGATTGTCTTCGACCACAGGGACGATCTCCCCGTCCTCAAGGGGCTCATGGACGGGGGCGTCCACGGGCTCCTGCGGAGCTCCGACCCCCCGATCACCATCCCGGCCTGGATGGTCATGACCACGGGCAAGGACCCGGGCAAGCTGGGCCTCTACGGGTTCCGGCACCGCAAGGGGGACTCATACGACCAGATGTGGATCGCCAACTCCAAGGCCGTCCATGAGAAGAGGCTCTGGGATATCATCGGCGAGCGCGGCGGGCAGAGCTGCCTCGTCAGCATCCCCCCGAGCTACCCGCCCTACCCGGTGGCCGGGAACCTTATTTCGTGTTTCATCACGCCCCCCGGCAAGGACAAGGAATACACCTATCCGCTGAGCCTCCGTCAGGAGATCGAGGAGCGCTTCGGTCCCTACATCTTCGACGTCGTCTTCCGAACCGAGGACCGCGACCAGATCCTGGCCGAGATCTACCGGATGACGGACAAGAGGTTCGAGGTCATGGATTGGCTGATCCAGAACAAGCCCTGGGACCTCTTCATGTTCGTCGAGATAGGCGTCGACCGGGTCCACCACGCATTCTGGAAATACATGGACCGTGGGCATCACCTCTACGAACCCGGCAACAAGTACGAGAACGCCATCCTTGACTACTACAAGCACCTCGACGGGAAGATCGGGGAGCTCCTGAAGCGGGTCGACGACGACACGGTCGTCCTCGTTGTCTCCGACCATGGGGCTAAGAGGATGAAGGGGGCCTTCTGCGTTAACGAGTGGCTCATCCAGGAAGGCGACCTCGTCGTCCGGGAGAAGCCGCAGAAGGTCACGAGCGTCGACGACCTTCCGATCGACTGGGGAAAGACCAAGGCCTGGGCTTGGGGCGGCTACTACGCGCGGGTCTTCCTTAACGTCGAGGGGCGCGAGCCGAAGGGCATCATCAAGCCCGAGGATTATGAAAGGGAACGGGAAGCCATGACCAAGCGGCTCTTGGCCCTCCGCGGCCCGAACGGCGAGGAATGGAAGACCAGGGTCATCTGGCCCCAGGAGCACTACGACGAGGCGAACGGCGAGTACCCGGACATGATGGTCTATTTCGACGACCTGTACTGGCGCTCGGCCGGGACGCTCGGTCATGGGACGATGTTCCTGCCCGAGAACGACACCGGGCCTGACGACGCGGTCCACGCCCAGGAGGGGATCTACATCCTCCGCGACCCCGCCGGGAAGGGCGGGGAGACCCGGGATGCGGACATCCTTGACGTTGCCCCGACCGTCCTCGACCGCCTGGGCATCCCCGTGCCCGCGGATATGAAGGGTAAAGTCATCAAGTAAGGAGACATAAGAAGTGTGCAAGGATGATCAAGTAGGGTTCACGTTGTGGTTCACGGGACTGCCCTGTTCCGGGAAGTCCGCTATCGCCGACCGGCTGGCCGATATCCTCAAGGAACGCGGTCTGCGGGTCGAGAGGCTTGACGGCGACATCGTCCGCCAAAGCCTGACCCGGGACCTCGGCTTCTCGAAGGCCGACCGGGACGAGAACATCCGCCGCGTGACGTTCGTCGCCAAGCTCCTCTCGCGCAACGGCGTCGCCGTCCTGACCTCCTTCGTCTCTCCGTACCGGGAGATCCGCGACGAATCGCGGAAGGAGATCGCGAACTTCGTCGAGGCCTACGCGAAGTGCTCGCTCGAGACCTGCATCCAGCGTGACGTCAAAGGCATGTACCAGAAGGCCATCGAGGGCAAGATCAAGGAATTCACGGGGATCTCCGATCCCTATGAAGAGCCGCTTTCTCCCGAGATCCTCGTCGAGACCGACAAGGAGACGCTCGAGGAGAGCACCCAGAAGGTCCTCAACAGGCTCGAGGAGCTGGGTTACCTGTAATCCCGGACCGCTATGGACTCCTACCTGGTGACGGGGGGCGCCGGCTTCATCGGGTCGCACATCGTCGAACTCCTCGTGCGCCGGGGGGCCCGGGTCAGGGTCCTCGACAATTTCGTGACCGGGAAGCGGGAGAACCTCGCTCCGTTCCTGGACGCGATCGAGCTCGTCGAAGGCGACGTCCGCGACCTCGGGACCTGCCGGAGGGCTGCCGCCGGCGTTGACTCCATCCTCCACCTGGCCGCCCTGGCCTCGGTCCCGCGGTCGATCGAGGACCCCATCCTCGCCGACGCCGTCAACGTCGCCGGGACCCTCAACATGCTTGTCGCCGCGCGCGACGCCGATGCGAAGAGCTTCGTCCTGGCCTCGTCGTCGGCGGTCTATGGCGACGCGCCGGGGCTCCCCCAGCGGGAAAGGGAGAAGGGCGCCCCGCTTTCCCCGTACGCCGCCGGCAAGCTTGCCGGGGAGAACTACTGTCGCGTCTTCAGCTCCTTATATGGGCTGAGGACCGCGGCTCTGAGGTACTTCAACGTCTTCGGACCCCGGCAGGACCCGGCGTCCCAGTACGCCGCGGTCATTCCCCATTTCATCGCGAGGATGCTTCGCGGCGAGCCCCCCGTCATCTACGGTGACGGGGAGCAGTCCCGGGACTTCATCTACGTCGGGGACGTGGCCGAGGCCAACCTCCTGGCCGCCGCGGCGCCGGGCCTCCGCGGCGAGGCCATGAACATCGCATGCGGCTCCGGCACGACGGTGAACACTTTGGCGGCCCTGATCAACGCCGTCCTCGGGACACGGATTGCTCCGGTCCACGAGGCCGCGCGCCCGGGGGACGTCCGGCATTCCTACGCGGACATCTCGGCAGCCGCGGAGAGGCTCGGCTTCCGGCCCTTCGTCCCGTTCGAGGAAGGACTGGAAAAGACTATTTTCTGGTATCGGGAGAGGAGAGTCGCATGAAGATCGCCGTCATCGGGACCGGTTACGTCGGGCTGGTCACGGCGGCCGGGCTCGTTGAGTTCGGCCATACGGTCATCGGCACCGACAAGGACGCTGCCAAGATCGCCCTGATCTCCCGGGGGATTTCCCCGATCTACGAGCCCGGCCTCGAGGACCTCCTGAAAAGAACCCTGGAGAGCGGGAACCTGACTTTCACCGCCGACGTCGATGCGGCCATCCGCGAGACGGGCGTCATCTTCGTCTGCGTCGGGACCCCGCAGGACGAGGACGGCCGGGCGGACATGTCCCAGATCGAGGGGGTCGCCCGCTCGATCGCGCGGAATCTCAACGGCTACAAGGTCGTCGTCGAGAAGAGCACGGTCCCCGTCAAGACCTCGGAGTGGATCAAGCGCGTCATCGGCCTCTACCGGAAGGGCGACACGCCCTTCGACGTCGCTTCCAACCCCGAGTTCCTAAGGGAAGGGTCCGCGGTCCCGGATTTCCTCGAGCCGGACCGCATCATCATCGGCGTCGAGACCGACCGGGCCCGGGAGATGCTGATCCGGATCTACGAAAAGTTCCGGGAGCGGGTCCTCGTTACCAGCATCGACACGGCCGAGCTCATCAAGCACGCCTCGAACTCGTTCCTCGCCCTCAAGATCTCGTACATCAATATGATCTCGGACCTCTGCGATAGAACGGACGCGGACGTGGAGCAGGTCGCCCTGGGCATGGGCCTGGACCCGAGGATCGGGCGGCAGTTCCTCAAGGCGGGCCTGGGCTACGGCGGATCCTGTTTCCCCAAGGACATCCGTGCCCTAACAAAGATAGGCGAGGACCTGGGAGTCGACTGCGGCCTGCTCCGGGAGGCCGACAAGGTCAACCACGCGCGGACGGGGCTGTTCCTGGACAAGATCAAGAAAGCCCTCTGGATCCTCAAGGACAAGAGGATCACCGTCCTCGGCCTGGCGTTCAAGCCTGAGACCGACGACATCCGCGAGGCCTCGAGCATCCGAATCATCCGGGAGCTCGAAAGGGAAGGCGCTCGGCTCCGCCTCTACGACCCCAGGGCCGCCGACAACATGAAGGAGCTCTTCCCTCCTTCGGGAACCATCACCTATTGCCAGGACCCCTACGAGGCCTCCCAGGACGCGAACGCCCTCCTCGTCGTCACCGAGTGGGAGGAGTTCCGGGCGCTCAATCTGGCCCGGGTCCGGGAGCTCATGGCCAACCCCATCATCGTCGATGGCCGGAACATGTTCGACCCGGCCGCGGTCCGCGGTATCGGTTTCGAGTATTATTCGATCGGCCGCAAGTAGCGGAGCCTTGAGTTCTTGACCCGTTCGCCGACGCAACCCCGCCTTTCAAGGCGGGGACGCGAAGCGCGAAGCGATGCGCAGGGTTAACCCCGAACAAGCTCCGGCCCCGGTTTGCCAGGACCGGGAAGTCGAGGGGTTGACTATGGCCAGCGGCCGGCGTCTTCCGGGATCGCTGGAGGACAGTCTTCCTGCCGAATTATTAAGCAAGGGCGGATGCCCGGGTTGGGCAGTCCGTTTTATTTTATTTTATTAGCGCGGCTTTTTATGGTATCATATGAAACGAATCCCCCGTAAAGGGGGCGCGGGTCGGATAAAGGTACAGAGGGCAGAGGCCCTGACAGGCGACATTCTCCTCTCCTTTATTGCGATCGATTTTTTAGTACGGGACGTCGCGGGAGCTCCCCGGACGGACCCTTCGTCAAAGGAGACGAGTATGAACATTTATGTCGGCAACCTTTCTTTCACGGTGACCGAGGACGACCTCCGGGCGGCCTTCCAGGCCTTCGGGGCGGTCGAGAAAGCGGCTATCATCACGGACAAGATGAGCGGCCAGCCCCGCGGCTTCGGCTTCGTCGAGATGCCGAACAAGGACGAGGCGGTCAAGGCCATCAGTGGGCTCAACGGCAAAGACCTCAAGGGCCGGAGCCTCAAGGTTAACGAAGCCCAGCCTCGCACGTCCGGCGGCGGCGGCGGCGGAAGAGGCGGATTCGGCGGCGGCGGCGGCCGATATTGATCGCTGATTTATCTTAGCGTTCAGATTCTGTTCGAGAATTGGGGCGGATGCCCGGGAAGGGTAGTCCGCCCTTTTTTGTTGGTTCTTCAGGGTGCTCCATGGGCGATCAGAGGCCCAGGCGCGAAAAGGTCAGGGATGGCAATATTGAGAATTCAAATACATTTTGTTAAGGACCTTGCTGAGATCTAGGAAACTATCGTTTTTTTGGCTTAAGAATCGCGGCAAAAAGAGATGGGCGAGTTCGATGGTGTTCTTATTTCGATCAGGGATGACAAGGACGACATACATCTCCGTGAGCAGCCCCCGGAGCAGCTGCATTTGCTGAAGCTCTTCTCGGTTCGAAGCAGAGAGAACCGCGATGGAATCCGGTTCTATCGGCGTCCGGAGTCTCTTCCCGAAGTCATCCAGTTTTTTAAAAAGCTCTATTTGACTCTTAGGGATCGCTTTATTAACGGCTGCCTCGAGTCTCTTGCCATTTTGATCGTCCTTACTTGAATAAAAAAGCAGCTGCATTGGGTTTCAAGTTTCCTTTAAAACGGATCTGCTCCATTCTTCCTTGTGCCCAATGAATCTCAATCAAGAAACATGCCAAATTCATAAAACCGAACGCTCAGTTTTCATGGGGCGAGGGAATTGTATGAACCGCTTTCCCCATGGAATCGTCAGCGATTTGTTCTCTTAAACAGCACTTATTCCGATAAATGGGCACTTATCCCATTCGACGTCCCAGTCTGTCGGTATTTTCTGAGGAGAGTATAGAACCTTGAACGAGATAAGCCGGAGATCCGGCAAGCTTTGTCTGCATCTCCGCCCACAAAAGAGATCAGGTCCTTCAAATATCGTTGCTCTGCCTCGAAAACGGCCGCATTCCGAACCTCTTTCAATTTTGATGGCACTTTGGGAGCGCCCGATCGCATCTCCGGCGTACCTTGGCTCGCCGGCTTCTTCGGGAAAGAGTCCCGTGCCACCTGAATGCGAATATAGGTCGGAAGGTGTTTGGGGAACAGCATGGGCTCATCTTTTGCCGAAAGCAAAGCCTTTTCCAGAGCCTGGATCAGTTCCCGCACGTTGCCGGGCCATTGATATTTGGTCACGACGTCCCAGAATTCGGGAGAAGCTCCTTTAGGTTCTATTCCAAACCGCTCGCACAAGTCTTTTATGTAATGGGTTGTCAATTTTTTGATGTCTTCGAAGAGTTCTCTCAAGGGGGGCAACTCAATGATCAGGGTCCGGAGCCGAAAGAAAAGATCTTCCCGGAATCGTCCCTGCCGGACCATGCTTTCTAGATCTCGGTTTGTCGCCGCCACGAGCCTGAAATCGCTCTCGATCTCTTGACGTCCTCCGACGGGACGGAAGGAGTGTTCTTGAATGACCCGGAGGAATCTTTTTTGAACCAAAAACGGCAGCTCCCCGATCTCATCCAAAAAAAGGGTTCCTCCGTCGGCCTGCTTGATCAAGCCCTCTTCGCTTCGATCGGCTCCGGTAAAAGCTCCCCGCGCGTGCCCAAATAGAACGCTTTCCACGAGCGTCTCGGGAAGCGCCGTGCAATCAACGACCACAAAATTTCTTTTGGCACGGGAGCTGTTGGAATGGACAGCCTTTGCAAAAAGTTCTTTCCCGGTTCCGGTTTCGCCGGTGATGAGGACATTGACGTTGCTGCCGGCGGCCTGGGCCAGAAGGTCCATACAGGAAGAGAGCTTTTGTGATTCTCCGACGATGCCGTTTCTTTTCAAAACCATCGACGGCTTCCCCGGGTTTCTTTCCGCCCGATATTCCAGAGCCCGGAGAATGGGGAGTTTGATGGCTTCGAACGAAGCCGGCTTTTCCAAATAATCCCAGGCGCCGGATCGGATGGCGAGCTCAGCCTCATCGGGATCGCCCAGCCCGGTGATTACGATGATTTCCGGGGAAGATCGGGTGGCTTTGATCTTCGGTATGATCTCCAAGCCGCTTCCATCGGGCAAGAGCGCGTCAATAAACACGATATCGAATGGCTCGGATTGAATCTTCCTGAGCCCCTCTTCAAGTGTGAGGGCATAATATGTCGTATGACCCAGTTGGGTCACCACATTCGCGACCCAGTCGCGAATGAGCTTATCATCATCGATGATCAGAACAGTTGCCATCGGATTCTCATCCGTTCTAATTCTGAAGCGATTATAAAAATAGAAACAAAATTTGTCAAGCCGGGCAGGCGCCCGGGCGGGAGTCTAAAGCCAAATATAGTTTGTGGCAGAAAAGAGGCGTTTTTTCAGGTCGAAGAGCAAAGATCGTTAGTTTTTTCTTCGGTCCGCAAAGATCAGCGCGATACCTGCGATGATCGCAACTCCACCCACGATCGGAGGCAGCGGGATGTTCTTCTTCTCCGTGGCCGTGACCTTGAGGGGTCCGATATCGATCAGTTTCTCCTGAGTTGTATAGCGTATCCCTTGATAGGCCAGAGCCAAGACTCCTAGAACAATGAGAACGATCCCTGCAAGCTTCATGAAATTATCCCTCCTCAAACTAATAATCGCGGCAAATCCTTGACTTGAGAACCCTCTCAAGCAACGAAAGAACTGGCGTCCTCCCCTGTGAGAGGGCGCCCTCTTAGGATTGGCAGAGTATGACGTCCCGCCTCACCCTCCGCGGGAAAGGTCCTGCGGACACGCTCAAGCTAAAGGACGAAGATCAAGCCGATGACTGCAAAGATGATGATCACGACGAGGAGGATATCACGCGTGGTGAGATAGCCTCCCCCGGCATCGGAAGCCGTGATCACGTCTTGCCCGCCGATCACCAACGCGGTGGACGTCCCCGCCTGTTGAGGCACCGGTTTTTGAAGAGCGACGGCATAGGAAGAGACCAACACGATCATCAACAGGGCACTCCAGATCTTAGCTTGTCTTCTCATTCGGATTCTCCTTTTTATTGAACGTTTTCAAGTAGGGCCCTTTCTATGTGGAGAGCCCTGACCTGCAGATAATGCTTTCGGATGAACTCCTCGCCGGGGGCAAGCCGGAGAGCTTGGCCGAGTGATTGCAGAGCCGGGAAGATCTTTCCCTGACCGGCGTAAGCCAGCCCCAGGACGTCATGGGCGTAAGCGCTTGATCCGTCCAGGGCGAGGGCTTCGAGGGCATAAGCCTCGGCCTCCCCGGCATTGCCCTCTCTCAGACTGACCATGGCAAGGCTGTAGAGGGGGGAGGGATCTTCGGTGAGAACTTCCTTGGCTTTGCCCCATTGTTCCTTCGATTTCATGAATTCCGACCTCCGGTAGTAGGCCGTGGCCAGATTGATGGGGGTCAGAGGGTCGCTTTGAAGGGCGGGAAAAGGGAAAGCGCTTTGATCGGGGACAACGGCCATCATCCACCGGGACTGGTTCCGCCCCTTACCCAGCTCCCAGACCTTCATGAAGTCCTCGGAAGCCATGGCATGACGATCTCCGAAATAGGGGTCGTGAAAGATGATCTGGTCCTTGTCCTCATCATACCCGATGACCACCCGGTAATGCCCTTTGGCGATCTGTTTTATGGTTTTGGTCAGAACGATCACCGGAATGCCCTTTCCAACCACATCCTTCAAGATCTGGAGGTTTCCCTGGAAAGAGTAGCTCTCAAATCCGTTGACGCGAGGATACAGGACCATTTCGGAGTTATAGGTCGCCTGGCTTTGGGAATCGTAGATCTCATCCGTGATCTTTCGCTGGCTGAAGGATCGCGATCCATCCCAATAGTTGAGGACCATGGCTAAGCAGGCCGGGCCGCAATAATTTCTTTCCAGCCATTTTTCGAAGGGGACCGTCTGGATCAAGTATCCGTTTTCAGGCTTGATATTCGGGTACTTGAAAACCTGAGCGGAAAAGAGACCTGGGGTGATCAGTCCCAGGCTTGCGAGGAGCCCCCATATTCGTCTTGCGGCCCGGACCTTCGGCCAAGTCATCATGGCGTTTCCCCCGTTAAAGAATCTTTCGGCCCTGCAGCAGTCGTACGATCAGAACGATCGCGGCGATGACCAGAAGAACGTGGATCAGGCCGCCGGCGTGGAACGCGAAAAGTCCCAGGGCCCACAGAATGAAAAGGACGATCAAAATTGTTCCAAGCATGTCACCCTCCTCCTTTTTCTTTCGCCTCACGCCGTCCCGCGCCCTTCCGTTATCGAATCGCGCGATAGACTGGGGAGAAGCTGTGAATTTTAAGAGCCGTTTTCATGCCAGAATCTTCCCGCGTTCTCAAGATGTCGGGGAATCGATCTTCTCTCTGGGAAAAGGCCGACCTTCTGGGGACTGGCGATCCCGTTTGCCTCGCATGGATAAGCTGATCTGTTTCCTGCCTCAGATGTTGACCTGTTAAACAACATATTTTCCTGTTTAATAGGATATTTTGTTTGGATATGGCGATTCCTTTCCATTACGAGCGATAGGGCTATGACGACGATTTTGGCTGGTTCTGGGTTCCTGGCACGGTCTGGGGCTCGGCCTGGGTGAGATGGAGGTCGAGCGATCAATATATGGGTTGGGCGCCCCTGCAGCCCGGGGTCGAGCTCCATGCCGGTATGGAGCTCGACTCGCTTTCAATCAACATTTCCAGCCATTTCTGGGTCTTTCTCCAGGCTCTCCATTTCCTGGACCAGGACATCTATCGCTACACCCTCCCTTATGAGCGCAACGTGACGATCATCAATTATGCTGTCATCAACAACAACATCTTCCTTCGGGACAATAGGATCATGAATGAGGGAGTCGGGACCGACTTCGTGCGGTGCGTCACCCGGCGGGAGTTCAGCGCGGCCAAGATCTTCGAGCCGCGGCAACGGCTGGCGGTGAAAGTGCAGGAATCAGCCGCCCTGAAGAGGCAGGCCGCGGAGGAAGCGCGAATCCTCGACAAGGCCGGAAAGGCGAAGATCCGGCTGGACCAGGAGGTTAAAGTGGCCGAGCTGAGGAAACAGCAGCTGGCCGAGAAGCAAGTGTTGATCGAACGGCACAAACAGGATGCCGAGCTGGTCAGACAAGTCGCCCAGAAAGAGAAGCTGGCCGAGCAGGCGAGGCTCGCCCAAAAAGCCAAAGAGGCCAAGGAGGCTAGGCTGGCCAAGAAGGCCAAAAAGGCCCCCCCGGTCAAGAAGAAAGACTGGGGATCAGCGTTGATAAGGACCCCGATGCCGGGCGTGTGCTGAGCACGCCCGGCATCGGCCGGATCAAGGGGGTGAAGTCGAGGGACAGCCCGCGGTATGCGGGGGCCTTTTCGCCCCGCACGTTTGACGAACCCTGTTTATGTCCCCGGCAGGAGGCTTACCTCGACGAGACCTTTTTTAAACCGGGTCGTCAAGGCATCCAGCCGGATGTATTCGTCCCGCCCTACCTGTTCCACGTTGAAGGGGACTTTGTCGCCGTTAACGCGGACTTCCATGTCTGGAGAACTGTCTGAACCATACTCCGATCGGAGCGACGCCCAAGGATTCAGGATGTTTATGATGGGGCCGGTTTCGACGTCACAGCTGATCTCGAGGCGGAGCTTCCGGGCCTGATCATCCACCCGGTAATCGTAAGCCACGAAACGGCCGGCGGCCGGTAAATGGATATGGACCCTGGCGTTGTCCAAGCCGAGCCTGGGTGAGATCTCGAGGTCATGCTTCGAGATTCTGATCCCGAAATAGCCTTCGACAAGGGCCCGGGCCAGGCTCCCGGCGCTTCCCGAGTAGAAATCGCTGCCGCGCCCCAGTCCTTCTTTCGTGTCCCATTCGTACAGACCACCGTTGGCGATATCCTTGCGCGCGATCTCGAGGAGATTCTCCCTGGCCTCCCGGGAGAATCCCGATTCGAACATCGCTAAAACGAGCCTGCCCCCGAACCAGTCCCACTGGCCGCCGTTTTGATATTCGTAGGTTTCGTCGAGGGCGGGGTGTTTGAAAAAGCCCGCGGGATAGGGGGGGAGAAACGACCCGCTGATGGTGGAGACGCCGAATTCTTTTTGCCGCGCGAGGGCTTGTTCGATGATCCGGCGCCTCTTGTCGTCTCCCGGTTCGCCCGCCAGCCCGGAGATCATGGCCTGGGCGTTCCCGCCCATGGCGAACATGGCGTCTTCGTCGAGATCGTGCCGCCACGGTTCGGCGTGGACGTGGACGCGATAAAATCCTTTATCCTCCTGCCATAGCCATTTGGTGGCGTTCCGACGTACCGCTTCCGCCCTGTTCCGCCAAAGCCCGGCCTTGTCCTTGGGACCAGATCTCTCAAACTCGTGAGCGAGGTCGTTCGCGGCTTGGTAGAACATGCTTTGATCATAGATGTCCGCCGTCCAGCGCGTCGTTTCCCCGGCGTAAATGGCGCTCTGGTCGGCGTCCTCCATCTCCACGTCCCCCCAATCGGCCGTGTGGGCGCCCTTGATCAGCCCATGGACGGCGTCGAAGCGGTCCTTCAGGACGAATTCGAGGGCCCTCTCCATCCTTTCGCGTGCTTGAACGCCCCGGATGTCCCTGTTGTTCCATTCCGTTCCCAACAACTCATAGACCTGCCGTCCGGCTTGGACGGCACTGGCTTCCTGGTCCGTTTCCACGGTATTCTTGTCCGTGAGGCCTCGTGAATCGAACCAGTCGGGGAGCGACCCGTCCGGTTCTTGATAGCACAGCAGCTCGTCAAGCCAGGAGTGCATGTACAAAGCTGGATAGAAATACCTTGAGGCCGGGATGATGGTGTTGGCGTCCCGGATCCATATCTGCGGGTAGCCGGCACCGGCGGCAAAGCCTTCCACACGCCCGGTCCCTCCCTTGAAGGAGACCTCGTTGTGCTTCAACGTGACGCGGATGAGCTTCATGAGCGTGTTGAACTCGGGAACGCTCGATTCGATCTTAGTGTAGGGGCCGGCCTCGAGGGAGAGCGTGAACTTGTCCTCGGGCCATTCTCTCCTTCCGACGTCGAACGGTACGACCAGGGTCTTCGAGCCGCCGTCCTTAAACCAGGCGAGGCCTTCCGCGACGAGGTCGAATTCCACGTAGTATCGGCCGGCCTCGAGCGGCGCCTTGACCGTGACCTCGAGCGCTTCGGTCGCGCCGGGGGCGACCCTTCCCGGCAGGGCGAACCGGGCGTTCTCAAAACGGACGGCGCGCTTTCCGGCGTCGAGGACGTGGTAGGAGACGAAAACGGGCGTCTTCCCGCCGGATTCCCAGGCTTTCGAGCCCGTGTTCGCGACCGCGATAGGGACGCGGGCGGTTTCGGCTTCGAAGGCCGCGCAGGCCCGGAGAGAGGAACTGATCCCGGCGCGGAACCCGTCTCCGGGGACGGCGGGATGCAGGGAGGCGATCAGGACGGCGAGGGCCGCCGACCCCAGCAGGGCCGAGGCGCGTGAGAAGGCGGATCCTGAGCTCATCGTGTCCTTCGGCTCAGCAGATCCTCGGCAGGAGCTCCGACGTCAGGGGCTCGAGGAGCCTCAATCCCCCGGAGTTCGTACTCAGGAGCAACTCTCCTGGCTTCCCGACCTTTGTCTGGACCTCGCCAACGATCGCCGCCCGCCTCCCCGAGGGGTCGCGACGAATGTCCCGGAGGATGGCGTCGGCCTTATCCTTTGGGGCGACAA
>CAZPEP010000026.1:0-216333 GCA_964585685.1 uncultured Eubacteriales bacterium | reverse complement strand
GCCTTCGTCTGCAGCCTGAAGAGCTTCGGGGCCCGCTCCGCCCTCTACGAGACCGCCCGGGCCTTCGGCGTCCCGCCCGACGAGGCGCGCGGCATGGCCAAGCGCGTGCCGCTCTTCGCCGAGCCGGAGTCCCTTCGGACCGCCGCGCCCGCCCCGGGTTTCCTCGACGTCTGGAAGCTCGCCGCCGAATTGGACGGCGTCCACGCCGAGATATCGCTCCACGTCGGCGGGGTCATCCTGACGCCGGCGCCGGTCGAGCGCTTCCTGCCGCTCGAGGAGTCGGCCAAGGGGCTCCTGATGTGCCAGTTCGACAAGAACGTCGTCGAGGACCTCAGGCTCATCAAGCTCGACCTTCTCTCGGTCCGGGGACTGGCCGCTATCTCGGAGACGAAGGAGGCGCTCGGCATCCGGAACGTCCCAACGGGCGACGCCGCGGTCTACCGGATGCTCGGCGAGGTGCGGGCCATCGGCTGTTTCCAGGTAGAGAGCCCGGCCATGACGAACCTCCTCCGCCGGATGAAACCGAAGGACGTCTTCGAGTTGACCCAGGCCCTGGCCCTCGTCCGGCCGGGGCCGACCGAGAGCGGCATGAAGGAGGCCCTGCTTCGGGCCCGCGAAGGGAGGCCCGCGATGCGCGACCCCTTCCTCGAAAAGGTCCTGCCCGAGACGGGCGGCATCCTCCTCTACGAGGAGCAGGTCATGCAGATCGCCGAGCGGGTGGCCGGCATGCCTGCCGAGGACGGCGACCTCCTCCGGCGAAGCTTCCGGAAGAAGGGCGGTGACCCTCCGCTCCGGGAGCGGTTCTTCCGCGAGGCGAAAGAGCGCGGCTACACGGAGGGCGAGGTGGAGAAGCTCTGGAAGACCATGGAGAAGTTCTCCTCCTACGCCTTCAACAAGGCCCACAGCGCCTCCTACGCCGCCATGGCCTACCAGGCCGCCTACCTCAAGGTCCACCACACCGTGCCCTACCTCGCGGCCGTGCTCAACGCCGGCGGCGGCTACTACGACCTCGAGGAATACGTCGAGGAGGCCAAGAGGCAGGGGATAGCGGTCCACGGGCCGGACGCGAACCGGAGCGGTCGCGACTTCACGGTCGAGAGCGGAGCCATCCGCGTCGGGTTCGGGTCCATCAAGGGGCTGGGGCTCAAGGCCGTCGCGAAGATCGTCGGGGAGCGGGCGGAGGGAGGGGATTTCCCGTCGGTCGAGGACTTCCTTCGGCGCGTCTCCCTCGCGAAGAGCGAACTCCTGGCGCTCATCCGGGCCGGCGTCTTCGACGGGCTCGAGCCGCGCCGGACGCGCCAGGTCCTCCGCTACTTCCAGGGGCTCGAGGACATGGACCGGGTGACGGACATCGACGCCTCGGAAAAGGAGCGAATGCTCTACGCGTCGCTCGGCTTCAGTCCGGCGGGCGACCCGCTCGCGCTCTATGGCGGGAAGCGGCCGCCGCTCCGCATCCGGGACCTCAAGGCCCGGTCCGGGACGGTCGTCGAGCTCGTGGTCCGGGTGGTGGACGCCCGGCAGATCCCGCTCAAGGGCGGGAGCCGGTATTTCTTCCTGTTCGAGGACGAGACGGGGCTTCTCGAGGGCATCGGGGAGACGAGGGGTTTGACCTTCGGCACGCCCCCCGTCTGCTGCCTGAGAGGCGAGGTTCGCAACGGGGGAGGCGCGGTCAAGATCCACAACTGCAGTTTTATGAGGGCGTTCTGATGAAGAGCGGGACGAGCGAGATTGGCGAGACGAATAAGCCACGGAGGTAAGCCGATGAGAAGATACAAATTTTCGGTGGTGGTGGAGAAGGAGCAGGGGGGATTTTATGCATCGTGCCCGGCGCTTCCCGGGTGCTATGCGAAGGGGAGGAGCCGCGGAGAGGTCATGCGGGCCATCCGGACGGCTATCCGGATCCACATCGAGGATATGATGGGCGACAACGAAGGCATTCCCCAGCCCGAGCCTGTCAGCTTCACCCGTCTCGAGGTCGTGTTGTGAAAGCTCTGGACGATCAGGATCCCGGCCGCCCGGCCGATGTCCTTTTGACCCGCTTGGCGATCTTCCCGCGGAGCTTCTCGTAGGACGGGGGCGGACCGGTCCGGATCGGTTTCCCGTCGATGAACGCGGCGTCGGAGATCCCCCATTCGAGGAACGTTTTGCGATCAAAGGTGTCGACGGCCCGAAAATCGACCCGGTCGCCGAATTCCGCGGCTGCGCGCTTCGCCCGTTCGAACGTCATATTCATGGCCGGACACCATCCGTTGCGGAACGCCGTCACGCACACCTTGTCCATTCCCGGCCCGGGCCGCTTCTTCTCCCGGACCCATTTCGGGGCGACGGCGTCATCCCGGAACGGCTTCCAGAGGAGGACCTGCAGGCCCATCCTGTCCGCCGTTTTGTAGCCGTGTTTTCTGAACCAGGACGCTCTCATGAAGACCGGTATGGACATTCCCCAGGCGGCCATCCCACCGGCGCCAAGGAATTTCGCGTCTTCCTCGGCGGCCCGGAGAAGGGCCTTGCCCATTCCCTTCTTCCGAAAGTCGCCGCGTCCCTGCTTGTGGCCGTGGACCCAGATGCAGTAGATGAAATAGAGCCCGTGCCCGTCGACCCAGGAGCGCTCGACAGGGGCGTATTGGATCATCCCCCCGATGTTCCCGGCATCGTCCAGGGCCAATTTGACTCTCAAGCCCTTCTCTTTCATCGCCTCATACCAGATCCGCTTATGATCCCCGGCTTCCTTTATTTCCGCCGACCAGTCCTCGAGGCAGACGAAATAACATTCCCTGTGTTCTTCGCCGAGGTCGATGACCTTCATGGACGGCCTCCCCTCAATAGCCACAAGTCAGATCAAGATCTCCTTCGGGATATCCCGTAGATTGAAGTTCGAGGCCATGCTCCGGCAGTAGCCGCCGGCGCCCAGGACGGCCAGGAGGCCGCTCCTCTTCGGCAAAGGCATGAGCCGCTCCTTGCCGAAGACGTCGCCGGTCTCACAGAGGTGGCCGGCCACCGTGATCCGGGCCTTCTTCGGCCCGTCGACCTCGAGGCAGTTCACGATCTCGTGGTGCGCCTGCACGTAGATCGCCGGGCGCGGCACCGTGTTGAACGTCCCGCCGTCGACGCAGGCGAAGAGGTTGCCGTAGCTTTCCTTGACGTAAGAGACCCCGAGGAGGAGCACCCCGGCGTCGCCGACGAGATATTTTCCGGGCTCAATGGCGAGGGCCGGGACGTCGAGACCGGCCAGCCGGACCTTGTCGGAAATATAACGGAGGTAGTCTGCGACCGGGAATAGGCGTTGGCTCCGAAAATATTTGGGGCCGAACCCGCCCCCGAAATCGAGGAACTCCAAGCGAAAGCCCAGCCTCTGGAGCTCGGAGGCTTTACGGACCATCCGGTCGACGGCCCGGCGGACCGTGGGGTAGTCTTCGCGGACCCAGCCGGAGCCCAAGTGCTGATGAAGTCCGACGGGAACGAACCCATACTCCCTCGCCTTCCGGAAGACGCCCGTCACTTTGCTCTCCTCGACGCCGAACTTGATGGGCGTCCCGTCTGGGGACCGCTCGCCCGCCGTGACGGCCTTGGGGTTGAACCCCCGGCCTATGCCGGGGTTCCAGCGCACGGAGACGCGGATCCGCCTGCGGCGGAAGCCGGCTTCGCGGACCTCGCGCATGAGCTCGAGCTGTTCGTCCGCGTCGATGTTGACCGTGAGGCCCGGAATGCCGAAGGTCTCGCGGAGGTCGGCAGTGCTCACGCTCGTCCCGGTGAAGAGGATGCGCCGCGCGGGGAAGCCCGCGGCGAGGGCGGCCCGGACCTCGTTGGGCGAGACGGCGTCGATCCAGGCCCCCGCTTCCCTGAGGACTTTCAAAACGCCCGGGTGCGGATTGGCCTTCATCGCGTAGCAGACCCGCGCCTCGAGGGTCGTGAGGCCCGCCAGCAGGCTCTTGAGCTCTTCGAACCGGGACAGGATCCGGGGTTTCCCATAAACGTAGAGGGGCGTGCCGTGCGCTTTCCCGAGCTCCTCGGCGTCGATGCCGCCGAGGGTGAGCCTGTTCTCCCGGACCGCCGCGAATTCGTTCTCCCACCAGTGCATGTCATTCTTCCTTGTCGTCGAAAAGGTCCCGTTGACCCTTCCGGATCTTCTTGAGGATCTCCTCGAGGGCGGGATACCGCTCGACGAGGAGCTTGGGGATCTCGAGCTTCTCGCCCGAGAGCATGTTCTTGATCTGGAGGGCGTTGGCCATCGCCTGCCCCCTGTAGTGGTTGTTCGTGATGACGTAGATCTTGCCGCTTTTCTGCCCCAGTTGCTTGATGCGGTCGATCCACTCCTGAAGCTCGTCCTTTTCGTAGAGGTAGTCATACCGGTCGTCGCGCCCGGCCCCCGCCCGGAACCAGTTCTTATAATTGCGGCCGTGAAGACGGACATAAGCGAAGTCGGGATTTGTGCTGACGGCCGAGGGCTTGATGGAATTCTTGAAGACGGGCTGGTCGATGTTGCAGAAAGCGACCTTGTGTTCTTCGAGGAAATGCAGGAACTCCGGCGTATCCCAAGAGGAGTGCCGGACCTCGAGGGCGAGCGGATATTCCGCGAACAGGGCGAAGAGCTTCGCCAGGTGGTCCCTGTTCTCGGGCGTGTTGAGGTAGGACCAGGGGAATTGGACAAGGACCACCGCCAGGCGCTCCCGGAGGCGGAGGGGATCGATGCCGGCCCGGAAATCGTCGACGTCCTTCTGCCCATAGGCCTCCCGCTTGTGGGTGAAGGCCTGGTAAAGCTTGACCGCGAAGAGAAAATTCGGGAACGCCTCGACCTTTCTCAGCCACGACATGGCCATATAAGCCGAAGCCGGCCGATAGAACGTGCTGTTGACCTCGACGATATCGATGAGCCGGGCGAGGAACGGGAGAGCGTGGAAGCCCCGGGGCTTCTCCGGCGGGTAGACGATCCCTTCCCAATCCTCATAGCTCCAGCCGGCCGGGCCCACGTGGAAAGTCGCCATGAAATAACATTTTAAGACAATCTCTGGGCGCACACAAGGCGAGCTTTGAGGGGCGCACCTGTCCCGAAGTTGATTTTCCCGCCGCCGCCGAATAAACTGAGAGACCGAATGGAATGGAGCCGATGAGATGAACATCGAATTCCCCAAAGATGTCCTCGCTGCATACGCTCGAATCCGCAAGGATATCCGCCGCACGCCGCTCGAGCCCGCGGCCGAGCTCGGCCGAGCGGCGGGCGCCCGGGTCCTCGTCAAATGGGAATGCGACCAGATCACCGGTTCGTTCAAGCTGCGCGGTGCCCTCAACAAGCTTCGGGCGCTTTCGTCCGAAGAACGGGCCCTCGGGGTCGTCTCGGCGTCCACGGGGAACCACGGTCTGGCCATCGGGCACGCCGCGCGCCTGGAGGGGGTCGGCCTGACGCTGTTCCTGCCGCGGACCGCCGCGGCCGTCAAGCGGGCGAAGATCGAGGCCCTTGGCGTCGATATCAGGACGTTCGGGGACGATTGCGGGGAGACCGAGGTCCATGCCCGGCAATACGCCGAGGGGGCGGGGAAGGTCTTCGTTTCCCCGTATAACGATCCCTCTATCATCGCAGGCCAGGGCACCATCGGCATCGAAGTGTTGGAGGACGCCCCGGGTGTGGACGACGTCCTCGTGGCCATAGGAGGAGGGGGACTCATCGTCGGGATCGCCGGCTATCTCAAGGCCGTGAAACCGGGGACAAGGATCATCGGCGTCGAGCCGGAGACATCGGCTTTCATGAAGGCCTCCCTGGAGGCCGGACGCCTCGTCTCCATCGTCGAAGAGCCGACCGTCGCCGATGCCGTAGCAGGGGGGATGGAGCCGGGCGCCATCACCTTCCCCCTCTGCCGGGACCTCGTCGATGACATCCTCACGGTCCCCGAAGTCGCCATAATTTCGGCGATGGAGATGGTCCACCGGACGTACGGGAGGCGCATCGAAGGCGCCGCCGCGCTTCCGATCGCCGGCCTGCTCGTCAGGCCGGAATTCTTCCGGGGCCGAACGGTCGTTTGCGTCGCGAGCGGGGGCAACATAGATCCCGGGAGATTCGACGCGATCGTCGCTCCCGCGCGATCTCCGGCCTGAGCCGAGGCCTGCGGGGTCCCCGGCCCGCCGCCCGCCCCCTCTAGGCCTTCCTTGGCCGTGAGCCCGGCTGTCCGGGGGAAGATCGGAATACGCGCCGGCCTTTTCCGGGCCTGATGGACTCGAGGATGGCCGCGTGGACCATGTCGGCCGCAAGGCCGCAGGCCTTCTCCAGAGAGCGTCCTTTGGCGAGGTGGCCGAGGATGGCCGAGGAGAGGAAGCACCCGGTCCCGTGGACGTCCCGGGCGAGTTTTTCGTGCCCGAAAACGGCCGTCCGCCGGCCGTCGAAAAGGATGTTGACGGCGCTCTTGTCCAGGTGACCTCCCTTGACCAAGCACGGGACCTGGGTTATCCCGAAGATCGCCCGGGCGGCTTCCCTCATGTCCTCCGGCGTCCGGACCATCATTCCGGCGATCTCGGAAGCTTCCTCCATGTTCGGGGTGAGGAGGGACGCGTGACCGCGAAGGACCCGGAGCAGGGCCGACAGTCCGCTCTTTTCGAAGAGGCGGGCTCCCGAACTCGCCCTCAGGACGGGATCGACCACTCTGGGGATCTCCGGGTGTCCGGCCAGGATCCGTCCGAGCGCCGGGACGATGGAGCGCGAGCCGAGCATCCCGACCTTGATGCCAGCGAAGCTCATGTCGCGGGCCAGCCCGTTGTACTGATCGATCACCGTCCGGGCGGGGAAGGGGATGACCCTCCGGACCGTGCGGGTGTTCTGGACGGTGAGGGACGTGAGGACGGCCGCGCCGTGAAATCCCAGGGCCCCGAAGACCCCGACGTCGAGGATCGCCCCTGCCCCTCCAGAGGGATCGTATCCGGCGATGGAAAGCAGAGTCCGCATCATTTGTCTACCGCCCGTGATTGTAGGGGCCGTTCCGGTCCCGTGTCAACCCCTCGACTTCCCGGTCCTGGCAAGGCCCGGACCGGGGCTTGTTCGGGGTCAACCCTGAGCCTACCCCGGGCTTCAGACCGCCCTCATTCGCTTCGCGCATGAGGACTCCAAAGCCCGGGGAGTCAAATGGGTTGATTGAAGTCGAGGCCGGGGTTGGGCTAGAATCGTTCAGGCAGGGCATTGTGCGCGCGCGATTTCACGGCTTCGCTTCCGGTCGGGTTCAGGGCGTTGCCTATCGTTATTTTGTCCAAAAGTTGGCCGGAGCGCTGTCGGTTTCGGGGTGGGTCCGGAATCTCTCGGATGGCCGCGTCGAGGTGCTGGCGGAAGGGGAAAAGGAGGCCCTGGAGAGCTTCGCGGAGCGGCTCCGAGAAGGCCCCATCATGGCCCGGGTAGAGGACTTAGAGCTCCGCTGGGAAGAACCGACCGGGGAATCGGGTGGTTTCCGGATCGAATTCTAGGATTTGGGTTCGGGCCGCCCGGACGTTCCCTCCGCCTCCGCTTTCTTCGTAAACCCGTCCCGGCATTCCCGGGAGCAAAAGAAATATTCCTTTCCGCCGTGCACCTCCCGGATGGCTTCCTCGCGGGGCAGATAAATTTCGCAGTATTCGTCCTTGACCATGGTTCCCCCCAGTGTCGGCGGGCGCCTCCGCTCGCCGGGCGGTTTCCCGATGGCTTGGAAGAATCTCACGGCGGCTAAGATGACATAGAGGACGAGGGCGATGAACAGGAGGCGGAACAGCCCCGTGAAGAGGAACATACAGAGATATTTATCGAAATCCGGAACTTCTGTCAAATAGCCTCTTGATTCGGGTCGTCCTGCGATCTAACATGAGCGCGATGAGATACGCATTGACCGCGTCCGAGAGGGCCTTTAAGGAAGCCTTTAGGGAATTCGCCGGGCAGGCGATCCCTGCCGCGGGCGTCAAACAGCCTCCCGGCCCGGGCGTCCCCCGTGCTCTTTCCCGCGAGTTGGAGAAATTGCTATCAGCCTTGAGACCTGCGGGTCTCTCCCAGGTCGAAGGGATCATCGCCCTGGAAGAGATCGTCCGCCGGTGCCCCTCCTCCACCCCCGGGATCATCGAGAGCGGGTCGTTCGGCTCCCTGAGCCCGAGCCTATGCCGCGCGGCAGCGGACCTTGGCGCGGCCCAGGGCGTCTTGGCCCTGGGACTTGCCTGCGTCCCGATGCAGGAGGGTCCAAGCGGAGCTTTGCTCCAGGGCCTGGCCGACGCCCTGGCCGCGATCGAAACGGCCCGGCTCAAGCTCTATCGGGCGGCCATCCTCGAGGACGCGGGCCGGGGGGATGCGGACGAGAGCGCCCGCTCTGAACGCTTGGCCGGAGCCCTCGCTCGGGAAGCCGGAGACCTGATCGCACGGATCCTGACAGGAGGAAACGATGAGACTGGAAGCGCTGTACTGGAAGGCGATCGAAACGGGGATTGCCAACGACCTGAGAGGCCGGGAGGAGATCCTGAGGCTCCTCGAAGCTGAAAAGGCACGGTTCGGCAAGCTTGCGGACGGCGAGAAGGAGGATTTCGACGGGGACCGGCTCTTCAATCCGTTCGCCGATACCCGCATCCTCAACGGGGACCCGGGCGTCGAGGTCCGGACCGCGATTGTCGGCATCGACATGGAGGTGGGGGAGGTCCTGTTGGCTCATATCCTGAACAGGGACCGCTACGCGAAGATCGACCTCGTCATCGCCCACCACCCCGAGGGCTATGCCCTGGCCCGCCTGCATGACGTGATGCGTCTGCAGGCTGATCTCTTGGCCGCCTGCGGGATCCCGGTCGCCGTCGCCGAGCAGCTGATGGAGAAGAGGATCGGCGAGGTCGAGCGACGGATCATGCCGGTCAACCACGAGAGGGCCGTCGATGCCGCCAGGGTTCTCGGCCTTCCGATGATGTGCGTCCACACGCCCGCGGACAACTGCGTCACGAACTTCCTGACGCGCCTCTTTTTGGAGAAGGAACCGCGGACCCTGGGAGAATTGCTCGGGCTCCTGAAGGAGATCCCGGAATACCGGAGGTCCGCCCGGCGGAACGTCGCGCCGAAGATCATCAATGGGCCGGACGGCGGGAAGTGCGGCCGGATCTTCGTCGACATGACGGGCGGGACGGAGGGCTCCAAGGACATCTTCGACCGGTACGCGGCGGCCGGGGTCAGCACGCTTGTCGGCATGCATCTCGGCGAGGAGGCCCTTGAAAAGGCCAAGAAGGCCAACCTGAACGTCGTTATCGCCGGGCACGTCTCGAGCGATACCTTGGGATTGAACCTGCTCTTTGACGAGATCGAAAAGGACGGTGTCCTGGAATTCGTGACGGTCTCCGGATTCGAGAGGATCCGGAGGGCGGCCGGCTGACACGCGGTCTCAGAAGTGCTCGTGAGCGCTGCGGGTCGCGATCCATGTCGCGAAGGCCCGCGCATCGGCAACATCCTGCTCATCCGGGTGCGTGCCCGCCGATGCCGCCATATCCGCCCAGGCCTCGTGTTCCGGAGACTTGCTCAGGACTTCGAGGGCCTGCATCGAGATCTTGCCGCGGCAGGAGAACGTCCCGAGAAGCCGGGCCTTGGATACGAGGACGGAAGCGTGTTCGATGGCTTCCCCGGATAGTCTTATTCCGGGGAGCGCGCTGTGGGTGGAGAAGAGGGCGATCTTCTTGCCGGCCGGGACACTCTTGAGGAATTCCTCGGCCTTGTAAGGGACGCTATGCGACTGGACCGGGAAGCCGACGAAGACGAGCACGTAGGGGGAGAGGTCCTTGACCTTGTCCAGCGGCAGAAGGTCGCTTTCCCCGTGGAGCGCCCCGTGGATGGCTTCAGCGATCTTCCGCGTGTTCCCGGTCCGGCTGAAGTAGGTCACGAGCACTCTGGCCATATCGAGTATCCTTTCTTCGAAAGCCCATTGTTTCACAAAACCGGCCGGAATTCTAGGGAGCGGCGGGGAGCTCAACGGTAACCGTTGTTCCCTTTTCCGGTTCGCTCTCCACCCGGACGGCGCCGCCGTGGTCCTCGACGATCTTCCGGGTGATGGGGAGGCCGAGCCCGGTCCCGGCCTCCTTGGTCGAGAAATAGGGCTCGAAGATCTTGTCGAGGACGGCTCGCGTTATCCCCGTCCCGGTGTCGCGGACGGTGATCCTCCAAGACGGTCCCGACCGCCGGACGGCAATCGCGATCTCGCCTTTGTCCCGGATGGCCTCAAGGGCGTTGGTCACGATGTTCCGGAACGCGGTCCGGAGCTTGGCTTCATCACCGAGGCAAACCGCCGTCTCCCCTTCGTAGGATTCCTTGAAGCGGATCCTCGCGGAGAGGAGCTTGCGGTATGGATCGAGGGTCTCGTCCACGATCCTCCGAAGGTCGCAGGGGTCCCTGCGGACGGACGTGTCCCGGGCGATCTCCATGAATTCCTGAGCGACGCGCCGGAGGTGCTCCACCTCGCCGATGATGTACGACATGGATTCCCGGAGCGCCTTCTCGAAGTCGCCGTCGCGGTCCTCGTAGACCCGAAGGACATGCTCGGCCGAGAGCTGGATCGGGGTGAGCGGATTCTTGATCTCGTGGGCGACTTTGCTGGCCATCTCCGCCCAGGCGACCTTCTTGCCCATCTCGGCGAGCTCCTGACGTTGGGCTCTGAGGTTCCCTACCATGGCGTTGAATCCTTCGACCAGGGTCCTCATCTCGTCCCGAGAAGGATGGTCGATCGCGACGTCGAGGTTCCCGAGGCTGACCTCGCGGGTGCCGGCCAGGAGCTTTCGGACCGGGACCACGATCATGGCCCGGATGCCGCGCGCGAACACGAAGACGAGCCCGGCGAAGAGGAGCGATAGGAAGAACAGGAACTCCACAAGCTCGCCTGTGGCCCGGGCCGCCTCCTCCCTCTCGAAGGGGAAGGGCATGGAGATCAGGAACGTGCTGCCGCGGAGTTCGTAGGGGACGGTGAGCGTCTGGAAGGAATACCCCCCGATCCTCTTCCTCTGGGTCGTGAAGGGAGCCTTTTCGACCACCAGTCGGTGATAGATCGCGCCGTCCGCCAGGTCCGGCAGCAGCCCTGCGTCGAAGAACTCGCGCCGGCTCGACGACAGGAGCTTGGCATCCCGGTAGAGGTTGACGTCGTTGGATAGGGTGGCCGCGACCCAGAGGACCAGGTCCTCGGGGGGCGACGGAAGGCCCGGCCGGTTCCCGTCTTGGAGGTAGATAAAGTCCTCCATGATGCTGCGGGCGAAGCCGGCGTGGAGGGCTGCCTCCTCGACGAAGCGGCCGGTGAAGATGCGGTCGAAGAGCCCCCGGGTGAAGATCGTGAATAGGAGCAGGGGCACCAGAGCGACCGCGAAGAAGGACGCGTAGACCCGGTTCGAGAACGAGCGGAAGACGTTGCGGAACGACAGCCGCCGGGCGGCGAGCGCGGCCGGCAGGACGAGAGCCAGGATCAGCAGGACCTCAAGGGCCAGAAGTTTGAGGAATTCAACGGTGCGGGCGCGAAGCCCCTTCTCGAGAGTGTACAGGGAAAAGAGCTTGCCTTCGTGGCGGAAATAGAAGGAACGATATATCCTGTTCCCGTCCCTGAACGAGTCCCAAAAAGCGGCTCCGGGAGCGACGAGGCGTCCCAGAACGGCGGGCGGGATCCCCGAGGAGAGCTTCCCCGGGTTCGTAAGCGGACGGCCGTCGGGGCCGAAGATGGCCAGTCCGAAGTCCACGGCGTTCAGGGACGGGATCGACACGGACCGGAGAAGTTCGAAGTAGGGATTGGCCGAATAGAGGAAGGGGAGCATGTCGGGGTCTAGGGACAGGAACAGAAGCGTCCGGCCGAGCGGCGCGCTCCCTTCGAACCAGTCCTTGTAGGCGACCAGGAAGTCCCTTTGCCTGCCGAGCGAGGTGGCGCTTCGGCGCGTCACTGACCAGGACCGGCTCGGCGGAAGGGAGAGCTCCCGACCATAAATGCGGGGGATGTTCAGGGAGAATCGAGAAAGGGCGTTGCCCTCGGCGTCGAGGATCTCCAGCCCCGAATACCAGTTGAAACGGGCCGCTAGCGTCCTGTCCCAGATCCCTTGGGCGAAATCGGGTGACCCGGGCTCTTTCAGGAAGGAGGATATGGAGGCGCCCCGTTTTTCGATCTCCGGGATGGATTCCCGGACGAGGAGGTTTCCCCACTCCTCCTGGGAGGTCACGACGTTCCTGAGAAAATCTTGGATGAGGGAGCGGGTCCTCAGGACCGAGGCGCGGTCGGCAGCCTGGCCGATGAAGAGCGTCCCGAGAAGGAGGCCGGCGGCGATGAATTCCCTCCGCCGGGCCCTTTCCGGGGCATGGGCCAGGACCATGCCGAAGGCCAGGAGGGCGGCCTGGACGGCCACGGGGAACAGGGCGAGACGCCCGCCCGTCACATATAGATTCGCGATGGCGGCCGGGCCTGCGAGGGCGAGGGAGATCCCCGGCCCGGGCGAACGGACGGCGGCTGTCCTGAGGGCGAGAAAGGCGGCGGCAAGGACCGCGGCCAGAAAGAAGAGAACGCTCAAGTGGAGGAGGAGGAACGCCGGACGAGCGGAAAACCGGAGGAGCGGGACATTGGCGTTGAAGACGAGCTTCCTCACCGCCCCCTGGAACAGATCGAGAAGGAGAAGAGAAAAGCCAAGGGCGACGACCTCCGAGAGGAGGCGGAAGAGGGGAGAGGCGGGCCGCCGTTCCGCGGTGAGCAGGGGCCGGGCCAGAACCATGAGGCACCCGACGAAGAGTGCGATCGACGCGGACGTCAGGAAGATGTCGGCGGGAGAGCGGGTCAGTCCTCCGATCGAGAAGAAACCGGCCCCGGCCGGAGAGAACACGGACATCGATTGCACCCGTTCGAGCCGGCTCAAGGGGAAGAACAGGGCGCGGAGGGCGGCCGCGAGGAGGACTACGGATAGGACCGCTCCGGGGCTTCTCTCGCGGAAGAACCTGGGGGAGGACAGGATGCCGAAGAGGAGTATGAGCAGGGAGCCGATGAGCAGGGCAAAAAACCCGAGGAGCATATCCTCGCGGAAGGTCGTCAGCCTCTCGGTGAGTGACGGCGAGCTCAGTGTGACCGTGGCCAGGATCCTCTTATCGGTTCCCCGGAGGGGGAAATAGAGCGTTTGGATCTCGTTCGCCCGGCGAGGCTCGCCTGCGAACTCGTCGCCATGCTTGGAGAATATGCGTTCAAACCCCGAGACGTCCTCGCGGAAGCTCCAGTAGTCGATCGCGCACCTCCGCAGGAGGGCGGGTTTCAGGAAATGGGATTGCTCGACGTAGGACGACTGGAACTGGGGAATGAAGGCCAGGAGCCTAAAAAGGGCGAAGTGTCCGCCTCCGGGCGCGCCTTCGACCGAGGAAAGATAGACGGATGCCTTGTCGCGGACGAGGAACGGCGCCCGAGCGGCGGCAAACGCCGTCAGGTCCCCCGACCGGGCATGGTCTCCCAAGTCGAGGGCGTTCCCGAGCCAGACGGCGAGACGGCCGTCCGGGCCGTAATAGGCCACTCCATCGGTGTCTTCTTCGAGCCCCAGTGTCGAGAGGCGTTCGAAAAGGCGTGATGCATCTCCCGGATTGACCCCGCGGAGCCGTTCGAGGAGCCGATCGTGGGCGGTGAGGACCTCGGTGAACTCGCCCCGGACGGCTTGGGCGCGGCGTTTCAGACGATCGAGGCTCTTGCGGTCGTAATCCCGTCCGATGATCGTGGGAAGGACGAGCGACGACACAAGACAGAGCAGGGACAAGCCGAACCCTGCGAAAATGGTCGTTCGGGCCCCCTTTTTCACAGGCGTTCCGCCTTGATCTCAACGATCTCCCATCCGGTCAGGGGCGAAAGGCCGCCGGCAGCCGGGGCGCCCGGGCGCGGCATGATATAGAAAAAGATCCTGAAGAGATAAGGATTGCCGTTCCGTGTATCCCTGAAGGACCAGCGGGCTTTGAAGATGAACCCGGGCTTCCCTGGGACGAGCGTGAGTTCCCGCTCGGGGACGAACTCGAATGTCCTGTGGACGGCAAAGATTCGCTCGAACAGGAAGTACGCTTGTTCATGTGACAGACGGTCGGAAAAGGAAATGGGGTCGGGGAGGGAGGCGTGGAGCCCGGCCGTAGGGGAAAGAAGCCTGGCGAGGGCCGCGGCGCTGTTCGCAACGCAGGCCTGCCCGATATCGCGGGTCACGAACGGAACGAAGGCCAGCAGAGACGAGATCAGAAGCGCGCTGAAGGAATACACCAAAAAAATAATATCACAGGCTTTTACAAGCAGGCAAGCGGTGCGTTTCCCGGAAGGGAGACAAACGCAACCCCTCTTCTCGAGGGGAGAAGGTACAGAGTCGGGGGCGGTCCCGGGCGGGGGCCGTCTTTTCTCAGGCCTTCTTTTCGGACGTCTCTTCCTCGAGCTTCCGGGTCCTCTGGGCGTCCTTGATGCTGGAGATTCCGGCGATGAGCGCGATCAGCCCGCCGAAGAACAGGATGGGGGGGATGAAGCCGAACACAAGCTGATAGAATTCACGCCACCAGACAACGCTGACGAGGACGATGCCGGCGGCCATGGCAACGAGCCCGCCGAGGACGGCGATAAACTTACCCATTGGCAAACCTCCCTGACGATTGTGATACCGGCGTAATTATAACAAATCGAAAAAGGCGATGCAAGACAAACCGTGTCCGGGTGGACCGAGCAAGCCGTGTGAGATAAAATGGCCTGCGTACACCTTATAAAAGGAGGGCGATTCCATGTCCGTAAACTCTAGGGTTCGGGTAGGCCTCATCCTGCTCCTCGTCGCCGGAGCCCGGGGGTTCGCGGCCGAGAGGGAAGATCCGGCCCCGTTCATATTGGGAGGATTGACGGCCCGGCCCGGAGAGGTCGTTTCAGGATATCTCGACGTCCTGGATACCGAAGGACAGGGGGCCAGAATCCCCGTGACGGTGATCAACGGGGCGTCTAAGGGCAAGGTCGTGGCTTTCGTCGCGGGCGTCCATGGCTATGAATACCCGCCCATCCTCGCCCTCTACCGGTTGAAGGGAATAGTCGACCCCTCGACGCTCAAGGGGACGATCGTCCTCGTGCACATCGCTAATCCCCCCAGCTTTCGGAAAAGGACGATCTACTACAGCCCCGTCGACGGGAAGAACCTCAACAGGGTCTTTCCTGGGGACACGAAGGGCACCCTCAGCCAGCGTATCGCGTATGTCCTCACGAAGGAGGTCATAGAGGCGTGCGACGTCGTCGTCGATATGCATTGCGGGGACGGGAACGAGGCGCTTATCCCGTACACGTATTGGATGATCGGCCCCGACAAGGCGCTCAACGAAGTCTCCCGGGGCCTGGCCCTCGCTTTCGGCATTCCCGTCATCATCATAGACGATATACGGACGCAGGACCCGGCGGATTCCAAGTACTTCGGGAACACGGCCATCCTCCGGGGAAGGGCCGCCATCACGACCGAAGCCGGGACTCTGGGCGGCACGGATGAGGCGTCCGTCCTCATAAACGTCGGAGGCGTCCTGAAAGTTCTCAGGCACCTCGGGATGATCCCCGGCACCCCCGAGCCCCCTCCGGTCCCGGTCTGGATAGACAGGTACGAGGTCGTCGAGTCTCCCCAGGACGGCCTGTTCTACCCGTGCGTCGAAACAGGACGTTACGTGGTCAAGGGCCAGATGGTCGGCTACGTCACCGACGATCTGGGGACCGTCAAGTCGGAGATGAAGGCGCCGTTCAGCGGCATCGTTCTCTTTATCATCGGGACGCCGCCGGCCGTCAAGGGAGAGCCCCTGTACGAACTAGGGAGGATTAGGGAAGGCCGATAGTCAACCCCTCGACTTCCCGGTCCTGGCAAGGCTAGGGCCCGGGCTTGTTCGGGGTTAACCCTGAGCCTCGCTTCGCGCTTCGCGTCCCCGCCTTTCATGGCGGGGTAGCGTCGGCGAACGGGTCACATATGGAAGACGATCCTAGAACGAGGCGGCCGCCCTTGATAAAATCGCGGCAATCGGCAAGAATGAATGGGATTCCCGACCGAGGAACGTGAACATGACGAAAGAGAAACTCCTACTCATCCCGGGCCCGAGCCCCGTCCACCCCCGCATCCTCGACGCGCTCGCCGCGCCGACCGTCGCCCACACGAGCCCCGAGATGCAGGCGGACCTAAGGGAGGCATGCGAGAACCTCAAGCGGATCGTTTTCTGTGAAAAGGGCGAGGCCTTCATTGTTGCCGGCGCGGGCACCCTCTCCATGGAGATGGCGGTCCTGAACACGATTTCTCCGGACGGCCGGGCGCTCATCCTCTCCCAGGGATATTTCGGCGCCCGGATGGCCGAGATCTTTCTGGCATTCGGACTGCCCCACGACGTCGAAGGATCCGAGTGGGGGAGGGCGGTCCTCCCAGGCGAGCTCGAAGAACGGCTCTCTGAGGACCTGTACGACACAGTCGTCTGCACCCACGTGGATACGTCCACGGGTGCCGGCGCCCCCGTCGAGGAATACGCCCGCGTCGCGAAGGCCCGCGGCGTGCTCTTCATCGTCGACGGAGTTTGCGCGACCGGCGGCATCGCTGAGCGGATGGACGATTGGACGATCGACGTCGTCCTAACGGCCGCCCAAAAGTGCATCGGTGCGCCCCCGGGGCTGGCCCTCTGCGTCTTTTCGGAACGGGCTATGGCCAAGCGCAGGGCTATGGCCTCGATTCCCGCCTATTATTCGGACGTCCTGCGCTGGCTTCCCGTCATGCGGGACCCGGCAAAGTATTTTTCGACGCCCGGCGTCAACGAGATCCGCGCTTTCTGCGAAGGGACGCGCATCATCCTCGAAGAGGGGCTCGACGCGAGGTTTGGCCGGCACGAGCTTCAGGCCAGGGCCGTACGGGCCGGCCTTGGAGCACTCGGATTCACCTTCTACACCGCCCCGCCGTTCATGGCCTCGACCCTTTCGGTAGTCGCATATCCGGAGGGCGTCGACGACAAGGCCTTTCGGGCGGCCCTTGATGAGCGGGGAGTCATCGTGGCCGGCGGGCTGGCCCAAACCGCCGGGAAGGTCTTCCGTATGGGCCATATGGGGAACCTGACCAGAGAAGACGTCCTATTCGCGCTCGATGCGACGGAAGGGGCCCTGGGATCCCTGGGAAGACCCCTCGACTGGGGAGCGGGCGTCCGGGCCGCCGCCGCCGTCCTTGACGCCGGAACGAAGGGGACACGAACATGAAAGGAAGGAGCCGGGTATTTTTCGTCCCCGCCGACGGGAAGGAGGCCGCGGAGTCGCTGTCGGCCAAGATCCGGAAGGCCTATCTCTCCATCGGTTTCAACGATAGGATCGCCGAGGACGATTTCGTGGCCATGAAGATCCACTTCGGCGAGAAATACAGCACGGGATACATCAAGCCCCAATGGCTCAAGGGGGTCATCGCCGAGGTCCGGAAACGGACGTTGCGGGCGTTTCTCACGGACTCGAACACCCTCTACGTCGGGAGGCGCTCGAATTCCGTCGACCACATCCAGTTGGCCTGGAGCCACGGGTTCACACCCGACATCGTCGAGGTCCCCGTCATCATCGCCGACGGGCTCATCGGCCGCGACGACCGGGACATCGCGGTCGGACGCTCCCGCGTCAGGACGGCGAAGATCGCCGGGGCCATCCTCGACGCGGACGCCCTTCTCTGCCTGACCCATGTTACGGGCCACGTCCAGACGGGGATCGGCGCGTCCATCAAGAATATGGGCATGGGCTGCGCCTCGCGGGCAGGGAAGCTCGACCAGCACTCCGTTGTCCATCCGCGGGTTTCCGCGAAGGTCTGCCGCAACTGCGGGATCTGCCTCGACCATTGCCCGGGGACCGCCATCGTCCAAGCCGAGGGCCACGTCGTCATCGACGGGGCGAAGTGCGTCGGCTGCGGCGAGTGCCTCGTCGTCTGCAAGCCGGGCGCGATCAAGTGGCGGTGGGACGAGGATTCCCCGCGCATCCAGGAGAAGCTCGCCGAATACGCCCTGACCGTCCAGAGCCGTTTCAAGGGCAAGGTCGGGTTCGTCAATGTGCTCATTCACGTGACCAAGGATTGCGACTGCCTGGCGAAGAGCCAACCGCCCATCGTCGCGGACATCGGGATCGTCGCATCCGCCGACCCTCTGGCCGCGGACAAGGCTGCGGCCGACCTCATCCTTGCCAGGGCAGGGGAAGACGTCTTTAGGAAGGGCTACGACCTCGATTGGGCGGTTCAGTTCCGTCATGGCGAGAGAATCGGCCTCGGCTCCGCAGCCTATGCGCTGACGACCCTCGATTGACTTTTTCCGGCTTCGCGCCTATAGTACCTTCTTTGTCTTGACGGGTCTCCGACCCGCTCGGAACGTTCTCAACACCGGGTGATTCAAATGAAGATAGGCATAGTCGGTTTGCCCCTCTCGGGGAAGACGGAGCTCTTCGAAGCCCTGACCGGGGCCGAAGGAGGCCCCGGCGCCGCTTTTCCCATCGGGACCGGGCAGGAGCGGCGGGCTGTGGTCAGGGTCCCTGACGACCGGCTCGAGCGGCTGTCCTCGCTCTTTAGCCCCAAAAAAACGACACCGGCCGCGATCGAGTACCTCGATTTTGATGGTCTTCAGGTCTCCGAGGAAGGCCGCCAGGGCTTCAGCAACAAGTTCCTGGGGACGGCCCGAGCGGCCGACGCCCTGCTCGTCGTCGTCCGGGCGTTCACGGACGAGCGGGTCCCGCACTCCCTCAAGTCCGTCGACCCCGTCCGTGACCTCGAGGCCGTCGAGATGGAATTCATCCTCAGCGACCTCGCCATCATCGAGAGCAGGATGGAGCGGCTTGCCAAACAGGCGAAATCCCCGAAGAACGAGCGCGACCTTCGTGAACTCAGGATCCTCGAGCGTTGCAAGGGCTTCCTTGAAGAGGAAAGACCCCTGCGGGAATTCGCCTTCGAGCGGGAGGACGAGCTCCTCGTGCGGGGCTTCCGCTTCCTGACCCAGAAACCGCTTATCGTCGTCGTCAACATCGACGAGGGCGCAATCTCCCTCGAGGCTGAGGTCCGCGGCCTTTTCACCGAACGTGCAGAGGGTGCCGGGACCGAGGTCCTTTGCCTTTCGGCCCGGATCGAGCGCGAGATCCAACAGCTCTCCGGCGAGGAGGCGAGCCAGTTTCTGAAGGACTTCGGACTCTCCCACTCGGCTAGGGCCAGGCTGATCGCGACCTCCTACCGGCTTATGGGCCTCATATCGTTCTTCACCGTCGGCGAGGACGAGGTCAAGGCCTGGACCGTCCCGGACGCGACCCGCGCCGCCAAGGCTGCAGGAGCCATCCACTCCGACATCGAGCGCGGGTTCATCCGGGCCGAGGTCGTGAGCTACGACGATTTCATCGCCCGCGAGTCGCTCGTCAAATGCAAGTCGGAAGGGGCGGTCCGCCTCGAAGGGAAGGATTACCCCGTGTCGGACGGGGACATCGTCAACTTCCGCTTTGCCGTCTGAACCCTATTTGCCCCGGTCCGCGAAGAGGAAATAATCATAGACCGTTTTGGCGAGCAGGGCGATGGCATCTTCCGTGTGATCAGGGTCGGCGTCTTTGCTGAGGACGCTGAGGGCCACGTGACCCTCGCCGCCGGGCAGTTCGATGATCCCACAATCGTTGATGGTCCCCCCGATGGTCCCTGTCTTATGCGCGACGACCGTGTCCGGGGGGAGAAGCCCGCGGATGCGCTTTGTGCCCGTCCGACATCCGGCCATGACCTTGAGGATGTGGTCGCAGGACTCCGGGTCGAGGACCTCTTTCCGGAAGATCTTTTCGAGAAGGGTATTGATGGCCTGAGGCGTGGCGTGGTCCGCCGGATTCCGGCCGAAATGGGCCCTGGCTTTGGCGAGCGTGCCGGGGTCCTCGGCCGCCTTCCGCTCATAGAGGCGGGCGAACTCGTCCTTCGACATCGACAGAAAGTTCCGTGAGTCCCCGACATAATAATCGAGGAGCAGCTCGCGGATAGTCCGGCCGACCAGGATTCCCTCGATTCCGAAGGACCGGATACGAGCGTTCACGGCCTCGATACCGACCTTCATCAGGAGGAGGTCGGTGGCTGTGTTGTCGCTCAACCACATCATCATATTGATGAGATTCTCCACCGAGATCCTGATGCCCGGGGACTTGAGGTCGGAGAGCAGACTCCCTTCGTAGAACTGGTCGGAGGGCTTGAGGCTCCATTCGTCGGAAAGGCCGAACCGGCCGTCCTTGATCTCGGCCATGACCTCGGTCAAGATGGGGAGCTTGACCACGCTGGCCAGAGGGAAGGAGACGTCGCCATTGACCGAGAACCCCTCGCCGGACTCTATGTGCTTGACCGACACGCCGACCGTTCCCACGGAGGACTTGACAATCGTTTCGACGAGGTATCGGGCGCGCTCCAGACCGGATGGTCCTTCGACCCCGAAAAGAACGAAAGCCTGCGTTCCCAGCATGGCCAAGAACATCGCGGGAACGAATTGCCATTTCCTCTTCGTCATTGACTCCTCCTGACCCTCGGATCGCCCATCAGTGTAAGGCTTGAACCGAGGATTGGCAATCGTTTTCATGCATAAGCCGCGCGACGGGGACCCGGAAGCGCGTTTGCTTGTCTCGCCCTTATTTGAGCCGGCGCAGTCCGGGGACGAAGAGCCTGACCAGGACCGCGTAGGCGAGGGTGACCGAGGCGCCGACGAGGACGGCGGCGGGCTCGCTGACTTTTTCGGCCACCGTCCCGATCCACAGGGCGCCGGCCGGCATGAGCCCGAAAAAGACCAGACTATAAATGCCCATAACTCGGCCGCGAAGATCGTCGGGGACCTGAGACTGGACTAGGGAATTGCAGAGGTTGAAGATGAGGATCTGGGCGATGCCGACGCCGAAAAGGACGAGGAGGGACATGGGAAGCCATCGGATAAACGAGAAAACGAGGAGCAGCGCCGGAAAGGCGAATGTCCCCAAAGAGAGAAGCCGGCCCCGGAATGAGAAGCGTCCGAGCGACGCGATGAGGAGGGCTCCGAGGAGGGCGCCGGCGCCCCGGGCCGACTGGAGGAGGCCGTTGGTTGTGGCGTCTCCGCTGAGAACCTTGACGGCCCAGGCCGGGACGAGTGTCGCGAAGGCCAGGCCGAAACCGCTGACGATGCCGATCGTTGCGATGAGGGCGCGGATCATCCCGTGCGAGAGCACGAAGCGGACCCCTTCGCGGAGGTCCTTCGCGACGGACGCGACGCGGTCCCTGGCGACGAACGGCTTGAGGCGCATCGTGGCCAGGGCGGAGATCACGGCGATAAAGGACAGGCCGTTGATGACGAAGCACCATGCGGGCCCGAACAGGGCGTAGGTCACGCCGGCGACGGCCGGGCCGACTGCCGTCGCCGTGTTGAACATAGCGCCGTTTAGGGCGATGGCATTGGTTAGGTCCGCGGGCTCGACCATCTCCAGGACGAAGGCTTGGCGGGCCGGGGCGTCGAATGCGTTGGCGATCCCCATCCCAAAGGACAGGAGGAGGATGTGCCACGGCCGGATGGCGTTGAGGAAGGTCAGCCCGGCGAGGAGGAAGGCCAGGACCATCATGCAGGTCTGAGTGAAGATGAGCAGGCGGCGCCGCGGAACACGGTCGGCGACGACCCCGGCGTAGAGCATGAAGAGCCAGGTCGGGACGCCGAAGGCGAAGCCGAGGAGGCCGAGATAGACCGGGGACTTCGTAAGTTGGTAGAGGAGAAACCCCTGGGCGGTGACTTGCATCCAGGAGCCGAAGAGCGAGGTCATCTGTCCCCAGAACCAGAGCTTGAAGTTCCGGTAGCGGAGGGCGGCGAACGTCTGTTGCCAGCTCATCCGGCGGCTGAGGCCGATGATCCGCTCGGCCACGGAGAGGCGCAGTTTAGGGGCTGGGGTTTTCATGGAGGCACGGAGTGAAACTTATACCCCTTTTCATCCCGATTTGGCAAGACTTGCTCCATCGTCGCGCCGTGACAACGTACGCAGTTGGCCTGGAGAAGGTGGAGATCGCCGGGCATTCTAGTAGGTGGAGGTGCCGGAGCGAATCCTATCTAGAGGACCTCTTCGTCTTCCGGCCGCCACGCCGGATCGACGATGCACAAGAACGCGAGTTCGGACCGGCCAATGTTCTCGATGAACTGGACGGCGCCGGGGCGGATATAGACGGCTTGCCCGGGGCGGACCTTTTCGGCTTCGTCGCCGACGTGCATGACACCCCGACCAGCCAGGATGTAATAGACCTCGGAGGTCGCGAGGCGGTGGGGGAGGGTCTGCTTTCCGGGCTTCACGACGGCGTGCGCCAGGCTGTATCGGATGTCGACCCGCGGCTTGTCCGGACGGAGGATCTCGCGAAGGAGGGCTTTGTCCCCAGAAACAAACCGGCGACTTTTCGAAAGGTCCCTGATAAGCATGAGAAAGTTCGAATCGGGGAGGTGGGACTTGAACCCACGGCCCCAGCGTCCCGAACGCTGTGCGCTACCAGACTGCGCTACTCCCCGATGGAAGGGCATATTATAAACGAGTCCGACGGGTCTGTCCAGCGAAACGATAAGCCGGCTTCTGCCTTCCTTTCCGGGCGCTCCTGCGCTATCATAGAGGGTCGAACATCAAGGACCATGGAGGATACATGAGAATCAGAAGGATCGGAATGATCGGGGTCGTCCTCGCCCTGGCCGCCGCGGCCTTCATCTATGGCGATGAGGGCATGTGGATGCCGCACCAGATGAAGGACCTCGACCTTGCGGCCAAGGGGCTTCGGACGGACCCGTCTTGCCTCTATAAGACGGACGGCACCGGCCTGATGAGCGCTGTCGTCTACCTCGGCGGCGGGACGGGCGGGTTCGTCAGCGCCGACGGGCTCATCCTGACCAATCATCATGTGGCCTTCGGGGCCATTCAGAGGGCCTCGAGCAAGGAAAAGGACTACATTACGAATGGGTTCACGGCCCAGACTCGCGAGCAGGAGATTCTCGCCCAGGGATATACGGCAGATGTCCTCATCGGTTATGAAGACGTCACCGCGGCGGTGCTCGGAAAGCCCAAGCCGGGCCTCACGCCTCGCGAAAGGTACGACGCCCTGGAAAGGATCATCAAGGAGATTGTCTCCAAAGCCGAGAAGGGCAGCAAGGACCTCCGGTGCACCGTGGCCACGATGTACAGCGGCAACCGGTACTATCTTTACACCTACAAGCGGATCCGGGACGTCCGATTGGTCCTCGCGCCGCCCCAGGCCCTCGGCAACTTCGGTGGGGAGGTAGACAACTGGATGTGGCCCCGTCACACCTGCGATTTTTCGTTCCTCCGGGCCTACGTCGCCACGGACGGGACGGGTGCCGAGTTTAGCCCCGGGAACGTCCCCTACAAGCCGCGTTCGGTCCTGAAGATCTCGCTCGAAGGCTTCAAGCCCGGAGACTTTACGTTCGTCATGGGGTACCCCGGAAGGACCTCGCGGAATGCGACGCTCGCTGAGCTCAAGAGCGAGATGGCCTCCATGGCCAAACGGATCACGGACATGCAGGACACGATCGCTTTCTTCGAGAACGCCGGAAAGTCCGACAAGGAAGTCGAGATCCGTTACGCCGGCCGCGTTAAAGGGTCCTATAACGGCCTGAAGAACTACCAAGGCAAGCTGGAAGGCATGCAGAAGATCGACCTCGTCGGCAAGAAGGCCGCCGAGGAGAAGGCCTTCCTCGACTGGGTCGGCGCGGACCCCGCCCGGCAGAAGAAATACGGCAAGGTGTTGGACGAAATCGCCGCTTATGTGGCGCGGGCCGAAGCCTTTTCGGCTAAGAACGAGGCCCTGAGCGGCGCCGCCGCGAGCTCGACGCTCCTTTCCCAGGCCAGTACGATTACCCGGGCCGTCCAGGAGCTTCAGAAGCCCGACAAGGAGAGGGATCCTCAGTTCCAGGACCGGAACGTGCCCTATGTCAGGATGGGCATCCAGCTGGCTGAGCGCGGTTATGATCTCGAGACCGACCGGGCCTTTATGAAGCACAACCTCAGGAAGATGCTCGTCCTCCCGGCCGACCGGTTGCCCACCGCCTTGAGAGGTATCGTCAGGCCGGGAAACGAGGCCGTAATCGACGCTTACGTGGACGGGCTCTACGCGAAGACGGTTTTGCCAAGTCCCGAAAAGAGGCTGGAGCTTCTGGCCACAAAGCCCGCCCGGTTGGCCGCGGTCGGAGACCCGCTCATCGGTCTCGCCGTTGAGCTGGAAAAGGAAATGAAGGTCGTCCGTGAGGAGGGCAAGTCCGTTGCCCAGGAGAAACTGGACCTCCGGAAGGTCTATGAAGAGGCCCTCCTCGAGAGGGCGCAGGGACGGTTCGCCCCCGACGCCAACGGGACGATCCGCTTCACCTACGGCCCCATCGAGGGATATTCCCCGAAGGATGCCGTTTTTTATGAACCTCAGACAACCCTCACGGGCGTCATCGAAAAAGAAACCGGAGCGGACCCGTTTGTCGTTCCCGATAGGATCAAGGAACTTCGGGCTGAGAAGGACCTCGGGCCCTATATGGACGCGCGGCTCCAGGATATTCCCGCGTGCTTCCTGAACGCGACGAACGTCACGGGCGGCAACTCCGGCTCGCCGACCTTCAACGCGAAAGGGGAGCAGATCGGCATCATCTTCGATATGACCTATGAGAGCGTCATTGGCGATTATTTCATCGTCCCGGAGCTCCAGCGGTCGATCAGCGTTGACATCCGCTGGGTCCTGTTCGTGACGGACAAGTTCGCCGGGGCTTCATCGATCATTCGGGAACTTGGGTTTTAGAGGAGGCAACGTGAAAAAGACGTCATCGGTCCTTCTGACACTATTCTTTTGCGCGGCGGCCGTCGGAACGGCGGGCGAGGCGCGGTTCATGCGCTATCCGACCGTCAGCGGTGACAGGGTCGTCTTTACGTACGAAGGCGACCTGTGGAGCGTGGCTGCCGCGGGCGGTCCGGCCGCCCGTCTGACGACCCATCCGGGGGTCGAGACCTTCGCCAAGTTCTCGCCCGACGGGAAGTGGCTCGCCTTTACGGCGAGCTACGACGGTCCCCAAGCCGTCTATGTCATGCCCGCCGTGGGCGGCGAGCCGAAGCGCTTAACATACAGCCCTTCCCCGGCCCAGGTCGTCGGCTGGACGCCGGACGGCGCCAAGGTCGTTTACCGCTCGATGTTCGAGAACGTCGTCGGACGCGATCCAAATCTCTATTTCGTCGGGCTCGAGGGCACGGCCCCGGAGCGGTTCCCCCTTGATCGGAGCGTCCTCTGCAGCTTTTCCCTGGACGGCAAAAAGATGCTTTATTGCCGCCGCGGGAACGAGGAATACTACTGGAAGCGCTATAAAGGCGGCCAATATCAGGATATCTGGATGTACGACTGGAGCACGCGGAAGGCAACGCCCGTCACCGACTACGTCGGCAAGAACAGTTACCCGATGTGGATCGGGGACGCGATGGTCTTCGTCTCCGACAGGGGGGACGGGGTCTCGAACCTCTACACCCAGAACCTCGGGACCAAGGACGTCCGCCCGCTCACGACTTATACCGATTTCGACGTCATGATGCCTTCGACCGACGGCCGCTCGATCGTCTACATCCAGGACGGCCAGATCCACATGCTGAACGCGGCGTCGGGCCGGGACGCGAAGGTTCCGGTAACCGTACCGTCCGACCGGTGGACCCTGCGGCCGCGCACGATCAACCCGAAGGATTACATTCACGCCGTGGACGTCGCGAACGACGGCAGGGCCGTCATTCTCGAAGCCCGTGGCGACGTTTTCTCTGTCCCAACAATGAAGGGCTCGACCCGGAACCTCTCGAACACCGCGGGGACGCGGGAGATGTACCCCGCCGTCTCGCCGGACGGCCGGACGGTCGCCTTTTTCTCGGACCGTACCGGCGATTACCAGCTCTACACCCAGCCCGTTGGGGGCGGGGAGTGGACGGCCCTTACGACGGGCCTCGACCGGTTCATCTATCACCTGGCCTGGTCGCCCGACGGGGGGAAGATCCTTTTCGGCAACAAGGATTTTGCGATCTTCTACGTCGACGTCGCGACGAAAAGGATGGTCCAGGTGGACGCCTCGAACCAGATGAAGAACGATGAGTTCTACTGGGAGGTCAGCGATTACGGCTGGTCGCCGGACGGCAAATGGATCTGCTACAGCCTCGTCAGGGCCAATCGCAACAGCCAGGTCCTTGTCTACAGCCTCGCCGAGGGCAAGATCTACCCGGTCACCGACGATTTCTACGACAACATCAATCCGTGTTTCGATGCCGGCGGCGATTACCTCTATTTCCTCTCGAGCCGCAGCTTCGACGTCCAGATGGATTTTTATGAGGACAACCACGTCATCTCGGCCCCCCAGCAGGTCATGGCCGTTCAGCTCCGCGGCGGAGAAGCGCCGCCCTTCGGTGACGCTCCGGTTCCCGCGGAGGCCGAAAAGACCGATGCGAAGGCCGCCCCCCGGCCGTTCCGGATCGACGTCGAAGGTATCGCGAACCGGACCTACCCGCTTCCCGTCGAACCCGGGAACTTTTTCTTCCTCAGGGCGGGCAAAGGAAAAGCCGTCTGGTGTTCGGTCGAAAAGTTTACCGAGGATGAGTATGAAGAGATCTTCAAGCCGAGGGGCGAAACGAAATGGGACCTCCATGTCTTCGAAACGGCCTCGAAGAAGGCGGTGGTCCTCGGAGACAAGATCCGCGAGTTCGGCCTTTCGGCGAACGGGGAGCGGACCGTCCTCCGCAAGGACAACGACATATTCGTCACGACCCTGGACGAGGCTTTCAAGACGAAGGGGCTCGGCGAGAAGCTCGACCTCCAGGGGCTGACCTATGTCGCGGACCCGCGATCGGAGTGGGGACAGATTTTTACCGACGCTTGGCGCTGGTATCGCGACTTCTTCTATGACTCCGGCTTTCACGGCAGGGACTGGAAGGCGATGGGCGATAAGTATCGGGCTTACCTCCCGGCCTTGTCCTCCCGCGACGAACTGAACTGGGTCCTATCCCAGATGGTCGGCGAGCTCTGCGTCTCCCACACCTATGTCGGTGGAGGTGATCCCGGTCCCCAAGTGCTGCCCCAGCAATCCCTTGCCTTCACGGGCCTCCTCGGCGCCGATCTCGTCGCGGACAAGGCGTCGGGGCTCTACAGATTCGAAAAGATCTATGGCCCGAACGCCATCAACCTGAACCTGCGGGGCCCTCTCGTCGGTCCGGACAAGGACGTCAGGGAAGGCGATTACCTCCTCGCCGTCAACGGGACCGCTGTCCGGCCCCCCGAAGATTATTTCCGGCTTCTTCAGACCACCCCGGGGCGCAAGGTCTCCGTGACGATCAATTCGAAGCCCACGGCCGCCGGGGCGAAGATTTTCGAGGTCGAGCCCCTGCAGAACGACCGGCAGCTCCGCTACTTCCGCTGGCTTGGGGACAACGTCGACAAGGTCCTCAAAGCCACGGGCGGCCGCGTCGGCTATATGCACATCAACGCTATGGGGAGCGGAGGCGTCGCGGAGTTCGACAAGTTCTGGCGGGCGTTCCGGTACAAGGAGGGCGTCATCATCGACGTCCGGCGCAATTCCGGTGGCTGGACGGAGTACTTCCTCATCGACAAACTCGAGCGTGCGCTCGATTCCTACAACGTCCTCAGAGGCATGGTCCCCTTCCGGTATCCGGGCTCGGCAGGGAACGGAAATTACGTCGTTATCTCGAACGAGAACAACGGCTCGGACGGGGAGGCATTCGTCGAACACTTCAAGTCCCGCAAGCTGGGGACGGTCGTCGGCGTCCCGTCTTGGGGCGGCCTGGTCGGCATCCTCAACCGCCAGCTTACGATCGACAACGGGTCCGTCGAGCAATCGAACAACGCGTTCTATGGACGCGGCGGGACGTGGCTCGTCGAGAACCACGGTGCCGACCCGGACGTCCTCGTCGACAACAACCCGGATTCCGTCATGGCCGGCAGGGACCTCCAGCTCGAGAAGGCCATCGAGGTCATGCTGGAGAAGATCAAGGCCAACCCGCTCAATTTCCCGCCACGGCCGGAATATCCGAGAAGATAGGCGAGACAAGAAACGAAAGACCTTTTCCCATGATCGTCGTCGATAACCTATCCAAGAGCTACGCGAAGCAGACTCTTTTCGAGAACATCTCCTTTAAGGTCAACAGAAAAGAACGGGTCGGGGTCGTCGGCCGGAACGGTCATGGGAAGACGACGCTCTTCCGCCTCGTCACCGGCGAGGAGGAGGCCGATTCGGGCACCATCACCATGCCCAGGAACTATCGGATCGGCTATGTCGCTCAGAAGCTGGACCTACGGGCCGACACGGTTCGCGGAGAGGCCTCGCGCGGGCTGGGCGCCGAGGCCGGAGGCGAGATGTGGCGGGTGGAAAAGGTTCTCGCGGGCCTGGGCTTCGATCCGCAGGCTCTCGACCGTCCTCCCTCCGAACTCTCCGGCGGCTATCAGGTCCGGCTCAACCTGGCCCGGGTCCTCCTCTCCGACAACCAAATGCTCCTCCTCGACGAGCCCAACAATTACCTCGACATCACGTCGATCCGCTGGCTCGAGCGCTTCTTAGTCGACTGGCCGGGCGAGCTGATGCTTATCACCCACGACCGGAGCTTCATGGACAAGGTCGTGACCCACGTCCTGGGCATCCATCGGAAGAAGGTCCGGAAGGTCGCCGGGGACACGGCGAAGTACTACTCCCAGATCGCCATGGAGGAGGAGGTCTACGAGAAGACCCGCCAGAACGACGAGCGGAAGCAGAAAGAAATGGACCTCTTCATCACCCGGTTCCGGGCCAAGGCCAGGCTCGCCGGCATGGTCCAGTCCCGTATCAAGAGCCTGGAGAAGATGGAGAAGAAGGATAAACTCGTGGCCATCAAGGACCTGGAGTTCACCTTCTCCGAAAAGCCGTTCCACCACAAGTACGGGCTGACCATGGACGGCGTGACCTTCGGCTACGAGTCGGGAAAGCCCCTTCTCCGGAACTTCACCCTGAGCATCGGCGCCCGCGACCGCGTCTTCGTCATCGGGAGGAACGGGAAGGGGAAGACGACCCTCCTCAAACTCATGGCGAGGGTCCTCGAGCCCGGGGCGGGGGAGGTCGTGAGCCCCCAATCGGTGGCCGTGGGCTATTATGAGCAGACTAACATCTCGAGCCTCGTCGACGCGAATACGGTCCTCGACGAGATTGCTGCCGCCAACGTCGCCCAGGACCCGAAGCTCCCGCGGCTCATCGCCGGGGCCATGATCTTCGAGGGCGACGATGCCCTGAAGCCCGTCCGCGTCCTGTCGGGCGGGGAAAAGAGCCGGGTGATGCTCGGCAAGATCATCGCGACGCCCGTCAATTTACTCCTCCTCGACGAGCCCACCAACCACCTCGACCTTGAATCGAGCGACGCCCTGCTCGAGGCCCTCGACAACTTCGACGGGGCCGTGGTCATGGTCACCCACAACGAGATGTTCCTCCACGCCCTGGCCGAGCGGCTGATCGTCTTCCAGAACGGGGGGATCACGGTCTACGAGGGCGGCTACCAGCGGTTCCTGGAAAAGGTCGGTTGGAACGAAGAGGCGGAAAGGCCGGTAAGGGACGTTGCCGAGCCCGAGACCCTGGCCGACAGGAAGAACCCCAAGGGGATGAGGAAGCTTCGGTCCGGCATCATCGCCGAGCGCTCCCGGGTCCTGAAACCTCTGGAAAAGAGGATGGCTGATATCGAGGCCGAGATCGAGCGCAACGACACCGAGCTCCGGGCGATGAATGAAGCCGTCATCGAGGCTTCCCGGGCCAAGGACGGGGCCCGCGTCGTTGAGCTCTCCAAGTCCATGCACCGGACCAAGACCTCGACCGACAGGCTCTTCATGGAGCTGGAGTGGTTGACCCGGGAACACGAAGAGAAGGGCGCCGAGTTCGAGGAGAAGCTCAAGGCCCTGGGGGAGGAAGGGGAGTCCGGAGAGAGCCCCGGAGGGCCGCCCGGCCGCGTTTGACTTGACGGAACCTGTCTGGTATAAGCAGAAAAGGATAACAAGACGCCCATGATCCCAAACGGTTGGAGGACCTTGTCGGCCCTTGCCTTCATCGCGGCGGCCGGATGCGCCCCGGCGTGTTCCCGGGGGACTTCGGGGACCGAGATCATCGTCGCCGGCTCGACGAGCGTCCAACCTTTCGCCGACCGCTGGGCCGAGGCCTTTCTGAAGTCGCGACCGGGCTGTTTCGTCAACGTCCAGGGGGGGGGCTCGAGCGCGGGGATCCAGGCGGCCATTTCCGGCGCTGCTGACATCGGGACCTCATCGCGGGAGCTCAAGGCCGATGAGAAGTCGCTCGACGAGATCGTCGTGGCCAGAGACGGATTGGCTGTGATCGTCCACCCCTCGAACCCGGTCCGGGGGCTCAGCCTGGGGGAGGTCCGGCTCATCTTCAGCGGCGAGATCCCCAGCTGGAAGTACCTCGAGGGGGATGACCAGCCGATCACCGTCGTGACCCGGGAAGAAGGGTCCGGCACCCGGGGTGCGTTCCAGGAGCTCGTCATGGGGAAGGTCAGGATCTCGAGGGGCGCTATCGTCGAGGATTCGAACGGAACCGTCCGGGAGATCGTCGCCGCGGACCCCCGTGCGATCGGGTACATCTCCCTCGGCCTCGTCAACGATCGCGTCCTCGCGCTCCCGCTCGATGGAGCGGTCCCCGGGGAGGCGGCCATCCGCGACGGGACCTACAAGCTCATCCGCCCCTTCCTTTTCGTGATGAAGGGAGTCCCGTCCGGGATGTGCCGGGATTTTATTGATTTTGTCCTGTCGCCCGAGGGCCAGGAGCTCATCCGCAAGGAGGGCCTGTTGCCGGTCCGGTGACGGGGCGCCATGAACAGGCTCGAACGGAACGAACGTCTGATCCGGCTGGCCCTGCTCGCGGTCGCGTTCTCCGCCGTCTCCGTGCTGGCCGTCATCACCGCCTTCATCTTCATGGAAGGCACGCCCATCATGTTCAAGTACGGCTTCAAGAGCTTCCTGGCGGGCATGGACTGGTACCCTTCTGAGAAAAGCTTCGGTCTCCTGCCCATGATCGCCGGCTCGCTGATGGTAACCTTTGGGGCCCTCGTCATCGGCGTCCCCCTCGGGCTTTCCTGTGCCGTCTTCCTAACCGAGTTCTCCACGAAGAGGACACGGCGGCTCGTCAAGCCGGTGATCGAGCTCCTGGCGGGCATTCCCTCGGTCGTCTATGGCTTCATGGGCATCGTCATCCTCGTTCCATTCATCCGCGAGACGTTCGGAGGGCCTGGCCTTTCGGTCTTGGCCGCGTCGGTTATCCTGGGGATCATGATTCTACCGACGATCATCAGCATCTCCATCGATTCCCTCCTGGCCGTGCCGCCGACGTACCGGGAAGGCTCGATTGCCCTGGGAGCGACCCGGTGGCAGACGACGAAGATGGTCCTCTTCCCGGCCGCCCGCTCTGGAATCGTAGCGAGCATTATCCTTGGCATGGGTCGGGCTATCGGCGAGACCATGGCGGTGATCATGGTGGCCGGGAACGCGGTCCACATTCCCGGTTCGGTTCTCGCGCCCGTCCGGACTCTGACCTCGAATATTGCCCTGGAGATGGGCTACGCAAGCGGGGAGCACCGGGAAGCCCTATTCGCGACCGGGGTCATCCTCTTCGTTATCATCATGGTCCTAAATACGATCGCCAACGCGACATCCTCACGGAGGAAGGCCTAACCCCATGCGCGTCGGCCCCAGGCTAGAGCAGAGCGTTGTCCGGGCCGTCCTGGCGCTGTTCACGGCGATCACGGTCTTTATCCTGCTCTTCATCATCGTCTTCATCCTCCGGAAGGGGATCCCCGTCCTCGACCTCTCGTTCCTCTTCCAGAGTCCGGTGGATATGGGCCGGTCCGGGGGGATCTTTTCGACGGTTGTCGGGACGATCGTCCTGACGGGCGTCGCCGTTCTCATCGCGGCCCCGCTCGGGGTGGGCACGGCCATCTTCCTCACGGAATACACCTGGGAGAACCGGGTCACACGGATCATCCGGTTCGGGGCCGACTGCCTGGCCGGAATCCCCTCGATCATCTTCGGCCTCTTCGGGTTCATCCTCTTCGTGACCAAGTTCCGGTTCGGCTGGTCCATCCTGAGCGGCGGGCTAACCCTCGCCTTCATGATCCTGCCGACGATCATCCGGACGAGCGAGGAGGCCATCCGGAGCGTCCCGGCGACCTACCGCCAGGTCAGCTTCTCCCTCGGGAGCACGCGGTGGCAGATGGTCACGCGGGTCGTCCTGCCGGCGGCCCTGCCGGGGATCGTTACCGGGGTCATCCTGAGCATCGGCCGGAGCATCGGCGAGACGGCCGCGGTCATTTTCACAGCCGGGAGCGCCCTCCACATCCCCACGTCCGTCTTCTCCTCGTCGCGGACCATGGCGGTCCATTTCTACATTTTGGCTCGCGAAGGGATCTCGATGCCCAACGCCTACGGGACGGCGGCCGTGCTTGTCATCGCTATCCTCGTCATCAACGTCATCACCTATTACCTCATGGAACGCTTCATCAGGAAATATTCATGATCGCCGCGGCCTTCCGGGACTTCAGCCACTGGTTCGGGACGGTCCGAACCCTCCGGGGGATCACCCTCGATATCAACAGGAAGGAGATCCTGAGCGTCATCGGACCGGCGGGGAGCGGTAAGTCGACGTTCCTTGGCGCCCTCAACCGGATGAACGATCTCGTCCGTGGCTCGCGGACCGAGGGGGCCATCGAGATCGATAGGAGGAGTATCTACGGTCCGGGCGTCAACGTCGCTGAGCTCAGGCGGAAACTGGGTATGGTCTTCGCGACGCCTATCCCCCTGCCCCGGTCGATCTTCGAGAACGTCGCCTTCGGGACGCGGCTCCTTGGACGCCGGGGCCGGTCCGATCTCGACCACCTCGTCCGGGACTGCTTGGAGAAGGCCGGGCTCTGGGATGAGGTCAAGGACAGGCTGGACACCTCGGCTCTCAAGCTGTCCGGCGGGCAACAGCAGCGGCTCTGCATAGCCCGGGTCCTCGCCCTCAAGCCCGAGTTCATCCTCCTCGACGAGCCGAGTTCGGGCCTGGACCCCATATCAACTCGAAAGATCGAGGATTCTCTCCGCCGACTGAAGGTTGAGTACACGATCGTCCTCGTAACCAACAACACCAAACAGGCGGCCCGTGTCGCTGACCGGACGGCGTTCTTCCTTAACGGGGAGCTCGTCGAGGTCGGCGACACGGACAGGATCTTCACGGCCCCCTCCGACCAGCGGACCGACGATTATCTCCGGGGGAGGTTCGGATAAGCTCATGAGCATCATCGAAGTCCGAAACCTTTCGCTCTTCTACGGGAATTTCCAGGCCCTCAAGAGCGTCGACCTGAGCATAGAGGAAAAGCGTATCACGGCCCTGATAGGGCCGTCGGGCTGCGGCAAGTCGACCTTTCTCAGGACCCTGAACCGGATGAACGACCTCATCGAGGGCGTCCGGATCACCGGACGGGTCGCCGTCGACGGCGAGGACATCTATCGGCCCGGGACCGACCTCCTCGCGCTGCGCAAGAAGGTCGGCATGGTCTTCCAGCGGCCGAATCCGTTCCCCCTGAGCATCTTCGACAATGTCACCTACGGCCTGAGGGTCCACGGGGTTACGGACCGCTCGACGGTCCAGGCGCGGCTCGAACGGAGCCTCGAATCGGTCCACCTCTGGGAGGAGCTCAAGGACAGGCTCGGGAGGAACGCCCTCGAACTGTCCGGAGAACAGCAACAGAGGCTGTGCATTGCGCGGGTCGTCGCCGTCGAACCCGAGATCCTCCTCATGGACGAGCCCTGTTCGGCCCTCGACCCGATTGCCACTGCCAGGATCGAGGACCTGATGTATGAGTTGGAGAAGCGGTACACCATCGTCATCGTGACCCACAACATGCAGCAGGCGGCCCGAGTTTCCGACTTCACCGGATACTTCTTCCTGGGGGAGCTCGTCGAATTCGGGGAGACCAAAAAGATCTTCACCAATCCCTCGGACTCGAGGACGGAAGACTATATCACCGGGCGCTTCGGCTGACCCACGAAACGGAGGGAGCTATGGACGATACGAAAAAGGTCTTCGGGATCGGCGCCGGCATCATCCTGGCCATCGCCGCGATCGTCGGGATTTATCTCCTCGTCGCCAGGAGACCGGCGGCCGGGCCGGCCCTGGAAAAGCTCCCGGCGGCCTCGGTGCCGGCCGCGACGGAAGGGCCCGGGGCGGGGGTGCTCACACCGCTCGACCTGCCGAAGCTCGAACTCAACATGAGCGACGATCTCCTGAGGAGTTTGGCCCGGGACATTTCGTCCCATCCCGGGCTCGCCGGGTGGATGCGGACCCGCGACCTGATACGGAAGTTCGTCGCGGCCGTCGACAACATCGCCAACGGTCTCAGCCCCAGGGCCCAGGTCGATTTCTTCGCGCCACGCGGGGTTTTCAAGGCCGTCCGGCGGGACGGGACGTCCATCGTCGACCTTTCAAGCTATTACCGGTATGATCCGGTGGCCGACATCTTTATTTCGCTGGACGCCAGCGCTGCGGCCAGGCTGTACGTCTCCCTGAAACCGCTCTTCCAGGAGGCCTACCGGGAGCTCGGGTATCCCGACGAGGACTTCCATGCCACCCTGACCCGGGCCATCGCCGAGCTCCTGAATACGCCCGTCATCGAGGGCCGCGTCGTGCTGGAAAAGAAGGTCGCGAGCTATGCCATGGCCGACGCGGCTCTAGAAGGATTGAGCCAAGCCCAGAAACACCTCTTGCGCATGGGGCCGGAAAACGTCCAGATCATCCAGACGAAGTTGAGGGCTCTGGCGATCGCCTGTGGAATCCCGGAGTATCGCCTTCCCAAGCCGCGGATCTATACGCCGACAAAGTCGCCCTGAAAAACAGCGAGAGGCACTGACAAGCGTTGGGATTTTATCAAAAAGATTCCCAAAGTAAAATTATCGCCGCACGAAGGAGGGAGGGGATATCCCGGAGGCATGGGAATCCGATCCCCGTATTGAAATCCGGGCTTATTTCCAGTCGAAGGGATCTTTCTTTTTGAAATCCGGGACCCGGTGCTCCTCCAGGGCGAAGGGCTCCGGCTGGAGGAAAAGATTCTCGAACCCGAGCTCGAGGGCCGTATCGGCTACCCGACGGTATTCCTCCGGCGTCACAGCCCGACAGATCTCATCGGGCGCCCTGAAGCAGGGGCGATACTGGCTCATGAGGCTCAATCCGATATAGGGGGAGAGATGCCCCCGGATCCAACGCAGGACCTCGACAGAGTCTTCCTCGTGACCGGGGAGGACCAGGTGGCGCACGATGAGCCCCTTGCGGGCGATGCCTTTCGCGTCAAGCTCCAGGACCGGCTGTTGGACGGACATCTCGCGGAGCGCGGCCGAAGCTTTCTCGAAATAATCCGTTGCGTCCGAGTATCTCCTAGACAGGGCGGGGGAGACGTATTTCAGGTCGGGAAGGTAGATGTCGACGATCCCCTCAAGGCCGGCGATGACTTCGGGGCTGTCGTATCCGTTCGAGTTGTAGACCAAGGGAACCGAAATCCCCCCGTGGTCCCCTGCGATCCGGAGCGCCCGCAGGATGGGGAGGACGACGTGCGTGGGGGAGACGAGGTTGATGTTCAGCGCGCCGCGTACCTGCAGGTCGAACATCATCGCCGCCAGGGCCGAGTCGCCGACGGGAGGCCCCTCGTCGAGCCAGCTCAGTTGGTAGTTCTGGCAAAACAAGCACTTCAGGTTGCAGCCGCCGAAAAAAATCGTCCCCGACCCGCCGGTCTCCCGCCCGTCCGGGTCAACGGTTCGGGAACAGTCCTCGTGCCCACTGAGGACGGGTTCCTCCCCGAAATGGAGGAGGGCGTGGGAAACGCGGGCTTCGGCCCCCGTCCGGCAGACGCCGCTCGAGGACGAACGCCTGTCGATGCGGCACGTCCTTGGGCAAAGCCTACAATCGGTCTCGATGGGGGAAAGGCGCTCGATCGCCTCTTCAATCAGCCCGGCCTTATCGATGCCCATTAAAATATGCCTCCAGCCCATTCTACCAGATTTCCCGGGACGGGGATCACTGTCGCCCCTTCAGGCCTAACTTCTTGAATAACGTCCTTGAGGAATGTATAGTATCGCTTCTAGGAGATCCGATGCCCCTGATCCTGAAACTTGTCGATATCGTCCTTCACCTGGACAAGCACCTGAGCCTGCTCATCGGCCGCTACGAGATCTGGACCTACGTCATCCTGTTCGCGGTCATCTTCTGCGAGACTGGTCTCGTGATCACGCCGTTCCTGCCCGGGGATTCCCTCCTCTTCGCCTGCGGGTCGTTCGCCTCCCTGGGGACGTTCCGGTTCTTCAAGGTCGGGTGGGTTTTTCTCGCCCTTGCCGTCGCGGCGGTCCTCGGGGATACGATCAACTACTGGATCGGGAAGAAGCTCGGTCCCAGCGTCTTCCGGAAAGAGGGGGGCCGGTTCTTTAAGAAGGAATACCTTGACCGGACCCACGCCTTTTACGAGAAGCACGGGGGCATGACGATCGTCCTCGCCCGGTTCGTCCCAATCATCCGGACGTTCGCCCCGTTCGTCGCCGGCATCGGGAAAATGAACTACGGCAAGTTCCTCTCGTACAACGTCATCGGGGGAGTGGGCTGGGTGGCCCTGTTCGTTTTCGGCGGCTATTTCTTCGGCAACATCCCCGTGATCAAGAGAAACTTCTCCTTCGTGATCATTGCGATCATCCTCATTTCAATGATCCCCGGGGTGATCGAGTTTCTGCGCCACCGCCGGCGCGGCGGGACGCGCTAACCTGACGACCGGGTGCGGCCGCCTCGCCCTGCGGGTTTTCGCGGCCTTTGAGGACGGGCTGGGCCTCCGGTGAGGGCGCGAAAACACGATCGAAGTGCGCCCAGCCGGGGGTGATCCATCATCCCGTAGTCGGTCAGGTCGGTGTGTAGGGGCGTGATGGATATGAAGCCCTCGGCGACGGCGCGGATATCGCTCGTCGCGTCGCCCGAGCCCGTCGGGTGGCTCGTCCCGATCCAATAATAGAGCCTGCCGCGCGGGTCCTTTTTCTCGATGACCTCGGGCTCGTACCTCTTCTGGCCGAGGCCGGTGATTCGGACTCCCTTAATCGGAGTCGAGGGGATATTGATGTTAAGCGTGATTCCCGGGGGGAGCCGCTTCGCGAGCAGGCGCCCGGCGACGGCCGCGACGAATTCAGCGGCCGGCCCGACATCGAATTTCCCTGAAGCGTCCGGGATGAGGGAGACGGCGACGCTCGGGATCCCCAGGAACGTCCCCTGGATGGCGGCGGCCACCGTCCCTGAATAGGCGATGTCCTGCTCGCCTAGGTTAGGGCCTAGGTTCATTCCGGACAGAATGAGGTCGGGTCGGCGCGGCAGGAGGCTCTTGAGGGCCAGATAGATGCAATCCGCGGGCGTTCCATCCACGGCGAAAACGCCCGGCCGGACGCTGAAGAGCCTCAGGGGGCGGCGTAGCGTCAGGGAAAGCGAATTAGCGCTCCTCTCCCTGTCGGGGGCCACGATCCGGACCTCGGCGGCGCGCCGGAGGCGTCTCGCCAAGGCGGTGAGGGCGGGGGAGAAATGGCCGTCATCGTTGGTGAGGAGGATAAGGGGCTTCGGCCTGCGGGCGGAGACGGGCCGGCCGCTCATTGCTTGATCATGACGAGGAGCATCTTGAAGTTCCCCGCCGTCTTCAGGGCGTGGGGGATTCCGGCCGGCATGATGATCATATCGCCCGTCGATACGCGGTTCGGCTCGCCGGCGATGAAGATCTCGGCCTCCCCGTCGAGCCCGACGACCATCGCGTCGAACGGGGCCGTGTGCTCGCTGAGCCCCTGGCCTTCGGCGAAGGCGAAGACCGTCACCGTCCCTGTTTTTTTACTGATGACCTCCCGGCTAACGACGGACCCGGCCTGATAATCGACCATGCCCTTGAGCTCGAAGACCCTCCCGCGGAGGTCCCTGCCCCCGGATTCCTTTGCGACCTTGCTCATGTTCCCTCCATGGATGCGAAAGCCCCTTCACGACGTTGCTCACGCCCAAAAATGGTGCCGCCCATTCCTGCCCACCAACAAGAACAGGCCCCTTCATCAAGAACGGTGCCCGTTCTCCGCGCCATCCCCCCTTTGATAAAAGGGAGGTTAAGGGGATTTATGGGGGAATCTAATAATGGTCGGGACGGGCGGATTTGAACCGCCGACCCCATGCACCCCAAGCATGTGCGCTACCAGGCTGCGCCACGTCCCGAACACAGGTAGAGATTATAGCAGAATCGGGAAGATTATCCAGCCCCTTTTTTCCCCTTATTGTCGAGCGCGACGACGATGTCCTGGAGCTCGTCCCGAACGTCGTATAGCGCTTTCTTGAGCTTTTCGGGGTGGATCGGGCCCGTCGGCCGCAGGCCGAATTCCTCTTCGATCCGGCGCCTTATCCCGGCCATCGTCAGGGATTTTTCCTCGATGAGCTCGCGGATCCTCCGAATGATCTCGATGTCCTTCGGGCGGAAGTAGCGTTCGCCGCTCGCGGTCCTGCCCGCGCGGAGGAAGGGGAACTCCTGTTGCCAGGCCTCGATGACCGCCGGCTCGACCTTGGTCAGGCGGCTGACCTCCGCGACTTTGTAGACGAGTTTGCCCGGCACGGCGCCGTCCTGGAAGAGTTTGGGCTGGGCGGTTTCTTTTTTCACGGGCATCGGACGATTCCTAACCTTATCATGGTCCCCGTGACGCGTCAAGGCCTTAACGCGTCGCGGGCCGGCGCCGTTTTCTGTTATAATCACCGCGATGTCCTCCGGGAAAGGCGCGCTGGTTCCGCTGGCCGAGCGGATGAGGCCGCAGATCCTCGACCGCTTCTACGGCCAGGAGCATCTGCTCGGCAAGGGCAGGATCCTGTCCGAGCTCATCGAATCCAGACATATCGTTTCTATTATCTTCTGGGGGCCGCCCGGTTCCGGGAAAACAACCCTCGCCTACATGCTGGCCGGACATTTCGGTCTTCCTTGGGTCTTCTTCAGCGCGGTCCTCTCAAGCATCAAGGACGTCAAGGAAGTCATGGCCAGGGCCGAGAAACAGCGCCGGATGTCCGGGCAGCCCTTCGTCCTGTTCATAGACGAGATCCACAGGTTCAACAAGGCCCAGCAGGGTGCCTTCCTGCCGTATGTCGAGCGGGGGGACGTCGTCCTCTTCGGCTCGACGACCGAGAACCCCTCCTTCGAGGTCATCGCGCCCCTCCTCTCGAGGACCAAGGTCCTCGTGCTGAACCCGCTGGGCGACGAGGCCTTGGGGCGGATCGTCACGGACGCGCTGGCCGACGAGACCCTGGGCCTTGGGAAGCTAAGGCTTCGGATCGACGACGAAGCCCTCCGGACCCTCATCGACTACGCGAACGGGGACGCCCGTAGGGCCCTCAACAGCCTTGAGATCGCCGCGAGCCTGACCAGGGACGAGGTCATCAATGCGAGCACCGTCCAAGAAGCGCTTCAGAAGCGCGTCCTTCTGTACGACAAAAAGGGCGAGGAGCACTTCAACCTCATCTCGGCGCTCCATAAGAGCCTTCGCAACAGCGACGTCGACGCGGCCCTTTACTGGCTCGCGCGCATGCTGGCCTCCGGCGAGGAGCCCCTTTATATCGCCCGGAGAATGGTCCGCTTCGCCTCCGAGGACATCGGCCTCGCCGACCCCCAGGCGCTGGCCGTCGCCCTCCACGCTAAGGAAGCCTATGACTTCCTGGGGACGCCCGAAGGCGAGCTTGCGCTGGCCGAGGCCGTCATTTATATGGCTTCGGCGCCCAAAAGCAACAGGGTCTACTCCGCCTTCACGGCCGTGATGAAGGAGGTTGAACGGAGCCCCCACGAACCCGTACCGCTCCACATCCGCAACGCCGTCACGCCCCTGATGAAGGAGATCGGCTACGGCAAGGACTACGAGTACGCCCACGACAACGAACTCTCCACGACCGAAATGGAAACGCTCCCCGAACGCCTTCGCGGCCGGAAGTATTATGAGCCTGGGAACCTGGGATTCGAGAAGGAAGTCCGCAAGCGCATCGAGTGGTGGGAAGCAGTCAAAGACCGGATCAGGGACAATAAGCCCGGCGACCGATAGCCGACGGAGACCTTATTCCGGCTTGTCGTCCCCTTTTTCTTTGACCAGGTAATAGATCTCCCAACTGATTTCGTCTGCCAGGCAGCCGATGCAAGATCTCGGCGTCGTCGCCAGCTCGTCGTCCTCGATCTTGTCCTTGAGGAGCTTCTTGACGGCTTTTCGTATCTTATAGAGCAGAATATAGTTGACCATGTCCGGACTGCTCCCCATATTATCAGCTTGGCAAGCCCAAGTAAAGGGACGTCAACGCAAAGTGAAAATGTCCTGTTCTTAGCAAAATGAAAATGTCCGGTTCTCTCACGGATGTCCAGTTCCGAAGCTGTAATGGCGTCAGGGGTGGGTCGGCGGCGGGTAGTACTTTGGGGGTTTACGCCTAGGCTTAGCCAGGACCGGCTTGGGCGCCACCGGTCGTGGCTCCTGGATCTCCCGATAGTCCAGGTCCCGGCCCTTGAACCGGAGCGACAGCCGGAAGCGAGGCCATCGACCCCGACCCGCCGCTCGCGGGCAAGATCCTTTACCGGGTCCTCTACCAGGCCTCGAACGGGGTGACCGGTCCTCCGTCCCCGCCGGCTGAAATCGTCCGCTGATCCCTGCTTTTGTCAGCTTGGCAACTATGGTCAAAAGGAAGTAGAATGACCCGAAGAGCTCGATATGGATGCCATCAGGGTCGACAGGCTGACGAAGGAATTCGACGGGACGACGGCCGTCGACGAGCTCTCGTTTGCCGTCGAGACCGGTGAGCTGTTCGGCCTCCTCGGACCCAACGGGGCCGGCAAGACCACGACTGTCAACATGCTGTCGACGCTCCTCGCGCCGACGTCGGGCTCCGCCGCGGTCGCCGGCCACGACATCGTCCACGAGAAGGACCGGGTCCGGAGGAGCATCGGGGTCGTGTTCCAGGAGCCGGCCCTCGACGGCAAGCTCACCGGGCGCGAGAACCTCGAGTTCCACGCGATGATGTACGGGATCGGCAAGACCGAGCGGCGTCTGAGGATCGGAGAGGTCCTCGGCCTCGTCGAGCTTGAGGATAAAGCGGGGGCCCTCGTCGAGAACTACTCCGGAGGGATGAAGCGGCGGCTCGAGATCGCCCGCGGGCTCATCCACAGGCCCAAGGTTCTCTTCCTCGACGAACCCACCCTGGGCCTCGACACCCAGACGCGGCGGAACATCTGGGATTACGTCCGAAAGCTCAACAACGAGGGCGGCGTGACCGTCGTCCTGACCACCCATTACATGGAAGAGGCCGATTTCCTGTGTGGCCGGGTGGCCATCATGGACCACGGCCGGTTTGCGGCCATGGGTGCTCCCTCCCGGCTCAAGGATGTCTTGGGGGGAGACGTGGTTTCCCTGGAGGTCGACGGTGACGCCACCGCCTTCGCGGCCACGATCCGGTCCTTCGACTGGATCCGAACGTCCAAGATCGCCGGAGACGTTATCTCGCTGACGATGGAGAAAGGGGAGAGGCGTATCCCCGAATTGATCCAGACGGCCCTGGGGGCCGGGGTCGCAGTCCGCTGCGTCCATCTGCGGAAGCCCAGCCTGGAGGACGTTTTCCTTCACTATACCGGGAGGACCATCCGCGACGAGGACGCGGGACTGAACGAAAGGAACCGGTCGATGATGCGCGGTCACGGACGGAGGTAAACGTGGTCATCAATACGACGGCCATCTATGTCCTCTGGCTCCGGGAGATGAAGAGGGCCCTCCGGGCGAGGTCGAGGGTCGTCGGCTCCTTGGCCATGCCCCTGTTCTTCCTGGCCTTCCTCGGGCTCGGGTTCAACCGCATGGCCGTTCCGGGGATGCCCGGCGGGGTCCGATACATCCGGTTCCTGGTTCCGGGGATCATCGGGATGACCATGCTGTTCACGTCCATCATGGGAGGATTGTCGGTCCTCTGGGACAAGGAGTTCGGATTCCTCAAGGAGATCATGGTCGCTCCGGTCTCGCGGGTATCCCTTGTGCTGGGACGGATCGCCGGGGGAGCCACGACGGCCCTCATCCAGGGGATCTTGATCCTCGGGCTGTCGACGATCTTCGGGTTCCGGGCGAAAGGCCCGGCGTCCTATCTCCTCGCGTTCGCCTTTATGGTCCTCGTCGCCACGGCCTTCCTCGGGTTGGGCCTCATCTTCGCCTCGCGGATGAAGGACATGCAGGGGTTCAGCCTCGTCATGAATTTCGTCGTCTTTCCCATCTTCTTTCTATCTGGCGCCCTTTACCCGCTCGGGAACCTCCCGCCGTGGGTCCGCGTCCTGTCCTACCTCGACCCGCTAACCTACGGCGTGGACGGACTCCGGGGCGCGCTGATCGGCGTCTCGGCGTTCCCGGTGGCCTTCGACCTGGTGGTCATGTCGGCTGTTTCTGTATCCATGGTCGCCCTGGGCGCGTATTTCTTCGAGAAGAGCGAAGCCGTTTGAAACGGTCCAAGGAGGAGCTGATGACAAAGGGATTCCCCGCCGCCGCCATCCTCGCCGTGTTCTGTCTCGCGGGGAGCCCTCTTGCCGGAAAGACCTATACGCTCGTTTCTCCCGGCCGGAAGGTTCTTGTCAAGATCGACGTGGGAGCACGCATCTCGTACTCGGTCACGTACGGGTCGAATACGGTCCTAGCCCCGTCCTTCATTTCCATGACCATCAACGACAACGTTGTCTTAGGAAGGGCCACGGTCGTAGAAAGGGTCGAGCCGCGGTCGGTCGACGAGACGATCCAGCCCCCCGTCCGTGTGAAAAGGGCCCTGGTGCCCGACAAGTACTCCGAGCTCACGATCCGCTTCCGGGGGAACTACGGGCTGTGCTTCCGGGCCTATGATGACGGGGCCGCCTACCGCTTCTTCACGGGGTACAGGAGCAAAATCAAGATCAACGCCGAAGAGGTGACGTTCGCTTTCCCCGAGGGAACGGCCGTTTGGTTCCCCTTCACGGAAAGCCTGCACACCTCCTTCGAGAGCCGCTATGTCCGCCTTCCCCTGGCTCAGGTCGGCTCGAAACGGTTCGGATACGCCCCCGTCGTCGTCGAACTCGAGGGGGGGGCTCGGGTCGCCGTAGCCGAAGCCGACCTCGAGGATTACCCCGGCATGTTTCTCACGGGGAACGACCGGGGCCTTCCCGAGCTCAAGGGCCTATTTGCGCCGTTCCCGCTCGAGGAGAAGCTGAGGGAGAAGAGTGATCGCGAACTCGAGGTCGTCAAGTCCGCCGACCATATCGCCATGACCCGCGGAAACAGGACCTATCCTTGGAGGGTGATTGCCGTGGCGGATACGGATGCCGGGCTCGTCGGGCACGACCTGATCTACCGGCTTGCCGGGGTCCCGAGAATCAAGGATATCTCCTGGATACGGCCGGGCAAGGTAGCCTGGGACCGGTGGAACGCTAACAACGTTTACGGCGTCGATTTCAAGGCGGGTATCAACACGGCCACATACAGGAAGTATATTGAGTTCGCCGCGCAAAACGGCCTCGAGTACGTCATTCTGGACGAAGGATGGTCCGATCCCGGAGACATGTTCAAACTCAATCCCGAGATCGACATGGCCGGGCTCGCGGCCTACGCGTCGGAGAAAAAGGTCGGCCTCGTCCTCTGGTGCGTCTGGCTGACCCTGGACCAGCAGATGGACAGGACCCTCGACCAGTTCGCGAAATGGGGGGTCCGGGGGATCAAGGTGGATTTCATGGACCGCGACGACCAAAAGATGGTCGGGTTTTACTGGCGGTGCGCCGAAGCGGCCGCTCGGCGCCGCCTCGTCGTCGATTTCCACGGGGCGCACCTTCCTGCCGGCCTTTATCGGGCGTATCCCAACGTCCTGACGAGCGAAGGGCTCATGGGCCTAGAGTACGTCAAGTGGAGCGACTCCGTGACCCCTGATCACGACCTCTCTCTCCCTTTCACCCGGATGCTCGCCGGGCCGATGGACTACACTCCCGGGGCCATGCGCAACGCTGGGAAAGACCGTTTCCGCCCGATCTTCGACCTTCCCATGAGCCAGGGCACGCGGTGCCACCAGCTGGCCATGTTTATCGTCTACGAAAGCCCCTTCCAGATGCTGTGCGACTCGCCATCCGCCTATGAGAGGGAGCCGGAGATCCTCGGCTTCCTCTCCGGGATCCCGACCGTCTGGGACGAAACGAAGCCCCTGGAAGGTAAGATCGAGGACTACCTCGTCCTGGCCAGGAAGTCAGGCTTGGATTGGTACGCGGCCGCCATGACTGATTGGACCCCGAGAACGCTGGAGCTCAGGCTGGATTTCCTCGAGGAAGGGACCTACGAGGCCGAGATCCTTTCAGACGGCCTCAACATCGACAGGTATGCTTCGGATTATCGGAGGGAAATCAAGACGCTCCAGCGGGGAGATCGCCTGAAGATCGAGCTCGGCTCCGGCGGGGGATGGGTGGCGCGTTTTCGCAAGAAGCCCACTTGATCCCGTCCGCCTCTGAGGCCCGGCTGGCTTTTCCTTTATTCCGTAATGACAAAGGGAGGTTGTTCCGCTAGGGTAATGAACTCTTGGCGGGAACCGTAACCGCAACTCCTAGTATCGTCATTAGTGGGTGTAGCACATATTGAATATATTTCTTGACAAAAGACCCCAGCCTGAGGCATAATACACAACGCCCCAAAAGTCAGCAGCCCATTCCCATGCATATAAGACATTTTAAGTTTTTTGTCGTCGTCTTTGCCGTCCTGTTCTTTTTCGGCGGGCGACCCGTCGAGTTCGGAAAGGAGAATTCATTTTTTCACGGATTCGTGATCCCGAATCCTGTCATCAGGATCGGCTTGGGAGCCGGGCTCGGCGATATCCTGGTTCGTTCCTCTTCGGGGATGAAGGTCTACGAGGTCGGGGCCGGTTACGAACTTCTGGGAGACGATGTCGAGGAAGCGCGGATCAAGGGAGAAAAGGAGCGGCTCACGGAGAAGTTCGTCCTCCTCATGGCTCAGACCAAGGACCAGAAGGAAGCCGAACAGATCGCGGCTGGGCTAAGGGAGAAGATGGGCCTCAACGTGTCCGTCGAAGAGGCCCGGGAAACCGGGCTCGGGGGGGTCTTCCAAGTCAAGATCGGCGATTATATGACCCGTGGGGACGCTCTTTCCGCGATATCTGGGCTGAACGCCAAGGGACTGAAGGACGTCTGGGTCCTCAGGGAAGTCATCTCCCTGGATGAGACCGGCTCCCGATGGATCCTCATCGGGAACGGGCTGCGTCCGCTGGGCCGGGATTCCGTCCTCTATTTCATCCCGAGCCACCCCGAAAGCCTCCTCTCCTTCAATGGCCGCAAGTACAGGGGGCTCTTCATCCTCAGGAGTAGCCCTCGGGGTGCCGTCCTCGTCAACGTCCTCAACCTCGAGGACTATCTCAAGGGGGTCGTGCCGGGTGAGCTGTCCCCCGACCAGTTCGGCGAGATCGAGGCCCTCAAGGCACAGGCGGTGGCCGCCCGGACCTACGCGATCAAGAACTTGGGCCAGTACGGGGCCCTCGGCTATGATCTCAGCGACACTCCCGTTTCACAGGTCTACGGGGGCCTGGACGCCGAGCGGCCTTTGAGCAGCCGGGCCGTGGAAGAGACCCGGGGAGAGGTCGTCCGATATAGGGGAGAGCTCATCAACGCCCTTTACATGAGCACTTGCGGTGGAATGACGGAAGACGTGGAGAACATCTTCCCCGGCAAGCCTGTGGCCTATCTGAAGAGCACGGAATGCGGGATCGAAAAGCGGCCCGAGTGGACGATCGAGGGCGGAGCAACCCTCCCACCCGTTGTCGCGGCCGGCAGGGACATCGCGCCGGAACTGGCCGCCCTCATGGGGCGGGACATCCTTCCGTTTAAAACCGAAACTCTGTATTTTTCGGCCCCGTGCCCGTTCTCCGATGCGGTGGAATGGACCCGGAAAACCCTGCCGCTGGCCGGGAAAAGAGATCTCTCCAGCACCCCGAGTCCCGGGACCCTTGATTTCTCCTCCCTCGCCGGGCTTCTTGTCGCGGCCTTCGATTGGCGGGGCCACGTCGAGAACCTGCTCCTCCCGAGCGAGGTCAACTTCATCCTGCGAGACCTCCCCGGTGTCAGGCCCCAGGATAGGAAGAACTTGGCTTATTGCGTCCAAATGGGGTTGTTTCCGTTCCTCCCGGCCGGGCCGCAAGGCGCCAGCCGCACGCCGACACGGGCCGAAGTCGCCTTCGCGCTGTCCCGGGTCCTGTCCGGCCGCCCGGCCCCCTTTTTTGAAGGGACATTCCGTTCCGTCTCGGCCGGATCGATGGAACTCGCGGGGGCTGAGGGGCCAAGGACCTTAGAGGCTTCCCCGCACATGTTTCTTCTAAGGAGCTTGGACGGAATAAGGTCCTCCGCCTCCCGCCTGCGCCTCCTCGGGGGGGAGAAGGTCCGCTGGCTGGAGACGGACGGGGAGATCAGGCTGCTCGAGGTGAGCTTCCCCTCGGCATCCAACGTCCTCGACCGCGCCTCCCGGTTCAACCGATGGGAGGTCCGGAAGTCGCGCGAAGAGCTGGAGAACGCAGTCAACCAGCATTACCCCGTCGGCAGCCTGATCGATATCGCCGTCCGCAGGAGGGGGGCGTCGCACAGGGTCGTTGAGCTCCTCATCACGGGAACCGAACGCCAGGTCCTCGTCCGGGGCCTGCGGATCCGTACGGCCCTCGTCCTCCGGGACATTCTCTTCGAAGTGGACCGGGAATACGACGCCGACGGACGCGTCACCCACTTCGTCTTCACCGGGCGAGGCTGGGGACATGGCGTCGGCCTCTGCCAGGTCGGGGCCTTTGGGATGGCCCAGTCCGGGGCCAAGTACCAGGACATCCTGAAGAAATATTACCGCGGAGTGCGCATCGAAAAATCCCTTTGACGGCAATCCCGGTGAAGAGACCGCGGCAAATTGACAGGCCGAGTTCCCGCCGTTATAATCGCGGGGTCAATCAGATATACGGGAGATCGGCGATGAAAAGCTCCTCTTTGAACCGGGACCGGTCCGAGGCTAGAGAATTCCAGACGGCGACCTCGGGCGTCTTCTTCAAGGTCCAGAAGGTCCTCTACGACCGGAAGTCCTCGTTCCAGAGGATCGAGATCGTCGCCAACCGGGAATTCGGGCACGTCCTCTTCCTGGACGGGCTCCTTCAGACGACCGAAAAGGACGAGTTCTATTACCACGAGATGCTCGTCCACCCAGCGATGGCTTTGCACCCGAACCCCCGGAAGGTCCTGATCCTCGGAGGAGGGGACGGCGGCGCCCTGCGCGAGGTTCTCAAACATCCGGTCGAACGGGCCTGGATGGTTGAGATCGACGGGATGGTCATCGACGCGTGCCGTGAGCATTTCGGCTGGCTCGAACCTTCCCTCGGGTCGGGGCGGGCCGAACTCGTCATCGGCGACGGGAATGTCTTCATCCGCGAGACGAAGGAGACGTTCGATGTCATCCTCGTGGATTCCTCGGATCCCGTCGGGCCGTCGACGGTCCTCCACGAGGAAGGCTTCTACCGGAAGCTCAGGACAAAGCTGCGTCCGGGGGGCATCATCGCCGCCCAAGCGGGCTCCCTTGTCCTCCATCAGAACGAGCACGCGGCCAAGAACCGTTTCCTGAAAAGGCTGTTCAAACACTCCCTGTTCTATCTCGGCCCTGTTCCGACGTACCCCGTGGGGATGTGGGTTTATACGTTCCTGTCGGATGCGGTCGATCCGGCGTCGAAGAGGGCGCTCCGGATCCCCGAAGGCCTCGAATACTATAATCCGGACGTTCATCGGGCGGCGTTCGCCCTGCCGAATTTTATGAAGGCCAAGCTCGGATAATATCATCTGGGTGCCTGTTCAAGGACATTCTTTAGCGGAGCTTAGTCCTTGAGGAACTGCCCGAGGGCGGGGAGTCGTGGCGGACCGGGAAACCTACAGGGTGCCTGTGTTTTTCTTCTTGCGCAGGGCGGCGAGCATGTCCGTCGTCATGGAGGCCATATCGTAGGCCGGATTCCAACCCCATTCCTCGCGTGCGGCCGAATCGTCGAGTGAGGCGGGCCACGAATCCGCGATGGCTTGACGGAAATCCGGGGCGTATTTGCAAACGAACCCTGGGACGTGTTTTCGGATCTCGGCAGCGAGCTCGCCGGCGGTGAAACTCATGGCGGTGACGTTGAAGTTCGAATGATGGCGGAGGCACGTGGCGTCGGCGTCCATCAGGTCCACGATCGACTTGAGGCAGTCGGGCATGTACATCATAGGAAGACTCGTGTCTTCCTTGAGGAAGCAGGTATAGCGTCCGGCGCGGACGGCTTCATAAAAGATGGCGATGGCGTAGTCGGTCGTTCCGCCGCCGGGCAACGTCTCATGGCTGATGATGCCGGGGAACCGGCAGCCGCGAACGTCCAGGCGGTATTTCCGAACATAATAATCGCAGAGGTGTTCGCCTGCGACCTTGGTGACACCGTACATCGTCGTCGGGTCGAGGATCGTGTCCTGGGGCGTCCTGATGCGGGGCGTGGCGGGCCCGAAGACCGCGATCGAGCTCGGCGTGAAAATTCGTGCCAGCCCGAGCTCACGTCCGGCTTCGAGGACATTGTAGAGGCCGCCGATGTTGATGTCCCAGGCCTTCTGGGGGTTCTTTTCACCGGTCGCCGAGAGCAGGGCCGCGAGGTGATAAACGGTATCGATCCGGTAATTACGGATGATCGCCGCCAAACGGGGCCGGTCGGTCACATCGAGAGCTTCGAACGGGTCCGCCTCTGAGGCCGCGCTCGATGGCTTGACGACGTCAGTCATGAGGACATTGGACGCCCCGTGCCGCTTTCTCAACAAGGTGGTGAGCTCGGAGCCGATCTGGCCGGCGGCCCCGGTGATCATGACGCGTTTGGTGTCCTGAGTCATGGAAAAAGCCTCTTATCGGATGATTCATATTCAAATGAAGGATGTATATTTATAGATCTTCAGTCCCGGGAAGTCAATAATGTGCTTGCCTTGAGCCCCGGTTTGACTTAAGTTTATGTCAAGGGAGAAAGCCATGACCATATCTATCGACGGCCACGGTCTGACCATCGAATCCGTTGTCCGGGTCGCCCGCGAAGGGGAGCCTGTCGTCATCCTTCCGGAGGCGAAGAAGCGCATCCTTAAATGCCGAACTTTGCTCGAGGACAAGATCCGGAAGCGCGAGATCATGTACGGGGTGAACACGGGCATCGGCGAGCTGGCCGAGGTCGTCCTGACCCCCGAACAGGTCGAAAAATATCAGCGGTACATCGTTTACAGCCACGCCGCGGGCGTTGGGAGCCCCCTGCCCGAAGAAGCCGTTCGGGCGGCAATGCTCAGCCGGATCAGCTGTCATTGCCATGGCCACTCCGGACTACGGCTCGCGGTGACCGAAACGCTGGTCGACATGCTCAACGCCGGGGTCACTCCCGTCGTCTGCGAAAAGGGATCCGTCGGGGCCTGCGGTGACCTCGCGCCGATGTCCCAGATCGCCCTGGCGCTCATGGGCGAGGGCGAGGCGTTCTATCGTGGCGAGCGCCTTCCGGCCACGGAAGCCCTGAAAAGGGCCGGGATCCGGCCGGTCGTGTTCGAGGCCCGCGACGGACTGGCGGTCATCAATGGCTCCAACGTCATCGCCGGGCTCGGGGCGATCGAGGTGTTCGACGCGAATCGGTGGCTCAAGCACTCCGAGATCGCGGCTGCCATGACGCTCGAGGTCCTGAACGCGAACATGAAGGCTTATGACCCCCGTGTCCACGCGGTCCGCGGCTACCCCGGGGCGCAGGAATCCGCTGAGAACATCCGGCGGATCTGCGAGGGAAGTGAGCTTCTCGCCCGCGCGGGGAAGAAGGTCCAGGACGCCTACAGCCTGCGCAGCACTCCCCAGGTCGTCGGCGGAGCCAGGGACGCCCTGAAGTGGGCCCGCTCCATGTTCGAGATAGAGCTCAACGGCGCCGCCGATAATCCCATCTTCTTCCCGGACGAAGACCTCGTCCTCACAGGGGCCAATTTCCAGGGCACGCCGATGGCCCTGGCACTCGAGCTCCTGGGAACGGCCATCACGACGGTCGCGGTGCTTTCGGAGAGACGTCTCAACCGGCTTCTGAACCCCCATCTCAGCGCCGGCTTGCCGGCTTTCCTGACGAAGGGGGCCGGGATGTTCTCGGGCTTGATGCTGACCCAGTACACGGCGGGAGCCCTGATCTGCGAGAACAGGGTGCTCTGCCAGCCCGCGGCGACGGGCTCCATCCCGGCCGCCGCGGATCAGGAGGATTTCGTCAGCATGGGAATGACCACGGCCCTCAAGACCCGGCAGATCATCGATAACGCCTGGGCCGTCCTTGCCATCGAATTCATGGCCGGGGCTCAAGCCGTCGATTTTCGGAGCCCGGCCAAGCCGGGCCCGGGCGTCCGCGAGGCTTGGGCCGTGATCCGGAAGCACGTCCCTCACCTTGAAGAGGACCGCCCGCTATTCGACGACATCAACCGTCTCAAGGCGGTCGTCGTCTCGGGCGAGATCCTGGATGCGGTTGAGAAAGCGGTCGGCAAGCTTATATAGGCAAGAGCGAAAAACGCGAGGCAGGAAAATGGACAAAAGCCCTGGTCGGTTCTAGCCCGGGATGGAGGGCGAATGAAGGACGAACCTGTAAAGGCCGGCTGTGTGGCTCTTGTCACTGGCGCGGCGAAGGGCATGGGGCGTGCAATTGCCCTTGCTCTCTCGCGCCGGGTTTCAGGCGTTGCCGTCCATTATCGGGGTTCTTCGAAAGAGGCCGGGGAAATGGTCGCGGAGATCGAGCACCTAGGGAAGCGCGCCGCGTCGTTTAGCGCCGACCTCACGGACGAGGGCGGGGCGGCCGACCTGGTCCGGAAGGTTGAAGAGGCGTTCGGACGGCTCGACGTCCTGGTCAATAACGTCGGGCCCTTTCTCGTCAAACCGTGGCAGGAGCTTACCGGCGGGGACTGGGACGCGATGTTCCGCGGGGTTCTGGAGAGCGCCTACTTCTGTATGAAGGCGGCTCTGCCGGGCATGCGGAGTCGCGGGTGGGGGAGAGTGATCAATATCGGTTACAGCCGGGCCGAACAACTTGGTTCGTTCCCGACCATCGCGCCCTACGCCATCGCCAAGACCGGCTTGCTGATCCTGACCCGAACGGTCGCCGTGTCCGAGGTCGCGAACGGGGTCACGGTCAACATGGTCTCTCCGGGGCTCATGGAAGGCGGCTTTTTGCCGCCGGGGAAGATCCCTCCTGCCATGATCGGGAAGTTCGCCGACGTCGCCGAAGCCGTTGCCTTCCTGGCCTCCGAAGAGGCTGGAGCCGTCACCGGAACGAATCTCATCGTTGCGGGGACTTGGAGGATGTGAGTCCTCCTCTCGCAAAGGAAGCCGTTCTGGGTACACAGGTTCTCCCGCCTAGCCCATAGGTCATGATCACGAGACGGGTGCCATTGCCGGGGTGGAATTGGCTGAAGCACCGGAAGCGTGAGCCCTTGGCCCCGCCATGCTGGGCGATCCAGCCGGAGGCGAGAAGCGGATCGATGCCGGTGAGAAAAATCTCCGGCCCGGGGCGTCTATCAAGTGTCTTAGAAAAGGAGGGAACATGACTGATATCCTGAACCACGAGGAGTTCATCAGGCTGGCCGTCGTCAGGCTCCGGAACGCCAACTTCAAGGGCATCCATTCGGTTTACAGCGGCTTCAACGAGGCCTTCAAGAAGTACTTCGAGGGCGCGGATCCGGTCAAGGTCACTACGGAGTTTGCGGGGGCCGGGCGGCTCGTTATCCGCCCGGTTAAGAACGGTGTCATGCTCTACCTGCCCGAGGACGCGCCCCCGGGCGACAGGGCGGAACGGGCCCTTAGAAAGATGGGCCTTATCGAATGAACCGGAGGCATCGCCAAGTACGCGAACGATTCTGCCCGGACGGCCATTCGGAAGCCTATCGAGCACGGCGACAAGCCCGAGAATCAGGAGAGTCGATTACAGGACGTATTTATGGAGGGTTATGCCGGCCGGGAGCCGAACCTTCTCCTTATAGATGTCCCAGTAATAGGTGCGGGCCTCACGAAGCTTGGCATAAACGGGATGCCCCTCGTCTGGAACATGGGTGGCGACGATCCGCAAGTCGTTGTCCGTGAGGAAGAGCTTGGTGCACCGGTTCAGGATGCCCGCCGTCCCGACGCTGCAGACCGTGACGAGCTGATCCGTCCGGACCCAATCCATGAGCTGCCCGTACGTTACGTGGCGCTCGTGGACCTTGACGCCCATCTCTTTGAGGATCGCAGTGATGCCCTGGATGGTCACCGAGGGTAGAATGAGGTTGCTCTCCGGGATCTTGACGACGGATCCGTCGCGGAGGCCGAACAGGCAGCATGAGGAATCCCATTCCGTGATCGTCCTGTCTTCGAGCCTACCCTGGGGGTTATCGTCCAGGAACAGGGCCGCGGCGGCTTCGGGGACGATCTTCTTGGCCTCGTCGATGGCCTTGACGCTGATCAGGTAGTTGATGCCGAGCTTCAGGCACCCCGTCCCGTTGACGCCCATCGCCCGGACGAGGTGGGGGATGACGACGCCGCAGAACGGCTCGCCAAGATACTGATCGTAGCGGCAGGCCAGGGCGCGGATGGCGGGCTGGTTGGGGAACGTGACGCCCATCGAATGTTCCTCGTCGACTGTGAACGGGCGGAGGTATCCCTGGGCGTCCAGGGCGGCCATCTCTTCGAGGAAAGGGCGGATGGCGGGGTCCTTGAAGTACTTGTGGATGAAGACGGCTTCCAGTTCCTCGGCCGACGGAATCCATTCCTGCTGGCTCTGTCCGAGGTTGAATGCGATCCCGCGGCGGAACCGCTCGAGGTTCCGGTGCCAGTTGACTAAGGTCACGCCCAGCCCGCCTCCCGCGTTCTTCTTAACGTGGAAGCGGATCCCTTCGAAGCAGAGGAACATGGAATATTGGATGGACCGGGACATCGCGTACACCTTCGCCTCGCTCTCGAACATCTCGAACCGCTTGTCCGGGAGGAGGTAGCGCATCTGCAGGGACATCCATTTCACTCCCTCGAATCTCGCCATGACGGATCTCCTTGACGGTGACGTTGAAGGCCCATTATACATATCCTCCGTATCCAGGGAAAGCGGGAGTTGCGGTTTAAATGTCGACCAGCGAAGGTTTATCGATTATAATCATCCACCGTCCGAGTCACCTTAAACGAAGGGCCCGGCAAAGCCCGGGCCTTCGGGAGTCCGGAGGAGGGAGCGTGGAAAGAAGGGATTTCATCAGGAACACGCTGGCCTGCGGGGGAGCCGCGGGCCTATCTTTGGGCGGTTCGAAGCTCCGGGCCGAAGACAAGTCCGCGGCTTCGACCGCCTGGTCCGACCCCGTGGTCGATAAGGTCAAGATCGCCATGTTGTCCATGCAGAGGATGGCCTGGGAGCAGGGGACCGCCGCCCAGGCAATCCTGGAGTGGGGGGATCAGGACCTCGTCGTCCTGATGGCCAATGAGGCCGTCCTTCGGATCAGCGAGGACGGAAGACTCGGCCAGATCAACGACAATCACGGGGTCACGGATCCCGGTTCGAACGGCGAGGCCGTCCTCTACGCCGCCAAGGTCACGGGGGACCCGGCCCTCAAGGCGGGCGCGGACCGGATGCTGGACTATTTTCTCAACAAGGCGCCCAAGACCGGGGACGGGACCCTTTATCACATCGACGACAGGCCGCAGGTCTGGATCGATTCGATGTACATGGCGCCCCCGTTCCTCGCCGTCGCCGGGCGGCCGGACGAAGCGCTGAAGCAGATCGAGGGATTCCGGCGGCTCCTCTGGAACGGGGAAAAGAAGCTCTTCTCGCACATCTGGGACGATGCGAAGAAGGACTTCGGCCGGAAGGCGTTCTGGGGGGTCGGCAACGGCTGGGCGGCGGCGGGAATGACCCGCGTCCTCAAGGCGATGCCGGCTCCGATGGCGGCCGAAAGGGCGAAAGTGGCCTCCTATATCAAAGACACTGTCGACGGATGTCTCGCCTGGCTACGGCCTGACGGTTTCTTCCACGACGTCGTCGACGACCCGAAGTCGTTCGTCGAGACGAATCTCACCCAAATCATGGCCTACACCATATACCGCGGGCTCAAGGGCGGGCGTTTCGACGCCTCTTATAGGACCCTTGCCGACAAGATGCGCGATGCCGCGCGCTCGAAGGTGGACCGCCTGGGCCTCGTCCGAGACGTCTGCGGCTCGCCGACGTTCGAGGCTCCCGGGACGGCGACCGAAGGCCAGGCCTTTTTCATCCTGATGGAGGCCGCTCACCGCGATCTCATGAAACCGTAGACCGGCCGGCCTTCATCCCGGCCGCCGCTCGTTAAAAGCCTATGACCCTTCATGCCCGTGGCGGTGGTGCGCGTCCGGCCAATGGCCGTGGGCGTGCTCCCGTTCAGGATGAACGTGCCTGTGGCCATGGGGCTCTTCCGAGATCCCAGGGTGGGGGTGGTCGTGGTGGAGGTCGCCGTGGACGTGGGTATGCGTGTGGGTCAGAAGTCGGTGGGAATGGACATGGACGTGTTTTTCCCCCGCGATAAGGAAGGCCCCGGCTGCCATGAGGGCCGCCGCCGGTCCGACGGTCCACGCGAGGGGCTCTCCGAGAAACAGGAGCGAGGCCGCGGCGCCCGCGAAAGGGGCTAGGCTGAAGAATGCGCCGGTTCGAAAGGCGCCGATACGTCGGAGCGACTCGATGAACAGCACAAGGCTAAACCCGTAACAGACGGCCCCGACGCCCAGGGCGACGGCGAGCCCTGGCGAGACGCGGAGGCGCTCCCCGACGGCGAACGCCAGCGCCAGGGAAAACACCCCTGCCGCGATCCCCTTGATCCTAGAGATGACGACCGGGTCCTTGTCCGAGATGTTGCGGGTCAGGTTGTTGTCCAGTCCCCAGCATATCATGGCGGCAAGGACGAGCAGGGGACCCAGGGCCTCGATCCTTCCGCCCGCCGGGTCCCAGGTTGTGAGGACACCGGCGGCGGTCATGGCGGCCAGGGCTATCCACGTTCTTTTCCTGGCCGGCTCGCGGAAAAGAAGGACGGCGAGGAGAGCGGTGGCAAGCCCCTCGAGGTTGAGAAGGAGCGAAGCCGAGGCGCCTGAAGTCCTGCGCAGTCCCTCCATCAGGCAAACGGGCCCGATAACCCCGCCGGAAACGATGGCCCCGGCGAGCCGGGGGATGTCCGACGCGGAGAGGGGCTCGAAACGGCGGCCGGCGTCCGCACTTCGCCCACGGGCGAGGATCGCCCGCGCGCCGGAATATAAGGTCAGACCGGCGAAAGCCCCGACATAGAGGAGCCCCGCCAGCGAAACCGGGGGGATATCCTTGAGGAGTATCTTGGATAGGGGAATGCTCAGGCCGAAAGCGACGGCCGAAAACAAGATCGGGACGAAAGGCCGCGTACTCATATCTGGGCGCAACGGATGCCGCGCAGGTTGAAACACTTGTTGCAGGAGATGCATTCGGACCTGTCGACGGTCCCTTCCCGGAACCTCCGGACAAGAAATGGGTCGCGGATGAAAGGCCGGCTCATCGAGACGAGGTCCGCGCGTCCTTCGGCCACGAATCTTTCGGCGGCGGCCAGCGTCCGGATCCCGCCCAGCCCCGAGACAGGGATGCGGACGGCCCGCTTGACGGCCGCGGCATTCTCCACGAAATAACCCTCGTCCGCCTCGACGCGGAGGCCCGTCCAGACCGAGCCCTTTCCGGACTCGGCCATGCCGCCGCTCACCTCGATGCCGTCGAGCCCCTCGGCTTCGAGGATCCGGGCGGCCGCGACGGCGTCGTCAAGCGAGAGGCCGTTTTCCAGGAAGTCCGTCGTGTTGAGCTTGGCCATCACCGGGAAATTCTTTCCCGCCCCGGTCTTGAGACCCCTGAGGATCTCAACGGTGACGCGGACCCGGTTCGCGAGGGGGCCGCCCCAGCCGTCCGTCCTGCGGTTCGTGCGGGGAGAGAGGAAGGAGCTGAGCAGATAGCCGTGGGCGGCATGAAGCTGGACGCCGTCGAAACCGGCATCGCGGGCCCGGAGCCCCGCCCGGACGAAATCCGCGATCAAGGCCTCGATCTCCCCGGCTGTCATTTCCCTGGGGGTGACCTTCGACACCGGGTCGGGGACGGCGGAGGGCGAGACGGGCGTCCCGCCGGCATATCTTTTTTTCGTCTGACGCCCCGCGTGGGCGAGCTGGGCGAATATCTTGGAGGAGCCGCCGTGCGCGGCTCGGGCGATGCGCGTGAGCCCCGGGACGAACCGGTCCTCGAAGATGGCGGTCTGGTTCGGCCCCGCCTTGCCCAGGGGATGGACGTAGGCGTGTCCCGTGATGATCAGGCCGACCTCGCCCTCGGCGAGGGCCTGGAAGAGGCCGACCTGCCTATCCGTGACCTCGCCGTCGTCCCGGGCCATGTATTCCTGGGTCGCCGAGCGGACGAAACGGTTGGGGAGGGTCAGGGAGCCCAGGGCAAGGGGCGTGAGAAGCACGGATCCGGCGGTTCCTTCGTTCATGCGACAATTGTATCTAAAATCGCGGGCCGGGTCACGCCCCGCGTCCCGATGGTCCATATTGACTTCGCTGCCCGCTTCGGCATAAGAAATATCCAAGGAACGGCGGACGTCTTAATGACCGCTTCTATGGTTGACCTGCTCGAACCTCGAAGCCGCCGATAGAGGAACGGGCTGCAGTTCAGGAAAGAATACCGACGTCGGGGAGGCTGGAATGATCGATGACCGCCGGACTGGGGATTCGTCCCTGACCGTCGCCGAGGACGAGGTCTTGCGTTTTCTTGAGGAGATGGGTGTTCCCTACGTCCGTTACGGGCATCCCCCGGTCGCAACGGTTGCCGAGGCCGAGAAGCATTGGGGGAGCCTGCGCGGTGCCCATTGCAAAAACCTCTTCCTGCGCAACAACAAAGGGAACCGTCATTACCTCATCGTCGCCGAAGCGTCCCGGCGGGTCGATCTCAAGGACCTGACCCGGACGATCGGGGAGGACCGCCTTAGCTTCGCCTCGCCGGAGCGCCTGAAGAAATACCTGGGACTTGAAGCGGGCTCGGTCTCGCCGTTCGGGCTCATCCACGACAGGGGAAAAGAGGTCCGTGTCGTCGTAGACGCCGGGCTTAAGACCGCTGTAAAAGTGAACTTCCACCCCAACGTCAATACGGCCACTCTGGAGATCTCTTTCGGGGATTTCGAGAGGTTCCTCGCCCGGTGCGGGAACACGGTGGAATACATGGATTTCGGCTGAGGGGGGACGGGAGAGCGCGCGAAAGGCGAGGCTTGACAACCCTGCGGCACAATCCTAACCTAGAGATCCCATGCCGGCATTCATCGTCGCAACCCGGAGGAAGACCATGCCCGCCGCATTGTTCGCGCTGATGTTCTGCGCGGGAAGCGCCCTTGCCGCGGATGTCCGCGTTCCCGAGCCGAAGATTCCCTTCGATCCCCGTTTCTATGTCTGCTACAGGGCCCAGAAACCGCTGGAGATGGATGGGCGACTCGACGAGGCCTCGTGGAAGAAGGCTGACTGGACAGAGAGCTTCGTCGACATTGAGGGAGAGGGGAAGCCCAAGCCGCGCTTTCGGACCCGCGTCAAGATGCTCTGGGACGACCGGTATTTCTACGTCGCCGCCGAGCTCGAGGAGCCGGACGTCTGGGCGACATATCGGGATAGGGATTCCGTCATCTTCGAGGAGAACTGCTTCGAGGTCTTCATCGACCCCGACGGCGATACCCACGACTACTACGAGCTCGAGATCAACGCCCTCAACACGATCTGGGACCTCCTGCTCAACCAGCCCTATCGCGACGGTGAGACCGCGGCAGTCAACGCCTGGGACATGCGGGGCCTGAAGTCCGCGATCGCCGTCAACGGGACGCTTAACGTGCCGAGGGACAAGGATAAGGGATGGCTGGTCGAAATGGCCCTGCCGTGGGATGTCCTTAGGGAGTGTGCGCCCGGCAACAAGCCTCACCCCGACGCCGGGGACCAATGGCGGATGAATTTTTCGCGCGTAGAATATCGACTCGCCGTGGAGAACGGCGCCTATGTGAAGGCCCTCGATCCGGCGAGTGGGAAGCCCTCCCTCGAGGACAACTGGGTCTGGTCTCCGCAGGGCCTCATCAATATCCATTACCCCGAGATGTGGGGGTTCGTCGAATTCACCGACAAGGTTGTCGGCAAAGGGAAAGAATTGTTCTCTGACGCCTTCGAGGAGCCTGTGAAATGGGCCCTGCGCCGGATCTATTACCGGGAGCTGGCCTATCGCGACGCGGACGGCGCGTTCGCGACGGAGCTCGGGGACCTCGGTCTCGCCGGCGACAAATCGGTGAGGCTGGACGGTTGGAGCTATCCTCCTTCGATCCGGATCACTGACAGCCTCTTCGAGGCCGTCTACCGCAACGACGACGGTGAAAGCTGGCATATCCGGCAGGACGGTTTGGTCTGGAAAGAAGCCTCCGCGGGCGGCGAAAGACGATAGAAGGGAGGGACCATGAAAAGATCCGCTGTGATGACGGTCATTGCGCTGGCGTTCATAGCCGTCTCGGCGGCGGCCGGGCTCGGCCAGGGCCTCCCCGCCGCGAAACCCTCTGACGTCGGCATGTCGGCGGAACGGCTCGCTCTCCTGGACACGCTCATGGTCGAAGCCTTGGCGCGTAAGGATTTTCCGGGCGCGGTGCTCCTCGTAGCTCATAAAGGCAAGACCGTCTGGAGAAAGGCTTACGGCCTGAGCCAATGGGTCCCCGAGAACCAACCGATGTCCGCCGATATGATCTTCGACCTGGCGTCCGTTACCAAGCCCGTGGCCACGGCGACCTCGATCATGATCCTCGTCGAACAGGGCCGCCTCAGGCTGCTGGACAAGGTCAAAGGATATGTCCCGGATTTCGCCCCGTATCTCCTCGAGAAGGGGATTCCCGGCGAAGACGCCCGCCTCTGGCATCTCCTGACGCATACGTCCGGTTTGCCGCCCTACACCGACCCCAAGGAGGTCGAACGCCTGTTCGGGAACCCGTGCCCGACCGAGACCCTGGTCAAGCACATCGCCGGCCTGAGGAAGGAGTCGCCACCCGGGGCGGTCTTCACATACAGCTGTCTGAACTACATCACCCTGGCCTCCATCGTGAAGTCCGTGACCGGAAAGAACGTTGCCGAATTCGCCGACGAGAACATATTCAGGCCCTTGGGCATGAAACGGACGTTCTTTGTTTTGCCCGCCGCGTATCTCGATGATTGCGTCCCGACGCAGGTCTATGACGGGAAACCCCTCCAGGGCGTCGTCCACGATCCCCTGGCCAGGCTTCAGAGCGGCGTATCCGGGAACGCCGGCCTTTTTTCCACGGCCGACGACCTTGTCGTCTTTGCCCAGATGATGCTCGACGGCGGGACACTCGGCACGGTCCGCGTCCTGAGCCCGCTCGCGGTCGAGCGGATGACCGAAATCTTCCCGAAGGCAGGCGACAAGGGGCGCGGACTGGGCTGGGATCTCGATTCGGACTACGCCTCGGTCAGGGGCGACCTGTTCGGCCCGGATTCCTATGGACACTCGGGCTTCACCGGGACGTCCATCTGGATCGACCCGGAGACGCGGACGACGGTCGTCTTCCTGACGAACCGGGTCCATCCCGACGACAAGGGGGACATCAGCGCTTGGAGAAGCAAGGTCGCCAACGTCGTAGCGGGTTCCATTCTTGTCAGGTGACCCGGGGCCTGTAGACTGTCAGGCCGGAGTGTGATAATAAGACCCCAAGGAGGGGCGAACCCATGACGACGCCGAGCGAACGCGAGATCTTCATCAAGTCCTCCAGGGGCCACGAGATCCTTTTGAAGTCCCTTCAGGTTTTCCAGGAGTATATGAAGAGCGAAACCCCCGCGAACTCTCCCGATTACTATCGGGCCCGGAACCTCCTCAAGGAGGGCCGTGTCTTCTGCGAGGACGTACTCAGGGAGGCCAAGAAGCTTCTGGGCCCCATCCCGGTTTATGCGCCGAGGGAGTACGAGGCATTGAGGCAACGGACCCTCGAGGAGAACCGGATCATCGTCCAGGGCGAGGATCCCGAGGCCGTCAAGAGCCAATTGGCGAAGGACGCGGCCGTGCGGTCCATGATGTCCGAGAGCGAGATCGAGGATTACCTCCGCGCCCATTACGAAACCCAGCGATCGGGCAAGCGGAAGATCGCCAACATCAAGGTCAGGATGATGCTCGATAAGCTGTTTGTCCTCGTCGAGCAGGGTTCGGCGGCCCAGAAGGCCGCCCAGAGGAAACAACAAGGGCTCCCCCCCGAGTGAGCCCCTGCCTCCCGGCCGGGCCCCGTAAGCGTCGCCCCCCTCAGTCGAAGACCTGTTTCAGCAGGTCGACCACGCCGAGGGCGTAGTCCACTTCGGACATGGGGATGTTCCGGCTCTTGGCGATCGCAGCGAACCGGCCGTCCTTGTTGCTGTCCTTGGTCACGATCAGGTAATCCGCGAAGGGAGCGACGGCGTCGATCATCCGCTCGTTATCGCTCTTCGGGGCGCCCCTCTTGGATTCGCCGCCGATGTGGGCCGCGATGATGAAGATCTTCTTCTGCCGGCAGTGGTCAATGAGCTTTTTCAGCCGGGCCTCTTCGTCCTCCAGGGTCAAGCCCGAGGCGCCCATGCCCTTGAGGCTGGCGCCGATGGCGAAGATGACCGTCCCGTAGGGGGTGCCCTTGGGATACTTGGCGAGGTCCGTAGTCGTGGCGACGTGGAACCCGGGCCCGGATTCCTTCCCCCCGAGGCCGACGCCGGCTACGACGAGGTCCGCCGTCGGGACGTCGCAATAATCGTAGCCCAAACCCGCCTCCTCCATCACGATATTAAGCGTTTCGACATCGGGGCTCTGGCCGGCCGACGTCGTCAGGACGGGTAGTTTTGCCTTGGGCGGCGCCTGGGCGTAGGCCCGTGTCGCGAGGAGCAAAATTCCGCAGAGCACAAGGATCTTGACTCGTTTCATATCATTCCTCCATCAATCCATAACGACGGCCTTCGGGTCCGCCTTCGAGGGGTCGTGGAAGTACTGGCCGGCGCCGTTCTTCACGACGTCGGCGTAGCGGGGAACGCCCCTTACGACGATCTCCCGGCCGAGCGTTCGTTTGGAGAATTGCCGCAGGATCTCCAAGGTGACGGATAGATGCTGGCCGACGCGCTTATCCATGGACCATCCTGACGCGTCGTAAGGGACGAAAAGTTTCTTCTTCGCGGCCAGGCTGAGAAGGAACGGGTCTTTGCCGTCGAGCAGGAACTTGACCGTCTTCGGCCCGGTGGGCTGATCGAGGAAAGGGATGGGGGCCTCGAGCAGGAAAGGCGCCGTCCCCGAGTTGTCCCCGATCTCCCGGTGGGAGAGCCCTCGGAATCCCGGCGGGGACGGTTCGACGTGGCTGTCGAAGCCCTCGGTCGCCTTGACCGTGAGCGAGGCCAGGGTCGCTATCTTCAACGATCTTTCGGGGGCGACGACGCAGTTTGTTACGGGGAACATGGTCTCAGCGCCGTGCAGGTCCACGGCCACATCGATCTTCTCCCGCCTCATGAGCTCCATCGCGGCGAAGGTCACCCGCTCCATGAGCGCCCCGGTGGAGCGCCCCGGCCACGTCCGGTTCGAGTTGCGGGCGTCGATGTAGGACAGAAGCTGTTTCTCGGGGTAATGGATGTAGACGTCGGGGTCCGGCCATTGGTCGAGCGGAGAGGCGTCGCGGTTCCCCATGCGGAACCTCTTCGCGCCCCAGTCGGTCGGGACGTCGTAATAAAGAGGGTACCCGTCGCCGGGCCGGGTGTTTCGGCCCGCGCTGTTGTTGAACGAAGGGATGACGAAGAGCGTGCCTTTATCGACCACGGCGTTCTCGACGATAATGAGATCGGCCAGCAGGCCCGCCGGCTCGTTGGCGTGCGTACCGGACATGACGACGGCTTTCCCACCGGGCTCGTGCCCTTCGAGGATATAGACCGCCGTGTCACCCATAGTCCCTTTCAAGGACCGGCAAAAGTCACTGAGGCGGGCGACCCTCGTCACGCCCGGCCCGAGGACGATCGGGACTTCGAAACGCCGGTGGCGTGCGAGCGGGACCCCTCCGAGGACGAGGAGAGCGGCGAAAGCTGCCGCCATGAGACCTTTCGTGGATTGCTCCCGCGTCATGGGGCTCGCCTACTTGACCCTCAGGAGCCGGAGCACGAGAGGGACCATGACCAGGAGGGAGAGCCAGAGCTCTTCTCGGCTCTTCTTCTCGCGGAGGAAGTTCCAGAAGAGGATGCCCGTTAGGTAAGCGCAGAGGACATAATACGCGACCATGATCACAAGTGTCATCTCTTACATGCTCCACCGGACAAGGAATGCCAGCTTAGCGCTGAATATGACCATGAGCAGCCCGACCGCCGTAATGACGACCCAGGGCAGCCAGGCAGTCGCGAGGAATCTCCAGTAGGAGCCCTTGTATTCGGAGACCATGACGCTCAGGCGGCCGATGAGGGCTGTCGGCGGCAGCCCGTCCCCAAGGGGCCAGAGGAGGCTCAGGCCGGCGATGACCACCGTCGCATGATAACCTAGGGAATCCAGGTACCAGATGAGCGGGATCCCGATGATCGCGGCGCCGCCGTAGGTCAGGACCCCTTCGGAGAAGGGGATGATGATGGGGAGAAGGACAAAGAGGAGGGCGAGCGGAATGGAAATGACGGCATAGGAGAGAAGGCCCCGCACCCCGGTCGCGGTCATGACCTGCTGGAGCATGCCGACGATGACCAGGGACGAAAGAAGGGGAAGGAGCCTCCGGACCGTGTTGCCGGAGAGGGTCAGGATGTTCGTGCGCACGGGACTGACTAGGATGGCGATGGCCGCGGAAACGACGAATTCGAGGGCCAGGCCGAATATGGGCGTTGCGAACGGCCATATCCGGTAGGCCGCGACCATGCCGAAGAAGACGAGGAAGGGCAGGAGGACCCGCCACAGGCGCATCCGTTCAGGCACCGCGGGCAGTCCCGCGAGGATCTCGTCGAGGCTCCGGGTCCCCTCCCGTTTCCACCCCAAGACGAGAACGGTGAACGTTCCCAGAAGGATGACCGGGATCCCCAGGGGCAGTTCAAAACCAACGTAGGGAATGGCCGTCCCCGCGCAGAGCATCATGGCCCAGATGTTGACGGGGGGGGCGGCCGCGCTCAGACCCGCGACGATGAAAAGGATGGCCGCAACCCGCTTCCGGGGCACTCCTAGGCCGAGGAGGGCCAAGGAAACAGGGGCGCCGACGACGAGAAGGGATACGCTCCCCGCCCCGGTCAGGGCGCCGGGGACGAGGATGATGACCATGAGGATGAGAAGAGCGACGACCCGCGCCCGGTAAAAGGTCTTCAGGGTCGCCCGGACGACGTAGTCGACGCCTCCCGATGCGCTGACTATGGCCATAAACAACGTGGCCGTGAAGAAAAGGAGGATGACGTCCAGATAGGTGAACGCGCCTTCGACGAGGTGCCGGGGGAGATCGCCGGCGGGGGGAGTGCCGAGGGCGGCCCCGGCCAGCCCCCCGGCCGCCGCCGCCAGGAACATGCTGATCTCGACAGAGAGCCGCCGCGCCTTGGCCGCCGCATAAGCGGCGACCATGACGGCCAGGACGACGACGATACCGGCTGTCATGTTCACGTTCGCGGGAATCTTACCGCATGACCTTGGGCCAGGTCAAATCCCATGCGGGAGGACCTGGCCGGCGCGGGCGCCGCCCTGTGTCAATGCGGGAACGGATAGGATTTATAGTAAAATAATAGATCGACTATGCCCGAGGCCCTGAGGAGCCCGGTGAAACGAATCAGCTCGGACCGGAGTTTTATATATGGGGTATGTCGAAACAGAAAATGTCCGTGTATGGCAAAGGCGCTGATTTTAGCGCCCCGCCCGCTTTTGGTGTACAATACCCCAATAAAAGGAGAAAGCCGATGTCGTCCCGTTTTCGCATAAGGTCATTGAGCTTGGCTATATCGGTCTTCATGGGCTTCGCGGCCATGGCTGTGCCTCTCGAGGCCCAGTACAGCGGTCGGAACAAGGTCCAGTACCAGAAGTTCGACTTCAAGATCATGAAGACCCGGCATTTCGACATCTACTTCTACCTCGAGGACCGGGAGACGGTCAAGCAAGCGGGCCTCATGGCCGAACGCTGGTACTCCCGGCTCTCCCGGATGTTCAACCATGAGCTCAAGGGGCGCCAGCCGCTGGTCCTGTACTCGAGCGGCCCACAGTTCCAACAGACCACGGTCATTCCCGGAACGATGGGCGAAGGCACGGGCGGCGTCACCGAATCTTTCAAGCGCCGGATCATCCTGCCCTACGGGCCCTCCCTCAGCGAGACCGACCACGTCATCGGGCACGAACTCGTCCATGCCTTCCAGTACGACATCATGGCCCAGGGCCATTCGGACAACCAGCGGGGCAACGAGGATTCCCTGAGGATCCCCCTTTGGTTCATCGAAGGCATGGCCGAGTACCTGTCCATCGGTCCCGTCGACCCTAACACCGCCATGTGGATGAGGGATACGGTTCGCCGCAAGGACCTGCCCCAGATCAGCAAGCTCGAGAACTCAAAGTACTTCCCCTATAGATACGGTCACGCCGTCTGGTCCTTCATCACCGGCCGGCTGGGCGACGAGGTCATCGGCAAGATGATGAAGAACGTGGGCCGCCAGGGGAGCTATGAGACCGTTCTCGAGGTCAGCCTGGGAAGCAAGCTGAAACAGATCTCCGCCGATTGGCACAAGGCGATGCAGGACGCCTACGCGCCCCTTTATGACAAGACCCAAATGCCGGACAAGGCCGCCAAACCCGTCATCCTGGGGTCCGAGGAGAACGTCTACAACATCTCGCCGGCGCTTAGCCCCGACGGGAAGGAAATGATCTTCCTGTCCACGAGGGACCTGTTCTCCATCGACCTCTACCTGGCCGACGCCTTGACGGGGAAGGTCAAGAGGAAGATCATCTCGACCGCCGTCGATCCCCATTTCGAGAGCCTCCAGTTCATCCGTTCGGCCGGGTCCTGGAACGCAAAAGGGGAGCTGTTCGTCTTCGGCGCCGTCGCCAAGGGCCGGCCGCTCCTGACGATCGTCAACGTCCCGAAGAACCGGATCGAGCGCGAGATCCCGTTTCCCGAGCTGGGCGAGATCCTCAGCCCCTGCTGGTCGCCCGACGGGAATTCCATCGTGTTCTCGGCCCTGGCCGGGGGCGTCTCCGACATCTTCATCTACGACCTCAAGACGTCCACCGTGAAACAGATGACCCGGGACTCGTTCGGCGATCTCGAGCCGGCCTGGTCCCCGGACGGAACGAGGATCGCGTTCGTCACCGAGCGGTTCTCGACGAACCTCGGCTGGATGGACATCGGCAACTACGAGCTCGCCCTTCTCGACCCCGCGACCGCCCAGGTCGAGAAGGTCCTGGCCTTCCCGTCGGGGAAGAACATCAATCCCCAGTGGTCCCCCGACTCGAAGAGCCTCTTCTTCATCTCCGACCAGAGCGGTAAGTCCGACCTATACCGGATCGAGCTGGCCACCGGTAAGATCCGCGAGGTCACGAACCTGTACACAGGCATCTCGGGCATCACCGATCTTAGCCCGGCCATCTCGGTGGCCCAGGATTCCGGACGCCTTGTCTTCAGCGGCTACGACCAGGGACGGTATTCTATCTACGCGATTGACGCCCCCGAAACGCTCGAGGGCCAGGCGTTCCTGTCCCAGTTCGGGGACACGAACCTGGGGATCCTGCCGCCGCGCAAACAGGCCGAAGGGGCCCTGCTCGGGCTCCTGAAGAACCCTTTGTTCGGCCTGCCCAAGGACACGAATTTTCTGGTTTCGGCCTATAAGCCCAAGCTCGCTCTGGATTTCGTGACCCCGCCGTCGATCGGCATCGGCGTCGACCGCTACGGGACTTACGGGGCGGGGGGTGTCGCCGCCTACTGGAGTGACATGCTCGGGTATCATACGCTGATGACCATGGCCCAGACGAGCAACCGACTCATCGACACCGACGTCGTACTGGCCTATCAGAACAGCCGGCACCGGGTGAACTGGGGCGCCGTCCTTCAGCGGATCTCCTACCCCTATCCGTTCTACTCGGTCTCCCAAGGCACAGTCTTCGGCGAGCCTGCCTATATCGAACAGGAGAACATCTATCGCCAGATCAATTACGATTTCTCGGGCTTTGGCTTCTATCCGCTCAGCCAGGTCCAACGGCTGGAGTTCTCCAGCGGATTCCGGCTTCTGGACTTCAACTGGACTGTATACACCCGGGCCTATTCCATGATCGACAACACCCTGTTGATGAACGAGAAGACGATCCTCCCGACGCCGAAGAGCCTGAGCTTCGGCTACGTGGCCGGGGCCTATATCTATGACAGCACGATCTTCGGCGCCACGAGCCCGATCCTCGGGAGGTCTGATGCGATCCAGCTGTCGCCCTCGATAGGGTCCATGTCCTACTTATCGGTGCTTACGGACTTCCGCAGGTATTTCGTCCCCGTCAAGCCCATCACCCTGGCCTTCCGGGCGATGCATTACGGCCGCTGGGGCAAGAGCGCCGAGGATGCGCGGATGTGGCCCTTGTACATCGGCTACTGGGATCTGGTCAGAGGCTATGAATCCTTCAATTATGGGAGCCAGGAGGATCTCAGCGAGTTCGACATCAACCGACTCTACGGGAGCAAGATGATCATAGCCAACGCCGAGATCCGCTTCCCGCTTTTCAGGCTCCTCGGGATCGGAAAGGGATACTACGGGCCGTTCCCGATCGAGGCCTTCGGGTTCTACGACTGGGGCCTGGCCTGGGATTCCGTGGACAAGGCTTATTTCCTTTCCCGCGGCACCCGAAAGCCGGTCACCAGCGCGGGGTTCGGCCTGAGGACCAACCTCTTCGGCTACCTGATCATCGGCTTGAACTACGTGTACCCGTTCCAGCGGCCGATCAAGGGCTGGCACTTCCAGCTGAGCATATCGCCAGGATTCTGACGCCGCGGCCGGCAGATCTTGCGTCGGAGGGATCATGAAAAGAGTTATCTGGATCGTCTTGGCGGTGGGCCTGTTCTTCCGGACTGGGCTTCCCTCCGAGTCCCGGTGGCGGCTCGACGCGGAATCGGGGCTCGCCTTCAGCGGCTACAACGATATCCGGATACCGGGAGACTCGGGGACGAGGTTCTCCTTCTCCCGGGACCTCAAGGCGGAGCCGGAAGCCTTCCTAAGGCTCAGGCTCGTCCATCGGGTCGGCCGCCGCGGCCGGATCTCTTTCCTGGCGGCTCCGTTGAGCCTCCGAGCGGCGGGAACGATCGGTCGTCCGATCGAGTTCGCCGGGACCCTTTTCCCGGACGGGACCAGGTTCGAGGCCCGGTACACCTTCAACTCCTATCGGCTTACTTATGCTCATCGGATCGTCGAATCCGAGACCTGGACCCTCGACCTTGGCTTGACGGCCAAGGTGAGGGATGCGGTCATACGGCTCGAAGGGGCGGGCCTCACGGCGGAAAAAAAGAATGTCGGTCCAGTCCCCCTGATCCATTTCGCGGTAGGCTGGAATGTCCATGAAAGGATCGGTTTGATCCTTGAAGGCGACGCCCTGGCGGCCCCGCAGGGGAGGGCGGAGGACGTCTTCCTGGGCATGCGCTTCAGACTCACCCCTTCTCTTTCAATGAAAGCGGGATATCGCGTCCTGGAGGGGGGAGCGGACAACGAAAAGGTTTACACTTTTTCGCTCATCCATTACGTCGTCGCAGGATTTGTCTGGGAATTCTGATAGAGGTCCTGGCTATCGGAAAAGAAGACCGCCCTCACGCTTCGGGGGCCAAGGGATAAAGGCGCTCGTCCGCCGGGCGTATTCCTCGAACTCCGAGTTCCCCCGATATCTTTTCTCGAGCAGAGGGATCCCTGAGACCCTCGTCAGGAGGAACGTCAGGACCAGAGGGCTGAAGAGGCCGGCCCAGCCCCCGGTGACGGAGAGACCCACGACGAAGAGGCCCCACCACATAAGGGATTCGCCGAAATAATTTGGGTGGCGCGTGACTCTCCAGAGCCCGCGGGTCATGATCCGGCCGCGGTTTACGGCGTCCTTCTTAAATCGCCTCAACTGGGCGTCTCCGACGGATTCGAACACGAAACCGATGAGCCAAATGACGGCGCCTGCGACCGCGGGACCGCCGATAGAGCCTGAGGGGGAGCGATTGACGAGGATGACGGGCGAAGCTATGAGAAGCAGGAAGAGCCCTTGGAGCAGGAAGACCTGAAGGTAGCTCCTCAGGGCGAACGCCCGGCCCCATTCCCTCCGCCATTGTGCGTAACGGAAATCCTCGCCCCGGCCCCGGTTCCGGAAAAAGATATGCCCGGAGAGCCTGAGGCCCCAGGCAGCGACGAGACCGCCGGCGAGGAGCTGAAGGGGCGTCCCCCCGGGTTCGAGGAGGAAGGTCACGGCCCAGACGACGAGGAAGCCGATCCCCCAGCCGATGTCGGTAACAGAATTGTCCTTGCGAAGGAGGGCGATAACGAAGAAAGACGTCTGATACAGGAGGACGGTCAGAAAGGAGGCGAGCAGATAGCTTGCGGTCGTCATTCGTAGGTCAGAGCGACCGCGACAAGCCCAGGCCCGACATGGACGCCGATGACGGGCGAGGCGCTCATGACGAACGCGGGAGGACGCCCAAGCGCTTCGGTCAGCCGGGCGGCGTAGGCGTCGGCCCGTTCCGGGTCCCTGGCGTGGACGACCGCATACGCGCGGATCTTCTTTCCCGCGGCGATCTTTCGGAGCTTGCGGACGATTTTCTTCATGTTGCCGTCACGGGTGAAGGATTTGCCTGCGGTCGTTCCCTTTCCTTCTCGATCTATGGTGACGATGGGTTTGAGCTTGAGGGCGTTGGCCAGAAAGCCTTTCATCCGGCCGAGGCGCCCGCTGCGGACCATGTGCCGGATGTTTGTGACGTCGACGAAAATCCCGGACTTCGCGACCCATTCTTCGCAGAGCTCCGCGACGTCCTCGTGGCTCATCCCGGCTTCGATGGCCTCGGCAGCCCTCAACGCGATGAGGCCGATCTGGGCGGAAAGCCCCCGGGAATTAATGATCGCGATCTTGAGACCTAGGTTCCCCTCCGAGGCGACGCGGCAGGTGCTGTACAGGCCGGACATCTTCTCGGACAGGGTCAGGACGATCAGGGCCTCATAATGGCTTCCGAGGAACGTGAAGAGCGCCTCGACGCCCGCGGCCGAGGGCTGGGCGCTTCGGGGGAGTTCGGCTTCCGTTTCGAACAGACCGTAGAATTGGTCCGGGGTGATCGTCAGCTTGTCGAGGAAGAGATCGGCCCCGAAAGAAACCTGGAAAGGGAGGAGGTGGATCTGATGGCGGTCGAAGACCTCTGCCGGCAGGTCGCAGGCGGAGTCGACGACCAGGGCGATCCGGGCGTTAGGGGTATGGACAGCCTCCTGCTGCCTCCGCATGTCGTCGACCTTGATCTGTACGACCGTGCCCAGCTCTCGGACCTTGTGAAACAGCCCGGCAGGGTCGTTGGAATGGACGTGGATGCGGACGAGCTCGTCTGAGCCGGCGACAATCGCCGAATCTCCGTATTCTTGGACGAGGCCGCGGATCCGGTCGACGTCAAGCACTTTCCCTGTGAGCAGGGCCTCCGAGCAGTACCGGTGCCTGGGCGGGTCGGAGTGCCGATGCACGGTGAAGGCCGGCGCGGGGGGCGGGTCCTCAACGATGGGCATGGACTTGAGATCGCCCTTCGCAATGAAATGGACGACGCCCTCGAGAAAATCGACGAATCCCTTCGCCCCAGCATCGACGACCCCGGCCTTGGCGAGTACGGCGAGCTTTTTGGGCGTTTCTTGGAGCGACTTGCGGGCTGCGTCGAGGGCCCCGGAAAGGAGCTCGGCGTAGTCGTGAGTCCTATGGCGCTCCTCGTATACCGCGTCGGCCCAGTCCCTGATCAAGGTGATCATGGTCCCCTCGACCGGGGTCAGGATGGACTTGGTGGCGTAGGCGACGGCCCTCTTCACGGATTCCGCGAAATGCGCGGTCGCGACCCTTCGCTCGTTGCCTAGCTCGCGGCTGATGCCGTAGATGTATTGAGCGAAGATGAGGCCCGAATTGCCCCGGGCGCCGTGCAGCGCGGCCTGGGCGATGGAGGCGATGGTCGTCTTGATCGAACGCGAGGCCACAGCCCCTCGGGCGATGGATCTCATGGTCGAGGCCAAGTTCGTGCCCGTGTCGGCGTCAGGGACCGGGAAGACGTTGATCTTATTGAGGTAGTTCTGATCTTGGATGATGGCGTTCCCCCCCGCTAGGAAGGCATGATACAACCTGGGTCCATCGAGGTATCTGATCTTCATGGTCGTTCGCTTGGGCGGGCTTCAATCCGCTCGAACGGCGTTCAAAAACCCCTCAATACTATACCACAGGCGGACAAAGGACCAGAGCCCACGCCCCGTCGTATTCCAGGAAAATCATTGCTCCCAGCCGAAACTTAGGGCTCATTTGGATCTCCTTACGATCTGATTCCCGCCCGTAAAGTTATTAAATCCGGGGAGGTTTTTCAAAACTCCGCCGCCCCGCTCCGGGCGTCACTCGAACCGACCGACGATCGTCCGGTTCTGGGGGTTGTGGATATCTCGGGCCTCGGGCGTGAAGAGGTGGTCGATGCGGCTCCGGTAGAAGTCGGTGATCCGTCCCCGGACCATCTTCAACGTCGAATTGAGGAACCGATTCTGCTCGGTGAAGCCTTCGCCGAGGACGGCCACGGCCGAAGGCAGCCAGCGGGCCGGGAACATTCCGCCCCGGCTTCCGCTTTCCCGGAATTCGTCGACGGCGGCCTGGAGGAGCCCAAGGGCGGCGTCCTGCCCCTCGTACGTTTTGCAGGACAGGCCTCGCTCAACGAGCCGCCGCAGGAGGGCCTCTTTATTCGGGACGAGGAGGGCGACGGTAAACGGCGATTGGTCGTTGTAGAGCATGAGCTGGTCGATGAGAGGCGAGCTCTCGACGATCGCCTCCTCGATGACCTCGGGGCTGTACTTCTCTCCGTCGTTTCCGATCAGGAGGCTTTTCATCCGGCCCAGGACGAAGAGAAAGCCGTCGGCGTCGAGGTATCCGAGGTCGCCCGTGAACAGCCAGCCATCGCGCAGGACTTCGCGCGTGGCCCGTTCGTTCTTCCAGTAGCCCGACATGACGTTCTCGCCTTGGATGACGATCTCGCCCGTCTGACCGACGGGAAGCTCGCAACCGGCCCAATCGCGGATGGTGAGCTCGATCCCGGCCGCCACCCGGCCCGAGGACCCAAGTTTGTGGACCGCGAGTGAATTCGCCGAGATGACCGGCGCCGCCTCGGTCAGCCCGTACCCCTGGAGCATGGGGAGGCCGATGGCATAGAAGAACCTCTGGAGCTCGATGTCGAGCAGAGCCCCTCCCCCGACGAAAAACTCGAGCCGTCCGCCGAAGGCCTCGCGGATCTTCTTGAAGATAAGCCCGTCTGCCACGCTCATGAAAGGCTTCTTAAGGGCCTTCAGTCCCTTGCCCCGGTCCCACCCGACGCCGTTGTAATCGTAGGCCATTTTTAGGGCCTTGCGGAAGAGGGCCTCGACCTTCGGGCCTTTATCCCGGATGCCTTTCTCGATGTTCTTCCTGAAGTTCTTGGCCAGCGCCGGGACGCTGAGCAGGAAATGGGGCCGGACCTCCCGGATGTTGACGGGGATGTTCTTGAGCGTCTCCATCGGGGTCTTCCCGAGCTGGATGCAAGCGAGCGAGGCGCCTCCCTTCATAAGGGTGTAAATGCCGCAAGTATGGGCAAAAGCGTGGTCCCAGGGAAGGATGATCAGGGAGACGTAGTCCTCCGGGAAGGGGACCAGGGATTGCGCCTGTTCGATGTTGGCGGTGTAGTTGCGGTGGGTGAGGATGATCCCCTTGGGATCGTCCGTGGTTCCGGAGGTGTAGCAGATGTTGGCGGCGTCGCTCTCCCGGACGGAGGTCCACCGGGCATCGAACTCGGCCCCGTGGGCCCCGAGCCAGTCCTTCCCCCTATCCTGGACGTCGCCGGCATAGACCTCATCCGGCTCGTAGCCGTCCAGCCGGTCGAGGACGATGGTCCTCTCGAGATCGGCCAAGTCGTGCTTGACCCGACGGATCTTTTGAACCTGGCTCGCGGAGACGACGGCCATCCGGCAGCCCGAGTGGGCGAGCCGGAACTTGAGGTCGGAGAGCTCTTCGATCTTGACGGATATGGGAACATCGACGGCCCCGGCATACAGGATCCCCAGCTCGCTCACGACCCAATCATTCCGGCCCTCGGAGATGAGGGCGGCGCGGTCGCCCTTTCCGAGGTCGAAGCTCATCAATCCGGCGGCGAAGGCATGGACGCGTTCCCGCATGGCGCGGTAGGTCGTGCCCTCGTAGGTGTCGGCGAGTTTCTCCCACATCAGGATATTGTCGGGGTATTTCGCGACGCTGTCCTCGAACAGCCGCGGCAGGGTCCTTTCAGTCATCGTATCCTCCAAGCTGGTCGTATCTTCACATCCTAAAGTCGTAGGGCCAAAAGGTCAAGGGGCGCCGGGAGCGTTTGACGTTTCGGGGCTGTTTTGTTATGCTCCCCGGCAAGACGGACGGTATGAGGGAACGACGCAAAGAGTTCAGGGTCCCGGAGGAGGACAAGGCTGTGTTGACCCTCATCCAGGACGAGCTGGACGGCAGGTCCCCGGCAAACGTCGCCTCCTTGACCAGGGACATATCGCCCGGGGGAGCATGCCTTGTTTCGGGAGTCTTTGTCCCGAAGGGCGGGCTCATCCGGCTCGAGATCGCTCTCACCGGGTCGCGCCGGCTCCTCCGCGGGACGGGAACGGTCCGCTGGGTGAATCGGCTCTTCGAAGACGGCGTCTTCGAAATGGGCGTTGAGTTCGCCGAGATCGATCCTGAAAGCATCGGGGCCATCCTGGAGCACGTCTACGGCCGTGCCGCCGTCTGAGCCTTAGCCGCGGGGGGGAACCGGCGCGGGAAAGGAGAACGCATGAAGGGACGAGGCCGAATGTTGCATAGGGGGATCACGAGGGCTGTTCTTGCGGTCACGCTCCTAGCGCTGGCCGCCGCGTCACGGCTCGGAGCCGAGACCAAAAACTTCTATTTTTCCGACGTCCGGATCGATATCGCCGTCGCGAAGGACGGATCGTTCACCGTGGATGAATACCGGACCTATGAATTCGAGGGCCGCTTTTCCTGGGCTTCGCTCTGGATCCCCCTGCGCGTTGAACGGAAGTCATCCGTTCATGACGTGTCCATCGAGGATTTCTCGATCACCGATAACGATGGTGCTTCGCTGAGGACGGAGACTTCGACGGGGGGCGGCCGGTTCACGGCCAAATGGTACTACTCCGCCCGGAACGAGCGGCGGACGTTCCATATCCATTACCTGATCCGGGGCGGCATCGTCAGTTATCCGGACATCTCTGAGCTTTACTGGCAAGCCATCGGGAGCGGATGGGATAAGCCCACGGCCAAGGCTGAGGTCACTCTCCGGCTCCCCGAGGCCGTCCCGAGCCGGGAAGACATCCGCGTCTTCGGCCACGGGCCTCTCTCCGGGTGGTCCGAGATCGTGGACGAGCGGACAGCCCGCTTCACGGCCTCGAACCTGCCGTCCGGCCAGTTCCTCGAGGTCCGGGTCCTCTGGCCCGCGGGAATCGTGAGCGGGATCGCCTCGACCCTGTATTCCCTCGAGTCCATTAAAGAGGAAGAGGCGGGCTTCGTCCGCGAGACAATCAAAAGGGTTCGCGCGGCCCAGGAGAACGCCCGGAACGCTCGAAGCAGGTTCCTGAAGCTAGCGGCGCTCTGGGGCGCCGGACTCCTCCTTCTGCCGGTCATCTGGCTCTTCATCTATGTCCGGATCTGGAAGAGGATCGGAAGGGATTACCGCTTCGAGGACATCCCGCCCTATGTCCGGGAACTTCCATCAGAGCTCCCACCGGCGCTCGTCCAGGTACTCCTCAGGGAGGGACGGGACATCACGCCTGCCGCCTTCACGGCCACGCTGTTTGAGCTGGCCCGGCGCAGGTTCATCGAGATCGAGGACCGAGCCGTCGAAAAGCGGACGCTCTTCGGGATAAAAACCGATCTCGAATCCGTAGCGACACTCCGCCGGGGGTTCCGGGAGGACCCATCGCTGAAAACGTTCGAGAAGGATCTCCTCGAGCTTCTCTTCGTGACTGTGGGCGGAGCCGGTGGAAAAGCAGGCGATCGGATCGATTTGGATGATCTGAAGAATTACCTGAAGAAGAAGCCGCAGAAGTTCCAAGCCTGGTACCAGGCCTGGATCAAAAGCGTGAGGCAGGAGGCCAAGGGCCTCAACTTCCTCGAACCGGAAAGCCTCAAGGCCAGGAACATATTCCTGGCCGCGTCCCTTCCAGCCACCATCCTGACGCTGAACCCGATATGGCTCGTCCTGGTGTCCGCGCTTGTCCCGAAGATGAAAAGACGGGGACGGGATTGGGCCCGGGAGAACGAAATGTGGCGCGCCTTCCGGCGGTTCCTGGATGATTTCCCGGACTTCACGGAGGTCCCGCCCGAAGCCTACAAGCTCTGGGAGCATTATCTGGTCTTCGGGATCCTGTTCGGGAACGCAAAGAAGATCATCAAGATGCTCCCGATCATCCTCGCGGACGAACGCGCGGCGGCGCCCCTGTGGTACTACGGATACAGCCGGGGGGCTTTCATCGGCGCGGGGCGTCTCGAAAGCATGGTCACTTCCATCGAGCATATGTCGACCTCGATCGCCCAGGCCAGCACTTCGGCCGCCCACTATTCTTCGGGCGGCGGCGGGGGCTTCAGCGGGGGGGGCGGCGGGGGGGGCGGTGGCGGCGGCGGGTCGGCGGGATGAAACCGCCCTCTCTTCCGATCGCCGCGGCGTTCCTGATGCTCGTGGCCTGCTGTTCCTCCGGGTCCGAGGAGGCGCGGATCATGAAGCTCATGGAACGGGTCGGATCTCTCGCCGAGAAGAAGGATCTGCCGGGCCTCCTTGCCCTGCTCACCAATGACTACGCGGATTTCGAGGGCCGGGACCGAACGGCGACGGAAGCGCTCGTCGCGGACCATTTTCGCCGGAAATACGGGATCGTCGTCCACCTCCTTCACGCGAAGATCGCGGGTCTTCGGCCGGAAGGGACGGCGACGGTCGAAACCGACGTCGTCCTGTCCTCCGGGGGGGCGGAGGTCCTGAGGAGAATCGTCCGCTTCGCCGGGGAATTCTATAAATTCAAGCTCGAGCTCCGGAAAACGCCCGGCGGCTGGAGGGTCGGCCGGGCCGAATGGGCGCCGTCGGCCCTGAACGGCCTATTCCCGGAATCCCTGCCCGTTCTCAGGGAGTTGTTTCCCGGAGCGCCGAGCTTCGCTCCCGGGCCGTGAACTTGAAAAACGGATCTTACGTAGGAACAATAGGACGCGTCGGCAAGGAGGACACCATGGCCGAAGACAAAAAGACCCGGACCGAGGAATTCAAGATCGACGGGGATAATATCCTCAACAAGCTCAAAGAGATTCTCCACCAGGGCAACATCCGGAGGATCTTTCTCAAGGGCGAGGACGGGAAGACGTTCATGGAGATCCCGCTGACCGTCGGGGTCGTCGGGGCCCTCGTCGTCCCCGTATGGGCCGCCATCGGGGCCGTCGCCGCCCTCGTGTCGAAGATGACGATCGTCGTCGAAAAGAACGAAGACTGAACCGGAGTCCTTCAGGGACCGTTTTTCTTTGCCCCCTCCTGTGCTATAACGGAGGTTTCTTTCGAGGCCCGAAAATGTTAAGGAGGAAGGGCATGAAGACCCCGAAGAGAACGATATGGCCGAGGGCCACCTGGATCGTGGCGGGAGCGCTTATCCTGGGATCGGCCGCCGCGATTCCGGCCGCTGACAGGACCCGCGATCTCATGCCTGCTCCGGCGAAGATCGCCGCCATCGACGGCAAGTTCCGGGTCACGGACTCTTTTTATGTGGCCGGCGAAGGCGAGACGGGCGTCCGGGCAAGGAACGCGGCCGCACGATTCATGTTCAGGCTTTCGGGCCGCACGGGGCTCTTCTTAAAACAAGATTTCCTCCTGAGTCAGGCTCCCGGGGACGCGGTTTCCCTGTCCTACGCCTGCGAACGAGCGGGAAAGCTCGAGCCGAACGAAGATGAGTCCTACAGGCTCACGGTCGGTCCGGGACGCATTTCGCTTACGGCGAAGACCGACTTCGGCGTCCTGAGGGGGCTCGAAACGCTTCTCCAGCTCCTGTCTTCCGACGGCGAGGGACATTACTTCCCATGCGTCGAGGTCCAAGATGCCCCCCGATTCACGTGGCGGGGGCTTATGATCGACGCCGGCCGGCATTTCATGCCGGTGAACATGGTCAAAAGAACGCTCGATGGCATGGCGGCCGTCAAGCTTAACGTTCTCCACTGGCACCTGACCGAGGACCAAGGTTTCCGGGTTGAATGTAAGACCTTTCCGAAGCTTCACCGGCTCGGTTCGGACGGCCTTTATTACACCCAAGACCAGATCAGGGACGTCATCGCCTACGCCGCCGAGCGGGGGATCCGGGTGATGCCCGAGTTCGACATCCCCGGGCATTCGACGAGCTGGTTCGCGGCCTACCCTGAATACGCGAGCGGGATCGGCCCCTATAACATCGAGAGGAAGTTCGGGATCTTCACTCCGGCCTTCGACCCGACGGAGGAAAAAACCTACAGGTTCTTCGATGGGTTCCTGAAGGAGATGGCGGCCCTGTTCCCGGACCCATACCTCCACATCGGCGGGGACGAGGTTGAGGGCGGGGAGTGGAGGGCCAATCCGAAGATCCAGGCCTTCATGAAGAGGAACAGCATCCCGGATAACCAGGCCCTGCAGGCCGCCTTCAACAAGAGTATCCTGAAGATCCTGACCCGGTACGGCAAGAAAATGGTCGGCTGGGACGAGGTCTTCCAGCCGGGCCTGCCCAAGAACATCGTCATCCAGTCCTGGCGCGGCCAGGAATCGCTCGTCGAGTCCGCCAGGATGGGCTATCAGGGCCTGCTCTCGAACGGCTACTACATCGATCTCTGCCAGCCGGCCTGGGAGCATTACGAGAACGACCCTATCCCCGAAAACAGCCCCCTGACGGGCGAAGAGAAGAAGCTCATCCTGGGCGGGGAAGCGACAATGTGGGCGGAGCTCGTCACCCCGGAGACGGTGGATTCGCGCATCTGGCCGCGGACCGCGGCCATTGCCGAGAGGTTATGGTCGCCGCAGTCGGTCAAGGACGTCGAGGACATGTACCGCCGCATGAACCTCGTCAGCCTCCAGCTCGAGGAGCACGGCTTGAGGCATATCAGCTATCAGACCATGATGCTCCGCCGGCTGTCCGGGAAGGAATGCACGTCGGCCCTCAAGACCCTTGCGGACGTGACAGAGCCGCTCAAGCGCTACGCGCGGCACGAACAGGCGACGTATACTTTCCTTTCCCCATACACCCGTTTCGTGGATGCCTGTCCGCCCGAATCCATGGCCGCCAGAAAATTCGGCGCCTCCGTCAGCCAATTCCTCCTGACAAAGGACAAGGCCTTGGCGGATGAGATCAAGGCCTCGCTCGTCCGTTGGCGTGACAACTCCAAAGAGCTCTATCCAGTGATCCAGGGGGCCCCGGCCTTGGCCGAGATCGGGCCCCTCTCCGACGCGCTGACGCTGGCCGCCGGAACCGGGCTCAAGGCTCTGGAGCTCGTCTTCGCCGGTGGGACCACCGACCGGCCCTGGGCGGACAAGGTCCTCCTGGCGCTGGCCGAAGCGAAAAAACCGAAAGCTCACGCCGAGCTGGCCATCCTGTCGGCCGTTGAGTTGCTGGTAAAAGCCGCCGTCAGGATGTAAGAGGGCTTCCAGATGCCTGAGTACGAGGTTTTCCGCGTCGCGACGGATCTCGACCCATCCGATGACTCCGTCCGCTGGGACGCCCTTCCAGCCCTGACGGTCGGCCAATACCTCTGGCTGGGCAACAGATACGAACCGAAGGTCGAGGCGCGTATCGGCTATACCGACCATTATCTCTATGTCCGTTTTGAAGCGTTCGAGAAGAGGGCCCGCGTCCGCAACCTTGACTTCCAGTCCCCGGTCTATAAGGACAGCTGTGTCGAGATGTTCATCGACCCATTCCCCGACAAAGGGCTGGGCTACTTCAACTTCGAGACCAACGCCGCCGGGGCGATGCTCGTCGGGTTCGGGCCGGGGAGGCACGACCGCAAGCGGGTCCCTCCCGACGACATGGCCGGGTTCCGCATCCAGGGCTCGGTCCGGGGCGCATGGGACGGGCCGATCGGGGGCGATTCCTGGACCGTCCGCTACCGTGTCCCGCAGATGCTGTTCCGTAAGTATTACGGCGAGGTCCTCCGCCCCGGGGTCATCGGGAAGGCCAATTTCTACAAGTGCGGGGACGAGACGGAGGTCCCGCATTATGGGGCCTGGTCGCCGCCGGGCACGGAGGCTCCGGATTTCCACAGGCCGGAATTCTTCGGGAAGATCGTCTTTTCTGAACAAAGCCGAAACATCAAGGCATAGAGCTCGAGGATAGGCTTCAAACCGGCGCTCCGGGTATCCCGTTTTCGGGAAAACGGATATAATGAACGGGATGTTCCCGAAGATCGGGGCCCGAGGCCCCCTCCTTTCCTTTGTTTTCGTCTTCGTCGGCGTTTCTCAATTGTTTTCCCGATCCTTTGGTCCGGGGACGCGCATGATCACCGACAGCCTGGGCCGGCGCGTGGTCCTGCCGGGGCTGGTGGAGAAGGTCCTTTCTCTGCAGCCCGAGATCACCCGCATCGTGGCCGCCCTGGGGGCAGGGGAGAGGCTTATCGGCGCGGACTATTTCATTCTCAAGCACGACCATCTCTTTCCCATTATCTTTCCCGGCGCCCGGGACCTGCCGGTCGTGTCGAACACTCCCGAGGACATGAACTTCGAGATGGTCTTGCGACTGGACCCGGACGTCATATTCGTCTCACCCACGGAGCTCCAGATGGTCGACGCGCTCCAAGGAAAGTTGAAGAGGCCCGTCGTAGCCCTTGCCTCTATGGGCACCTTCGATAAGCTTGTCGAGGAGATCCTCCTCGTCGGCGGGATCTTGGGACGCGAGGCGCGGGCCGCCGAGCTCGCCGCCGATTTCCGGGCCCGGGTGGCCTCCGTTCGCGGAGCCGTCGCCTCCGTTCCCGCGGGGGAACGGCCCAGGGTCTATCTTTCCTTCTGGGGGATGCTGACGCGTACGCCGGTCGCCTACGAGCCTGTCGATGCCGCCGGCGGCGTCAACTGTGCCCGGGGAATGCTTCCGGCCAATCTCGGGACCATCGCGACGGTGGCTCAGGCCGAACAGATCCTGGCGTGGCGGCCCGACGTCATCCTGGTCCAGGGGAACTATCCCCCACGGGAAAGGATCGTCACGACCGAAGGGATCCTCCGGGACAAGCGGTTCGGCTCCCTGCCGGCGGTGAGGAACGGCAGGGTCTTCTACACCTTCGGTTTCTGGTACTGGTGGGATCCCGCCCTGGTCCTGGTGGAAACCCTTTATCTGACACGCCTGTTCCATCCCGAAGCGACGGGACCCGTTGACCTGGAACAGGAGGCGAACGCGATCTTCAAGAAATATTACGGCGTCGAAGGGGCCTACTCATCACTGTGCCGGGTGCTCGAATGCGGGGGATGGGATGAGAGGTAAGAAGGGCAAGATCCTCGTCATCCTTTTCTTCCTGTCGCCGCTCCTGCTGACGCTTGCCTCTTTGTCCATAGGGCGTTATCATATCCCGCCCGTGGACCTGGGCAAGACCCTCGTCCGGACCGTCTCGCCCGCGTCCTTTCCCGGGGTCCCGCCGGAGTACAGGGACATCCTCCTCCGGATCCGCCTTCCCCGTCTATTGCTGGCCCTCCTAGCCGGCGCAGCCCTCTCGGTCTCCGGGGCATCTCTCCAGGCGCTCTTCAAGAACCCGCTGGTCAACGAGTACATCCTGGGCATTTCGTTCGGAGCCGCTTTCGGCGCAGCCCTGTCCCTGGTCTTCCTGGGCAAAGGGTTTCCCCCCCAGATCGCGGCATTCCTCTTCGCCCTGGGGGCCGTCCTCGCAGTCCTCCTCGTGTCGGGCCGGTCCGGCTCTCACACGGTCTCCCTTCTCCTGACCGGGGTTATCGTCTCGGCGTTCTTCCAGGCGCTCCTGTCCCTCGTCGAGTTCTTTGCCAACCCGTACGCCCTCCAATCCCTGTTCTTCTGGCTCATGGGCAGCCTGTCCTTGGCGACCTGGGGCGATCTGGCCGTCTCCCTCCCCATCATGGCCCTCGGCACGGCCGCCCTTGTCCTGATGCGGTGGCGCCTCAACGTTCTTTCGCTGAGCGAAGAGGAGGCCGCGGCCCTCGGCGTCAACGTCCGGAGGGAGAAGCTCCTGGTCATCGTCCTGACCTCCCTGAGCACGGCGGCGGTCACGGCAGTGGCCGGGGTCATCGGCTGGATCGGCCTTATCGTTCCCCACCTCGTCCGGATGATGGTAGGGGCGGACAACCGGAAGGTCTTACCCCTGTCGGCGGCCCTCGGGGCCTCGGTCCTGATCGTCGCCGACGACATCACCCGCGTCGCCGCTTCCTTCGAGATACCCATCGGCATCCTGACGAGCCTCATCGGAATCCCGTTCTTCATCTTTCTTTTGGGGAAGTCGCGGAAGGTGTGGCTGTGAGCGTCGAAGTCCGGTCGCTCTCCTTCGGCTATGGGGAATTCCGACTCTCCGTCGACGGCCTTCGTTTCGAAAGCCGCAAAGTCGCCTCGATCGTCGGAAGGAACGGGGCCGGGAAGTCGACCCTCCTCAAATGTCTGGGCGGCGTCCTCCCCGTGTCTAAGGGGTCCGTGTCCGTCGGCGGCCGGGACCTGGCCGAATTGAAGAGCTCAGAACGCGCCCGGCTCATCAGCTATGTCCCTCAGGAGCTCGCCCCAGCGTTGAATTACGGCGTCCTGGATTTTGTCCTCATGGGAAGGGCCGCGTTCATCCCGACCTTCTCAGTCCCATCGCGCGAGGACCGAAGTCTGGCCGAGGAGGCCATACGCTTCGTCGGCCTGGCCGGTTTCGAGGACCGGGAATTCTCGCAATTGAGCAGCGGCGAGCGGAGGCTCGCCCTCGTCGCCCGGACGCTGGCCCAGAGCCCCGAGGTGCTCCTTCTCGACGAGCCGACGACGTTCCTCGACCCCAAGCACGAGGTCGAGGTTATGGAGCTGTGCCGTAAACTGGCCGCCGAGAAAGGAAAGACGGTCATCGTCACCCTACATAACCTGGAGATGGCCGTGAAGTACTCGGACGAGATGGTCTTCCTCAAAAAAGGGAGGGTGGCGGCGTCGGGGCCGCCCGATCGCGTGCTGAGCGAGGCCCTGCTCGTGGAGGTCTACGACATTCCGATGACCATCGTCCCGTTCGACGGCCGGAAACTGATCCTGAGGTGAGCCGGGCCGGGCGCGGCGCTCACTGAAGCTTTTCCAGCCCCTTGAATTCCCGGTAGGGCGAGACGTACGCCAGGACCTCTTCGTCCTGCTTCGTGACGGTCCTCCGGACCATCCGCACGAGGAGTTCCCCGACGCCGGGGCCGAGCATGAAGCCCTGTCCGCACATCCCCACGGCCAGGAGGTATCCCTCGACCTCCTTCGTCCACCCGATTATGGGGAAGGCGTCGGGCGTCATGGGATAGAGGCCGCGCCACGTCCGGCGGACTCGCAGATTCTTGAGTCGGGGGATCAAGTCCACCATGCGGCGGGCGACCATCGGGAGGAACGCGCTCGTCTCGCGGGTGTCAAATCCCCAAAGGTTCGGGTACGGAGTAATGCAAAAGACCACCTGCCCGGTCGCGTGCTGGTAAAAATAATAATTCGCCGACCCGGCGGCCGGCATGATGTCGACGACCATGGGTTCCAGGAACCGGGCGACCGCCTCCGTGACGGCGCCTTCGTGCTGGTCCGGCCGCACGGGAACGTCGATCCCGGCGAACTTGGCGACGTCAGCGGCCCAGGCGCCGGCGGCATTGATGACGACCTCCGCACCGTATTCCCCATTGTCAGTACGTACGCCGCGGACTCGGCCGCCCTCGATGACGAGGCCTATGACCCTCTCGCCGAACCTGAACTCGGCCCCCAGGCGCCGGGCATGGGAATGGAAGGCCTGGACGGCCAGCAGGGGAGAGGCGTTGCCGTCGTCGGGTGACAGCGTTCCGCCAATGAGCCCGTCGGGGTTGATGCCGGGAATAGCCTCCTGGATCCCTTTCTGGTCGAGCCAGGAGATGTTCAGGCCGTAGGACTTCTGGACGACGAGGAGGTCCTTCAGCGTTTTCTCTTCCTCGGGCCGGTAGGCCACGTAGCTGTATCCGCCCTTGTGCCACTCCAGGTCGTCGTCGAGGCGTTCCTTCCAGTTCGCAAAAATGTTCAGACTTCGTAGACAGAGGCGGATTTTGGCCGGATCGGAATGGGTCGCCCTTAGGCCGCCGATGGCGGCCTTGTTGGACCCCTGGCCAGGGCTGGGAAACCGTTCGATGACCAGCGTCCGGATCCCCGCCTCCGCGAGGGAGTACGCCGTCGGCGTCCCGATGCTTCCCGAGCCGATGACGATCGCGTCGAAGGACCTACCGGTGGCCACGAGCGTCCTCCTCTTCGGCCGAAAGGCCGGCGAATACGCCGAACGGAACCTCCATGAATAACGGCCGTTTCGGCTGGTCGACGATCTCGCTTTCGGGTACACCTTCTTCCCGGAATAGGCGGTGGAGAAGCGGCGTGCAGGTCTTGGCCCCGCAGGAGCCCATCGAGGTCCGGGTGATCGCTTTGATCTGGCTGATGTCCCGAACCCCCGCGCTGATGAGCTTCCGGATCTCCCCGGCGGTGACCCTCTCGCATCGACAGACGACGATGTCGTCGTCCGTCCTTGCGACCCATTGGCCCAGAGGCTCGCTCTCCTTTTCGGCCTGAACGCGGAAGCCGGCGATCTTCGCGGCGTACTCCCGGGGCGCCCTCACCTTGACGAGGGCTGTCCTGTCATTGGCCTTGAGGGCCTTCACACCGACGACCTCGACCTCGCCCAGCCGGTCTCCCCGAGTATCCTGAACGACGACCCGGCCGCCCTCCTTGACCCCCTCGTTGAGGAACTCGTAGGGAATTGTGACTGTTGGGAATTCGGGGTCCTTGCGTCCGTCGACGAGAGTGATCGCGAGCCCGGGACACACGATAACGCACTTCTCGCAGCCCGTGCAGCCCCGCTCCGGCGCCCCATCCGAAAAAGACGGTAATTTCCGGATATCGGAAAGGTCGATATATATGAGATCACGCGGGCAGACCGCCGTGCACGGATCGCAGGGGATCTCCTGGACGCAATGGAGCACGGGGCGGACCCCGGCACCCGCTTCTGGGACGTCCTCTTCGATGGTCGCGCCCGGCTTGGACTTCAGAACCTCGGCCGTGTCGTACCACTCGCGGGAGATCTCCCCGACGTCGAGGCCGAGGGCCTCGGCCACCTCCAAGCCGCGGACCTTACCCGAGAAGATGGCTGCTGACGCCTCCGCGATCTCCTCGGCATCGCCGGCGGCAAAGACGGAGAGGCCGAACTCCCGGGCCTTGGCGGTGAACTCGTCGACGGGATCGAGGCCGACGGCGATGAGGACCGTGTCGCAGGCGAACGACCGTTCTGTACCCGGGACGGGGTGAAAGTGATCGTCAACCCGAGCGACGGTCACGGACGATACGGATTCGGAGCCGTTGGCGCTGACGATCGTGTGCGAAATCAGGATCGGGACTCCGAAACGGGCCAGCTTATCCCGGTGGACCTTGTATCCGCCGCATTCGGGCATGGCTTCGACGAGCCCGACGACGGAGATGCCCGCCTGGAGGGCGTGATAGCCGGCGATAAGACCGACGTTCCCGCCGCCGACTATGAACAGTCTTTTCGCGGGGCGGACGAGGTCGCGGTTGACGAGCGTTTGAAAAGCTCCGGCTCCGTAGACGCCGGGAAGGGTGTTGCCCGGGAAGGCCAGGTTCTTTTCCCGCGCCCCCGAGGCGGCGAGGAGGACGTCGGGAGTCAACAGGACGTACTCGCGCCCCTCTTTGAGGACACCGACTTTACGGTCGCTGAAGACGGCCAATGCTGTCGATCTGGTCCATATTTCGACGCAGGGGCAGGCGCGGACCTGGTCCTCGAGGCGGGTCGCTATGTCGATGCCGCGTGTCCCGGCGTATACGGCTTCCATGGAGCCAAAGAACCGATGCGTCTGGAGGACGAGCTTGCCGCCCAGCCGGTGTTTGTCGTCGATAAGCAGGGTCCGTACGCCCAGCCGGCCTAACTCGATCGCCGCCGAGAGCCCGGCGGGGCCTCCTCCGATGATAAGGACCGGGATCCGGATCTCCCGGGTCGCTCGGACAGCGGGGGAGACGCCGACGGCCGGAGACGGCGGCAGTTGAGGAAGCCCTTCGACGGGCTCGACGAGGATGCCGGGCCGGACGAGCTCCATGCAGGATTTCACCGGAAGGCCGTTGACCAGGACCAGGCATTGGGCGCACTGGCCGTTGGCGCAGAATATCCCCTGAGGGGCGCCGTCTTTGGAGTGATGGCCGAAGATCCTGACCCCGTTGGCGAACAGGGCGGAGGCGATGGTCTCACCCTGTCTAGCCGAGACAGGGGCGCCTTTCCAGGCGAACGCGAACGTTAGGCGTTCGGGGATGGAGAGAACGGGATGGCGATCGATCCTGAGCTCGGTCAATTGTCTTTCCTGTACCGGCGGCCGGCGCCTCGGCCCGGAATTATAGCACAAGCAAAATCGCCCGCCAAAATCGCGATTCTCAAAACCCTTCCGGTTTGATAGAATTCATAGAGAAGAGAGGAAAACGACATGATACGGATGGGAAGCAAGATTTTGGCTCCGGTGCTTGCCCTGACCCTTCCCCTGACCGCGGCTCCGCGTGAACGGACCGAGAAGCCGGTCCTCCACGGAAAACATTGGGTGGCCATCACGGGCAAGCCGCTCGGCGCCACCGCCGGAGCGAAGGTCTTCCTGAAGGGCGGGAATGCGGTGGACGCGGCCTGCGCCATGCTGGCCGCCGTATGCACGATGTACGACGTCCTCAGTTGGGGGGGCGAGACTCAGGCCCTTATCTTCAACCCGAAAACGGGCAAGGTTGTCGGGGTCAATGCCTTGGGCGTCGCTCCGACCGGGGCGACCCCCGAATTCTACAAAGGGAAGGGCTTCACGTACCCTCCCGAGTACGGCCCGTTGGCCGCCGTCACGCCCGGCACCCCCGGCGGCCTCCTGACCATGCTCGCCGAATTTGGGAAGCTCAGCCTCAAAGAGGTCCTCGAGCCGGCGATCGAAATGGCGGAAACCGGCTATCCCATGGAAAGGGAACTCTCGAAGAGCATCGAAAAGAACAAGGACAAGATAAAGGAGTGGCCTTATTCCAGGGCCGTTTTGCTGCCGCACCCGGGCGAGGAGCATGAGGCTCCGGCGCCGGGGGAGATCTTCTGTCAGCCGGACCTGGCCACGACCCTGAAGAAGCTCGTCGAGACGGAACAGAAGGCACTCACCCGAGGCAAAAGCCGGAAGGATGCCATATACGCAGCCTACGATCGCTTTTATATGGGCGATATCGCCGAGGAATTCTCCCGGGGCTGCCGGGAGCAGGGCGGGCTGATCACAAAAGAGGACCTTGCCGGCTGGAAGGTACATCTCGAGGAACCCGTCACGACCAACTACAAGGGGATCGACGTCTATAAGCTGACCACTTGGGTCCAGGGCCCCGTCATGCTCCAGGCCCTCAACATGCTCGAGCGCCTCGACCTCCGGGCCATGGGCTACAACAGTGCCCGTTACATCCACTCCCTTTACCAGGTCATGAACCTGGCCTTTGCCGATCGCGATTTCTACTACGGCGATCCTTATTTTCCCCCCGAGGAGCCTATCCGGGGGCTCCTCTCCAAGGAATACGCGAAGAGCCGGCTCGCCACGATCGACTGGGAGAAGAACGATCCGGTAGTCAAGCCCGGCGATCCGTATCCATTTGAGGGAAAGACGAATCCCTATTTCAGCCTGCTCGAGAAGTGGTCAAATGAGTCCCCCCGCCTTCGCGGTCCCGCCGAGGAAGCCGCCGTGGCCCGGGCGTTCTTCACCGGGACGACCTCCATCCAAGCCGCCGATGAAGAGGGATGGGTCGTTTCCGTGACGCCCAGCGGGGGATGGATTCCCGCCTGCCTGGCGGGGAAAACGGGCATCGGGATGAGCCAGAGGGCCCAGAGCTTCGTCCTGGACGCCGCCGAGAACCCGTTCAACGTCATCGCCCCGGGGAAGCGCCCGAGGGCCACCCTGACGCCCGGCCTCGCTCTCATGGACGGCAAACCCTATTTGTCGTTCGCCGTCCAGGGAGGGGACACCCAGGACCAGAACCTTCTCCAGTTCTTCCTCGACGTCGTCGAGTTCGGAATGAGCATCCAGGAGGCTTGCGAGGCGGCTCATATCACGAGCTACCAGATGAGGAACTCGTTCGAGGATCACAAGTCCCTGCCCGGGAAACTCGACATCAACGAACGGGTTCCAGGCTGGGTTCGGGACGAACTTGAGGCGATGGGCTACAAGACGACCGCCCTCAAGCGCACCTCCGGACCGATCAACGCGATCTACTTCGACAAGGCGCACGGGACGTTCTGGGGCGGCAGCAGCAACTATGGGGAAGACTACGGGATAGCCTGGTGAAGGAGCGGGTCGCTATGGACGTGAAGAAGGGATTCCGGGGCGTTCCAGCCCTGGCCCTGTCCTTCTACGGTTGCCTCGCCGTGGGATGCTGGCTTTTCGGGGGCCTCAGGGCCGCCGCGGTCCTCGTCCTCCTCATCGTCGTCTGCAACAGGATATTGCTGCTCGCCGGGAAAGCCCTCGGCGTGTGCGGTTCGCCGGCCTTCTCACTGACCATCCGGTCCCTTTTGAGCCTGGGCCTCTTTCCTTTCGCGTGGCTGGCCTGCCGTTTCCTCCCCGACGGCTGGCTCGTTCCGGCCCTCGGCGCCATCCTGGCCGCCGGATGGGCGCTCTCTCTGCGCCGCAGGACGATCGATGGGGAACCGTCGAAAAAGGATTATGCGGGGATCCTCTTCGTCCTCCTCATCGTCATCGGCGCGACCCGGCTACCTTTCTCGAGGATCGGGTTCCCGGTTGACGGCAAATATGCCTACCGGGCTTATTTCAGCTCGGATTATCTGAAACACTTCTCGGTCGTCGAATCCCTCAACAACGGCCCCATGCCGCCTGGGAACCTTTTTTTTGCGGGGGAAACACTCCATTACTATTGGCTGCCGTACGCGACTCCGGCCGTCGTGGCAAAGGTGGCCGGGTCGACTCCAAAGGCTCTGTTCGCTTACTCGTTCATGGTCAATTTCCTGTTCCTGTTCCTGCTCCTCCAGGTCTGCTGGCGGATCTCTTCGCGACGCCGATACCTGGCATTCTTTGCCGTACCGCTTGTCCTCGCGCCGAGCTTAGAGGGATTCTACCTTTGGGCGGGCCAGGCTCGATTCTCGTTCGCAGCGTTCTTCGCCGAGGGTCGAACCTATAACATCGACGGGCTCACGCGCTGGCTATGGAACCTTCCCCAGGTCGATACCCTCCTCCGTTCTCTTCTTTACACGCCCCAGCATCTCCTCAGTTTGACCTTCGTTCTGCTGTTCCTTGTTTTCGCCGACAAGGACGCGGAGCGGCCGTGGCTTCTCTCGCTGTTCTTGGCCCTGAGCCTCGGCGCGAGCTTCTTCGTCGGCGGCATCCTGCTTCTCTCACGGGCCATCCATATCATGGGCAGGGAAGGGGTGCGCCTCGTCCGCAAGGACCTGCCGCCCCTCGTATTTCTCCGGGACCTGGGGCGTCATTTCCTCTTGCCCCTGTTCGTTCTCGCCCTATCTGTGGCCCTGCGGATGGTCTCGTCAGGGGGGAGCGGGATCGTCGTCAAGCCCCTCGGCCCGCGGCAGGTCTTCATCCTGTTGGGGCTGAACCTCGGACTCCTCGCCGTGAGCGGGGCCTGGGGCCTCCTTGTAGCGCGCTTTCGTTCGCGGGCGTTCCTAACGATTCTCCTGGGCGTTTCGCTCGTTTTGCTCCTCGCCGTTCGGATCGCTGGCTTCGAATCGGACGTCTCGCTCAAGGCCGGTCTCGTCGTCATCCTCGCGCTCGCCCTCCTGACGTGCCGCCTCGGCGAGGTTCCCGGCGCCGGGAGGTTCGCCGCGCCGCTGGCCCTGTTGGTCCTCCTTCCGGGGGCGCTCACGGCGGTCCTGGATATCCGGAATTCGGCCGACGTGGGGAACGCCCGATTCACGAGCTATGTCGTGGAGGAGGAGATGCGGACGCTCGAGTGGATCAGGGAGAACGTGCCGAAGGGAAGGATCGTCCAAAACTTTCCGGCGGCCCGGAGCTGGAACCTCTCGGCGATACCGGCCTTTGCCGGGCGCCCCATGGCGGTCGGGGACCGCATGCACGGGCAGATCTTCCAGGTTCGCCCCGACCTTTATGAACGGAGGCTCGAAGCCCTGCGGCTAGCTCTGAGTGGGCTTCCGGAGACCAGGGAGGACCTGCGGAGCCTCGGCGTCGATTATCTGTTCTGGGGGGAGGACGAAAGCCGCTTCTTCAAGATCGACCCTGGAAGCCTCCGGGTCGCCCATCGGGAGGGCCGGACCGTCCTCTATGCCCTCGGGCCCGACTGAGGCGGGAGCATGACGCGCATGACGGAAAAGCGTAACGCCTGGAAAGAATGGCTGGGGCTGTTCCTGATCCTCGTCGTGGCAGCGGCCTTGAGGCTCCAGCACATCAAGGCCGACCCGCCCGCCCTGATCCCGGCGGTCTCCGGAAGCGCGGGCGTCTACTTTGACGAGGGGATCTATTGCCACAACGCCCGCAACAAGATCCTCTTCGGGCGGTGGATCACGGACGAGTGGAATCCCGTCGTCTACAATGCTCCCCTGACGCTCCTCTATTATCTTGCGTTCAAGATGTTCGGCGTATCCGTCGTGACGGTCAAAGCCCTTAGCATTCTATTCGGACTCTGCGGCCTAATTTTCTTCTTCGTCGGGCTGAGGACCTATTTGGGGCCACCTCATGCTCTTGGACTGACGGCTTTGTTCGCCCTGGATTTTTACGGGGTGATGTACAACCGTATCGGGCTCCTCGAGAATTTTTCGAGCCTGTGTTTCTTGGCGAGCTTCGCTCTTTTCGCCGTGTCGCGAGGCCGGCCGCGTATGTCCTTCTTCCTCGGAATGACGGCGGCCGTGGCCGCGCTCTCCAAGTATCTTTTCGCCTTTTTCCCGATCGCCGCTGCCCTGGCCGTCGCCTATCAGGCCCGGAAAAGGTCGGACCTCCGGTCCCTCTTGGCCTTCCTGGCCGGTGCGCTGGCAATCGGACTGCCCTGGTTCGTCGGGATCTACCTGCCGTTCCGGCCGACGTTCGGCAAGATCGGGGCAGGCTGGGGAATGCTCTCCCTGCCCCGTTCGATCGGCCAAGCCTGGTCCAACCTCCTGCACAATCCTCTGCCGCGATATCTCCAGTTGGCCCCGGCAGCGGCCCTTCTCCTGGCCCTTTTCGGAGGGCTCGCCCTTCTGAAGATCATTCGGGCGAAGAAGGTCCGGCCGGAGCCGATCGACCTGTTCGTCCTCCTCTGGATCGCCGGCGGAGTGGTCTCCATGGGGCTCCTGAATTATCGCCCGATGCGTTACTATGTCCCCGTGTTCCCAGCGTTTTACCTGGCCGGCTCGCTCCTGCTGAGGGACCGCGATCGCATCCGGGCGGAGGCCGGGCATTTCTGGCCCCTGGCGCTCGTTTCCGCCGCGCTTCTCGTCCCGGTCTTCCGGATGATGGTGTCCAGGCCTTCGGCCTTCTTCGTCTTCCCGCCCATGTTGAGGGTACTCGTATACCTCTCGTTCGCGGGCGCCATGCTGTTCTTCCTCATCCGAAAAACACGCTGGAGGCAGGTCCTCGATGGGGCCCTGCTCGTCCTGATGCTCGCCGGCCCTGTCTTTCTTTATGTCCGCCATTTCTATCTGACACCAACCTACGACCTCGAAAGGGCCTCGTTGTTCTTCGAAACCCTTCCGCCGGGCTCGGTCGTCATGGGCCAGGAGGCGCCGAGGCTGACCCTCGGGACGCCCATCAAGGCGCTTCTGGCCTACGAGAACTGGTTCAACGACCGAGACCCGTTCAGCCGGTTCAAGCCGACGCACCTCGTGGTGTTGGACAGGTTCGGAGGAGCGGAAGAGGGGTGGATCCGGAAGCGGTTCCCGGAAACGGCGGCTGGTTTCGAGCTCATCAGGAAATTCAAGGTCTGGGACACGACCATGACGCTATACCGTGTCCCCGAGTAGGGACCGGATGGCCCGTTTTGGAGTTGGACCCGTGTTCCGATATAATGCACGCATGATCGTGCAGAGCGTTATCCGGGGCGTGCTCTTCCTTGCCCTGGCGACCGCCGCCTTTCCCCAAACGGAGCCTTGGGACCCCGTGTCATTCGTCTCGGGCGGCACGACCTATCGGCTGGTCGTCCGCTGCGTCCATTCCGGCAGTTTCATCGTCCTCTCCGACGGGAAGAGGGAGACCGTCCTGGGCGGTGCGGGCGGGGAAAACCTTTTCCCGTCGGCCCAGGTCGCGGGGGGACGTTTTCACGTCCTGTGGGTAAATTACCGGGCCGGGCTCGCCGGGCTCGGTCTTTACGACTCAGGAACGCGAACGTCCCGGGTCATCCCCCTCGGCGGGCTGAAGTTCGCGGCTTCGCCGGTGCTGGTCGAACGAGCCGGACGCCCCATCGGGGTGGTTCTCCTGGGCAACGCCTCCAATAACGACGACATCTTCTTTCTGGACATCCGGGATAACCGCTTGGTGAACGTCAGCCGGACCTCCTGGTCCGAAAAGAGGTTCACGGTCGAAACCGTACCGGCAGGCATCCTTGTCCGGGCCGAAAGCCTCACAGACCGAACGCGATATCTTTTGGAGTTCGATGGAGCGGGGTTCCGTCTCCTGGGCCGCGAGCCAAGGCGGGTTCCGTTACCGCGGGGAAGGGCCATCGTCCCCGACGAGGAGGACTGCCGTCCGGCGAACACGTTCGCCGCGTTCGGCGACAGCATAACGTTCGGGGTCATGCGGATGGAAAACCTGGAGGGTGAGGTCCACCCCGAGCTGGCCTATCCGGAGCGGGTGAAGGAGATCCTCGCGATGTCCTATGGCCCGTCCTATCCGGTGAATCTCGGCGTCCCCGGCGAGCAAACCTATGAAGGAGCGCTTCGGGTCCGCCGTGACCTAGGAGGTGTCGACGGCCTATACTTCCTCCTGATGATGGGCACCAACGATTGCATCCACGGCTATTTTTCGGTCGATTCCAGCATGGAGAGCCTGGCCTATATCATCGATGCCGCCAAGGAACGCGGCCTGAGGATCATCCTCTCGACTATCCCGCCACGAAAGGACCGTTTCGGGAGCATCCCCTTCGTCCTGAACAATATCTCCGCTTACAACTTGGCAACGGCCGCTCTTGCCGAGTCAAAGGGCATCGGATTTATTGATACGCATAGGGCCTTCATGATCACCGATCCTCCGGATGGCTGGAAAGCTCTCCTGGAGGACATCGGGGGGAATCATCCCGGTCCCGCCGGGCATACCATTATCGCAGGTTTGTTCGCGAACGTGCTGACCGCGTTTCCCCCGCTCGACCCGAGCAACGTTGCGAACGTCTCAACCGAGGGTCCAACGGTTCGGCGCTTTCGCTGGGACCCCGGGTGCGAATCAGACCTCGCCTGCTATCGGGTCGAGTACGGCCCAACGCCGAGCTCCCTCGATAATGTTGCCGTCACGAACGTCAATTCGATCGTCTTTCCCGGCTTCCCTTCTCACGACGTCTTCTTTCGGGTCCAGGCGATCGACGCGGCCGGATATCGCAGCGGCTTCACCCGGATCTACACGACCGCGGAGAAGCCGCGGACGAGAAGGAATCGTCACGCCGCCGAGATCGGCCGCCTTGCCTCCCTTTCCGCGCCTGCCGTGAAACGGCCGGAGACCGGGACGGGCAGGCGGCATTGAGGTCCACGGAGAACCATGATTAATCCGGCATCTGTCCCTGATCGATCGAATGCCTCCGGGGCATCCCTCTCGAAGCCGAAGAGAAAAACCGCCGCGATCATGTTGTTGGGGGCAGCACTGGTCCTGACCGTCTCCGCTTCCGGATGTCGAAGGACGCGTCACGCCGGTCAGGTCCTGGAAACGCCGTACGCGGTGACGGACGACTCCGGCAACGCCCGGGAGTACCGCCTGTTCCTCCCCGGGAGAAAAGGGCGTGTTCCCCTGATGCTCTATTTCCACGGGGTCATTTCACCGGAATTCAAGAGGATCCCCTCTCTCAAGAACTATACCGGGAGCCCGGTGGAAGAGACGGCCCTCATCCCGTTCTGCCGGGAACAGGGCATCGCCCTTCTCGTTCCCAAAGCGCTGTATGAATACAGCTTCTTAAAATGCCGTTCCACGGGATGGCTCACCGAGAAAGAGATCAACGGCGTCGAGAAGATCATCGACACGGTGGTCGAACATTACCCGGTGGACCAAGACCGGATCTATCTCGCTGGGATCTCAGCAGGAGCCGTCTTCAGCCACTATCTTGCCAACCGCCGCCCAAGCTTCTACAGCGCCGTCTTGTCCCACTCCCAAGCCTACGTAGACCCCGACGGCGTCGTCCTGCGGCCCGCTGAAAAAGGCCCCCGCTTCGGGGTGGTTTTCTGTTACAACGAGGGCGACTACAAGAACCTCATTGCGTTCTGCGTCGAATCGGAACGCCTTTACAAGGAGGACGGGTACCGGACGATCCTCGTCCGGGACCTCCCGCCCCGAGGCCACGCCTGGTCGTCGTCGAACAACGCCCTTTTCTGGAAGCTCCTGAGATCCCTCGGGCGGGCGCCGTGAGCCGGACCTGCCTGACGTCTGGCGCCGGGCGGTTTGACAGGTCCTGAACCCAACTGCTATTCTCTAATGAAGCGGGGGAAATCGAACGATCCCCGAAGAGGAGGACCGGGCGACATGAGAACGGCAACGTCGCGGATAATAGCCGCCTCGGCGGCGACGGCGGTCCTCGTGTTCGCGGCCGCGGCATCCTCGGCCTGTCGCCGTGAGCCCCGCGGGGCCCGGGTCTATGTCGTCGGCATGGACGGCGCCACGTGGGACGTCATCGACCCGCTGATCGAGCGGGGGAAGCTCCCCGTCTTCAAGGCGCTCAAAGAGGGTGGGGCATGGGCCAGGCTTCGGACGTTCGACCCGACGCTCTCGGCCGTGGTTTGGACGAGCATCGCGACCGGGAAGACGATGATCAAGCACGGAATCGTCGACTGGACCTACGTCAACCGGCAGAACATCCGGGTCCCTTATTCCAGCTCCGAAAAGCGGACGCCTTCCCTTTGGGAGATGATGGACGAACACGGCCTGCGGAGCGTCGTCCTCAACTGGTTCGTCACCTACCCGCCCGACGCCGTCCGCGGCGTCATGGTCTCGGATTCTTTTTCGGCGGGTGTGATGAAGGCTTTATCGGGAAAGGGCGATCCCAAGGACCTCGCCGATACGGTCTACCCGCCGAAGGAATTTGCCAGGTTGTACAGGATGCTCTCCCGGATGGCCGCCGACGGCGAGTTCCAGTATACGCGTCTTGTCGCAGAAATGAGCCTGCCCGACTACCTCTCCGAATTCAAGGCGCGCTATTCCGGGAACCCGTCCAAGGTGCCCATCCTGAGCGTCTGGCCTTCGTTCCTAGCCTACGACCGCATCCAGGACACGCTTATGGACCATTATCTCGAAGAGAACGACTACGATCTCTTTCTGGCCTACTACCGCTTTCCGGACGTGTTCTTCCACTTTGCAACGCTGTTCCTGGAAAAGGAATACCATGACCGCATCGACGCTTATGTCGGGGCCTCTTCCGAACCGACTCCCGACGTCCTTTTGGAATTCAACCGGATGATGGCGGACGTCGCGGAACCTCTGCTACGGAAAAATGAGATCGTGCTATCGAAGGTCCTCGAGCGCGTCCGGAAGGAGAACGCCTATCTCCTCGTCGTCTCAGACCACGGCTTTCAGATGTCCTCCAAAGGCTATACCCATTACGGGCTTCCGGCGGGCACGCCCCCGCCCGACGGCATCCTTACCATTTTCGGACCGGACGTCAAACGGGGTGTCCGGATCGAGGCTTCCGTCTACGACATTGCCCCGACGATCCTGTATATCAAGGGTCTTCCTGTGGGCGCGGACATGGACGGCAAACCCCTGCTCGCAGCCCTGACCTCCGCGAAGCCGGTCCGGAGGGTCCTCTACACCCGCATGAAACACCAGCGGGGAAAGGGCAATCGGGATCTCGATGAAAAGAAGATCGAGGAACTGCGATCCCTGGGCTACATCAAGTAGCCGTCAGACCGCCTTTGGCCTCTCCGCGATCAGGCTGCACGAACCCGCCGCGAGGTAAGCGACGCTCGCTATGGCGAGGACGGCCGGGAAGTTCCAGTTGATGGAAACGATCACAGCTAGGATCGAGCCCAGGACGGTGGCGAACGAGTTGGCCCCCCACGCCCAGCCGACGAGGGCCTTATCCGCCTCTCCCAGCCGCCGAATGCCGTCCGGAAAGAAGAAGCCCATGAAGAAGCCCGCGAGCGAGATCAGGAGGAAGGACGCGACGATGCGCAGGGCGTAGGGGAGAAACATCAGACCGTTCAGAAGGGGAAAGAGCCAAAAGCCGTAGGCCGTGAGCACGACGGCCAGAAAAGCCGCGAGGGCCGGGATGCGCCGCGGCCCGAGCGAGCGGCCGAGTCGGTCCGAGAACAGGCTCCCGATGCCGGACGAGACCAAGAGGGAGAAAATGATGATGGAGATCGAGACGGCCGGGCTCCCGAGGAACAGCTGGAAGATCTTAATGAAGATGATCTCGACCAAGATGAAGGCCAGGCCGATGAAGAAAAAATAGAGGATGAGCGGCTTTGTCCCGGCACCCGTCGGTCGCCGCCGGAGTGGGAGGTAGATCAGGACGAATGAAAACAGGAGCGCCAGGCCGAGGATGGACAGATAGATGGAGTTGGAATAGACGAGGGCGGACCGGACGACCTTGTCCGCCATGCCCTTGAGCTTCTGGTTCGCGAAACGGAACTGACCGATTCGGTTGGGCTGGTTGAAATACGGGGAGTTGTCGTATACAGGGGCGATGTTGACCGAGGAACCCCGGACCGCCGCATCCAGGTCGCGGGCCATGTCGGCGTAAAGGTTATCCTTTTTCTGCTCCGGGGAAAAGACGATCTCCCCCGATTCCCGGACAGACCCCTTGAGGATCTCGTAGTCCGCCGGGGTCAGATCGCCCTTCTTAAGGAAGAAATTATTGAACCCACCGGGGTACTGGACGACGAAGAACTTTTCCTCCGGCCGCTCGACGCCGAGCTCCCGGAGGGCCTTGAGCGCAGTGGCGAAGAGACGCTCGCCGTTCCAGTGGACGATGTGGACGAAGCCGTCGGGCTGGAGATGTTCCCAGTAGTCCTTGAAGCTCTCGACCGTGTAGATATAGGTCTCGGAGATGCTGAGGGCCCCGGACAGGAGGAGGTCGGAGTTGTGGGAGTTGACCATCTGGATGACGTCGAACTTCCTGTTCATGCGCTTGAGCGCGCTCCTGCCCTCGTCGGCGAGGAGGTTCACTTGGGGCAGACGGAACATGTTCCCGGTGTACTCGGCATATTCGTTCAAGAGAAGATCGCAAATGATCGGGTCCATCTCGATGGCTACGATGCGCTTGAATCCGTGGGACAGGGCGCAGAGGACTTCGTAGCCGCCGGCCGAGCCGATGATCATGGCCGAACCGTTCCGAGCGATCTGGAAGGGAAGGGAGGCGGGGTCCCATTCGATCTTCTTCAGGCGCGATAGGTTGCCGTCGAACTTCCGGATGAAGGACTGCATCGTTCCGCCGTTGATCCATATGACCTTCCGGGTCGGGCTCCAGGGGGCCACATCGATCTTGTCGATCGTGCTCCATTTGGTGTACTCGATCCGGCCGTTCTGGAGCTGGGCGTTGTAGTGGCGCTTGAGCTCGACGAGTTTGGGGACGATCGGGAAGACGGCGCCGTCGTACAGGAACATCAAGCCGAAGGCGACGATGAACGCCGCCAGGGCGGCGGCGCGGATGACGCGGCGGGCGGGGGAAAGGAAGAACCAGGCCAGCGCGAGGAGCAGAAACAAGAGGATGAGGATTCGGCTCGGGCCGAGCCTGGGGATGAGAGGAATGATCGCCAGGGAGCCCAGGCTAGCTCCGGCCAGATCGATGAAGTACAAACGACCAATCCGATCGGAATAGGTCGCGAAGATGAGGGCCAGGGCGACGCCGCCGCTGAAGAAGGGGACGACGAGGATCAGACAGTTGAGGACAAGGAACAGGAGGTTGGACGCCGGATTGAAAAGGTGTAGGAAATCTATGCTCAAGAGGAGGGTCCCCTTATATGCCAGGGGAAGGGAAACGGCGAACAAAAGGAGGAAGCGGGCCAGGAGCCGGGTCGTCGGCGCGCCGCTCCGGGCCATCCCACCCAGGGCCAGAAAGACGCCGCTCAGCCCGTAGCCGAACAGGGCTAGGGAGATGATCAAGAAGGCAAACTGCCCGAAATAGAGAACGGAGAACACCCGGGTCAGAAGCACCTCGACGAGCATCGTCGAGAATGTGACGGCAAAGATCGTGAACAACAGTTTCCAGCGGCTCATGTATTCCTCCAGAAGGGTTAGGTTATTATACGTTCGCGGGGACGGACCGTCAATCGCCGGAGAGCGGGCGATTGAACTCCGGTAAAAATTCCCATAAAATGGCTTCGCGAGGAACGGAGATAGCGATGATACCCATAATATCGGTCTGGTCGGTTTCTTTGATGATCCTCTCCGGTCAAGGGTCGGAACCTCCTGCGTACTCCGCGGATTTCGGTCATGATTCACGGATCGTTTTCAGCTCCGATATGGCGGGAAACGACGATCTCTACCTCCTTTCCCGGAACCTCCTGACTCGCTTGACCGACGACCCGGCAGCGGACCGGTGGCCTGTCCCGGATTGGAAGGGGAAGACCGTCGTCTTCACATCGAACAGGGCCGGGAGCTTCGACATCTACACCCTGGACCTGGACTCGCGGGCGGTGCGGCGCCTCACAAGCGACCCGCGGGACGAGATCTCTCCTTCCTGGAGCGCCGACGGCGCGTTCATCACCTATGACATGAACGTCAAAGGGAGCTCCTGGAGGACCATGAAGATGGACGTCCGAACCGGCAGGACCGAGCCCCTATTCCCCGAACCGCCCTTCAGTTCCACCATCGTCGCTTTTGAAAGCCGGAAGGGCGACACGATCTACTTCACGGGCAAGGTGTTCCTCGGTTGGCTGGTCGCCAAGTTCGATAAGCCGCGCCGCGCGTACACGGAACTGACCCGGAAGGGAAGCTGCCGGCCCAAGATCTCCCCGGACGGCTCGCTCATCGCCTATGTCGACCACGCCGACGACGGGTTGGGAGACGTCTTCGTCATGGCGCCGGATGGCTCGGGGAAGAGGAACCTGACGCGTTCCCGTTCCAGGACCCACGACTACTATCCGTGCTTCTCGCCCGACGGGAGCATGATCGTCTTTTCATCGAGCCCAAAGGAAAAGGGGAAGAAAGCCTACCAGCTCCATACGCTCGACATGAAGAGCGGAGAGGTCAAAAGGATCCTGGCGACCTCGGGGAACGACAGCTTTCCCTATTGGTTCAACTAAGCTCGTCCGTCTTTTCGGGCGCCGCCGCCGCGGCCTTTTTGATCCTTTCGAGGAACAGTCCGTTCAGGCCGATGAGCGCGACTAGGAAGAGCTTGAGCCAGTCAACTGGTCCACCAGACCCATCATGACGAGCAGGGGGACGCCGGTAGCGACCAACCCGAGCCATCCGATCCAGATCAACGTCTGGATGACCCCGGCCACCCGGAAGACCTCGAACAGGGTCTTTTTACGGACGAGCCAGAGAAGGCCGAAGACGTCGTCAACGCGCAGAAGGGAACGGGTCGGCTTGATTAATACGGGTTTTTAGCTTATAAAACTGGAGATGCGTGCCGTGCCCGGGGAAGAATGGCCATGACATTCGACGAACTGGAGTCAGGAACTGTGACGGGAGCTTTAACGAGTGAAGCAGCGTCGACGTCCTGCCTATCGAATTTAAATAGTTGATCCAAGGAGGGGGAGTGTTCAAGGAATTTCGCGAGTTCGCCATGAAGGGGAACGTCCTCGACATGGCCGTTGGCATCATCATCGGCGCCGCGTTCGGGACGCTGGTCGCGTCGTTCGTCTCCGACGTACTCATGCCGCCGACCGGTCTGCTTCTCGGCCACGTGGATTTCTCGAACCTGTACGTCGTCCTCGCGGCGGGCAGAACCGCCGGCCCGTACGCTTCGCTAGCGGAAGCGCAGGCGGCCGGCGCCGTGACGCTCAATTACGGGATGTTCGTCGACAAGGTCATCGCGTTCCTCATCGTGGCCTTCGCCCTCTTCCTCGTCGTCCGGAGCATGAACCGATTGAAAAGAAAGGCCGAAGCCCCGGCGCCGTCTGCTGCGCCCTCGACGATGGAATGCCCATATTGCTGCACGACGATCGCGATCAAGGCCGTCCGCTGCCCGAACTGCACGTCGGAGATCAAGTAGGACCTGGGAACCCATGAAGCGCAAGTTGCCGGTCGTCCTTCTCGCCGTCTCTCTCCTGCTTGTCGCCCTCGGGCTCGCTTCGGGGGAGTTCAGGGCCGTCCTGGAGAAGGCGCGAACCGTCTGCCTGGAGTGCATCGGGATCGGCTGAGGACGACGGGAACGCGATGGAAACGCAAAAAAGGAGACGCTGGTTCCAGGCCGCCGCGGCCGCGGTTTTCAATGCGCACATCCCTTCGTTCTTGAAGGGTAGCATCTATCAAGGCCCCTCCAAGGGCCTCTGTATCCCCGTCCTCAACTGTTATTCGTGCCCGTCGGCGGTCGGCGCCTGTCCGATAGGATCCCTCCAGAACGCGTTGGGCTCCCTTAAACTCAACTTGTCACTCGCCCGTCGCCAGTTCGGCCTCTATGTCATCGGGTTTCTCGGGGCCATCGGCAGCATCGCGGGGCGGCTTCCCTGCGGATGGCTTTGCCCCTTCGGGTTCTTCCAGGAGCTCGTCCATAAGATCTCCTCGCCCAAGTTCGGCGTTCCGAAGTTCCTGAAGTATTTCAAGTATGTCTTCCTCGCCGTCCTGACCATCCTCTTGCCGCTTCTCGTCCTCGACTCGTTCGGCGGCGGGGATCCCTGGTTCTGCAAATGGGTCTGCCCGGCGGGGACGTTGGAAGCGGGGATCCCGCTGGCCCTCCTGAACCCGTCGATCCGGGGCCAGCTCGGCTTTCTGTTCACCTGGAAGCTCATCGTCCTGGCCGGGTTCCTGGTTTGGATGGTCTTCGTCATGAGGCCCTTCTGCCGGACGACGTGTCCGCTGGGCGCCATCCTCGGGCTGTTCAATAAGGTCAGCCTGTTCCGGATGACCGTGGACGAGGAAACCTGTACGCTATGCGGGAAATGCCTGCAGGAGTGCCCGGTCGGCGTCAGCGTAAACGAGACACCCAACAGCCCGGACTGCATCCGCTGTCTGAAATGCGAGAAGGCCTGCCCCTTCGGGAGCATCGGCCACGAGTTCCTGCCTGAGAGGCAAAAGGAAGCCGGCAAGCGGACCCCCAGCGAGGTGCCATGATGAATTCTCGAAAGCTCTATAGAAAGCTCGTCCTTGCCTTCATCCTCGGCACCCTCGGGACGGCCCGGGCGCAAAGCGTGTTCCTGGAGACCCGGGGCGCTTATTTCAGCCCGACGGACAAGGCCTTCCGTGAGATCTACGGCACCGGGATGAGCTGGGGCGGGGAGTTGAGCTTTGCGGTTTCAAAAAGCGCGGCCGTCTGGGCCGGCGGGGATTACTACTCGAAGGTCGGGAAGCTCGATCTCACGGAGGACGGAACCAAGATCCGGATCGTGCCGCTGGCCGCCGGCGTCAAGTACTATTTCTCCCGCGACCGCCTGCGGCCGTACGTCGGAGCGGGGGCAGCTTATTTCCAGTACAAGGAAACCAACAGCATCGGGACGATCGAGAAGGGGGACGTGGGGCTCGTGGGGCGGGTCGGCCTGCTCGTGATGCTGGGGCCTGCATTCTTCATCGATCTCCAAGGGAACTGGAGCACCTGTTCCGTCCAGCCCGCGGAGGTCAAAGCCAACCTCGGCGGATTCTCGCTGGGCTTGGGATTAGGGTTCGAATTCTAGGCCCGAGGCCGCGGTGTGAAGCCGATCTTCTCAAAGACGTCCGCATTCATGGCTTTCGTTGCCTGTCCGGGTTCCGCGACGACGACCTCGAACTCAAAACCCCGGGTCTCAGGGGGCAAGCAGGAAACGTCGTTACAGGCCTGCCAGGTGACGGTCCCCTTGAGCACATAGCTTCCCCGGGCTAAACCATCATCCGCCCGCAGAAGGACCCCGATGAGGACGCTTTCCGTATAGAGCGCGACATCGGCTTCGGAAAAGGGGAGACGGGCGAGGACAGGCACGGGATAGACCGTATCTAAGGCCGTAAATCGTCCTTGGCGCCCGATCTCCAGAGTCGTGGGCACAAGGAACTCGTCGTTTACAGGATTGGCGTTGACGTGCCAGCCTGGGCCGACATCCAACCGAAGCGCCGCCTCGAACGTCTCCCCGGCATGGACCATGTCCCGGGAAACGTAGGTTTTTATTTCCGTGATGACGGCGTTTTCCCCCCGAGCTGTCGCCGTAGCTCCAGATAGCAACGCCCCCGTCACCATCGATAGAACAACGAAGGACCCGATGTTCATCTGCGTCCAGTTTGGATGTCGAATTCTCTATTAGTTTACAGCAACCCTCGCGACCAGGAAATCCCTAATTCGAGAACGACGGGTCTTGCCGCCGCCAAAGAAAAGCCCGTCGCGGCCATCAAAGTCGGTCTTAAGAGAGACCGACGGTCGTTAAAACGCCTCCCGGGCCGTGAAGTAGACTCCAGACGTGCCTTTACCGAAGGCCAAGTCCACCCTGATGTTGGTAGCCTCCTGGGAACTGACCCGGAACCGGAGGCCCGTGCCGTAGAAATACTTGAGACAACCGAGCTCTAGCGCCCCGAACCTCGGCGCGACGTTGCCCAGGCCGGCGAATCCGACGATCCCAATCCGCCAAAACAGGGGCATTCTATATTCGGCCTGGGCGGCGGCCATGACCTTGTCGCGATAGCGTCCGATATAATACCCCCGCATCATCGTGTCGCCGCCGAGCTTGGCGTAGCCGTAGAACGGCGGCATCCCCGTTATAACCTGTACCTGCCCCTGGAAGGCCAGGACGCGGGTCGATCCGACCGGGAGATATTTCCTCACGTCGAGCTTAACGTGCGTGTACGCGAAATCCCCCCCGATGGCCCTGGCGTTGAACACGGCGGATAACAGCCAGTAGTCGCCGCGGCGCGGGAAGAAGACGTCATCCCGGCTGTCTCGGTTCAGGACGAACCCGATTCCGATCCCTGTCCCGCCGCCGCTACCGGCGATGGCCCCGCGGCCGATGATCCCAACGGGATCGGCTTTAACGATCCTGTATCTTTCGTATCGAATCTGGAAACCGGCATAGAGATTCGCCGCGGGGACGACCTTCCTCTGGAATGAAGCTTCGAGCATGACAGAACGGGGTGTGTAGCCCTCTTCGGCGGCTTCGGACGCGGCGGGTCCAATGCCCCAGAATCTATCGGGGTATCTTTCGACGAGCAGTCGGCCCTTGACGAGCCAGGCCTCCTTCTGGAAATAGAACTCGGGTTCCCAGGATATGGAGAACTGTTTCAGCTGGGTGTAGATCGCATAAAAATAGATCGACGAGGGCCTTCCCGCCGCCCCGGCCCGCGACCCGCGAAAGGTTAGAAGTCCCCCGAGACCGCCGGCAAGCTTGGTCTCGGGGGAATAAAAGACGATGGGCAGGATGATGACGCCGCCCTTACGGGGCGCCTCGGCCGCGGTATCGTTGCCCGGCGGGGGCATGGCCATCGTCGGCGCCGCGGCCTGCCAGGCCAGGCAGACGAGGATCGAGGGAATGATGCTCTTGAGTGTCATCGACTTCTCATTCTTTTCCAAATTTATCATATCATAATCCGGCTCGCGGCAGCTCAGGTGATACTTTTTGTGTTCGGATGCCGTCAATAAAGCGTCCCGTCATCGGGAGTGTTTCCAGAGTTCAGCCCATGAGGATCGCCCACATAGCAATCGAACGACCGGTGACGACGGCCATGGCCTTTCTGGCCGTCGTCCTTTTAGGCTTCGTATCCTTACGCCGGCTCAGCGTGGACTTCCTGCCGGACATCGGGTACCCCCGACTCTCAGTCGTCACCCGGTTCCCGGGCGTCGCTCCCGAGGAGATGGAAACGCTGGTCACCACACCCCTCGAAGCGGCTGTAAGCCGCATTCCCGGCTTGCGGGGGGTCGATTCCGTTTCCAAGGAGGGAGTTTCCTTCATGACGCTCGAATTCGCCTGGGGCACAGACATGGATTTCGCCCTGCTCCATGCCCGGGAGAAGCTCGACAACGCCCGGGAAGGGCTTCCCCTGGACGCGGAGAACCCGGTCATCATCCGCCTCGATCCCGGATCGAGGCCCATCATGATCGCGGCTGTAACCGGGGGGAGGAGCCTCCTCGAGCTCAGGGAATTCTGCGAGGAGGTCATCAAGCCGCGCCTGGAACAGATCGACGGCATCGGCTCCGCCGACATCGCCGGCGGGGCCGAACGGGAGATCCGGGTCGAGCTGGACCCAGCCCTCGTTTCCCTCTACGAGCTGAGTTTGGACGAGATCTCCCGGCGACTTGATGTCCTCAACCGCGACCTCCAGGGCGGGACCATTCGCAAGGGCCGGTTCCAATACGCTCTTCGTGTCGCCGGCGAATTCGCTGACGTGGCAGAGATCGGGGAGGCGAGCCTTAAGACGACCGGGAAAAGGGGCATCGTCAGCCTGAAGGATGTGGCCAAGATCGTGGACTCGGTCAAGGTGCCGCAAGGCTTGGCCCGGCTCAACGGCATGGATAGTGTCGGCATCCTCGTCCGTAAGGCCTCTGGGGCTAATACGGTCAGGGTTACCCGGGCTGCGAACGTGGTCCTGGAGGACATCCGAAAGGAGAACCCCGCGATTGCGATCCGCCTGGTCTCGGAACAAGGGAGATTCATCGAGGAGGCTGTCGCGGCGACGATGGACGAGATCGTCGAAGGCGGCATCCTGGCCTTCCTGGTCCTGCTTTTATTCCTGCAGGAGCTCCGGACCCCCATCATCATCGGCGTCGTCTTCCCTGTCTCCATCGTCGCCACGTTCAACCTGCTCTATTTCGGCGGCATCACCCTGAATATCATGTCGCTCGGCGGGCTGGCTCTGGGGGTGGGCATGCTCGATGACTGCGCCGTCGTCGTCTCGGAGAACATCTTCCGCCATAGGAGCCTTGGCAAAGGCCCGGCCGAGGCGGCCGAGGTCGGCGCCCGCGAAGTCGGGATGGCCGTCACGGCCACCGCCCTGACCACGATCGTCGCTTTTCTTCCCGTCATTTATGTCCACGGCGTCGCCGGGCGGCTCTTCAGGGACGCCGCCCTGACCGTGACGTTCTCTCTCATGTCGTCGCTTCTCGTCTCGCTGACCCTTCTGCCGATGCTCGCCTCGCGCGGGTCCTCGAACGACGGCAGGGGAGGCGGAGCCGGGACAGCACCTATTCATGGGCCTGAGCCGACCGCAGGGGCCGGCCCTTGCGTAGCGCATTTTCGACGGCTGTCCTGGACGGTGTACAATGGCTTCGGCACCGTCCTCGGCTTCACCGCAGGCTTTGTTATCCAACTAACGGTGTTCGCTCTGAGAATCATCAGCCTTCCGTTTCTGCCGGTGCTGAGGGCTGTTGCCCGGTCGTTCAACCGCGGGTATGAGCGATTCGTCGCTTTTTACCACCGTTCTCTCGTCCGCTGCTTGGAGCACAAGGGGCCGGTCCTGGTTCTATTTCTAGTGTTCTGCGGCCTGATGACGTTCGCGGGGACGCGAATTAGACGGGAGCTGATGCCAAGGCTCGACACGAGCTCCTTCGAAGTCCGCCTTTGGACGCCCGTCACCTATTCTTTCGACGAAACGGCGGGGGTGGTGGCCTCTCTTGAAAGATGGCTGGCCGCCCGCCTCGAGACCCGCCTGACCTACTCCCAGACGGGGCTGGTCGGCGGCACGGAAGCCTTCGATCCCGACGTATCCCTCAATTACGCGCGCATCATGGTCGAGGCTTCGAGCCCCGCGGCGTGCGGACGGCTGATCGATGAATTCGAACAAACGTTCCCGACCTCTGCCGGGGTCGCCTTCTTGATCACCCGGGAGCGATCGGACATAGTTCGATCGCTGGCTCTGTCGGGCACCGACGTCGGCCTTAAGGTCCGTGGCGAAGATCTCGACAGGATCGGGGAGATCGCAACGGGCCTGGCGTCGCGCCTGAAAGCGGTCCCCGGCATCGCCGGGGTCAACGCCGACATCGGGGAAGGCAAGCCTGAGTTCGTCATTAGGATCAGGAACGAGACTCTGACGAAATACCCGGGCCTCGATCCCGTCGTCCTAGGCGATCGTATCGTCGACTCCGTTCGAGGCAGGGTCGCGACGAGGTTCAGGGAGTTCGATAGGTCCTATGACATCCGAGTCCGGCTGGGCGAGGGGAACCGAACGAACCTCGAGAGCCTTCTCGACGGGGTCGTGCCCTGCGGGAGTGCCCCGGTCCCTCTGCGGGAGCTCGTGACATGGGAAATCGCCCGCGGGCCGAGAGAGATCCGCCGTGGGGACCAGCAGAGGGAAGTCCTCGTGACCGCCGGTCTCCGGGGCACCAAGCCGAGCCAGGTCGCTCCTCGCATCCGGGAAGCGATCGCGGCGACGCCTCTGCCGCCTGGATATCGGATCGTTTTCGGCGGCGAGCGTGAGGAGATGGCGAGATCATTCCGAAGCCTCCTCGCGGCCCTTCTCCTGGCCATCCTCCTCAACTACATGATCATGGCGGCCCAGTTCGAATCCCTTCTCCACCCGCTCATTGTCCTCGTGACCGTCCCGATGGGGCTCTGCGGTTCCGTCTTGGCCATGCTCTGCACGGGGACGACCTGGAACGTCATCTCGGTCATCGGCATCGTCGTCCTCCTGGGCATCGTCGTGGACAACGCCATCGTCAAGATCGACTATACCAACCAGCTCCGGAAGCAGGGGATGGGCCTCCGGGAAGCCATCGTCGAGGGAAGCCGCGTCCGCCTGCGGCCCATCCTGATGTCCACCGCGACGACGCTCGTCGCCCTTGTCCCGTTGTCTCTGGGCATCGGAAGCGGAGTCGAGCTGCTCAAACCCCTGGGGATCGTCGTCTTCGGAGGGCTGGCCTTTGCGACGCTCCTGACCCTGGTCCTCATCCCCATGATCTACGAGATCATCGAGGCCCGAAAAGAGATCCGGAGGAAGACGGTTTGAGATTCCTCATCAAGCGCCCCGTCGCCGTGGCCATGGTCTATCTCGCGCTTCTGGCGCTCGGCGTCTTCTCCTTCGTGAATACGCCCGTCGAACTTGCCCCCGGCGGGGATTATCCCCGCATCGACATCGAAGCCCTCTGGCCCGGCGTCTCGCCCGAGGTCGTACAGTCCTGCGTCGCGGCCCCGCTCGAGGGGGTCGCCGCCTCGGTCAAGGGAGTGCGCCGCATATCTTCGGAGTCGCGGGCTGGCGCCACCTCAATCACCCTTGAGATCGACCCCCGGGCCAGGATGGAGGTCATCGACCTGTCGCTCCGCGAGGCGATCGCCCGGGCGCGGGACAGGCTCCCGTACGGGGTGCGGCCGATCGTCCGGCCTTACGTCCCAGAGGATTTCCGGGTCAGGCCATTCCTTAGCATGACAGTCTCGGGACCTTATTCTCTTCCGGAGTTGAGGGGGCTCCTTAAGGAAAGGCTAGAATTTGGCCTGGGATCGGTTAGGGGCGTCTCCTCGGTCGAGGTGGCCGGGGGATCGGACCCGGAGGTCCGCGTCGTCCTCGACGAGAGGCGGATGGAAGCTCTCGGCCTCCGGCCTTTCGACGTGGACACGGCCCTTGCGAGGGCCCTTGCCGCCCGTCCGGCCGGACGCGTCCAGCGAAGCGGCCGGGAGCATATCTTCAAGGTTGCGAGGACGGTCGGATCCTTGCCCGACCTTGGCCGGGTCCTCGTCGGCCGCGCCGGGGGCGTGCCCGTCAGGCTGTCCGACGTCGCCAACGTCCTCCAGTCCTCCAGGGAGGTCCGTTCCGTCATCCGGATCGACGGCCAGCCCACGGTCATGCTGACGGTGACCAAGGAGATCGGGGCCAACACGCTCAGGGTCGCCCGGGAGATCCGCCGGAGGCTTGCAGTCCTCCGGAGAGGCCTATCGCCGAACCTTGTCTTCAGGATCGTGGACGACGAAAGCGCCGAGATCGAAAGGAATCTTCGGCATCTCGGACTTTTGGCCGCCGTCATTATCACCCTCATCTTCCTGATGATATTCCTGGCCTTGCGGAGACTCCTCCCGTCTCTCTTGATCCTGTCGTCCGTCGCCTTCTCGGTCGTCATCACGTTCAATCTCCTCTACATCCTCAGCCTCCCGCTCAATATGCTGACCTTGGGGGCCCTGGCCCTCGGGTTAGGGATGTTCGTCGACAATTCCATCGTGGTCTTCGAGAACATCCTGCGGCTCCGGGAGCACGGCCTGCCTCCCAAGCGGGCGGCCCTCCAGGGAGCGCGCGAGGTGTTCCTTCCGGTCCTCGCATCCACACTGACGATCGTCGGAGTCTTCTTATGCTTCCCGTTCTTCCAAGGCCGTTTGCGCGTCTATTACCTTCCCCTCGCCCTCGTCATGTCCTCAGCCCTTGCGGTATCGCTCGCGGTGTCGTTCTCCCTTATCCCGGCGCTCAGCCCGCGGCTCCTTAAGCCCGCGAAAAAGAGAAGGCCGGAGGACGGGCGAAGGGAGCTCTTTCCGGCGGCCCTGAGGTTCTTCATCAAGCATCCCTTAGGAACGGTGCTCGTCGCGACCACGCTCCTTTTCGGCAGTTACAAATGGTTCCGGCTGGAAGTGGCCGTGGGCGAGTTCTTCCGCTGGTATTCGAAGGGGAGGCTCATTGTGAACCTCTCCTTGCCGGACGGGACCGATATGGAGACGACGGACGCCGTCATCCGGAAGTTCGAGGACAAGGGCATGGAGACCGGATACGAGAAGGAAATGACCGCCCGGGTCTCGCCCGGAAACGCATTCCTCACCATCAGCTTCCCGTCAGAAATCGAAAGGTCCTTCCAGCCCTATGCCTTGAAAGAAGAACTCATCCGCTTGTCCACCCGGTTCGCCGGAGTGACGGTCGGCGTCTTCGGGTTCGACCCGCAGGATTACACTTCGAGCATGGAGCCGGGGACGTTTTACGACTCGCAGATTAAATTCCTCGGCTATGATCTGAAAAAACTCCGGACGATCACCGACGAAACGGAACAGACGCTCCGCCGGAACCCGCGCATCCGGGACGTCCGCACCGTTTCGGGCCGTGATGGCTGGCAAAGTATGGACACCATCGAGATCGTCCTCAGGCCGGAAAGGGAAGCGCTTCGGAGGTACGACGTCGATCCGGCTCAACTCCGATTCCATATCCGGTCCCTGATCGCCGGACGATTTGCTGTCCCGCTCAAGGCCGTGCTCGGAGGCCGGGAAACAGATATCGTCCTGACCGTGCCTGGCTCCGAGAGGACGGACCTCCGGCGCCTCCAGGGATCGCTCTTCCGGACGGCGAGCGGGCAGTCCGTGCGTCTCGGGGACGTCCTGACTTCCGAGGAGAGGCTCGTGGCCGGCTCGATCGACCGGGAGGACCGGAAATTCCAGCGGACCGTCCTGTGGGAATTCCGCGGACCGTCCAAGGCGGCGGACAAATACAGGAAAGCGCTCTTCACCGGATTGAACCTACCACCCGGATTTTCCGCGACGCTCGGGGAGGACTGGCGGATGACGGGGAAGGAAAAGGGGCAGATCGCCTTAGCGGCCGGCGTCGCGGTCGTCGTCATCTTCATGATCCTGTCGGCCCTCTACGAATCCCTCGTTCAGCCCTTCATCGTCTTGATGTCTTTGCCCCTGGCGCTGGTCGGCGTCTTCGCGGCCTTCGTCGTTGCGGACGCCCGGTTCGATTCGTCGGCCTACATCGGCGTCCTCCTCATGGCCGGGATCGTGGTCAACAATGCCATCTTGATCGTAGACCATATTAATCTTAAGAGGCGGGAGGGGCGTGGGCTCCCGGAGGCCGTCGTCGAGGGGACGAGGGAACGCGTCCGGCCCATCCTCATGACGACGGGGACGACCGTCCTCGGCATGATGCCCATGCTCCTCATGTACACGGACGCCGGGAAGGGCGAAATCTGGTCCTCGCTTGCCTTGTGTACGGCCGGAGGGCTCACCGGTTCGACGCCGCTCATCCTCGTCGTGATCCCAGTTCTTTATCATGCTGCAGAGCGGCTGAGGCCTCGGTTCGCCCGGAAGGCCCGAGAGATCCGATTGCTATGGAGGCAAAGATGATGGTCATCTCCAAAAAAATATTGGCTCTCTCCCCGATCGTCATCATCCTCGCCGCCGGGATTTCCTTTCTCCTCATGCGGGGACCGGCGAAGGCGAGAGTGGAAGCAAAAGGGGAAGTCCCTGCGCGGCCTACCGGAGGAGATGCCCCGCTTCCGGTCAAGGCCGTCCCGGTCGTCCGCAGAGACCTTGTCATTCGGCTGACGTTGCCCGGAGAGGTTTTTGCGAGGAAGAGGGCCGTGATAAAGACCGAGGTATCGGGCACCCTCAAGGAGGTCGCGGCCGAAGAGGGGCGGACCGTCCAAGCCGGGGATGTTCTGGCCCGCATCGACGATCGTACCTATGCGCTGCGACTGGAGGGTGCCGGGGCAGAAAGGCTGAAGCGGCTCTCGGAGATGCTCGTTGAAAACAGTTTCAGCGGTGTTGAGAAACCGGTCGATGCGGCGCTCGAAGAGAAGGTCCGAGATTCCGACGCGGCGCTCGAAGAGTCGGCTTCTCGGTATGCCGCGGGAGGGATCATTCGGGAGGAATATGACAAGATCCGGAAGGCTCACGAGATCCTTCTCATAGAGGCCGGCCGTAAAAAGGACGAAGTCCAGGCCGCGTCCAGGGGTCTGACGCAGGCCGAAGTCGAGGTGGCCGTCGCCCGCCTGGACTTGGAAAGGACGAAGGTCCGGGCCCCGTTCTCCGGAGTCCTGACGGGCATCAAGGTCTCGGTGGGAGAGACCGTCTCCCCCGGGCAGGATATCATGACCGTTGTGGACGTCCGTGACATCCGCGTCGAGGCGAGGAGCTTGGAAAGCGAGATCGAGAGGATGAAGACCGGTCGTGAGGCGGATGTCCGACTTAGCGCGTACCCCGGCAGGGTCTTCAAGGGCCGCGTCCGGGCGGTGAGCCCCGTGGTGGATCCGGGCGACAGGACCTGCGCCGTCTACGTCGCTGTCGACAACGCCTCCGGGGAGCTCAAGCCGGGCATGCACGCCGAGGTCGAAGTCACCGCCGAGATCTACGAGAGCCGACTCCTCGTGCCCCAGGAGGCCGTCCTCGTACGGGTCGGCAGGAAGCTCGTCTTCGTGGTCGAGAACGGGCTCGCCAAGTGGAGGTATGTCACGACTGGGCTTGAGAATGAGCGCTATGTCGAGGTCCTGGAAGGGGCCAAGGAAAGGGAGTCGGTCATCGTCGGAGGACACTTGACGCTGGCACATGATGCGAGGGTCGCGATCGATTAAATCCCCTTAACCCCCCTTTTGAAAAAGGGGGGAGTCTGATAACGTGAGCAGGATGTGAAGACATGGCCCGCTATTCGATCGACGACATCAGGTCCGGGATCGCGAGGTTCCAGAGGATCGAGCTCATCCACCGGCCGACGCCCCGGCGCTTTTCCCGAACCGCAACAAGCTGATCGAATACCTGAAACCCTAGCGGACGGTTCCCGGCCGCCCTATTTCCCGGTGCTCTTCAGGTACTTCAGGAATTCCGAATCCGTCGATAACAGGAGCCAGGTCTCCTTTTCGAGAGCCTTCCGGTAGGTCTCGAGGGTCTTTGTGAACTGATAGAACTCCGGGTCTAGATTGTACGCCTTGGCATAGATCTTCGTCGCTTCGGCGTCTCCCTTGCCCTTGATCTCCTGGGCCTGGCGGTAGGCTTCGGATTGGATCCTCTTGAGCTCCTTCTCCTTCTGACCCCGGATCTCCGCGCTCTTCCCGTCCCCCTCGGACCTGTACTTGGCGGCGATGCGCTGCCTTTCGGCAATCATCCGGTCGAAGACCTTTTTCTGGACCTCATCCACGTAATTCACCCTCATGATCTGGACGTCCTTGAGCTCGACGCCGAACTCGGAAGTGATCCGGGACGCGTTCTTGAGGATCATCCGGGACAGCTTGTCCCTGCCGAATTCGATATCGCCGATCACCCCCGAGAGATCAAGCAGGGCGGCCTCCTCGCTCAATTCGAACTTGCGATTGGAGGCCCGAACGATCTCGATCAGGTCGTGGTTGGCGATGACATTCCGGGTCTCCCCGTCGACAACGTCGTCCAGGCGCGATTGCCCGCCCCGCTCGTCGCGGACCCTCTGGAAGAAGACCAGCGGATCGCTGATCCGCCAGCGGCAATAGGTATCCACCCAGATATACTTCTTATCCTTGGTCGGGATCTGGTTGGGGTCCCCGTTCCATTCGAGCCAGCGCTTTTCGAAATAGTTCGTCTTTTGGACGAAGGGAACCTTCAAATGCATCCCAGCCGTCGTCACGGCTCCGCCGATGGGCTCCCCGAACTGGGTGATGATGACCTGATTGGTTTCGGAAACAATATAGACCGAATCCATTAGGACGAGGAGAAGGACGATCCCGAGACCGATGAGGATGGCGTTCCGGGTGGATTTCTTCACTTCTTCACCTCCTCGCCGAGGTTGAGAAGAGGTAGGATCCCCTTCTGGCTCTGATCGATGATGATCTTCCTGTTGATCTTTGGCAGAACCTCGTTCAGGGTTTCGAGGTAGAGCCGCTTTCGTGTCACGGCCGGGGCTTTGACGTATTCCTGGTAGACGCTCGTGAACCTGTTGGCATCGCCCAGCGCATTGTTGACCCGTTCGGTGGCATACCCCTCGGCGGCTCGGAGCATCTGGTCCGCTTCGCCCGTCGCCTTGGGGATCTCCTGGTTGTACTCGGACCACGCTTCATTGATCTTCCGCTCCTTTTCCTGAAGGGCCTCGTTGACGTCGTTGAAGGACGGTTTGACGGGTTCGGGCGGATTCACGTCCTGGAAGATGAGCTGGTTTACGTCGATGCCGATCTCGTAACCGTCGCAGAGTTGCTGGAGGGAGTCCTTGGCCTCGTTGGCGATCCGGGCCCGGCCCACCGTGATGACCTCGTCGACCGAGTTGTCGCCGATAATACGCCGGACGACGGCCTCGGTCATGCCCCGGAAGGTCGTCGTGGCCTCCCTCATCTTGAAAAGGAACTTATAAGGGTCCTTGATCTTGTACTGGACGATCCACTCGGTGACGACGACGTTCAGGTCCCCGGTCAGCATGACGGATTCGGCCTTGGTCCCGGCGTTGCTCATGTATTCCGATTGGATGCCCGGTTTCGTCGTCCGGAAGCCGAACTCGAGTTTGAGCTGGCGCTGGACGGGGACGCGGGTCAGGGCCTCGATCCCAAGCGGCAGCTTGAGATGGAGCCCGGGATCGGTCGTTCGGACGAACTTGCCGAATCTCAGGATGACGCCCATCTCCTCGGGGCTGACCTGGTAGATCGACCCGTAGAGAAGGACGATGGCAGCGAGGACGGCGATCGCGGCCTGGACCGCTTTTTTCGGTATCTTCGGCAACTTTAAGCCGATGTCAATCGGAGAACGATAATCTCCCTGCATCGAGGACCTCCTTGGGAACGCCGGAATATATCTATCTTATCACATCGCGAGGATACAAGAAAGCCGGCCCCCAATCACCCGCTTTCTCTGGACGGGCCCTCGGCGGACGCGATGCCGCCAAACGCTGCAGGGGGCGGGTCCTAGGAATCATGCGTGTCCTGCGGCCCCGTCGCGAAGCGCTTTTTCGAGGCACGGGAGCTCGACATCTTCGGGCCGGACCGGCTGTAGCTCCAGGATCTGGGCCGCTTTGAGCCCGCTTCCCGTGAGGACGAGGACCGCGGAACCGGTCCCCGCCATCCTATCCTCCCGGGCCAGGCGCGCGAGCCCGGCCCACGTCACGGCGGATTCAGGCTGACAGAACAGACCTTCGCGCACGGCTAGGGCACGCTGGGCATCTAGGATCTCCGCATCAGACACCGCAAGGAGGATCCCACCGTGTTCACGGATCATATGAAGGACGGCGTTCCCGGCTGGGGGGGCCGGATTCGAGATGCCCTGAGCGATCGTATGGGCTCCTTCGAAGCGCTCGAACCTGGGGCGCCCCGCGGCAAAGGCCCGGGCGAGTGGGGCGCAGCCTTCCGCCTGGATGCCGATGAACTTCGGGTACTGGTCGACAAGTCCCTCAGCCAGAAGGTCTTCGAAAGCCCTCATCAAGCCTATGAGATGCCCTCCCGAGCTCACCGGGACAAAGATGTAGCCGGGGGCTCTGTTCCCGGACTGCCGGAAGATTTCGAACCCGGTGACCTTGTAACCCTCGACGCGGATAGGGTCCACGGAGTTCATAAAATAGATGCCGAGCTTTCGCCCGATCTCGAGGCTTCGATAAAAAAGGCTCCCGTAATCTCCTTTGACCCTGACGAGCCGCGGGCCGAAGACGCCCGCGGTGAGCAGGCTCTGGCGGGACGCCTCTTCTTTAAGGAGAACGGTCGTCTCGAGACCCGCCCTGGCGCCGTACGCAGCCGTCGAAGCGGCCATGTTGCCCGTCGACACGGTTCCGATACGCTTGAACCCCAGGGTGACGGCCTTCTGGATAGCGGCGGCCGTTCCCCGGTCCTTGAAGCTCATCGTCGGGTTCTGGGCCTCGAACTTGGCGTAAAGCTCCGGCACCCCGGCCTCGAAGCCGAGCTTCGGCATTTCCAGGAGGGGCGTGTTTCCCTCGCCTAGGCTCAAGCCGGGATCGACGCGCTCCAGGGGCAGGAAGTCGAGCCATCGCTCTAGCGGATGCGCCCGGTCTTCGTGGATCCGGCGTTGGCCGGGCTCCCGGGCGAAGAACAGGGGCTCTCGGCATTCCGGGCAGAAGGGTGAAAACACGTCCCAGGGCAGGCGCTTCCGGCAGAAAAGGCATTCGAGGATGTCCATGTCCGCTCCTTCGTCAGGTCATGTCTCAGTCTAGGGGAAATCCCGCGCGAATGTAAAGAAGAACGCGAGACGGACGGGGAGGGCGAGGCTTGAGGATGGTCCAGGCGCCCGGATAAGATCCGAAGGTCATGGTCCCTGTCGCGGGCCTTTGAAGGCATTGAATCGGCGGTCGAACAAAGCTAAAATTAGGACGGATCATGAACGAGACAAAGGATGATGCATTCTTCATGGGCAAAGCCCTTGCCGAAGCACGGAAGGCTTGGGCTAGGGGAGAGGTGCCGGTCGGGGCCGTGATCGTCCATGACGGGACGATCGTCGGACGCGGCCATAATCGCTCCATATCGTCCATGGACCCGAGCGCGCATGCCGAGATCAGAGCCCTGAGAGCGGGCGCTCGGCGGCTTGGTAACTATCGGTTGACCGGCTGCGATCTTTACGTATCCCTGGAACCATGTGCGATGTGCCTGGGGGCCATCGTCCAGGCCCGGATCCGTCGCCTCGTCTACGGCGCCGCGGACCCCAAGTCCGGCGCCGTCCGCTCCGTCATGCGTTTCCCGTTCGGAAAACTGAATCATCGGCCCGAGATCTCGGCCGGCCTTATGGCCGACGAATGCGCTGCCGTCCTCAAAGCTTTTTTTCGCGAAAAGCGCCTTAGGCAGGGTGCGCGTCCGGAGTCGTGATTTTGCCTCAAGTCCGTGCCCATTAACCAGCCCAGACACTATAACAATGAACCCGTGTACCTTTCTCTATCCTCGGGCTTGCCAAAAAGCTGAAACCGGATAAAATGGGGGCCTGTGCGGAGAGGTGGCCGAGTGGTTGAAGGCGTCGGTCTCGAAAACCGATATACTGAGCAATCGGTATCGCGGGTTCGAATCCCGCCCTCTCCGTACCGCTATTCGGGTCTCTTACTTAATTCTCCCCCCTTACATTCTAAGGGGGGAAGGGGAAATAAGGAGATCCAAAACAAAATCTTGAAAGAGACCCGGTCGGCTTCTTTTATAAAACACGCGCCGAATCAACGGCTTGTCTTTTCTTTTCCACTATGGACAGGGGGGATTTCCTGAAAATCGTCAACATCGTCATCGCCGGATTCGGGCGCGTCGGCCGCGCCTTCGGCCGCGTCGTCTCCGACAAGAGAAACTTCTGCCGGGACCGATACGGGCTCGACCTCGTTCCCAAGGCCGCCTTGAAAAGCGACGGCGGCATTCTCTCCGACGATCGCCTCCCGATCGAGGCCCTTCTGGCCGACGCGGCGGGCGGCCTCCGCGAAAGCGTCCTCTGGAAGCAGGGCCTCCGGTTCGCCGATATCAAGGGGAGCGTGGAACCCGGGGTCATGGTGGAGTGCACGCCTTCCGACCTGAAGACGGGAGAGCCGGGCCTCTCCCACATCATCTCGGCCCTCGAAAACGGCTGGCACGTCGCCACGGCGAGCAAAGGAGCCCTGGTCCTCAAGTTCCGAGAGCTCAAGGACCTGGCCTCCGAACGGGGCGTCCGGCTGATGGCGAGCGGCGCTGCCGCGGCGGCCCTCCCAACGCTGGACGTCGGCATCCGCTCCCTTGCCGGCGCCGAGGTCCTGGGCATCGAAGGAATCCTCAACGGCACGACGAACTGTATCCTGACCAAAATGGAAGAAGGCATGACGTATGCCCAGGCGCTCGCCGAAGCCCAATCCCGGGGGATCGCCGAACCGGATCCGACGATGGACGTCGATGGCTGGGATACGGCGGCCAAGCTTCTGATCATCAGCAATTTCGTCATAGGGACGGTTTTCCGGCTGGATGAGGTCGGGATCTCTGGGATACGGGACATCGCGCCCCATCTCGTTGCCAAAGCGGCCGAGGCAGGCAAGGCGGTCAGGCTCATGGGAAAGTGCTCGAAGGAGGATAGGGCTCATCCATGGAAGCTCGAGGTCGGCCTGGCCCTGCTCGACGGGGACCACCCGCTGTTCGGGGTTCGGGGGACGACTAAGGGGATCACGTTCTATACGGACACCATGGGCCCCGTCACGGTCGTCGGGGGCCGGTCGGATCCCGTAGGGACCGGTGCCGCCCTGCTTAAAGATATCATCAACATCTATAACCTCTAACCGTCCTTTTCGAAATTGACCCCGCCCCGGATTTTTGATAAGTTAGGGTCTCCGCACGTTCTGCTCGCATATTGATCATGACCGGAGAGGTGTCCGAGTGGCTTAAGGAGCACGCTTGGAAAGCGTGTGTGCGCCGCAAGGTGTACCGCGGGTTCGAATCCCGCCCTCTCCGCCAGATATCCGGGCGGGTTTTATAACGCGATCATCAAAGGAGCATGACGATGGACAGCAAGGATCTCATCCTCATCGAAGACCTCTACGGGGCTCACAACTACCATCCCCTTGACGTGGTCATCAGCAAAGCCAAGGGCATCTGGATGTGGGACGTCGAAGGGAAGAAGTACCTCGATTTCCTGGCTGCCTACTCGGCCGCGAACCAGGGGCATTGCCACCCCCGGATCGTCAAGGCCCTCCAGGCCCAGGCGAAGAACCTGACCCTGACCTCCCGGGCCTTCCGGAACGACCAGTGGCCCATGTTGGCCAAAGAGCTCTGCGACTGGACCGGGTACGAGATGGTCCTCCCGATGAACTCCGGGGCCGAGGCCGTCGAGACGGCCGTCAAGGCCGCCCGGAAATGGGGCTACCAGGTCAAGGGCATCCCCGCGGACCAGGCCGAGATCATCGCCTGCACGAACAACTTTCACGGCCGGACGGTCACCATCGTCAGCTTCTCAACCGAGCCGTTGTACCGTAACGACTACGGGCCCTTCACGCCAGGCTTCCCGATCATCCCGTTCGGGGACGCCGACGCTTTGGAGAAAGCCATCACGCCCAACACGGCGGCCTTCATCGTCGAGCCGATCCAGGCCGAGGCCGGGATCCTCATCCCGCCGGACGGATACCTAAAGAGGGCCAAAGAGATCTGCGAGGCAAACAGGGTTCTCTTAATCGCCGACGAGATCCAAACGGGTCTCGGCCGCGTGGGCAAGCTCTTCGCGTCCGAATATGAAGGCGTCCGGCCCGACATGGTCGCCGTGGGCAAGTCTCTCGGCGGCGGCTGCTATCCGATCTCGGCCGTCCTGGCGAACCGGGATATCCTGGGGGTTTTCAAGGCCGGTGAGCACGGCTCAACGTTCGGAGGCAATCCTCTGGCTTGCGCCGTAGCCCGCGAGGCGATCCGCGTCACCCGCGAGGAAAAGCTCGTCGAGTCCGCGGCCGAGCGCGGAGGCTATTTCATGGCCAAGCTCAGGACCATTCGGAGCAAACACGTCAAGGAGATCCGAGGCCGAGGACTGCTCATCGGCATCGAGCTCCATCCCGAGGCCGGCGGAGCCAGGCGGTTCTGCGAAGAGCTGATGAACGAGGGCCTTCTCTGCAAGGAAACGCACGAGAACGTCATCCGCTTCGCCCCGCCGCTCGTCATCAGGGACAAGGACCTCAACTGGGCTTTCAAGCGGATCAAATCGGTCTTCAAGAGGCTCGCCTGAGCCGGGCCTTCCGGACCGGCATTGTCCGAGCCCTTGTCGCCTTGCGAGGACAGGGAAGGGGCCAGCTTCTCCGGGGCCCGGGGGAAGCGGAACAGGCACGTATCTTGCATGGGATTTCGCCGGAGATAAGGAGAGCACGATGAAAAAAGCCGCATGGGTTCCGATGGTCATTCTGCTGGCGCTCGCCGCTGGGTGTATCATCTACGTTCCCACCGACGAAAGCGGACGGCCGCCGGCCCCCCAGAGCGAGGACACGTACGACCGGGGCGGAGAGCGGGACATCTCCGTTTTCTATGACGACCTCGCGCCTTATGGGAACTGGGTGGACTTCCCGCGGTACGGCTTCGTCTGGATCCCCCGCCATATGCCTTACGGATGGCGGCCCTATACCAGCGGCCGATGGGTCTGGAGCGATTACGGCTGGACCTGGATCTCGAACTTCGAATGGGGCTGGATTCCCTTCCATTATGGCCGCTGGGGATTTGACCGCTCCCTGGGTTGGTTCTGGGTTCCGGATACGGTCTGGGGGCCGGCCTGGGTAGCCTGGAGGACGGGCGATCTGCATTTCGGCTGGGCCCCTCTGCCCCCTGACGCCGAGTTCATCCCCGGGATGGGCATCAGGGCCTCGGGTTTCGACATTCCCCCGTATTACTGGATCTTCGTCGACGGGCGGAACTTCTGGAACGACCGGCTGGACCGCTACGTCCTTCCCTACGAACGGAATCTGACGATCATCAACTATACGGTCATCAACGTCAACATCCGCGCCCGGGGCGACAGAGTGTATAACGAGGGCTTCGATCCCGACCAAATCTCGCGACTGACCCGCAAGCAGATCACCAAGTACATCCTCAAGGACGCCGACACTCCGGGCCGGGCTCGTTTTGAAGGCGACGATGTGCTCATCCATAAGCCTGCCCTGTCGCGAAACCGGCTCGCGCGACCGAAGACCGTCCTGCGGCCGGATGAGGCCAGCGACGCGCTCGCCGGGGAGGTCGCTGACGATACCGCTATCGGAGAGGGGCAAGTCCGAGAGAAAAAGCTGCTCAAGGAAAGCCAGGACGAAGAGATCGGCGTGATCCGCCGGAAAGTCGACGAGGACGGGAAGCTCGTTAGGACCCCGGAGGAAAAAGTTAAGATTGAACGCGAGGTCGAGGCTAAGGTTTCCGAGCTTAAAAAGAAGCACGAGGCGGAAAAGGCCGACCTCGAAAAGCGCCAGAAGCAGGACGAGGACAAGATCAAAAAAGGGAAATTAAAGAAAAAGGACTGAAGAGGCCCCCATGAAGAGACACGCCTATCGCTCGATGGAATCGCGGCTCTCCCTCAACAGACGGGATTTCTTCCGCGCCGGAGGGGCGGCCGGGGCCGTTGCCGGGATCGGCCTCCTGGCCGGACGATCGCTTACCGCCGCCCAGGAACAGGCTCCCGCGCCGCCGCCGGCTAAGCCTGCAACGAATATCGCCTCCGCCATAAAGGTCCCGAGGACGAAGACCTCGCTCCCGGGGCCGTTCCCAGGACGCGTCGTGGAGGTCCGTGACCCAGCATCTGTGTCCGGGGCCAAGGTGGACGCGGCCGCCGTCCGTGCCATGTTCGAAAAAGGGATGAGGGCGCTTACCGGGCAGGATCTCGTGTCGAGCTTTGACCTGCTCTTCGGAAAGGATGATGTCGTTGGCATCAAGGTCAACCCGGTCGGGCCAGGCCTGATCAGCACCCGCCTCGAGGTTGTGGACGCTGTCATCGACTGGCTGGCCGCCTGCGGCCTGCCGCGCCGGAACATCGTCGTCTGGGACCGGTTCGATTACATGCTCAAGGACGCGGGTTTCACTCCGGAAAGGTATCCCGGCGTCTCCTTAGAAGGCCTCCAGACCATGGACGAGGCGGCCGCCGAAGGTAAGACCAAGGACAACAGCCGCTGGCTAAGGCCGGACGGCACCCACGTCAGCACGGATAATTTTGAAAAGGACGTTTTTTACTGGGCCGATGTCGAGGGCCCCAAGGACGAGACCTACCTCAACCAGCACGTCTTCAACGGGAAGCACTCCTATTTCGGCAAGCTCCTGACCCGGAAGCTTACGAAAATCATCAACGTCCCGGTCTTCAAGAACACCGGGAACGCAATCTCCATGGCTACCAAGAACATAGGCTACGGCGCCGTCTGCAACACGAACAGGCTTCACAAACCCCTTTTCCTCGACGTCTGCGTCGAAGTGCCGGCCTTTCCGGTCCTTCGCGACAAGTGGGTCCTCACCGTCACCGACGGCATCAAGGGCCAGTACGACGGCGGACCCGGACCAGAGGCCAAGTTCATCTACGATCAGGGAGCCCTCTTCTTCGGGACCGACCCCTTCGCCATGGACCTTGTCTGCCACAACCTCCTTGTGGCCAAGCGCAAAGAGATGGGTATCAAGGTCAACGAGCATCCGCGATTTACCGATTACCTGCGTTACGCGGAGAGGCTGGGCCTGGGAGTCGCCGATCCCGCGAAGATCGCGCATGTCAAGGCCTGACATACCGGGACGCGGGAGGTTCGGGAACATGAGAAGGACGCTCCTAGCCGCGCCTCTTGCCGCCGCTGTCGCCACGCTCCTCGCGACATCCTTCGGCACGCCTCCGGACGGCTTCGCCCCGGGATGGGTGAGGACGGCTGCCCTGAGGACGTTCGGCGGAAGCCGCCTCTCCGACCACATCGACGGAGGGGCCGAACTGTATCTCGAGTTCGGCTTCAAAACCGTCGGCGTTCAGCGGTACACCAGGGGGGAGGACGAGCTCGTTCTCGAGGTCTACGAGATGGCGAGTCCCGAATCCGCCCTCGGCGTGTATCTGATGAAGTGTGGAGTGGAAACGCCGCTGACCGCAATTGCGGCCAGGAACTCGAGCGAGGCGATCCAGTTCACGATCGTCAAGGGGCGGTATTTCCTCCACGTCAACAACGCGTCGGGCCATGAAGACCTCATCCCTGCAATGACCGCTCTGGCCAACCGCGCCCTGGAGACCGTGCCGGACGAACGCCCGGCCAACCTCCTATCCATGCTCCCGGCCGACGGCCTCGTTCCGGGCTCCGCTAACCTCTTTCGGGGCCCTATCGGACTGCAGGCCGTCTACACCCTGGGGGAAGGCGATATTCTCGACCAGAGGGGAGACGTCTTTGGAGCGTCGGGAGTCTATGATGATCCCCGGACCGGAAGCTCTTCGCTCATCCTGGTCTCTTATCCGGATGCCGCCCGGGCCGCCGCGGCCTTTGCCGGCCTCGTGTCGCGCCTCGACCCCTACCTGACGGTCCTGCAAAGAGTGGAATCCGCGTTCGTCTTCAAGGACTTCAAGAGAGAGTTCGGCCGGGCGGAACGTAAAGCGGATCGCATCGAGATCAGAGTCGGGCTTGTCTCGCCTCCCGCCCTTTGACCGGGACCGACTCCCGGACCGTCCGCAAGGTCACCAGGAGAACCGCCCCCAGGATGACCGCCCCTCCCAATACCGTTCGAGCCGTCGGGACCTCTCCGAGAAGGATCAGGGCGAACAGGATCCCGTAAACCGGCTCGAGCGAGGCGACGAGGCTCGCCGTTTGGGCGCTCACGCCTCGCATTCCCCTGATAAACAGGGTGTGTGCCAGGGCCGTGCACGCCACCCCAAGCACCGCTAAAAGAGCCAGGTCCCTGCCGGTCCAAGTGGGCGTGGCTCGAATGAGAAACGGAAGGAGCGCGACGCCGGCGAACAGGTCCTGGTAAAAGGCGATTCGCAGGCTTGGTTGCCTCCGAGAGAGTGACTTGTTGAGGATGGCAAGGAAGGCAAACGTCACCCCTGAGAGCAAGCCCCACAGCACCCCGCGCAGGAGGGGCTCGGCAAGCGCGAAGCGGGGGACGACGAGAAAGACACCGAAAAGCGTGACCGCGGCGAAGAGGAGGTTCGACCCGTCGAGCCTTTGCTTTGCCAGAGCGGGTTCAAGGAGGACGGTGAACGCGGGAAAGGTCGCGTAGGACAGAAGGCCGACGGCCACTGAGGAGACCTTGACTGCCTCGAAGAATGCAGACCAGTGGACGGCCAGGAAAACCCCGCACAGGGCGCAAAGGAGGAGATCGCGGACCGGGACGATCCTGAAGGGGACCTTCCTTGCAAACAGGACCACGGCCAGGGTCAAGGCCGCGAAAACGACTCGGCCCAGGACGATCAGGGGAGGGGAGAGGGGAATCCACTTGGCGAACACCCCGGGGAACCCGAACAGGAGCACGGCCAGATGGATCGCAGAAAGGCTTCGTCGATTAGAAGCACTCAAGGGCATGGCGTTCGCGACGTGCCCATTATACAATGCCCCGTCTCCGTATTGTAATTTTTTCGATTTGTGTTAAAATATTCTTTACGTTTAAGGGAGCTTCGGCTTCCCTTTCAGGGTATCGCCTGATCACATGTCATATCTCATATTAGCCCGTAAGTACAGGCCTCAGACCTTTGAGGCCATGGTCGGCCAGAGGTCTATCGTCCAGACCCTGCAGAACGCCATCCGGACGAAGAGGGTGACCCAGGCCTACCTGTTCTCCGGGATGCGGGGGACAGGCAAGACGACCGCCGCCCGGGTCCTCGCCAAGGCGTTGAACTGCGTTGAGGGGCCGACGCCAACGCCCTGCAATGTCTGCGAAGAATGCGTGGCAATCGTCGAGGACCGCTCCCTGGACGTCCTTGAGATCGACGGTGCGTCGAGCGGAGGCATCGACCAGATCCGGACGCTCCGCGAGAGTCTTAAATATAAGCCCATCCACAGCAGGACCAAGGTCATCATCATCGACGAGGTCCACCAGGTCACCGGGCCCGCGTTCAATGCCCTCCTCAAGACTCTGGAGGAGCCGCCGGCTAACACGGTCTTCATCTTCGCAACCACGGAGTTCAACAAGGTCCCGGCCACGATCGTCTCGCGCTGCCAACACTTCGAGTTCAAGAAAATCTCCCGGAAGGAGATCATCAACCACCTGATGGACATCTCTAAGAAGGAGGGCATCACCATCTCTCCGAACGGGCTCGGCCTCATCGCCGACGCCTCCGAGGGGAGCCTCCGCGACGCGCAGAGCCTCCTCGACCAGGCCGTCGCCTTCAGCGGCGAAGTCATCAACGACGAGGAACTCAAGGAGATCCTCGGTTCGATCGGGATGGACCTTCTCTACGAGGGTTCGTCAGCCGTCCTGGACGAAAAGCCGGAGGCCGTGTTCTCCCTCGTCGACCGGCTCGTCGAGGACGGGGCCGACCTCCGCGTCTTCTTCAAGGAGCTCATCGAGCATTTCCGGAACCTGCTCCTGGCCCGGTCCGTGGACGATCCCTGCGACATTCTGAGCCTAAACGGCGTCGAGCTCGAAAGGCTGCGCCGGGAGGCCGGGAAGGCTTCGGCCGAGGACCTTCTCCGCCACCTTCTGGCCCTTCAGCAGGCCGAGGCGGGGCTCCGGTATTCCTCGCACCCGCGAATCTTCCTGGAATCGCTCCTGGTCAAGCTATGCCATTTCCGTAAGCTCGTCCCTCTGTCCGACCTCATCGCGGAAGTGGAAGCCCTTCAGGGAGGGGTCAGGGACTCGAACGTCGCGGGAGATCTCCCCGCTCCGAAGGCCGGACCTCAATCCCAGCCGTCCGTGTCTCGCGTTTCCGAAACCCGGCCCCGGGCCGGCGTCGAGACCGCGCCCCCCCGACCGCGGCCTGAACCCGCCCCCCCGGCCCTTCCGCCGGCTCCTGTCGCCGGGCCTAAGGAGCTCTTCGGCCGCATCCTGGAGGGCATCCAGAAGGAAAAGCCCGCCCTGGCCGCCGTCCTAGCCCAATATTCCTCTTATGCGATTGGCGAGGACGCGATCGAGATCGCATACGAAGGCGAGAGGAAGTTCTACGGGCCCACCGTCCGCCGAGACACGAAGCTCGTTGAGAGGATCGCCTCGGAGGCGGCCGGACGGCCGCTTCGGCTCCGCCTCCTCGAGCCCCAAGGTCCGGCTCCGGTCCCCACCGAGCCCAAGGGCGGCGAGGCGGAATCCGCCCTCAAGGATCCGACGGTCCGGTTCTTCATGGACACGTTCAAGGCCAAGGTGCTCTCGGTCGATCCCGTAAAGAAACCGGCCGAAGGGAAATAGGGGAGAAGCGATGAAGAACGTCATGGAAATGCAGAGGATGCTCAAAGCGGCCAAGGAGATGCAGGATCGCCTCCAGAAGGAGCTCGCCGAGATGCGCGTCGACGGCTCGAGCGGTGGCGGCATGGTGACCGTCGTCATGGACGGAAGGAAGGCCCCCGTTTCGGTCCGAATCGACCGGGAGGTCGTCGACAGGGACGACGTCGACATGCTCCAGGACCTTATCCTCGCGGCCTTCAACGACGCGGCCACCAAGGTCGACGCCCGAACGGCGGAGCGCCTCGGGGCGCTCGGGGCCAACCTCAAGCTCCCGGGGATGTTTTGATGTTCGAGTATGCCCGGCCTCTCAATGACCTCATCGAAGAACTGAGGCGCATTCCGGGCGTCGGCGCCAAGACCGCCCAGCGCATGGCCTTTCACTTCCTCAGCCTGCCGGTCGAGGACACCGACCGGCTGGCCGAAGCCATCCGCGACGCCAGGAAGAGGATATTCTCCTGTTCGGTCTGCAACAACATCACGCACGTCGACCCCTGCCAGATGTGCGCCGACCCCCACCGCCAGGACGACGCCCTGTGTGTCGTCGAAGAGCCGTTCAACATCTCGTCGATCGAGAAGACCGGCGCTTTCCGGGGCCGCTATCACGTCCTCCTGGGATCGCTCTCGCCCCTTAAAGGCCGGGGCCCAGATGAGCTGAAGCTGGAGAAGCTCACGAAAAGGATCGAAACGGGAACGTTCCGGGAGGTCATCATCGCCACGAACCCGACGGTGGACGGCGAGGCGACCGCCCTGTACCTGGCCGGGGCCCTCAGGGGCTTTGAGCTCAGGATCACGAAGCTGGCCACGGGGCTTCCGGTTGGCTCGGATCTCGATTTCGCCGACCAGGTCACTATCAGGAAGGCCCTCGAGGGCCGGACGGAACTCAAGGACTAGAACGAATTTCGCGCCGGGCGCAGATAGGAGAACAAACGATGTCAAAGAACTTCAAAGCCGTCGACGGGAACACTGCAGCGACGCACGTGGCTTATGCGTATTCCGAGGTTGCAGCGATCTACCCCATCACCCCCTCTTCGACCATGGGAGAACTGGCCGACGACTGGGCCGCCCAAGGCCGCAAGAACATCTTCGGCCAGCCGGTCAACGTAGTGGAGCTTCAATCCGAGGGTGGGGCGTCCGGGGCGGTCCACGGCAGCCTATCCGCAGGCGCCCTGACGACGACCTTCACGGCTTCCCAGGGCCTCATGCTCATGCTGCCGAACATGCACAAGATTGCGGGCGAGATGCTGCCGACGGTCTTCCTGGTCTCGGCCCGCTCGCTGGCTTGCCAGTCACTTTCGATCTTTGGCGATCACAGCGACGTCATGGCCGCCCGGAACACAGGCTTCGCCATGCTCTGCGCCGGTTCGGTCCAGGAGTCCCAGGACCTGGCCATCGTTGCCCACCTGGCCACGCTCCGGACACGGATCCCGTTCCTCCACTTCTTCGACGGCTTCCGGACCTCGAGCGAGGTCCAGAAGATCGACCTCGTCCCCTACGAGACCCTGGCCGCGCTCTTCGAGCCCAAGCACCTCGGGGAGTTCCGCACCAACGCCCTCAGCCCAGAGCGCCCGATGCTTAAGGTCGGTCAGCAGAATCCCGACGTTTATTTTCAGGGACGCGAGACCGTCAACCTCCATTACACGCTGGCCCCGGCCGTCGTCCAGGAATACATGGACAAAGTCGGCCTGGCGCTCGGCCGGTCCTATAAGCTCTTCGACTACATCGGCGCCCCCGATGCCGATAAGGTCATCGTCATGATGGGCTCCGGGGCCGAGACCGCCGAAGAGACGATTCACGCCCTGAACAAGGCCGGGGCCAAGCTCGGCCTCATCAAGGTCAGGTTATACCGCCCGTTCGACGCGGCCGCCCTGATTGCGGCGCTCCCGGCTTCGACCCGGAAGATCGCCGTCCTCGACCGGACCAAGGAACCGGGCGCCCTCGGCGAGCCCCTTTACCTCGACGTAGCCGTCGCCCTCTCGGGCAGGCCGGTTAAGGTCATCGGCGGCCGTTACGGGCTGTCCTCCAAGGAATTCACGCCGAATATGGTCAAGGCCGTTTACGACCACCTGGACGGGAATGCCAAACACGGCTTTACCGTCGGTATCCTCGATGATTTGGCCGGGACCTCCCTTCCGCTGGGTCCCGCCATTGATACCGAGCTCCCGGGCACGGTCCGCTGCAAGTTCTGGGGGTACGGCTCGGACGGCACGGTCGGCGCCAACAAGAACTCCATCACGATCATCGGCGACAACACCGACCTGTACGCCCAGGGGTACTTCCAGTACGATTCCAAGAAATCGGGCGGCGTCACCATCTCCCACCTCCGCTTCGGGAGGAACCCCATCCAATCCCAGTACCTCGTCGACAAGCCCGATTTCGTCGCCCTCCACAAGATCTCCTACATCGGCCGCTACGACATCCTCGAAGGCATCCGGGAAGGCGGGACCTTCCTCATCAACTGCCCGTGGCCGGCGGCCGAGGTCTTCGAACACCTGACCGAGGATATGCAGAGAACCATCATCGACCGGAAGGTCAAGGTCTACGCCATCGACGCCCTCAAGATCGCCAAGGAGCTCGGACTGGGCGGCCGGATTAACACCTTGATGCAGGCCTGCTTCTTCAAGATCTCCGGTGTCCTTCCCGAGGCCGAGGCCATCGCGCTCATAAAGAAGGCCATCAAGAAGTCCTTCCTCAAGAAGGGCATGAACGTCGTCGAGATGAACTGGGCGGCCGTCGACCGCGCGGCCGAAGCCCTCGAGCCTGTGCTCGTGCCAGAGAAGATCACGGTGTCGGCCCCGGTCCCCAAACTGCTCCCGGACAACGCCGAGCCCTTCGTCAGGGACATCATCGACCCCATCATGCATTTCAAGGGCGACACCATCCCCGTCTCCAAGATGCCGCTCGACGGCCAGGTCCCAACAGCCACCGCCCGGCTGGAAAAGAGGGGGATCGCGTCGGACGTCCCCGCCTGGACCCCCGAGAACTGCATCCAGTGCAACCAATGCGCCATGATCTGTCCGCACGCCACGATCCGCCCCAAGCAGATCGACCCCAAGGACCTGGCCGGCGCCCCTGCCGGATTCACGACGCTGAAATCGACCGCGAAGAACGAACGGGACCTCGTCTACAGGCTCCAGGTCTATGTCGAGGACTGCGTCGGCTGCGAGAACTGCGTCGAGGTCTGCCCGTCAAAGATCAAGGCCCTCAAGATGGTCCCCATCGAAGAGGCCCGGGCCGCAGGAGAGAACACCAACGAGGCCTTCTTCGAAAGACTGCCATACGAGGTGCTCGACGGGCTCAAGAGGGACACGGTCAAGGGCAGCCAGCTCCTCCAGCCGCTATTCGAGTTCAGCGGGGCCTGCGCCGGATGCGGCGAGACGCCCTACGTCAAGCTGGCCACGCAGCTCTTCGGCGACCGGATGATCGTGGCCAACGCTACGGGTTGCTCGTCCATCTACGGCGGCACGTTCCCGACGGTCCCCTATGCCAAGAACAGGGAGGGCCGCGGGCCAACCTGGGCGAACTCTCTCTTCGAGGATAACGCCGAATACGGCTTCGGCATGAGGCTAGCCGTGGATTCCGGCCGGAATCAGCTGGCCGAAGCCTTCGACGGGCTTCTAGCTGCTGGGACCACGCCGGCGCTCGCGGACGCCCTTCAAAAAATGAAGGGCCTCTGGAAATCGGTGGACGCCGAAGCCAGGGCCGCGGTCGAGGCCGTCAAGGCGGCCCTTCCGGAAGCCCTCCGGACGGCGGGGCCCGCGGCCAAACCTTTCGTCGCGAAGATCGCCGAGCTCAAGGATCACCTCATCGAGAAGAGCGTCTGGTGTATCGGCGGGGACGGCTGGGCCTACGATATCGGCTACGGCGGCCTCGACCATGTCCTCGCCCAGAACCGTAACGTCAACGTCCTTGTCCTGGACACCGAGGTCTACTCCAACACCGGCGGGCAGGCGTCGAAGTCGACGCCGACCGGCTCCGTGGCCAAGTTCGCGGCGGCGGGCAAAAGGACCTCGAAGAAGGATCTCGGCCGCATGGCCATGACCTACGGCTACGTCTACGTCGCCGCCGTTGCCATGGGGGCCAACCAGAACCAGTGCCTCAAGGCCTTCCTTGAGGCCGAAGCCTATGAAGGCCCGTCCCTGATCATCGCTTATTCGCCCTGCATCAACCACGGCATCGACATGACGAAAACCCAGGCCGAAGAGAAGCTCGCCGTCGACACCGGCTACTGGATCCTCTACCGCTACAACCCCCTGCTCGCCCGGGAAGGCAAGAACCCGTTCACCCTCGACTCCAAGGAGCCCAAGCTCGACTACCAGACCTTCCTCAATAATGAGGTCCGCTACAGGACCCTCGCCCAGCAGCACCCCGAGATCTCCGAGGTCCTCTTCAAACAGGCGGCGGACGAGGCCGCGAAGCGGTTCCGGGATTACAAGAAAATGGCCGAATAAGGTCCGCAGGACGCAAACCCGAGCCCCGGAGCCGGCGCTCCGGGGCTTTTTTTATGTTATGAAAAGGGGACCTCGGTCGCCCGAAGGTTGCTCCTCAGGCTTCGGAAAAAGGTGCCCGCCTCATCGGTGTCCCGGGCCAGGATAATATGCTTCAGGAATTCCAGAGGCCGTGACCCCTTCGAGCTTGGCCAGAGAATGGGGGCTGAAGATGATCTCGGCCAGGAGGTCGTCGTCCTCGGAGAGGAGCCCCTTGGCGATCTCGAGATGCTTTTTAAACATCGTCCCCGGGACCGTCGCGCTGTTCATGCAGATCGCGAAGACCATGGTCGAGGCGAACGGCAGGGTCAGGGAATAGGCGATCAGCCGGTCGTGCTGTTCGAATGAATAATCGTGGATCCGGATCTTCTTCCCCCGAAGGAATTCGCGGAAGAAGCGGGCACCGTCCGGGTCCTATTCCCTGATGATGATGACGTTTTCGTCCTCGAGCCTGGAGATGTTGCCGAAGGTCGGGCCGAACATTGGATGGAGTGACACGAATCGGAAACCGGGCAGGTTGCCATAGTAATCGGGGATGGCCCCGTTCACCGAAGCGACGTCGGCGAGGAAGCATCCTGAAGTGAGGGCCGGGACGGCGGCCTCGTACGCGGCGATCTTCATGAGCAAACCTCCTCTTTGTAGAATCCCAGGAGCCGGAACGTTGCGGTCCTCTTCCGGACCTCTTCCAGGACCGGATCGATGGCGTTCCGGATATCGTTGTGCCGGAAATCAAGAAAAAATGCGCACTGGCTCGGATCGTCCTGATAAGGAAAGGATTCGATCTTCGTCAGGTTGATATGGGCCCGGGCGAAGATCTCGAGGATGCCGAACAGAGCCCCAGCCGTGTGGGGTGTGGAGAAAATGACGGACCCCATATCGGCGGGCCCCGTTTGCGGCTCCTTCGACAGGACGAGGAACCTTGTGTAGTTATACGAGTGGTCCTCGATCCGATCCTTGACGATCTCCAGGTTGTAGAGTCCGGCGCAAAGCTCGCTCGCGATGACCGCGGTACGCTTCGGCTTCTCCTTGGCCAGCATCCGGGCGGCCCCCGCCGTGTCATAGTAGGGACGGGCCTCGATCTGATGCCGGTCGATGAAGTTCCGGCACTGGGACAGGGCCTGGGGATGGGAGTAGAGGACACGGATGTCCTGATAATGGGTCTCGGGAAGGGTCAGGAGACAGTGGCTGATCCGGAGCTTGACGGCGGACGTCACGCCGAGGTCCCTTTGGATCATCAGCGCGTTGACGTCGACGACGGCGCCGCCGATGGAATTCTCCACCGGGACGATGCCGAAGTCCAGCCAGCCCTTTTCGACACCGTCAAAGACATCCGCGAACTCGACGCAGGGGATCGTCACGAGGCCGGGATCGAAGCGTCGGGCGGCCAGCTCGCCGAAGGCCCCATGCTCCCCCTGGAACCCGATGAGGCGCCTCCCGTCCGCCTGGATCCCCCGGCTGGCCTTGATGATCTCGCCATAGATGGAGCAGATCGCCTCGCCCGGGACGAGGGGGTTATAGTCCCGGGAGCGCCGGGTCACCTCGTCGAGGATCTGCTTCTCTCTTTCCGCGTCAAGAACGGAGCCCTTAAGTTTCATCGTCCTCAGTGCGAGTTCCATCCGCTCGTTGAGAAGACCCAGGATCTCGTTGTCGATCTCGTCGATAAGGGTTCGGACCTTTTGAAGATTCATGGTTCACCTCACAATTCTCGAAAGGAGTTGTTGCTGGAGCATCAGATCGGCCAGAACGACGGCCGCCGAGGCCTCGATGATCACCGGCATCCGGAGGGCCATGCAGGCATCGTGTCGTCCGGGGACGTAGAAGCGGGCGGGCAGGCCCGTCTGCAGTTCTATGGATTCCTGTTCCTTGCGGATGCTCGAGGGGGGTTTCACGGCGACCCGGAAGACGAGCTCGTTGCCGTTGGTGATCCCGCCATTGATCCCGCCGCTGTGGTTGGTACGGGTCTTCCCCCCGGCGTCGACGAGAGCGTCGTTGCATTCGCTCCCGCGCATCCTCGAGGCGGCGAAGCCCGCACCGAACTCGATCCCCTTGATTCCGGGGACGGCGAAGATCACATGGGCGATCAGCGATTCGACCGAGTCGAAGAACGGCTCTCCGAGCCCGGGAGGGAAACCCGATCCACGGCATTCGATGAGGCCGCCGGCCGAGTCCCCGTCCTCTCGGGCCGAACGGACTGCTCCCTCGATGTCGGGGGATCCACCGGCCTCGAGGATGAAGGCCGTCAGGGTCGCGGGTGTGAGCAACTTCTTGGCGACCGCCCCCACTGCGACCAGGGGCAGGGTAAGACGGCCCGAGAAATGCCCGCCGCCGCGGGCGTCATTAAATCCCCGGAACTTGAGGCGGGCTACTAGGTCGGCGTGCCCGGGACGAGGGATGTCCCGGAGCGGTGCGTAGTCGGAGGGCTCGACGTTCGTGTTCGCAAAGACGATCGTCACGGGGGCCCCGGTGGTCGTCCCTCCCACGACGCCGCTGCGGATCTCCGGCACATCCGGTTCCCGCCGAGGAGTCCCTCCCGGCCTGCCGGGCCTCCGCCTCTCGATATCCTCGAAGAGGTCGCGGGGGGAGAGGCTGAGCCCGGCCGGGCAGCCGTCGATCACCGCCCCCACGCATTCCCCGTGGGATTCGCCGAAGATAGAGATCCGGAACGATCGACCGAAGGAATTCATGTGACGTCACCTCCGAGAGACTTGATATCGCTGAAGAAGTTGGGATATGACTTCACAACGCACTCGGAGCCATGGACGGAAACGCCCTCCTCCGAGTTCAGTCCGGCCACGGCTCCAGCCATAGCGATCCGGTGATCGTTACGGGAATCCAAGACGCCCCCCTTCAGGCGGCCGCCCTCGATCTCCAGGCTGTTCCCTTTCATGGAGATCCCGGCGCCGAGGGCCGTGAATTCCTCGAGCAAGACGGCGGACCGGTCGCTCTCCTTGTGCTTCAGCCGCGCCGCTCCGATGAGGCGACTGCGCCCCCGGCAGTGGCAGGCCAGGGCGACGAGGGGGGGGAAGAGGTCGGGGCAGTCGGTCGCATCGAAATCGAATCCCCTCAACGGACCCCTCTTAAGCGATACCGCCCCAACCTCGGTCTCCACCAGAGCTCCGGCCGCCTCCAGCGCTTCGATGACCCTCCTGTCGGCCTGATCGGAACAGACGTCCAAGTTCTTGACCGTGACCTCCCCGGCGACCGCGGCGGCCGTCAGGAGGAAGGCCCCAGCCGACCAATCTCCCTCCACCCGGTAGGTCGTAGCGCGATAACGCTGGCGGCCCGCGATGCGGAACCTGCGCAGGTCGGGGTCAGCGTCGATGACGATGCCGAAGCGAGCGAGGAGTGAGAGGGTCATCGCCGCGTAGGGTTTGCTCTTCAGGTCCTCGACGCGGATCTCGGAGTCTTCCGCGCATAGTGGAAGGGCCGTGAGGAGCCCCGTTAGGAACTGAGAACTCTCGGACCCGTCGATCACAAACAGTCCGCCGCGGAGCGGCCCCCGGACCGAAAGGGGAGGGAACCCGTCCCGGGTCCGGACGAGGACGCCTGCATCCCGGAGGGGTTTTTCCATGAGCCGCATGGGCCGGGCCGACAGCGAGCCCTCCCCGATGACTTGGAAGAGGCGTCCCCATAACGCGGCGACGGGCGTGAACAGCCGCATGCAGAGACCGGATTCCCCGCAATCAAGGATGTCCCGCATGGGTTCGCCCCCCCCCGAGATCCTGATCTCCATGCCATGCCGGAGGACCCCGGCGCCGAGCGCCCGGACAACCCGGAGGCTCGCCCTTGCGTCGGTGCATAAAGACGGTTCGAGGATCCGGGATTCCCCTTTGGCCAGAAGGGACGCGGCCGTCGCCCGGATCATCAGGCTTTTCGAAGCCGGGGCGGCAATCGTTCCGCTAATTGCCGAACGCTTGATCGATCTCATCGTGTATCCTTTTCGCGATCTCCGCGGCGCGTTTGCTTTCGCCGATGAGTGCCATGTCAGAGGTCCGGGCGTAGGACGGGATCCTGGCGGCGAACAGCCTTTCCGCGAAGTCGTCCCCTGCGGCGCGATCCAGCATCGGCCTGGAGCCGGGTTTCACCCGTTCGAGAGAGACCCGGAGCGAGACCCAGATCCAAACCACGAGACAATGCCGCTTGACTATGGCGCGGTTGTCAGCGCAGCCCAATGCCCCTCCGCCGACGGCAAAGACCGTTCGGCGGGCGCCAGGGATCGCGTCATGGATGACGGCCTTCTCGATCTCCCTGAAATCCGATCTCCCCCGCCTCCGAAAGATCTCGACAACCGGCATTCCCGACCGTGCCTCGACGAGCGCGTCCGTATCGGCGAAGGCGTAGCCCAGGGCATTCGACAGCTTCCTTCCGATCGTCGTCTTTCCAGCGCCTGAGAAGCCCACGAGGGCGATGTTCGGTTTGGGCACGGACGGACAATCCAGCCGACCCCATGCCCCCCTGTTACGGAGCGCCGCCGGAACCTCTCGCCCGGTGAATATACGGAACGCCGGAAAGGCTTGATGGAGAAGCCAATCTCGGCCGCCGATCGACCTGGCCCCTTCGTCCCGGCCCTGCCGGGGGGAAGCGAAGCGCCGATATCCGGCATCGAGAAACACTCCTAGGCCGACCCGAATTCCAGCCTCCGTTGGGCCGCGGCCGGGGGGGAGACAGTGGACGCAGATGTTGCAATCGCGGAGGGGCACCGCGGCAGCCTCAAGTGAACGATACGCACAACCCAGCCGGCGGGCCGCGTTCCTGGCCCGTTCGACGGTCCTATTGATCAGGGTGACCTTGGCGGAGCCGGCATGAAGTAGTCCGTAAGCAGCCGCGCGGGCGGCCCCGCCGGCCCCGAACACGACGGCCGCGCTGCCCTCCAGAGAAACGCCCCTGGCCCGGAGGGCACCGATGACGCCTTTGTAGTCCGTGTTGAACCCGACGAGCCTTCCGGAACGGGAGACCAGGCCGTTGATTGCGCCGATGGCCCGGCCGGGGTCGTCTATTCCCTGCAGATAAGGCAGAACCGCCTCCTTGAACGGGGAGGTGATATTGACCCCGTCTAGGCCCATGGCGGCGACCGCGTCGATCACCTCACGGGCGTCTTGTGCGGCCAGACGAAAATAGATCGCGTTCATTCCCGTCGCCCGGAACAGCCGATTGAAAATTTCCGGGCTGAGGCTGTTCAGAACCGGGTCCCCGGCGACGGCGAAGAGCTTCGTTTCAGACACCCGCCACCGTCCTGATGAGCCGCGCGAGAACGTCGTGCGGGACCTGCCCCTCGGCGGTCTCCCGTCCATCGGCGCGGGAAGCGAACGAGAAGCACCCTCCCAGGAGCGGCGCTACGATCCTCGTCAGCGTCCCCATTTTTCCGAGCCCGACGACGACCAAGGCGCGCCCGTCGTCCAGGAGGCCGAGGAGCCGGGCGTTATCCCTGCCGGAACGGACCCGGCAAGCGATCTTGGCGATGTCCGCCCCGGAAGCGAAACACCTGTCGATGACGGCCTCCAGTTCCCTCCGCGGCGGCGTCCTCTCGAGATCATGATGGGAGACGATCACGCGGCATCCAGCGGACCCCGCCTCCCGGACGAGCGCCCGTTTGTACACCGTTCGCGCCTCGACCTCGATATCGACATAGGCCGCCCCCGCCGCGACGGCGGCCCGCAGGAGAGCCAGGCGCTTCGCGTCGGATATCCGACCGGGCCGGTAGGTGGCGATGAGCCGCGAGTGGCTGGAAAAGATACGCCGGACCCCTTCCTCATCCGTCCTCATCCGGTCGAGGCGGACCTCGGCGAAGCGGATCCCTTCGAGCACCGCAAGGCACTTTTGAGGTGTCGGCTCAGCGATGCTGATACAGATCATCGACGCAATCCTCCAGTTCGTCATAGGTCACCCGGACGATATTCGCCCGTCCGATGGCTGCAAGAAGGACGAGATAGAGACTGTCCCCCTGGCGCTTCTTGTCCCTCCTCATCGCCTCGAACAGCTTTCCGGGCGGGACGGGAAGGCCGACTGGCAGACCTGTCCTCTCGAGCAGTCCCGATATCCGGTCCGCATCCCGGGGGGAGAGCGTTCCACGGGTCGCGGAGATCCGGGCGGCCGCCGCCATGCCGATGCTGACGGCTTCGCCATGAGGCAACCCAACGGCCTTTTCGAGCGCGTGCCCGAGTGTATGGCCGAAGTTGAGCTTGCGCCTCTCGCCCGATTCCTTTGTATCGGCATGCACGAAGCCGGCCTTGACCCAGACCGACTCTGCGAGAACCCCGCCGATAACGCTCGGGTCCAGAGAGAGGAGGGAAGGGCCCTCCCTCTCCAGGAATATGAACTGGGCGGCGTTTCCGATCACAGCGTGCTTGACGATTTCCGCGAAGCCGCATAATCGTTCCCTGGCGGGGAGGGTCTCCAGGAGCGAGTGGTCCATGAGGACGAACTCCGGCTGGCGGAACACTCCCGCGACGTTCTTCACGCCGCCCACGTTGACGCCGTTCTTGCCCCCAATGGCCGCATCGGCCTGGGCCAACAGCGTTGTGGGAACGAAACCGAACCGGATCCCCCGCATGTAGGTCGAGGCCGCGAATCCGGTGAGGTCGCAAACGACCCCTCCGCCAATCCCGACTACGAACGAGGATCGATCAAGCTCGAGGCCGAGGAACTCCGACTGGATGCGCTCCACGGTGCACAGGTCCTTCGAGCTTTCGCCCGGTTCGATCTCGACGACGGGAAGGTCCGGGAATCTGAAACCGTACAGCCCCCGGACCGTCGTGTCCGTGACAATCGCCCCGGTCCCGGAAGGCAGGAGGCGCTCCGCGTCCTCCAGGGCTCCGCCGAAGATGACCCGGCAGTCGCCGATCGATGTCCCGAGCTCCAGGGTCTTCAATCCGATCCCCCCATGAAGGCCCGCAGGGCAAGGACCTTTCGGGCGAGCTCGGCGAACTGGTCCGGAGTAAGCGATTGATCCCCGTCGCTGAGGGCAGCGGAGGGGTTGTCATGGACCTCGACGATGATGCCGTCGGCGCCTGCCGCAACCGCCGCTAGGCTCATAGACGGGATCAGGCTGACCTTGCCCGTCCCGTGGGCCGGATCCACGATGACGGGGAGATGAGTCAGCTCCTTGAGGGCCGGGACGGCGCTGATGTCTAGGGTGTTTCGCGTATAGTTCTCGAACGTTCGGATACCGCGCTCGCAGAGGATGACGCGCGAGTTCCCCTCCTTCAAGATGTACTCCGCACAATTGAGCCATTCTGAGAGCGTCGAATACATCCCGCGCTTCAGGAGTACGGGCTTCCCGCTCTTGCCCACCTCTTTGAGGAGGGAGAAGTTTTGCATATTCCTCGCGCCGACCTGAAGGACGTCCACGTATTCGCTCATCCAGGAAACGTCCCGGGTGTCCAGGACCTCGGAAACGACGTGGAGTCCCGTTTCCTCGCGCGCCTTCTTCAGGATCTTCAGCCCCTTCAATCCGAGGCCCTGAAAGGAGTATGGTGAGGTCCGCGGCTTAAACACCCCCCCTCGGAACATATGGGCGCCCCCGGCCTTGACGGCACGGGCGATCCGCAGAGTTTGCTCCTCGCTTTCCACGCTGCAGGGGCCCGCGATGACAACGAGCCCTTCCCCGAAGCGGACATCCCCCAGGGCGATGACGCTCCGGGTCGTATCCGTCCTGGATACGAGTCCGATGTTGTTCATGATATTGGCATTCGTGTTGACCGGGGTCATGGCTGGAGACCCTCCTGTAAATAAAGTGGAACCGAAAAAGGGGTGCAGGGGGGTATGGGTATGGGCGCTTAACGCCCAAAGTAAAAAAGATACGAGTATGAACAGCTCGTGTCGCGTCGCGTATCGTTCATCTTCGTATTCATTTCGATTGCCGATTTTACACCTTTATCCGACATTGTCAATATAATAGTTTTTAAAACCGTTCATCGCTACGACCTCAGCGCCCGGGTAGGGGTCCAAGTTTCCATCTGGAACTTTTCCCTCTCCCGAAACCGCGCCCGATCGTATTTTGCATCGCTACGAAACTAATGATATGTTGTGATATATTTGGAAAAGATGTATGAACGGGGCATGCCCATCATCAGCTCCGTTCAGCGTCGAAGCAAGACAGGCGTCCTCGATCCGCAGATCAACTCCCTGAATTACTTGAACAACATCCAGACCAAGGCAGAATCCGCGCGTGCCGGCGTCCCGGAGGCCCTGATGCTGACCAAAGAGGGCCTGGTGGCCGAATACAGGGGAAACAACAGCTTCGTCGTTAAGGACGGTCGGATCATCGGTCCGAGAACGCTCGGTTCGGTCACGATGAAAGTCGCCCGCGCATTCCCGAAGTATGCCCGCGGCCACAAGCACTCCCATCAATGGAGGTACCTGACATGATCAGCGATCGCGTCAAGAAAGGAACCGAGCGGGCGGCTCACCGGTCCCTGCTTAAAGCCCTGGGACTCAGGGACAAGGACATCCTCAAGCCGTGGATAGGCGTGGCAAACGCCTGGAACGAAATCATCCCCGGTCACGTTCATCTCGATCGGATCGCCTCGGCCGTGAAGGCCGGAATCTTGGCCGAGGGAGGAACGCCGTTTGAGTTTGGTGTCATCGGTGTTTGCGACGGTCTGGCCATGGGCCACGAAGGGATGCTCTATTCGCTTCCGAGCCGCGAATTGGTCGCCGATTCTCTTGAAACCATGGCTCGGGCCCACGGGTTCGACGGATTGGTCCTTGTGACCAATTGCGACAAGATCACGCCGGGGATGCTCATGGCTGCCGCGCGGCTGGATATCCCGGCGATTTTGGTGAGCGGCGGGCCGATGCTCTCCGGAAGGGTCGGAGGGCGCCCGGTCAGCGTGGCAAACGTCTTTGAAGCCTCAGGTTCGGCCGAGAGCGGCCTGATGTCGAACGCCGCGCTCCGCGAATTCGAAGACCGTGCCTGTCCCGGTTGCGGCTCGTGCGCCGGCCTGTTCACGGCCAACAGCATGAACTGCCTGGCCGAGGCGCTCGGGATGGCCCTTCCGGGGAACGGGACCATTCCCGCCGTCGACGCAAGGCGCTTGCGCCTGGCGAGACAGTCGGGCTGGGCCGTCATGTCGATGGTCCGGAAAGGCGTCCGTCCGGGGGTCATCCTGACCGAGGCGGCGTTCCGCAACGCGCTCGTCGTGGACATGGCGCTCGGCGGGAGCACCAACAGCCTCCTTCACCTCCCTGCAGTGGCCCGGGAAGCCGGGATCCGACTCGGCCTGGAGGCCGCGGCCGAGGCGAGTGAAAGGACGCCTCATCTCTGCAGGCTCAGCCCGAGCGGCTTTCACCACCTGGAAGACCTCGACGCGGCCGGAGGGATCCCGGCCGTGATGAAAGAGTTGTCGAAAAAAAGTCTTTTGAATCTGGGCGTACCCACCGTCTCCGGCAAAACGCTGGCAGGGACCGTCAGGGAAGCCGCGGTCAGGGACCGCGATGTCATCCGCTCGATCGACACTCCCTACGACTCCCGGGGCGGCATCGCCGTCCTGCGGGGAAACCTGGCGCCGGACGGAGCCGTCGTCAAGCGGTCCGCCGTCGCCCCCGAGATGATGCGCCACCGCGGACCCGCCCGCGTGTTCGACAGCGAGGAGGAAGCCAGGCAGGCCCTCGTCGCAAAGAGGATCAAGAAAGGCGATGTCCTCGTCATCCGTTACGAGGGGCCGCGCGGCGGGCCGGGGATGCGCGAGATGCTCTCCCTAACCTCGGCTTTGGCGGGCATGGGCCTGGACAAGGACGTGGCCTTGCTCACGGACGGACGATTCAGCGGTGCGACGAGAGGCGCTTCGATAGGCCATATTTCCCCGGAGGCCGCGGCCGGTGGGGCCATAGCCCTCGTCCGGGAAGGCGACACGATCTCTTTCGATCTGGAAAAGGGATCGATCCGCCTGGAAGTCCCGAAGGCCGAACTTAGGAAGCGGAGGACGGCGTGGAAACCGCGCGCGTCCAGTGGGGGAACCGGGTACCTTTTCCGGTATGCCATGGCGGTTTCATCCGCCGCAGACGGGGCTGTGCTCGGTTCCTGAGCCCTTCGGTTTCGGAATATTGGAGGACATGTCATGACCGAAGCGGAGATTCTCATCGATGCCCTTTATCGGCTACCCCGGAGGGGGCCACGAATACCATCACGGACGCCTGCCAACGGTAGGCTCGATTCTGTCCCCTTGGTCATCCAACGGCCATGTCGGCATCAGCGCCTGAGCCCCGAGCCGCCGGCTAGCTGCCGGGGTTCGGCCCGATAACGACCTCGACGGCCCGCTCCATCGACAGGACGGCTTTGAGGAAGGCGGTCATCTCGTCAAGGCTAACGGCCGCGAGCTCGGCGGGGAACCTCTCCGCGCAGTCGTAACCCAGTCCGCGAGCCTCGAAGAGAAGGATGGACCGCGTCCGGGATTCCTTCGTTTCGTTCGCCCTGAGGAAAGAGGTCCCGGCGCTGCGGCGGGCGATCTCGAGGTCATCTTCGGCCAGGCTCCCTGCCCCGAGCTCCCGGACCGCGGCTTCGAGGGATTCCCTGGCTTGGTCGAACTTCGCGGGGGACGTCTCCAGGAAGGCCGAAAGGATCCCCCCTCCGGCAAGATAAGACAGGGAGGAATCCACCGTATAGGCGAAGTGATCGCGGGACCGGAGCGGCCAAAGCATGGACCCGACCCCTCCGCCGAGCAGGTCCTCCGCGAGACTGGCCATCGCATAGGTTTTCGCACTCAGGGGAGGCAACGGGAAATGAAGGCCAAGGTAGGTCTGCTTCGCGTCCTTGGCCCTGGCGATCCGACGATCCGATGGAACGGCCGGGACGGCCGGCCGGTCCTCCGGCCGGGGGGCGGCCGGGAAACCCGTAAAATATTTTCCGACAAGCCGAGCAACGACGGCTTCCTCGAGGTCCGAGGAAACCGACAGGAGCATGTTCGTCGAAGAGAAGCGGGTTTTATAGAAATCGGCGACATCCCTCTTCCGGATGGCCTTCAGGCTCTCCTCCGTCCCCCAGACCGGGCCGCCGCATCCCTCGGGACCGTAGACGGCTCTCTTGGCCTCCGCCCGGCCGGCACGGACCGAATCGTCCAGCTCCGTTTTGGCCTGATGGCGCATGTTCTCTTTGATCACATCTATCCGGAATCCGGAGATCAACGGATCACGGAGGATGCGGGTCACGGTCCTCAGCGCATCCTCAAGGTTCTCGGACAAGCACTGGACAGTGACCATCGTGGCGTCTTCGAGCCCGAAGACGGCGAGCCGCGTCGACTGGACCATGATGTCCCTGATCTTGCCTTCGTCCGGTATGTCGATGGCGATCCGGGTAGCAAGGTAGGCCAGGCCGGCTTTGCCCGCGGGGTCTGCGCCCGTCCCGCCCCGGACGAGGAGGAAGAGGCAGGTGAGCGCCGAAGAGTCGTCCTTCCGGAAGATCCAGGTCAGCCCGGACTCAGTGGCGTTCCTGACGGAAGTACCCCCGGGCGGCCCCGGGGGCCCGGCGGAGAAGAGGCTTCCCGTGAGGGCGAGGGGCATTAGGAATAAGGAGACCCCGCGCCGGTGGCCCCCGGTCCACGCTTTAATCATTGTTCTTCGGCACGATGGCGACAACGACGCTGTCGCCCTTGGTGAAGTATTCGGCCGCCGCCGCTCTGAGATCGGAGGAAGAGACCCGATCTATGGCTTCCAGGAAGTCCCGTCTGTCGCCTTCTCCCAGGATGATGTGGCGGGCGATAGCGCCCGCCATCTGGAGACCACTTTCGGCTCCCTTCCTGAAATTGAACCGGATCTGGTTCCGGGCGGCCTCGAGGAAGTCATAGGCGAAGGTCCTCTCCTCGCCGAAATGATCGCTCGCCGCGAAATTCAGTTCCCGCGCCCGCCTCAGGAACCCGAGGGCCTCGGACCTCGCCGTCCGGACGTCTTTAGGGTCCAGGGTGAAGACCGCCATGACGATACCCCCGTATCTGAGGGGGACGAAGCTCATGGACACCGTCTGGATGAGGTCCCGCCGCGCCCTCAGTGCCGAATTCAGCATTGGATTGACGCCGCGTCCCAGGATCTCGACGAGGAGGTTGACCGCGAATTGGCGGTCGTGGTTGTAATCAGGCCCGACGAAGCCGATGGCAAGGTAGGCTTCCTTGACGTCCATCTCCTCGCGAATCTCCACGTCTTTTTCCAGGAGCCGGGCCTTTTCGGGCCTCGCGCTGCGAGGTGCCGCGGCGGCCGGGACGGGGCCGAAGACCGTCCGGACCTTATCCTCCATAACCGAGAGCGGGAGGTCGCCCACGATGGCCAGGCCGCAGTTGCCGGGGACGAAGTGGGCGGCATGGAATTCCATTATCTTTTCCCGGGTCAAGGCCGCGATGTCCGCCTCGTTCCCGAAGACAGGCCGTCCGTACGGATGCCCCGGGAACAGGGACTTCGCGATGAGCGAGGAAGCGCGCTTCCAGGGGTCGTCCTCGATCATGCGAATCTCTTCCAAGATGACCTCCTTCTCCTTCGCGAGCTCGTCGGCGGAGACGTCGAAATCGAAAAGGATCTCCCTCTGGTTGGCTAGGCCGAAATCAGCCCGGTCGGCCGGAAGGGAGATATCGAAAGACGACAGGTCCAGGCTGGTATAGGCGTTGAAATAGGCGCCGTTCCGGCGTACGTCGCGCTCCACCTCGGCTCCGCTCCTTTTTTCGGTCCCCCGGAAAAGGATACAGTGCTCGAGAACGTGGACGAGGCCGCTCTCGCCAGGGAGCTCGTCCTTGACGCCGACATCGACGGCGGCGGAGATGTTGACGAGGGGAAGGCCGCGCTTTTCGACCAGGACGACGCGAAGGCCGTTCCCGAGGATCAGGGATTTGCTCCGGGGTTGAGCAGATACGGGTGGCCGGAAGCAAGCCAACAGGAAAGCGAGGACGGCAGCCGCGCGACCCATTGTCCTGTTCGTACGCAGTGTCATGCGCTCCGTCTTTTGCAACAAACGTACCAAAATCCGGCGGATTTGGAAGCCGACAGCTGCCGGGGCGGACCGGCCCCGCGTCAAGCCTCTTTACGCCGGGCGCCCGGAATCTTACATCATCGACACCGGAGCGACAAGAACCGATATCCGTTCCAGCCCCGGTGTGATAGAATCCGATCGAGGCGGTATCTTATGAAGAACGAGCGCAAGGCCAGGGTCCTGGTCGTCGATGACGAAGAGAACATCCGCAGGTCCCTCCGGATGATCCTCGAATACGAGGGCTACGCGTTCCTCGAGGCCGCGAACGGGGAGGACGGCCTGGAGATCGTCCGCGAGACGCCGGGCCTCGACCTCGTCCTCCTCGACATCAAAATGCCGGGGCGGAGCGGTCTGGAGGTCCTGGCAGATATCAAGGCAAGGCCGGGCTCCCCCGAGGTCGTCATGATCTCGGGCCAGGGGACGATTCAGGCGGCGGTCGAGGCTACGAAGCTCGGGGCCTTCGACTTCCTCGAGAAACCCCTCCACCGCGAGCGCGTCCTGCTCTGCCTCCGGAACGCCCGGGACCGGAGCCTGCTCCGGACCGAATGCCAGGACCTGCGGAAGAGGTCGGAGAAGCGGTACGAGATCATCGGTGAGCACGAATCGATCAAGGCCCTCTGGCGGGAGATCCTCAAGACGGCCCCGACGAACGCTTCTATCCTCATTTACGGCGAGAGCGGCACAGGCAAGGAGCTCATCGCCCGGGCCATCCACGCTCGCGGCCTCAGGGCTGGGGAGCGGTTCGTCCAGGTCAATTGCGCCGCGATCCCAGAGGACCTCATCGAGTCGGAGCTCTTCGGCCACGAGAAAGGGGCTTTCACCGGAGCCACCGAGAGGAAGATGGGCAAGTTCGAACAGGCCGACGGGGGGACGATCTTCCTCGACGAGATCGGTGACATGAGCCTCCGGACCCAGTCCAAGGTCCTCAGGGTCCTCGAGGAGGGCGAGGTCCAGCGCGTCGGTTCCGCCAAGGTCGGAAGGGTCGACGTTCGGGTCATCGCCGCCACGAACAAGGAACTGCGGGCGGAAATGAAGGAGGGGCGCTTCCGGGAAGACCTCTACTTCCGCCTGAACGTCGTCCCGCTCCATTCGCCCGCTCTGCGGGAGAGGAAGGAGGATATCCCGAGGCTCGTCGACCACTTCGCCCGGACGTTCTTTGAGGAAAACAATTTCAAGCCGAAACGATTCACGGCCGAGGCCATGGCCGTCCTCGCCGCGAACCCGTGGAAGGGCAACGTCCGCGAGCTCAGGAACGTCGTGGAGCGGCTCATTATCCTGACGGACGGGGACGTCATCGACGCCAGGGACCTGCCGGATTCATTCCGGGAGGCGAAGGCGGTCGCGGTCCCCGACGCCGGCGAAGTCCGGACCCTGCGGGATTTCCGGGAGCTCGCCGAGAAGGAATTTCTCCTGGCCAAGCTCCAGGCCAACTCCTGGAATATCTCCCAAACGGCCCGGGAGATCGACACCCCCAGGAGCAACCTCTACAAGAAACTCGAGCAATATGGTATAAAGATCACGGCCGGAGCGGGCGAGGCGGTTGCTCCGTCTTCCCCGGAAGGGGAGGACGGGGAGGAAAGTCCGAACTCCAAAGGGCAGGATGGTCGCTAACGGCGACTCCGGGAGACCGGGGGAAAGTGCCACAGAAAACACACCGCCCTCCGGGACGGGCTTAGCCCTCCCGGGGAGCAAGGGTGAAAAGGCGAGGTAAGAGCTCACCGCCCCGGTGGTGACACCGGGGGCACGGCAAACCCCATCCGGAGCAAGACCAAAAGGACCCCGTTTCGGGGCGGCCCGTCCCGTGGGGTGGGTAGGTCGCTCGTCCCCCCGGGCAACCGGGGGGCCAGACAAATAACCGCCCCCGCGCGAGCGGGAACAGAATTCGGCTTATGTCCCGCTTCGGCCTCTTTCCTTCCGTTACGTCGCAGGTTTGTGGGCCGGCCTCAGCAAAAGGTCCTGGAAATCAAAGCTGAAATCCGTTTCCGGCGAGACCGCCCGCATCTTCGCCTGTTCGATGTTCCCATCCGGGTCGAGAGCAAAAGTCACGAAGGCGTCCGCCCGCGTCTCCCGGTCGCGCCAGCGGACGACGAACGTGTCGTGCTGCCAGTGTTCCATATCGCCGACGAGCAAGGGCGTGTGCCCGAACCGCATCACGAGCTTCCCGCCCTCGGCCGCGATCGCGATGTCCCCGTACCAGGCGTCCGTGTAGATCCCGGCAAATTTCTCCAAGGGCAGCGAAGGCTTCGAGGATGCGTCGCGGGCCGAATTCCCTTGCTCCATAGCCTTGGCCACCTCTGCCGCCTCCCGGGACCGGAGCTTGAGGAACGCGTCGACCCAGTCCGTTTTGGCCACGCCCATATAGCGGTCGATGATGTCGTAAGTGATCGCGCTGAAGGCTTCCCCGGATTCCTGATTCGTCAGGACCGCGATGCCTAAGCCGAGTTCGGGGACCCGGGTGACCTTGGAAACGTAACCCGGCAGGCCGCCCGTGTGGGTGACGACTTTCCGTCCCCGGTAGTCCTGGATATTGAGGCCGAGCGCGTAAAAATTGAAGTTCGATCTCAAGGCCGCGAGTTCCGCCGGGGGTCCGGGATTCGGCATCGGCGTCACTGGGGCGACGAGCTCAAGGGCCGTCCGCTCGGAGAACAGCCGAGACCCGTTCGCCAATTTTCCGTCGGCGAGCAGGACCAGAAGCCATTTCGCCATGTCCTCGGCGCAGGAGTTAATGCCCCCGGCAGGGTTCGTGTTATCGCTGTCGAAAGGTTTGATCGGCCGGACGACGCCCTCGACCCTCGCGTGGGTCGCCGCGACGTTCCCGCCATCGAGGGCCGCGGAATGGCGTACGTTGCTAGACGTCATGCCGATCCGGGCGAGGATCCGTTCGCCGACGAAGTCCTCCCAGACCTTCCCGCTGACGGCCTTGATGACTTCCCCCGCCACAAGATAAAGGACGTTGTCATAGGCGTAGGCGCCTCTGAACGACGCCACGGGCTTGATGAACCTCAAGCGGCGGGCGATCTCCTCGCGGTTATAGGTCGAAGCCGGCCACCACAGAAGATCCCCTGCTCCCAGTCCGAGCCCGCTGCGATGAACGAGGAGGTCCCGGACGGTCAATTCCCGGGTCACGTAAGGGTCCCACATCTGGAACCCGGGGAGATAGTCGATGACCCGCGCATCCCAGGCCAGCCTTCCCTCTTCGACGAGGATGCCGAGGGCGACGGCTGTGAAGACCTTGGTGTTCGAAGCGATCCCGAACAGCGTCTTTGCGTCAACGGCCCCGGGCTCGCCGAGTCTGCGGACCCCATAGCCTTTGGCCAAGACCATCCTCCCGTCCTTGACGATGGCTAGGGCGGCCCCCGGAACCTCGAACGCCGCGAGGACGCGGGAGACTGCCGCGTCGAGGCCGGGAAGGGTAGCCGGCGCTTTCGCCGTATCGCGGGTGGCTTCGGCTCCGGCCAACGTCCAGAAGGCCAGGAGAACGGCCATGAAGATGGTCGTCTTTCGGTGTGCGGTCATGAAAACCTCCTATCGAGAACGATTATCGAAAGAGTTCGATCGCCTGTCGCGGAACCCAGATGCGTCCGCCGATGACGGTGACGAGCCCGTTGAGCCTGATGAGATGTCCGTTGAGGACGGCTTGATTCTTATTGACGGGCAGCTCGAGAACGTCCTTGCCCCGGGTCACGCGGACAACAGCATTGTCTTCGTCGGAGCGATCAAGTGCGACTGTCCCGCCCCGGGCCTCGAAGAGGGCCGCGGGCAGGTGAAGGGTGTCGCGCAAAACGGCCAGATCGATCCCGAGGACCTTTTGCATGTATCGGTTGACGTCGACGTTCTGGACGATAGCGCTCCCAACCATGTCCGTCGGCTTGAAACCCGACGGGTGATAGGCAAACAGCGCGACATCCTCTCCGGTATGGTTGTCCGTGCTGAACGACAGCCCCGCCCGGGCCGCCAGGACCCGGCCGATGGAGAGCGGCAGGTTCTCCTGGAAGCCGGCCCGGATGAACTCCCGTTCGGAAGCCGTAAGCCCTGTCAGACCATAGTCCCCCCCGAGGACGTCCTCGAGGTTCGCGCCGTCGAGAGCGACCTTGTCCCGGACGGAGTAGCTCGTCGACCTCGCTTTTTTCAGGACCGACAGAAGGTCTTTGAGGGTCCCGTAATTCTCGATGGATAACCCCCCCGTGGCGTGGTCGGGGCAGGCGACGACGGCCGTTCGGCCATCCGCGACGGCGAAAGCGACGGCGACCCGGAACGCCTTGTCGAATGCGAGGACCTCGCTGATGATGCCGATCGGGTCGTTATCGTGTCCGAAGTTGTCGATCTCCCCCGACTCCACCATCAGGAAAAAGCCGTCCTTGTCCCTGGAAAGGATCCTGATGGCCTCCCGTGTCAGTTCGGCGAGATCGGGCGGGCTTTCCGGAACACGGTCGAATTCCGATTCCAGCCCCCCGGGGGCAAAGAGGCCCCACACTTCGGGCCGCACGGCGGCCCGCGTCAGGCCTTCCCGGTCCGTAACGAAGGCATAGCCCAGGCCGGCGAGCGACCGTGTCAGATCCTCACCGTCCTTTCGATTGGCTTTCTCCGTCCCTGGAACGAGATTGTCACTCCCGCCGGCCAGGAGGACATCGATCCCCGCATAGACCATCTGCTCGGCGATGACGTCCTTGTCGTACCGGTCCAGGACGTGACTCGCAAACGCCGCTGGTGTCGCGTCGACAAAGGCGCTCGAGGTGACGAGTCCCGTCGCCAGGCCTTTGAGCCGGGCGCCTTCCAGGATGGTGGCTAGGGGCCTATAAACGTCTTCGGGGAGGCTCGCGAAAGCGCCCGGCATCGTCGCGATCGCGGGGGCGACAGACACGGTCTCGATCTCGACCTTGCGGCCCGTGGCGTAAGCCGAGCCGGCCGCGGCAGAATCCGTGATCAGGGAGTCCGCGCTGTACGTCCTGACCAGCCCGCAGACGAAGGCGTCCATGGCTAAGGGCCGCCCTTCCTGGTACCACCGGGTCAGGACGATGTCCGAGAGGCTCATGCCGTCAGGGATGAGGAGAATGACGTTCTTCACCCCGGTCCTGCCGCCATGGCCCGCGCCCGCGTAAGACGATGCCATGACGCACCTCGATGCGAGCAGGATCAAAGCAAGTGCCCTATACCGCCGAAGTCTCAATCAATCGTCCTTTCCCGGAGAGATTTCGCTGAAGGCGCAATATACCAGAGTCGTCGTCGGGACTCAATGGCTGCCCGCCAACCCAGGGCCCGGGGTTGCTTTTCGCGCCGGCACATCAGAACGCACGTCTGATGACGTCAAGAAGGTTCCCGGGCATGATTCCGAGCTGAAGAACGGCATAGAAGCACAGGAAGATGACCAAGAAGAGGGCTGGATGGCCGGACCCCGGCCCGGGCCCGTCGACTTGAAGGGGCCCAGGCGACTTCATATACATGATGACGATCACCCGGAGATAATAATAAACCGAGACAAGGCTCGCCAGGAGGGCTACGACGACGAGGCCGACGAGGCCCCTGTCGACCGCCGTCGAAAAGACGAAGAATTTGGCCAGGAAGCCCCCGGTCGGCGGGAATCCGGCGAGGGACAAGAGGAACACCGAGAACAGGGCGGCGATCCAGGGCGAGCCGTAGCCGGCTCCCGCGAACGAGTCCAAGTCCAGGCGCTCCCCGTCCTTTCCCGCCAGGGCCATGACCGCCCCGAAGGCACCGATGTTCATAAAGAGGTAGACCACGAGATAGAACGCAAGACCCGGCCCGTCGCCGGCGACGACGGCCAGGAGGATCGTGCCCGAATGGGCGATGCTTGAATAGGCGAGGAGCCTTTTAACGTTCTTCTGCCGAAGGGCCGCGAGGCTGGCCACGATCATGGTCAGCGCGGCGACGGCCCCGAGGGCCATACGGGCCGTGCCCGGCCCCGGGTCGCCGGACCCGAGAGGCCCGAGGAGCCGCAGAAGAACGGCGAACCCAGCCGCCTTAGGCCCGACCGCCAGGAAGGCCGTGACGGGAGTGGGCGCCCCTTCATAGACGTCCGGCGCCCACATGTGGAAGGGGACGAGGGCGATCTTGAACCCTAAGCCGACGACGACCAGGCCGAAGCCGACCGGGCCGGCCCACCGCGCCGCGGACGGAGCGCTTAAGGAAGAAAGGATCGCAGGGATCTTCAACGACCCTGCCGCACCGTACAGGAACGCGAGGCCGAAAACGAGGAAGGCGGAAGCCAGGCTTCCCGTCATGAAGGACTTGACCGCGGATTCCGTCGATCTCGGGTCCGTACGGTCGATCCCCGCCAGGACGTACCCGGATATGGAGAGGAGTTCGAGCCCCAGGAAGACGACCAGGAGGTCGGGGGACGAAACCATGACGGTCGCGCCGGCGCAGGCCAGAAGAAGGAGAGTGTGGTAGGCACTGCGGTCGATGCCTCGCCGCTCGACGTGCTCCAGGCCGGAGAGGACTACGAGCATCCCGGCCCCGCAGATGATCCCGATGAATACGACCGCAGGACCGTCCAGGACCAACTCCCCGCCGAACACGGAATATCCCTTACCCCAGGATCGCGCAGCGAGAACGGTCGCTGCGGCGAAGGCAAATAATGCGCCCGGGCCGGAGATCCTGCCGCCATGCCGGGGGAAAAAGACCTCGGCTAGGAGAATAAGCAGCGCCGCCCCCGTAAGGATCGCTAACGGAGCCGCGGCCAGGGTCCCGGTCATGGCCGACCTCCCCGGTCGGACTCGCGAAGGCCATGGCAACCGGACCGGCCCCCAGGCTGAACCGTTAGGGCGGCGGCCGGGCGGGGCTGCCGGAGGAGCTCGAAGTATGTCCTGACCGAAGTGTGCATCTTCCCGAGCAACAGCCCCGGAAAGAGGCCGAGGCCGATCATCAGGACGACGAGCGGCACGAGGCAGGCCAGCTCTCTCGCGTTTACGTCCTTCAACGAGAGGACCGCATCGTTCGTGCTGGGGCCGTGCACGATGCCCTGGAACAGGCGGAGGAGATAAGCTGCCGATAGAATGACCGTCGTCACGGCGATGATCGCGAGACCCCGGTCCGCCTTGAAAATGCCGAAAAAGCAAAGGATCTCCCCGACGAACCCGCCGAGGCCAGGCAATCCCAGCGAGGAGAGGAGGGCGATCAGGAATAGCGCGGAGAACACCGGCATGGTTCGGCCGACGCCTCCGTAATCCGAGATCCGGCGGGTATGCGTCCTTTCATAAAGCACGCCCACGCAAAGGAAGAGGGCCCCCGTCCCGAGCCCGTGGCCGATCATCTGGAACAGGGCCCCTTCCATCGCTTCGGCGTTCAGGGCAAAGACGGCCAGGACGACGAGTCCCATGTGGCTGACGCTCGAATAGGCGACCAGCGACTTCATGTCCTTCTGGACGAGGGCCATCAGCCCGCCGTAAACGATGCCGACGGCCGCTAGGACGGAGAGCCCGGGCAGGAACCGGGCGGCGGCGTCCGGAAAGAGCGGCAGCGAGAGCCGGATGAACCCGTAGGCTCCCGTTTTCAGAAGGATCCCGGCGAGGATGATCGAGCCCGGGATCGGGGCCTCAACGTGGGCGTCCGGAAGCCACGTGTGAAGAGGGAACATCGGCACCTTGACGGCGAAGGCAAGGCCGAACGCGAGGAAGAGCCATGTCTGGAGGGCCGGGTCCAGGGCCAGATTGCAGAGATCGGCGATCGCGAACGAATGGACGCCGGTGGCCCGATGGAACTGGAATTGGAGGACGAGGATGGCCGCGAGCATGAGGAGACTGCCGAACATGGTGAAAAGGACGAACTTCACCGCGGCATAGATCCTCCGGGCGCCCCCCCAGATCCCGATAATGAACGCCATCGGGAGGAGCATGGCTTCCCAGAAGACGTAGAAGAGGAACAGGTCGAGGGACACGAAGACCCCTAGGACGCCGGTCTCGAGAACGAGCATGAAAAAGGCGAATTCCTTGACGCGGGCGGCGCCGACCGACCCCCATGACGACAGCAGCGCTACGGGCATGAGAAGGGCCGTCAGAGCGACGAGGAAGAGGCTGATCCCGTCGATCCCGACGTGGTATCGGATGCCGTATCCGATCCAGGCCTGCTGCTCCACAAATTGGGGCCCGCTTGTTCCGGCGTCGAACCCGAATACGAGGACAAGGGTCAGGACGAGGACGGCGGCCGCCGTTCCGAGGGCCACGAGGCGGACCGTCCGGACCCGGGCGCCGGGAATAAAAACGAGCGCGAGGGCTCCTGCCAGCGGGAGGAACGTGATCAGGCTGAGCGTCGGCATCGTCTTCGTCTCATATAAGGAGGACCCCCAGGAAAACGACCGCGCCCAGGAGGAAGGCGAGGGCGTAATCCCTGATGAGTCCCGTCTGCAGGATACTTAGCCATTTCCCGGCACCCGCGACCGCGGCCGCCGAGCGGTTGACCGTCCGGTCGATGACCCCGAGGTCGAAGCCCCGGTAGATCGCCTCCGACCCGCGCACGATGGGCGTGATTAGCGCGGACCGATAGAATTCGTCGACGTAATATTTCCGCCTCAACGCTCGGGTCGCTCGGGGGAAACGCCCAGCCATAGCGGCCGGGATTCCCGGAGCCCTGACGTAAAGAATATAGGCCCCTGCTATCCCGGCCAGGGCCGCCGCTGTCGACAGGAGAAGGAGGACCCATTCGGTCGAGACCCCCATGGCCTGTTCAGCCGGGTGAGGGAATACGGGCCCCAGGAATCGGGAGAAGATGTTCGCCTTTGCTGCGAATACGGCCGGGAGCCCCAGGAGTCCGGCGACTGCGGCAAAAAATGCCAGAACCTGGAGGGGAAGCGTCATGATCGTCGGGGATTCGTGGATATGTTCCTTCGCGTCTTGAGGGAGCCTCTCGCGGCCATAAAAAATAAGGATGACCACCCGGAACATATACAGGGCCGTAAGGACGGCGGTCGCCAGGCCCGCCGCCCAGGCTAAAAGATTCCCTTCGGAGTAGGCCCGGCTCAGGATGGCGTCCTTGGAGAAGAACCCCGAGAGGAAGGGGATTCCGGACAGGGCGGCCGCACCCGTGAGGAAAGCCGGAAAGGTCCGGGGCAGGTATTTCCGGAGTCCGCCCATCTTCCTCAAGTCCTGGACCCCGGAAAGGGCATGGATGACGCTTCCGGCGGCGAGGAAGAGCAGGCTCTTGAAGAACGCATGGGTGACGAGATGAAACATGCCCGCAGCATAGGCCCCAACCCCGCATCCGATGAACATGTACCCGATTTGGGAGACTGTTGAATAGGCTAAGACCCGCTTGATGTCGTTTTCGGCGAGGGCCATGGTTGCCGCGAAGAGCGCCGTCGCGGCGCCGGTCGCGGCGACGACCGCCGAGGCCGTAGGGGACGCGGCGAACAGGGGACTCATCCGGCATACCAAATAGACCCCGGCGGTCACCATGGTGGCGGCGTGAATGAGCGCGCTGACGGGCGTGGGTCCCTCCATCGCGTCGGGCAGCCAAACATAGAGCGGGACCTGGGCTGATTTCCCTGTCGCCCCGACGAAGAGGAGGAGGGCCGCGACCGTGGCAGCGGCAGGGGCGAACGCCCCGGCCGCGACGGCGGCATCGATCGCCCCGAACGCGGAACCACCGGCCGTCGTCAGGACGAGAAGAAGGCCGACGAGGAAGGCCATATCGCCGATCCTGTTGACGAGGAAAGCCTTCTTTCCAGCGGCCGCGGCGGCGGGCCGCTCAAACCAGAACCCGATTAGGAGGTAGGAACACAGTCCGACACCCTCCCATCCGACGAACATCAGGACGAGGTCGGAAGCGAGGACGAGGACCAGCATGAATGCTGTGAACAAGTTGAGGAGCCCGAAGTACCGGGCGGGGGACCGGTCGTTACGCATATAACCAACGGAAAAGACGTGGATGAGGAAGCCGACGCCGGTCATGACCAGGGCCATGACCGCCGATAGGCGATCGAAAAGGAACCTCGCCTCTGCCGAGAAAGAGCCGGCCGAGATCCACGCGAATAGCTTCTTCGATACGGGCCCGGACTCGAGAAGGCTTGGTAGGGCGGCGGCGCAAAAGAGGAAGGCGGAGAGAACGGCCAAGCAGGATTGGAGGGCAATCCATTTCCGGCCAAACTTACCGCCGAAGAGGAAGAGCGCTAGGGCGCTCAGGGCGGGGACAAGGGGGGCGAGCCAGAAGGTTGCCGTCATCTCATCCCTTCATGATGTCGGCCGCGTCGCGCCGGACCGACCTTTTCGTCCGGAAGAACAGGAGCATGATCGCCGCTCCGGCGGCGGCCTCGGCCGCGGCGACCGTGACGATGAACAGCACGATGACCTGGCCATCGAGGGACCGGGCGGACCTCGCGAAGGCCAGGAACGCCAGGTTGGCCGCGTTTAGCATGATCTCGACCGAAAGGAGCATCGAGACGAGGTCGCGCTTCAGGAAAAAGGCCGCAAGCCCTAGGGCGAACAAAACGGTCGACAGAACGAGGAACCAGGAGGCGGGGATCATCGGCCGCCTTTCCTCCCGGCCAGGGCCATAGCCCCCGTGAGCGCAGCGACAATGAGGATCGAGGCGATCTCGAACGCATAGAGATAATTTCCGAGGAGCAGGGCCCCCAGCTGCGCGGTTGATCCCGTCGCGGGGCGCGACGCACCGCCGGCAACGGACCGGAGGGCAAGGAGCAACTCGGCGAGGAGCACAAGAGAGAGAAGCGCTGCCGGAACGCCGAGCCATCGTCTTTTTTCCTTTTCCCGACCCTTCGAGGGATCGGTCGTCATGATGACGAAAAGGAATAGAACCATGATCGCCCCGGCATAGACGAGGACTTGGACTGCTGCTATGAACGGCGCGTCGAGAAGCCCGAAAATCCCGCCCAGGGCCGCAAAAGCCAGGACAAGGAAAAGCGCGCCGTGCGTCCGATCCCGGGAGAGGATCATACCCAGGACGGAAGCGAGGCAGGTCGCGGCAAGGACGAAGAAGAGGACAGGCGCCATCTGCGATTTCCCCCCCTATTTAATGGAGGTCATTGGTCAATGTCAAGGGTTCCCGCGACGATAGCGCGTCCCCGCGGATTATTTTTTCTTTGACAACGGAATACGTTCTGATATAATGATCACGGTACCGCGGGGTAGAGCAGTCTGGTAGCTCGTCGGGCTCATAACCCGGAGGTCGCTGGTTCAAATCCAGCCCCCGCTACCATCTTTTTTCCCTTTTTCAGGGTTCGTTTCAATCTTTCCATTTCTGCCGCGATTAAGCAGCTTAGCGGTTGTCATGAACGAGTGGTCTATGAAAAATCGCTTCGCGCCCATCAACATCTTCATCGTCGGGGATAAGGCTTTGATCGTCGGCGTCCTCTAGTCCACGAATTATTGATTTGCTCCCGGTTAAGTGCTATACAGAGGCTCAGACCAAATCGCGAGGAGGTTCCCGTGTTCGAAAAAAGCACCTACGTCCGCAGACGCCGGCTCCTGAAAAAGCAAGTCGGGTCAGGACTCGTCCTATTCCCCGGGAACGCCGACAGCCCGATGAACTACCCAGCCAATGCATATCCCTTCCGCCAGGACAGTTCGTTCCTTTATTTCTTCGGCCTGGACGGGCCCGGCCTGGCCGGCCTTATCGACATCGACGCCGACCGGGATATCCTCTTCGGTGATGATGTCGGGCTTGAGGACATCATCTGGACCGGCCCCCAGCGGCCGCTCGCCGACCGGGCCGCTGAGGTCGGCGTCGGGGAGACCGCCTCAAGCTCAAAACTCGGGGAGTTCTTCAAGGTCGCCCCGGCGAAAAAAAGGATAGTCCATTACCTTCCCCCTTACAGGGCCGATATAACGGCCGCGATCGCGGCCCTCATGGGCGTTCCCTTCGGAAAGGTCAAGGACGGCGCATCCGTCGACCTGATCAGGGCCGTGGTCGCCCAGCGTTCCGTGAAGTCGGCGGAGGAGATTGGAGAAGTCGAGACCGCCATCTCCATCGCCCAGCCGGCCTACCTCGCCGCCATGCACATGGCCAGGCCGGGACGGGGCGAAACCTACGTGCTGGGAGCGATGGAGGGGGTCATGCGCTCGCTCGGCGGCTCTTGGGCCTTCTCTCCCATCGTCACCGTCAACGGCCATGTCTTCCACAACCTCGGTGCGAAGAACGTTCTCGCCCGGGGGCAGATGCTCGTTGCCGATACGGGGGTCGAATCCCAGCTCCATTACGCCTGCGACATTACCCGAACCATTCCTGTGGGCGGGCGGTTCAACCGCCGCCAGCGCGACATCTACGAGGCCGTCCTCTTCGGGCAGATGACCGCCATCCGCGCCATCCGGCCAGGCGTCCGTTACAGGGACATTCACCTCGCTGCGGCCGCAGCCATGGTCTCCCGTCTCAAGGATCTCAAACTGATGAAGGGCGACGCCGCGGCCGCCGTCGCACAGGGGGCCCACGCCCTGTTCTTCCCCCACGGCCTCGGCCACATGCTGGGCCTCGACGTTCACGACATGGAGTGTCTGGGGGAGACCCATGTCGGTTATGACGTGTCCGTCCGGCGCAGCGAACAGTTCGGGCTCGCGTATCTCCGGATGGCCCGTAAGCTTCGCCCTGGGCACGTGCTGACCGTGGAGCCGGGGATCTATTTTATCCCCGCCCTAATCGACGATTGGCGGGCAAGGTGCAAGTTCGTCGAATTCATTGATTACGACCGGGTCGAACGGTTCCGAGACTTCGGCGGCGTCCGCATCGAGGACGACGTCCTTGTCACCGACCGCGGCTGCCGGGTCCTCGGCCCGCCCATCCCAAAAACGGTCGCGGAGGTCGAAGAGGCATCGGCCTAGGCGGGACATGAATTTCAGGATCGCCCTCGTCCAACAGCATGCCGGCCTATCCGTCCGAGAAAACCTCGAACGGGACACGGCGGCCTTGACCTGCGGACCCTTCGGCCTGGCGAACGGGGGATTAACATGAAGAACTGGTTCGTCATCAACATCAAGCCCAAGAAAGAGTTCCAGGTGGAACGCCTGTTCTCGGAGGGCGGGTTCACGATCTACAATCCGAAGTTCGTCACGGAGAGGAAGATCAGGCCGTTCTTCCCGGGCTACGCGTTCCTCCACTTCGACCACCCCGCCCAGTTCCAGATGGTCAAGTTCACCCGCGGCGTCAAGCGGGTGGTCGGAAACCGGGAGGGCCCCATCCCCGTTTCCGAGGAGGTTGTCCTCGGGATCAAGGCCCGGGAGCGGAACGGCTTTGTCGAGCTCCAGAAATTCGGCCAGACACCCGGAGTCGGCGACGAGATCGAGGTCGTCGAAGGCCCCCTCAAGGGGCTGAGAGGGATCTTCAAGAAGGACCTTGACGAAAAGGACCGGGTCATGATCCTCCTCAATTACGTGTCGTACCAGGGAGTCCTGCGCATCGAAAAGACCAAGCTGAAGAAGGTCCTCCCCTGAGGTATCGGTTGCTAAATCTCGGGCATTCCTCAAAATTACGGGGTCGGAACGGGAAGGAGAATGAACATGATCGTCCCTAGTCTGGATCTTAAGGCTCAGTACCTGAGCATCCGGAGCGAGCTTGATGCAAAGCTCCTGGAGGTCCTCGGCTCCCAGGGTTTCATTCTGGGGCCCGAGGTCGAGTCCCTGGAGAAGGAACTGGCCGCATTCCACGGCACGGGGCACGCGATCGGCGTCTCCTCCGGATCCGACGCTCTGCTCGTCGCGCTTATGGCGCTTGGGATCGGAGAAGGAGACGTCGTCGTCACGACCCCGTTCACGTTCTTCGCGACCGCCGGGGCCGTCACCAGGCTCAGGGCCAGGCCGGCTTTCTGCGACATCGACGAGAAGACCTACAACATTTCCCCGGACGCCCTGAGCGAGTACCTCAAACGCGAGATCCGCGGGAAGAGGAACTCCCGGATCAAGGCCGTGATTCCCGTCCACCTCTACGGCCAATGCGCAGACATGGACGCCATCAACGCGCTGGCCGGAGAGTATGGGTTGGCCGTCATCGAGGACGCCTGCCAGGCCGTGGGCAGTGAATACCCCTCCAAAAAGGGGATCCGGAAATCCTGCGCCCTGGGGACCGCAGGAACACTGTCGTTCTATCCGACCAAGAACCTCGGGGGGATCGGCGACGGCGGAATGGTCCTGACGAACGACGACACGCTAGCCTCCAAGGTCAGAGCTCTCCGCGTCCACGGGGAGTCGCGACGGTATTATTACGACGCGATCGGAGGGAACTTTCGGCTCGACGCCCTCCAGGCAGCGGCCCTGCGCGTTAAGCTCCGGCACTTCCCAGAATGGCAGGACCGGAGACGGGAGAGGGCGACCTATTACGACGCCGCGTTCGAGCGTTCGGGCCTGTCCCGCGAAGGCCGTATCGCCCTGCCGGTGGCGGTCTACAAGGATTCAGGCGCCGTCAACCACCACACCTGGCACCAGTACGTGATCCGGGCCAGGGAGCGCGATGGGCTCCAAGCCTTCCTCAAGGAGAGGGGTGTCGGGTCCGCCGTTTATTATCCCCTGGGCCTGCATATGCAGAAATGTTTCGCGGATCTGGGATACAGGGCCGGAGACTTTCCCGTCACGGAAAAAGCCGGGCGGGAGGTCCTCGCCCTCCCCATGTACGCCGAGCTGACCCGGGAACAGCAGGACCTGGTTGTGGCCGTCGTCGCCGAATTTTTCAGGAAAACTTAAGGGGGCCTCGGGACCGGCGGCCCGGAAGGGGCGACGACGCTATTTACACGTCCCGCAGGAATGGCTGTGGCAGGTCGAACAGCCGCCTGAGGATTCCTTTAGGCGGCTGCCGCCCCCGCCGATCCCGAACGACGACAGGAGCTTCCGCACATCCGGGCTCCGGCAGACCTCGCACCGGACGTCGCCCTCCTTTCCGATACGGACGAGTGCTTCGAAGCGGCGTCCGCAGGCGCGGCACATATATTCATAGAGTGGCATGACGACTCCATCTTACCCCGGCACCCGGCCATAGCCGGAGGCAGGTCTCGGTTCATAACTCTCTTGCGGATGACCGGAGACTGACGATTGATGACCGATGACTATTCCGCCAAGGCGATGACCTCGATCTCGATCCCCACGTCGCGGGGCAGACGGGCGACCTGGACGGCGGCCCGGGCCGGATAAGGGGCCTTAAAGAATTCGCCGTAGACGGCGTTGATTCTCGCGAAATCGTTCATGTCCTGGAGGAAGACGCTGGCCTTGACGACCTTGTCCAGAGAACTCCCCGCCGCGTCCAGGACCGCTGCGACGTTCTTGAGGACCTGCCTGGCTTGGTCCTCGATCGGCCCCGTCACGAGCTCGCCCGTGGCCGGATCTAAGGGGATCTGGCCGGAAACAAAGACGAACCCACTGGCGACGACGCCCTGGGAATAGGGGCCTATCGCTTTGGGGGCCTTGTCCGTCATGACTTCCTGCTTCATCTTTCCGCTCCTTCCGGCCGCGCGCCGGACCGACAGGACCAGAAGCCCCGGAAGGCTCAGCGCGGCGAGGGCCTCTCTTCGTTTCATTCTGTCGACCCGGAGGCGGGTCAATCGATCACGGTGATCCGGACCGGGCGGCTTTTGATCGTCCGGCCGCCGGAGTCCGCCCGAACCTCGATTGTATAGGAACCCGGCTTAAGATTCCAGGGAAAACCTTCGTCCGGCCTGGAGAGGCCCGCACGCCGGCCGTTGATCCACCATTCGACGTCGGTCCCGGCGTCAGCCGCCGACCCGCCGGCCTTGAGCCTGAGGACCTGATATTGCCTGCGAAGGACGGTATCGATGCGGAAGATGCCGCCGTCGAGCGGGTACGCGACACGGAGCACGGGGCTCGTTCGCGTCCCGCTCCAGGTTATTTCAGCCGCTCGGGGCCGCGACATTCCGCCCCCGATCCCGTCGTGAAGCACTCTGCAGAGCTCTTTCGGCTCCGTTCCGGCTATGAAGACCTCCACGACGCTTCCCGGGCAGAGAGGGCCTGCGAGGCCGCCCGAGACAGGGCATATCGGGACCCGTACGAGGCCGGCCGGCTCGGGGAACGGCCTGGAAACGGCGCCGGCGTCGAGGAGGAGCATCATGTCACGGAAGAGTGGCCCGCAACCCGTGATCCCGGAGACGTCGTGCATGGGTTTCCCGTCAAAGTTCCCCATCCAGACGCCGACCGTGTACGCGGGCGTATAGCCGATGGTCCAATTATCCCTGTAATCCTTAGACGTGCCGGTCTTCGCGGCGCAGGGAAAGGGGAGACGGAGAGGGGAGTCGTAACCGAACGTCGGGACGCGTGCATCGGGATCCGATAGGATGTGGGTGATGATGTAGGCCGCAGCCGGCCCAAGGACGCCAAAGGCCTTTTCTGGACCGAACACAGTCTCCCGCCCATTCCGGTCGATCCTTCCGAGGACGGTTCTTTCCCTTCGGAAGCGGCCGCCCGACGCCAGGGCCGTATAGGCCCTGACGAGCTCGAGGAGGCGAACCTCTCCGTTCCCGAGCGTCAGCCCAAGACCATAATGCCCGGGCGGCTTCTCGAGGCTGTCGAAGCCTAGGGCCTTGAGTCTAAAGTACAGGAGGTCGGGGCCGAGGGTCTCGAGCAGCGAGACCGCCGGTACGTTATAGGAGGAGGCGAGCGCGCTCCTCAGGCGGATCGGTCCGTGGAACTTACGGTCGTAGTTCCGGGGTTCGTAGTTACCGTCGAGGGCAGGGAACGCGTTCGGTGCGTCCTCGATGATCGACGCGGCTGTCAGGCCCCGTTCGATGGCCAGGGCATAGGTGAAAGGCTTGAGGGCCGACCCGGGCTGGCGCAGGGCGAGCGCTCCGTTGACCTGTCCGGAATCGGCTTCGACAAAATAGTCCGCCGAACCGGCCAGGGCAAGGACGTCGCCGGTCTCGTTGTCCATGACGACCGCCGCGCCATTGGAAATGCCCCGATCCCTCAGGGAGTCCACCCGACGCGTGAGGAGGACCTCTATCTTCCTCTGGAGCCCAAGGTCGAGGGTCGTCCGAACTTCTCTCGACCCGTATCTTGCCCCGGCCCCGAGGGAATCGAGGATGAGGTCACAGAAGTGAGGGGCGCGGAATCGTTCCGGCCCCGAGACGATGTTCAGGGGCTCCGCGTCGGCCTGCCTGGACTCCTCGGGCGAAATGAGGCCCATCCGGACCATACGCCGCAGGACGACGGTCTTTCTTTCCAGCGCGGCCCGGAGATTCCTGTAGGGATTCGAGGCCGAAGGAGAACGCGGAAGCCCGGCAAGGAAAGCGGACTCGGCCAGTCCGAGCTGGCTGCAGGGCTTATCGAAGTACAGCCGGGACGCTGCCTCGGCACCGAAGGTCCCGTTGCCGTAAGGGACGCGGTTTAGGTACTGGACGAGGATGCCGGTCTTGGACAACGTATGTTCGAGCCGGATGGCAAGCCAGGCTTCGATGAGCTTGACGAGGACGGTGCGCGGCTTTCGTTCGATGTTCCGCACGACCTGCTGGGTGATCGTGGAAGCCCCGGACACGACACGTCCCCGCCGGGCATTCTGGACGACGGCCCGGACAATCGACGGCAGCTTGATCCCGCCATGGAGGAAGAAGTCCCTGTCCTCGGCGGCAATGGTAGCACGAACGAGGTGGGGGGACATCCCTTCTAGGCCCAACCAGCGGCATCGCCCGCCCTCGTCCGATAGGACCTCGCGGAGCAGGGCCCCGGAACGATCGAGGATGCGGAGGGACAGCACAGCCCCGGGATCGAGCTTCGAGGCCGGATACGGAAAATATAATGAAGCCGCGAACAGGGCCGCGCCCGTTAGGGCCATGCCCGAGAGGAGCCCTTTCGGTATTCTCACCGGACGATCGTGACGGTATTTTCCGACGCCCGTCCGAACACTTCGGGGGCGTACATTTCCGAGACTTGCGTCCCCGGGAGGAGGAACGTGCCGAAGGTCCGGGCCCGGGCCAGGTACCTGCGCGTGTGCAGGCCGGCGGTCAAGGACTCCGCGAAGAGCAGGACCCGGTCGTCCCGCATTTCGACATGCCCGAATCCCTCCCACCATCGTTCTTCGTCTCCCTCCTCCCTTTGGTCCAGAGCACGCTGCCGTTCCTCGCTCTCTGTGAGGAATCGGGGATTGACCGCCTCGAAACCGGCAGGAAGGGGATCGTCGACGACGACGAACAGCCTTTCCTGAGGCAAGACGACATCGACGGTGACCATAACCAAAGACCCGGCCTTGATCTCGCCCAGGGGCTTTCCTTCGGGGGTTTCGAGCCGCTTGATGACCGCGATGCCTTCGTCGCGGGCCTCGAGCTTCCGGCCAGGCGGGTAGGTCATGCGGGCGTCGTAATATAAGGTCCCCGTCCCGTCCTTCGTAACCGTCAGCGGGACCGTCGTTCCGGCGCGCAGGGCCGACAGACCGAGGCTGATCTTTTTGGCCACCGCCCGCCGTTCGCGGAAGGTCCCCTCGAGGACGGACCTGGCGTCGAGGGCGATACGAAATCCGAAATCGGGTTTCCCCGCCTCGTAAACGCGATAGTAATCGTTCAGGGCGTAGAGCACATAGAAATCTTCCTGGGTCGAACGCCAATGCCCGGACTCCCGCTTGGCTACGATCCACCGGGCGATCTGCGGGATGAGGGGGTTTTCGACGCCGCTCTCGATGAGTGTCTGGAGGATGAGGGCCGTGGTCCTCAGGTTGGAGGAATAGACCCAGTCAAGACTCGCGTCGTTGCTCTCCTCGAAATGGGCTTCTGTCGATGTGATCTTGACCGGGTTCAGCAGTTCCGAGAGGAGCAGGTCCTGCGACCGGGGCGATCCACGGCCGATCCGCAGAGCCTTGAAGAGGAAGGCCCGGCCGAAGAGCGGCATCCCTTGCCGTTCCACCGTCAGTCTTTCGGCGTACGCAGGCTCCGGGAGGCCGAGCAGAGCAAGGTTGTAAAGAGCGAAGGCCCGGGTCGCCGCCCAGGTCTCCCGGTTAAGCGGGGCCCTGCGGGGATCGAAGTCCTCCCTGAGCCAATCCCTGAGGTACTGGGCGGCCTGGTCGATCCGGAACGGGACGACGTCATAGCCGGATTCCTTCGCCTTGATGAGGGCGAAGAGGGCGTAACAGGTCGCGTACGGGGAGACCCAGGCCGAATCCGACCATAGACCGAACCCCCCTTCGTCCTTCTGACAGGCGTAGATGTCGCGGAGGGCCGATCGGACGTACCTTCGGGCGGCGGGCTCATCGAGCGGGCCCAGTTCGAGATCGAAGACGACCTTTGACGCGACGAGGTAGGGGAGCATGGCGGAGACCCTCTGCTCGAGGCAGAGATATGGGTATTCCCTCAGGTGGTCCAGGGCCCCTTCGAGCCCTGAAATGGCGGTCGGAGAGACCCGGAGATTGAGGCGGATCTCTTTGGGGTAGGGGCTTTCCGGGATCTTGAGCCGCTCTTCGGCCCTGTCACCGACCGCTCCTGTCAGGGCGACCGTCTCCAGCGGCCTATCCAGCCGGACGTCGAGATGCGTTTCCAGTCCGTCCGTCTCTCTGCCCAACCGTGCGCGGAAGGCCAGCCGGGCCCGCCCCGGCTTTGACGCAACGAAAGGAAAGAGCACTTCCCGGGAGTCTCCCGGCCCGAGCGCGACCGTTTTCGCCACGGCGTCCGAACAGGAAATATCCGAGGCTTCGAGCTCCACGCTTGCCGCGCCGCCTTGGTCCGACAGGTTGCGGACGACGATGCCCGCTTCGAACCGGTCTCCCACCCGGACGAACCGGGGCATCGACGGCTGGAGCTGAAGGGGCTTGGTCACACGGAAAATGTCGTCGCCCCGCCCGAACGACGAATCGACGGTCTGGGCGACGGCCATGACCTTAAAGGAGGTCAGGTTCGACGGGAGGTCGAACGTGACCGAGGCTTCTCCCGCTTCGTCGGTCAGGACGGCGGGGTTCCAATACGCCGTGGATTTGAAATCGCCGCGGAGCTCGACTTCGGTCAGGGCAGGGGATGCGGAGAGCATGTTCTCGCCGTCCCCGCCCCCGGGATCCTCCCCCTTTTCGCCGTATTCCCTCTGACCCACGACATGGAGCCTCGTTTCCGAGCTTTGGACCGATAGCGGTCTTTCCCCGTAGAACCGGCCGAAGGGGTCGGGCGTCTGATAACCGATGAGGTTTAAGACACCGACGTCCACGACAGCCACGGACAGGCAGGCCTTGACCGCTGCGTCCCGAGAATCCTGGACCTTGAACTTCAGGGTGACCGAATCCTTGGGCCTGAACTCGCTCTTGTCCCGGGCAACGTCGACCTTGAGCTTCTTTTCGAACGGGTTGACGGACAGCTTGACGTATCCCATCTTGAACGAGGGTTTCCCGACGTCCGCGTTCTCGTCCGCTCGGGCCTCGCCGGTTCGCCCTTGGACGAGGAGGACCGAAATGAAGACGTTGGGGATGTGCTCGAGCTTGACGGGAACCTCGATCCGGCTCGAGCTCCCCTCGATCTCGAGGACCCGGCTCTCGATGACGAACTCCCGCTCGATGGTGACAAGCGCCCTCGCCCTCTCGTACGGGGATTTCACCAGGATCCGTGCCGTGTCGCCCGGCTTGTACTCGTCGGCGTCGGCGACGAGCTCGACGGTATCGTCGTCCCGCCGTTCCCAGGAAACGTAATCGTCTCCCGTCACATAGACATAGGTCGAGCTCGTGACCGGATTGCCGCGACCGTCCTTTCCCGAGGCGGCAAAGAGATACAGGCCCGACTTTTCGGGCCTGAAACCGATGACGGCCGGCCCGGCGCCGCTCTTGATCGCTTTCGAGGAAACCAAGGTATCCTCCCGCTCCGTATGCCATCGGAATCGGCCGCCCACTCCCGCCTGGCGCACGGAGCGCCATTCGCGCCTGAGGAGCCTGACGGCAATCTCGCGCCCGGGGACGAACCCGCCCGCGGGATCGACCGCGATGACATCCAGCGCCAGGCCCTTGCCCTTTTCGGCGAAGGACGTTCCCGGCCTGAGCCCGATGTAGAACTCGCCTCGATGGACCGTCGTCTGGATGCGGTTGGAGATCTGACTGCGGCTCGGGCTTTCGACCGTGGCTTCGAGGGTCGCGAGGACGGAGTCCTTCTCCTTCCCGGCCGCAAGGAGAGACCGGATCTCGAGACGACCCTGAGCGTCGAGCCTTCCCTCGCCTGAAGCGATCAGACGGCTTTCTTCGAGTCCGAGGTCCTCGTCCCAATCCATCATGTTCCCGAATGAGAATCCCTTATGCCCCGGGGGGGTGAATCCCGCCGGGCCGAGTCTCAGGTGCCAATTCGCTTTTTCCCCGGCGAGCGCCCCGCCCGAAAGGTAATTGGCACGGACATCGCCCCGGTATTCTTCGCCGAAGACGAAGTCTGGGCGCGGCGTCCGAAGGAGCACCTCGAATTCGGCTGGTCGGAACGCCTCGACGCGGAAAGAGTCCGACAGGATCGAAGGCACGCCATCCCCTGCCTCGGCGGGAACCGAGGCCGTGACCTCGTAGGTCCCGAGGGCGGCTTCAGGAGCGGTTTCCAGATCGAATGAAAATGAGCCATAAGCGTCCAGGTCGGCCTTGGCCTTGTGAACCGATCTCTGATACGGGTCGCGTACCTCGCACTCGACCTGACGGGCCCGAGGGAGCCGCCATCGGCCTTTCTCCCTCGTCCGGACGATCCCTTTGAGGTGGACCGATTCTCCGGCGCGGTAGATGCCGCGCTCGGAAAAGATCTGACCCTGAACGGTTTCGGGCTTGGGGTTCCAGTCGTAATCGATCCCGAACCTGTACGGGTAGACCCCGGTACCCCATTCGGACGAGGTGAATGCGACATCCCGGCCGCGCCGGACGAAGACCCACTGCCGCGGCCTAGACCACTCGTCACGGCCCTTCAGGCCGAGTGTCCGCCACCCGGGGGTTTCGGCTAGCCCCGAGGCGTCTGACCTGCCGGTCCACCGGACCTCGTTCGCGTCGTCGCGGAGTTCGATCCCGGCGTCCGCGACCGGCTGTCCGGTCCGGAGTTCGGTGACCCAGATCTCGTTGTTCTCAGGGGAGAACTTGGCCGAGATCGCGAGGTCGGTAACCTGGACGAACGCTTTCGGATAACGATCGTACTTGTCGGGGGATCCCGTATCGAGCTGGACGAAGACGAGCCCAAAGCGTTCCTTCAGGACGGGCTTGAGGTCGAGGGGCACGGCCTGCCTCTTGTTCCGCGGGACGTGGAACAAGAGGGCCCTTTCCATGCCGAAGGCGCCCGCGTCCGGCCGGACACTCTCGTTGGTCCAGAAGATTTTTTCCCGAGTGAGGAGTGGAACGACAGCTTCCGGGGAAACGTTCGCCGCCTGGACGAGGACTCGCTCGGCGTTCAGCGCATAGACCGGACAGACGGGATCGCCGTAGGCCTCGATGACCCCGTGACCCGTCGTCATCGATATCGAGGCGCGATAGGGAGCCGTCTTGAACGAGAGCGCGACGTCCTTCCCCAGCGTATTGCCGAATTCGTCCTTGAGTCCCGCGGGGACCCGGGCGGTGTATTCCGTTTCCGGTTCAAGCGGCAGGTTCAACCAGATGACCGGGCTCGTCTGGTCCCAATCGGAGTAGGTGTCGGGGACCGCAACCTCGGGCTCGAACCGGACGTCCTTCAGAAACTCCGTGTACGCGACGGGGTTTGAGAACTGGAACTTCAGGGGTTGACGGGGATCGTGGCCCGCCACGGCGTTAAAGGATTCGAACCGGAACGTCTTGAACGTTTCAAACTTGAAGGCATGGGTCTCGTCCGAGCCCAACGGGCCTTCCGTGCCGCGTAGATCCGCCGCGACCTCGACCGCATAGACAAGATCGGGTTTGAGAGCGCTCCGGGGCTCGATGAGGAGGACTTCCCCGGGGGCCGCCTTGATCTCGTCCTCCCGCAGCATTTTTTCGGAGGGGTGCGAAACGCCGAATCGGATGGGGGAGACCTCGCCGTCAGGAGCGACCCCGACTATTTCGATGCATGCCGCGGCCTTGTCTTCGTCCACGTTTTGGTTGATAGCGATGAGGATCTTCGTGTCGGGTTTCAGGTTCTTCTGACCGTCGACGGGAAAGCTGCGGACGACCCGGGGCCGGACCGTCCGGAATTCCCAGACGTGATCGGAGGACAGGCAATATCCGTCCATAGAGCACGTGCCCGCCGGCACCGTCACTTCAAATCGGGTGGCGAAGGGCAGGCGCTCGTCGGGCGTGAACGCCAGGGCCCGCGTCCCGAGCCAACGATGCTTCCCGCGAACGGAGGGAGAGATCTTCAGGAACGAGGAACCTTTCCCCTCGGGCAGGGCTTCCAGCGCGACCATCGGGCGATCGAAGATAACGACGAGGGCCTCGGCCTCGGACGGATTCCGCGTCAAACCCTTCGGCGTGGCGCTCAGGACCTTGAGTTCCCCCTTGACCTCCCCAGGGAGAGAAACGGGAGAGACCCGCTCGCCGGACCGATCATGCCCGCAGCCGGAAAGCCATATCAGACAAGCGCCGACGAGTGCAAACGATAGGAGCGATGCCGTTTTGTTCCCCATGCCGTCCATCCTTTTCGCAGGATGGACCCATCGTAAAAGAAACGCCTGGAAATATCAAGAAAGGCCCGGCAGAAGACCTCGACGGACCACGGGATCGTTTTTCGGGGAGGCTCTCTATTGCGACAGTCCGGCCAGAGCGGACCCGATGAACTCCCAGAATCTCCCGACGGAGGCGATCTGGACCCTCTCGTCGGGGGAGTGAGGGTGTTCGAGGTTCGGTCCGAAGGAGATCATTTCCATCCCGGGATACTTTTCGCCGATGATGCCGCATTCGAGTCCGGCGTGAATGGCCACGACCCCGGGCGCCTTTCCGGTCGTCCCGCGATAGATCTCCTTGAGTCGGGCGAGCAGGTTGGACTGGAGGTTGGGCATCCAGCCCGGGTAACCGTTGTGGAGCTCGATCCGCGCCCCGGCCAGGTCGCAGACGGCCTTGAGGACGCCCCGAGTCGCTTCTATGGCCGAGGCGATGGAGCTCCGCGTGCTGCAGATGACCTGGGCCTGCTTCTTGTCGGCATGGACGATCGCCAGATTGGTCGAGGTCTCGGTCAAGCCCGGGATCTCCGGGTTCATCGCAATGACGCCGTGCGGCAGGCCGATGATCAAGTTGAGCAAAGCCCGCCCCGACTCGGCGAGCATCGGGGCCTCCTTCGAGACGCCATCAAATTTTTCGAACGCGACCTTGGCTCCCGTCTCGACCGTTTTGAATTCGACCCGGATGTCATCGAACGCTTTCTTGAAGAACGCGGTCAGCGCCCGGACGTGGGCCGGATCGACCGCCAGGACAGCCCAGGCTTCCCGGGGGATCGCGTTCCTCTTGTTCCCGCCTTCGATCCCGACGAGATCGAAGCGATGCTTGCCGGCGGCCTGGGCGAGCAGGCGGGCGAGGAGCTTGATGGCGTTCGCCCGACCTTGATGGATGTCGATGCCCGAATGCCCGCCCCGAAGCCCGGCGACCTTGAGCCGGTACAGGTTCTTCGAGACCGCGGCCTTCCTTTTCAACGCAAGCGTGATGACCGAATCCGCGCCTCCCGCACAGCCGATCGTGAAGGTCCCTTCCTCTTCGGAGTCGAGGTTCAGGAGGAACTTGCCCTTGAGGACGCCCTTCTCGAGCTTGTTGGCTCCCGTGAGGCCCGTTTCCTCTTCGACCGTGAAGAGGAACTCGAGGGGCCCGTGGACGAGGCCCTTCTCTTCCATGACGGCGAGGCAGGCGGCGAGGCCGATGCCGTTGTCGGCCCCGAGGGTCGTTCCGTCGGCCTGCACCCATTCGCCCTTGATCGACGGCCGGATGGGGTCGTTGGCGAAATCGTGGGCGACCTCCGAGTTCTTGTCGCCGACCATGTCCATATGGCCTTGCAGGATGACGCCGACGGCCTTTTCCCGCCCGGGCGTCGCTTTCTTGCGGACGATGACGTTGCCGACCTTGTCCTTTCTCGCCTCTAGCCCGAGGCCCGCGGCCGTCGACAGAATGTGTAGCGCCAGGGCTTTTTCGTTCCCCGAGCAATGGGGGATCCTGCAGATCTCCTCGAAGTATCGCCAAAGGTGACTGGGCTTCAACCCGCCGAGGGTGGATGACATGGTTGCGCTCCTTGAAAAGGATTCTCTCGAGAGACGGGAATGATGCCACAAAAATCCGATGGATTCAAGGATATTTATCGCATATAATGGTCGTCACCCGGAACGCCTCCATGAACCGCAACCGATTGACCTTTTGGTATTTGGCGGCGGCCCTCCTCCTTGTCTCCCTCCCAGCGGAGGGCATGGCCCCGGGGCGTGGAATCCGGATCCTGACCAGCGTTTATCCTCTAAAGGAATTCGCCGCCTCCGTCGTCGGGGACAGGGGAGAGGCGGCCCTGCTTCTGCCCCCGGGAGCGGGGGTTCACACGTGGCAGCCACGGGCCGGCGATCTCGTCAGGCTCGCCGAATGCGACCTCTTCATCCATATCGGCGCGAACCTCGAGCCTTGGCTCCCGGGCCTCCTGAAGGGATTGGCCGGCCGCCGGCCCGAAACCTTGGAGGCGGCGGCGGGGCTGGAGCTCATGCGAAGCGAGATGGAGGAGGGGGAGGAACCCGGACACCATGACGATCACGGCGCGTTCGACCCCCACGTCTGGCTCGATCCCGATATGGCCATGCGCATCGTCGCCTCGATCCGGGGGAGGCTAGAAGCCCTCGATCCTGAGGGGGCCTCCGACTTCCGGCGGAACGGCACCGCCCTCGAAAGACAGCTCAGGGACCTTGACGCCAAGTACCGGGAGGGGCTCCGCGGCTGTTCCGGCAAGGTTATCGTCCTCGCTGGGCACGCAGCATTCGGCTATCTGGCCAGTCGCTACGGGCTCGAGCAGGTCGCACTCTCCGGGGCGAGCCCGGATTCCCAGCCAACGCCCGCTGAGCTCATCGAGGTCGTCAAGAAGGCCCGAGCCCATGGGATCAAGGCTGTTTTCATGGAGAGTTCCGCGTCGCCGGCCCTGGCCAGGTCCCTGGCCAGGGAACTCGGCGTCCGGGTCCTGGTCCTCAATCCCGGCCACAATCTGACCAGGGCCGAGATCCGGGCCGGAGTCACGTTCTTCGACATCATGGAAGCGAACCTGAGGAGCCTCGAAGATGGTCTCGGTTGCCGATAGCGACGGAGTTCTCGTCGACGTCCGCGGCGTGACCTTCGGGTTCGGCGGCCCGCCCGTCCTCCTCGACGTGAGCTTTTCGATCCGGCGGGGCGATTTCATGGCCCTCATTGGGCCGAACGGCTCCGGTAAGACCACCCTGGTCAAGGTCATCCTGGGCCTTCTCAAACCGGACCGGGGCGAAGTGACCATCATGGGCGAACCGGCCGCCCGCTTCCGGGAACGGCAGAAGATCGGCTACGTCCCCCAAAAGGCCACCAACATCGACCCCATCTTCCCGGCGTCCGTCCGGGAGGTCGTGGCCATGGCCGTCCTCTCTCACAGGCAGACCCTGGGGCTGACGAAGAAAGCGAGCGAGGCGGCCATCGCCCGGGCTCTCCGCCAGGTCGGGATGGAGGATTTCGGCCGCGCGCCCATCGGGAGCCTTTCCGGCGGGCAACAGCAGCGCGTCTTTATAGCGCGCGCCCTTGTGACCCGGCCGGAAGTCCTGTTCCTCGACGAGCCTACGACGGGAGTCGATGCGCCGACCCAGGACCTGTTCTACGGGATGCTGGACGACCTCAACAAGAAGGAGGGCATGACCATCGTCCTCGTGACCCACGACATCGGCATCGTCGACAGGCACATCAGTCAGGTGGCTTGCCTCAACCAGCGGCTCGTTTACCACGGGACCCACGACGAGTTCTGCCGGCGGGGCGTCCTCGAAAAGATGCTATCGGGCGGGCACCACCTTGTTTCCCACGGGCACTGAAGGAATGGCCTTGGACGCGCTGTTGCACTTCGGCTTCCTCCAGCGGGCGCTGGTCGCCGGGGTTTTCATCGGCGTCGCCTGCGCCGTCCTAGGCGTGTTCCTCGTCCTCAGGAGGGACGCCATGATCGGCGACGGGATCTCTCACGTGGCCTTCGCGGGCGTCGCCCTGGGGCTCGTCCTCAACGTCCTCCCCCTCGCCGCCGCCCTCGCCGTCTCCGTCGCGGGCGCCTTCGGCATCATGAAGCTCAAAGCGAGCGCGGGACTCCACGGGGACACGGCGATCGGCATTTTCAGCAGCCTGGGGATGGCCGTCGGCATCCTTCTCGCGACGATGGCCGGGGATTTCAACGTGGACCTCCTGTCCTACCTCTTCGGCGAGGTCCTGGCGATCGAACCCTTCGAGGTCTGGCTGTCCATGGCCCTGGCCGGACTCATCATCGCGGCCGTCGCCGCCAATTACTCCCAGCTGATGTTCATGACATTCGACAGGGAAACGGCCCGGGTCTCCGGGGTCGCGGTCGGGAGGCTGGACGGCCTTCTCACGGTCCTCACGGCAGTGACGGTCGTCCTGGGAATGAAGGTCGTCGGGATCCTGCTCGTCGCCGCCCTCATGGTCATCCCCGCGGCGGCGGGCCTTCAGGCCGCCGGGAGCTTCCGTAAAGCCGTCGTCGTCGCTTCGGCCGTTAGCGTGGCCTCAGTGGTCTTGGGACTCGCCCTGGCGCTCTCCCTCGATGTTCCCGCTTCGGCCGCGATCGTCATCGTTGCTTTCCTCGCCTTCGGCGGGTTCGCTCTCCTTAAAGGGAGGAAGAAGGGCCTGATCTAAGCGCCGATGTCAGGCCCCCCTGAAGGCCGTCTCCATCAGGGCTTCCAGGGAGTCCGAGGACCGGACGAGCGCCTCCCTCAGGGCATCGGCCCGTTCCCCGATACGGGTTTTGAAATCTCCGTCCTTAATGCCTAGCAGATTGATCCGGACGTTGAAATAGGCCCCTTTGCCCGCCGCCAGGGCGGTGAGCCCCGCGACCCCGGCGTCGCTCACGGAGTTCCTGTTCCCCTCACAGGCGACGACTTTAGCCAGTCCGACGAGCTCGACGGCCGCCTCGAGCACTCCGAATGGGACAAGGGTCGCTTCTTTAGACGCCTCTTCGACGGCTTTGTCCCTCTCCCGGACCCGCTCCTCCGTCCCCTTGGGCAGGCGGACCGATTCTATGACTTTATTGAAAGCGCGCGCGTCCCGGTCGACCGCCGCCAGTAGTTCATCCTTTAAGTCCTGGGCACGGACGGCGACCCTTTTCATCTCCGCCTTCGCACCTTCGTAACCTTTTTTTCCGTAGGTCAAGTTGCCCACCATCGCGGAAAGAGCGGCCGAAAGCGCGCCGCACAGCGCGGCGACGCTCCCTCCGCCGGGCGCCGGGGAATCCATGGAGACATCGTCTGCAAACGCCCTTAAGTCAAGGCCGGCCAGAGTCCTCCCCGTCTCCTTGAACTGGTTCTCGATGACCTTCCGGTCCGGGTCGAACGGGGATTTGTCGTTCAGCCCCAGAGACAGGACGGCCGTCCGTATAAGCTCCGCTTCGGGGACGCCCGGATTCTTACCCTGTCTTTCGAGATAATGGCGGCCTGCCATGAGCAGGGCCTCCTTCGGGATGAGCCCGACCAGCTCGCTCCCCGTCACCCGGAGACCAAGCTTCTCGGCCTCGCGGACGGTCTCGTCGAACACGTCATGGACAGGGGATAGCTTGAAGTTCGTGAAGTTGATCGAGATCTGGGCGACATCGTAGTCCTCGATGTACCAGCCGACGGACTTGACGTCCTTGAACTTTCCGGGAACTTTGACGGCGTTGCCCGCCTCGTCGCGGACGATGTTTCCGTCCTTGTCCCGCTTGGCGCGGCCGCTCTCGCGCAGGTTCAGGGCGATCTCGTGGGCGAGCTTGCGGTCGCGGGTGTTCAGGTTGATGTTGTAGGCGATCAAGAACTCCCGCGCCCCGATCACCGTCGCCCCGGACCTTGGGTTGAAGACGGGCGCGCCGCAGTCGGGGAACCAATCCGGGTCCTTAAGCTTTTCCTTGAGCCCTTCGTATTCCCCCGCCCGGATATCGGCGAGGTTTCGGCGTTCCGGCCGCGCGGCGGCTTCTTCGTAAAGGTAGACCGGGATGCCCAGCTCACCCGAGACGCGCTCCCCGAGCTCGTGGGCAAGGCGGACGCAGTCCTCCATGGTAACGCCCGAGACCGGGACGAACGGGCAGACGTCCGTGGCCCCGATGCGACTGTGGGCGCCCCTGTGGACGCGCAAGTCGATGACCTCTGCGGCCTTCTTGATAGCTTTAAAGGCAGCTTCCTTGACGGCCTCCGGCTCGCCGACGAACGTTACGACGGTCCGGTTGGTGGATTGGCCCGGGTCCACGTCCAGGAGCTTGATGCCGGGCGTCGATTCGACCTCCCTGACGATGGCCGCGATCTTGTCCCGGTCGCGCCCTTCGCTGAAGTTGGGAACGCATTCCACGATCCTCATTTGTCGACTCCTTTGTTGATCGTCCACTTCAGGTTGCCCTGGATGTCATAGACGTCGACCTTGTCGAATTCCCGAATGTGGTTGGCGAGCTCCTGGATGCTCCCGGCGATGACCACGACCGGCGGAGGCTCCAGGACCCTCCGGGCGGTCTCGAGGACCCGCTCCAGGTTCACGAGGATGATGTTCTGGGTGTAGAGGTTCCAATGATCGTCCCCCAGGTTGAAGCTCCGGACCTGGGCTGCCCGGTAGGCGAGGTCGGGGAGCGCCTCGTTCTTCAAGGGGAAGTTTCCGATCAGGAACGATTTGGCCTGTTCGATCTCGAAGGATGTGGCCTTCTCGACGGCCGCGGGACCGATTTCCCGGAGGATCTCCCGGATCGAGGGGACGACGGCCTCCGGGATCACCCGGGCCCGGACCCAGAAGACGCTGCAGCTCTTGTAGAGGTCCGTGCCGCTGAAGGCATAATAAGCGTACCCCTTGGATTCGCGAAGGTTCATGAAGAGGCGGCTTCCCGGCGTCCCCCCGAGGATCTGGTTCAGGACCATGAACGGGAAGTGGTCTGGTCCGGTGGACGGCGGGATGATGTTCCCCAGGAATATCGTCACCTCCCGGGCCTGGGGGATGTCGACGAACGTGATCTGTTCCTCGAGGTTGGGGGCCGGCGGGGGGAGGAAGAACCTTTCCAGCTTTCGGGGGGTCCACGTGTTGAAATAGTGGCTGACCTTGCGCGAGGCCGTCTGGAGGTTCATGTTCCCGGCCAGGACAAGGACCGTGTTGTTGGGCCTGTAATACCTGTCGTAGAAGGCGACGATGTCCTCCCTGGCGATGTTCTTGATGACCTCCTCGTTGTAAGTGGCCGTCCGGAACGGATGGCCTTTGAAGAGATGGCGCATCAATTGACGCTTGGCCACGAACTCGGAGTCCTTCTGGCTTTCGACAAGATCGTAGTACAGGGTCCGTTCGACGGCGTCGACGGCCTTCTCCGGGAACGAGGCCCTGAGAAAGACCACGCTCAGGATCTCGAGGGCCCGGTCCAGGTCCTCTTCGAGGACATCGAACGTGAAAACGGTCCGTTCCAAGGAGACTTCGGCGGCGAGCTCTCCGCCCATGGATTCGATCCGATTCTCGATTTCAGCTGAGGAGAAGAGTTCCGCCCCGCGGCCGATCATGTGGGCGACGACCGAAGCTACGCCGGGGAGCTTGGGCGGCGAATCGGCTTCGCCGGCAAGGACGACGACTTGAAGGCTGATCGCCGGGGACGAGGTCTTGCGGACCACGGCCACGGTCAGGCCGTTCGATAACACGGCGGATTCGATGGAAGGCAGGTGGAGCTCAGGAAGGGGGTCGGGGAGGGGAGGGGATTTACGGAACCTTTCCTGGGCGGTCGATACGCCGTACAGAAGGAGGACGCAAAGGACCGCAGCTAGCCCGCGCCTCAGGGTTCTCATTTCGCCCTCAGGTCGAGACTGTAGGAGTTCTCAGGCTTGAAGAGCCTATTGGCCAAGCTAAGGATCGTCACCGGGGTCACGCGAAGGTACTGTCCGAATTCCTGAGGAATGTCCTCGAGCCGGACCCCGGAAAGGATCGATTCGCAGAGGAAGAGGGCCCTGGGCAACGACCTCGCCATCCGGCCGAGGTAATCGCCCTTGAAGAGGATCTTGGCCTTGGCCAGCTCGGCTTCAGGGATGGGTGTCGTCCGGAGTTTCCCGATCTCAGCGGTGACGGCTTTCCGGCATAGGTCGGCCATCACGTCGTTAGGACTGATGGCGAAGATCCTGAGGGCCGGGATTCCCCCGCGTTCCTCGATTCCGCCGTTGAGATAGAGCGCCGTCCTCTCTTTCTTCACGAGCCTCTTGTGGAGGCGGGAGCTCTTTCCCCGGGTCAGGACGATGTCCAGGATCCTCAGGCTGTAGGCATCGCCGGCCTGGAGCCGCTCGAGGCGGAAGCCGAGGTGGAAGGCGGGCGACGGGGCGAGGGGGTCCCGGACAACCCGTTCCCGGTCGGCCGGCGTCTCAGTCTGCGACGGAGGCGGCGGAAGGACGTCCGTGCCCCGGGGGATGGTCTCGAAATACTTCGCGATGAGCTCCCGGGTCTTCGCGACGGCCAAGCTTCCCGTGACGCAAAGGACCGCGTTGTTGGGAACGTAATAGGCCGATGCGAAGGCACGGACGTCCTCTTCGGTGATCCGCTTGAGGTCCTCCTCGGTCCCGATTACGGGGTGGCCGTAGGCGAAATCCGGGTAAAGGAGGCTGTCGAAGAGGAAGAAGCTCTCCATGTAGGGCTCCGTCGTCCTGCGCTGACGGCTCTCGGCGATGAGCGCCTCCTTCGCCCGCTCCACGTTCGGGCCCGTGATGGCCGGGGCGGCCATCCGGTCGGACTCCAGCCAGAGGGCGAGCGCCAGCTGGTTGGAAGGGACGGTCTCGTAAAAATATGTCTTGTCGAACGCCGTATTGGCGTTGAACTCCCCCCCGATCCTCTGAATGTAATTGATGTGCTGCATGGGGGAAACGTTCTCGGACCCCTGGAACATGAGATTTTCCATAAGATAGGCGAGACCCGACCTTCCCAGCTGTTCCCGGACGGGGCCGGCGGCGTAGGCGACGACGACCGAGACCACAGGCAGAGAATCGTCCTCGGAGAGGATGATCTGTAGGCCGTTCTTCAGGCGGTACTGGGTCAGGGGGAGATCGAGGCCCTTGGGGGGGGCGACCTGGCCAGAGGCCTCCGGGACGCAGATCAAGGCCGCCCAGATCAATACGAGGACGGCTTTGGTCGCGGACATCTCGGCACCGGAGCGGGTCATTTTGGTCTTAACAATAGCATAAATATTTTCAGAATTACAAATCCCGCCACCCCTCCTCCCTTGAAACCCGACTCCTTTTGTGATATTTTGTTGAGCTATTCAAGGACCATCTACGGAGGAGGTTGCGCATGAGCAAGAACGGCAAGTATTTTTTCACGTCCGAATCGGTGACCGAAGGCCACCCGGATAAGATATGCGACCAGATATCGGACTCCATCCTGGATGATCTGATCCGGCAGGATCCGAAGAGCCGGGTCGCCTGCGAGACGCTGACGACAACCGGGCTCGTCCTCATCGCCGGCGAGATCACGACCCTCGGTTACTGCGATTTCCAGAGGCTCGTCCGAAACACGGTCAGGGATATCGGATACACCAAGGCCGAATACGGCTTCGACTACAAGACGTGCTGTGTCATCTCTTCCATCCACGAGCAATCACCGGACATATCCCTGGGGGTGACGGAGACCGAGGCCCACGAGCAGGGGGCCGGGGACCAGGGCCTGATGTTCGGGTACGCCTGCCGAGAGACTGAGGAGCTCATGCCCCTGCCCGTTATGCTGGCCCATAAGCTGGTCCGCCGCCTCAGCCAGGTCCGCAAGGACAAGACCCTGCCGTACCTCCGCCCGGACGGCAAGTCCCAGGTCACTATCGAGTACGAAGGGAACACCCCCAAGCGGGTGGAGGCCATAGTCATCGCCGCCCAGCACAACGACAAGGTCCGGATGGAAGACCTGCGCGAGGACATCAAGCGCGAGGTCATCCGCCAGGTCATCCCGACCGAACTCATCGACGACGATACCTGGAAGATGGTCTTCATCAACGGCACAGGGCGGTTCGAAATCGGCGGCCCGCTGGGCGACACCGGCATCACCGGCCGGAAGATCATCGTCGACACGTACGGCGGGGTCGGGAGTCACGGCGGCGGCGCCTTCTCCGGGAAGGACCCATCCAAGGTCGACCGCTCCGGATCCTACATGGCCCGCTACGTCGCCAAGAACCTCGTGGCCGCCGGCCTGGCCGACCGGCTCGAGGTCCAGCTGGCCTATGCCATCGGCATCGCCGATCCCGTCTCTGTCATGGTGGACGCCTTCGGCACAGCCAGGGTCTCCGAGGACAAAATCAAGGAGCTCATCCGATCCCATTTCAAGCTGACCCCCAAGGGTATGATCGCCTACCTGGACCTGCTCCGCCCGATCTACCGGAAGACCGCCGCCTACGGGCACTTCGGCCGCACCGAGCCCGAGTTCAATTGGGAACGGACCGACATGGCCGCGACCCTCAAGAAGGACGCCGGTCTGTAAGGGCGTCCATATACCGGAGGCACGGCGCTCCGGCCCGGATCCGACGAAGGGAATGAACCATGGAATATGACATCAAGGACATCGAACTGGCCGAACGCGGAGAGCTCAAAATGGAGTGGGCGGAGCGGACGATGCCCGTCCTCGCTAGGATCAAGACTCGGTTCGCCAAGGAGAAACCGCTGCGCGGGCTGAAGATCGCGGCCTGTCTGCACGTGACAAGCGAGACGGGGAACCTCATGAAAGCCCTGAAGCTCGGGGGAGCAGACGTCCGGCTCGCCGCTTCCAACCCGCTGAGCACCCAGGACGAAGTGGCCGCCGCCCTTGTGAAGATCGACCGCATCCCGGTCTTCGCCGTCAAAGGTGAGGACAACGCGACCTATTACCGCCACATCGACCAATCGCTTGACCACGGGCCGCAGATCACGATGGACGACGGCGCTGACCTCGTCTCCATCCTCCACTCGAGCCGAAGGAACCTGCTCGCCGGGATCATCGGCGGGACCGAGGAGACGACGACCGGGGTCATCCGCCTCCGCAGCATGGCCCGGGACAAGGTCCTGAACTACCCGATCATCGCCGTCAACGACGCCGACACCAAGCACCTTTTCGATAACCGGTACGGGACCGGCCAGAGCACGCTGGACGGCATCCTCCGGGCAACCAACGTCCTCCTGGCCGGGCTGAACTTCGTCATCGCCGGCTACGGCTGGTGCGGCAAGGGCTTGGCCATGCGGGCCAAGGGCGCCGGCGCCCACGTCTTCGTCTGCGAAGTGAACCCGCTCCGCGCCCTGGAGGCCGGGATGGAGGGCTTCACAGTCGTCACGATGGCCGAGGCCGCCCGGATCGGAGACGTCTTCGTCACCGTGACCGGGAACAAGGGCGTCATCCGCAAAGAGCATTTTCTAGCCATGAAGAGCGGCGCCATCGTCGCCAATTCCGGCCACTTCAACGTCGAGATCGACATCCCGGCGTTGGAGCGGCTGGCCAAAGCCAAGCGCGAAGTCCGGCCGTTCGTCGATGAATACACGCTCCCGGGCGGCGCCCGGATCAACCTCCTCGGCGAAGGCCGCCTCATCAACCTGGCCGCCGCCGAAGGCCACCCCGCCATGGTGATGGACATGAGCTTCGCCAATCAGTCCCTCAGCGTCCTCCACCTGACCAGGGTCGGAAAGGACCTGGAGAAGAAGGTCTATCCGGTCCCGAAGGAGATCGATGAGGAGATCGCCCGTCTCAAGCTCGCTTCGATGGGCGTCGCCATCGACAAGCTGTCGGCCGCCCAGAGGAAATACCTCGACGCCTGGAAAGAAGGGACCTGACCCCTTCCCGGCAGTTATTTCTTGCCCTTGACGCCAGCTTGGATCCAGGGCACGATGCTGTCCCATTTCGATAGTTCTCCGCTCGCCTGTGACTAGTATTCACGGACGAGTACGGCGGAAGTTGACCCCATGCTCTGTTCCAAATGCGGCAGCTTTGCCGTATTCTAGGCGAAGCTCCGCCTCGAAAGGTCGATCCTCAGGAGCCCGTTGAAGAACCCGTTCATCCCCGGGCGTTGCCTCCGGCGCCTTCCAGGATTTGCCGGATCCTTCGCAGGAATCTCGCTCCGGTGACCCCATCGAACGCCCTGTGGTCGCAGGAGAGAGTCAGGCTTAAGAGGCGGCCTGCTGAAACAGTCCCGTTCCTGACCACGGCCGCTTCGCGGACTTTCCCAACGGCCAAGATGGCGGCTTCGGGGGGGTTGATAATGGCGGCGAATTCCGTGATGTCGAACATCCCGAGGTTGGAAATGGTGAACGTCCCCTTTCCGGCGCCCTCGACCTTGCCTTCGTGTGCCTTCCGGACGAGATCCGAGGTAGCCCGGGTGATTTCCTCCAAGCTCAGGCGGTCGGCTTCGCGGAGGACCGGAATTCTCAATCCCCCCTCGACCCGGACCGCGATACCGATGTTAATCTGGCCATGGAAGATCTGGAGGTCGCCCAGAACGCTGCTGTTGATTTCCGGAAATTCCCTGAGGGCCGCAGCCGCAGCCTTGACGATGAAATCGTTCAGACTGACGTTCCTGAGGGCTTTGAGGCGGACATATTCGTCCCAGAGCCGCCCGGCGTCCACTTCGGTGGTCAGGTAGAAGTGGGGGATCGTTTGCTTGCTGAGGACGAGCCGGAGGGCTGCAGCCTGACGCATCCGGGAAAGAGGAACGGTTTTTTCCCCGGATACTCCGGTGCCTTCCGGCGGCAGAGCTTGAGCACCAGGCCCCTGGAAGGGGAGGACGTCGCTTTCCACGATCCTCCCTCCGGGGCCCGTTCCCCGGACGAGAGCCAGGTCCACGCTTTTTTCCCGGGCGAGCCTTTTCGCGGCCGGAGACGCCAATATCCTCATCAGGTTGGGTTGCCCGTCGCAGTTCGGTTTGTCCTCGGTCCGGATCCAACGCTCCTCGGCTTCGGCGGATCTTCCTTTGACTCCGGCCGCCGAATCCTGTTGTTCGATAAGCGCCAGGGTTTCGTTCATGGGAAAAGAAATCCCTTCCTGGACCATAAGCTTGGAAACGACACCCGTTTGGGGAGACTCGAATTCGATGACCGCTTTGGGCGTCTCGATTTCAGCGATGATGTCTCCCTTGCGGACGGAATCGCCTTCCTTGATTTTCCAGGCCAGAACCGTGCCCTCTCCGAAAGCCTGCTCCCCTTCGGGGAGTTTGACGTTGATGATCATCGTGTTTGTCCCTTGCGCGATGCTCGTTTACCGGTTCCTTCCCGCCGCGGCCCGGACGGCTTCCCGAATGCGTTCGTCGGACAGCAGGGCCGCTTTTTCAAGAGGCTGGGACACGGGATTGGGGATGTCGGCCGAGGCCAGCCTGACCAAGGGACCGTCGAGATAGTCGAAACAACGATCCATGATCCCGGCCGCGACGGCCATCCCGATGGACGCGCTCTCGGACGCCTCCTCCGCGATCACAGCGATCCCCGTTTTTTTGACCGAACGGACAATGGCCGCGTAATCGATGCCCGGGTGATCGACGGTCCGGAGGTCGATAACTTCGGCCCGAATCCCCTCTACCGCCAGTGATTGCGCGATACTTTGGCATCGGTTGGCCATCGCCCCGTAGGCGATCACGGTCACGTCGCCGCCCTCCGCCAGGATTTTCGCCCGGCCGAAGGGAACGAAATAATCGAGCGTATCCTCGGGCACGGGGAACTTCATTTCGTAAAGAGAATGATGTTCCATGATCAGGACGGGATCCAGGGACTGCATGGCCGAATTGAAAAGCCCGATATAATCGAAGCTGTTTCCGGGAGCCACGATCCTCCAGCCGGGGAAGAGGGCGTAGAGCCCTACCGGATCCATGGAGTGTTGGGCCCCGTAGCCGCCGCCGACGGCCACCCGCGTCCGGACCACGAGCGGGATGTCGGTCGTGCCGCCGAATTGGTGCCGGGCCCTGGCGATCTGGTTGAAGATCTGGTCGGCCGCGACGAGGGTGAAATCGGGAAACATGATCTCCACGATCGGTTTCATCCCGGTCATGGCGGCCCCCAGCGCCAATCCGGTAAAGCCAGCTTCGGAGATCGGGGTGTTGAGGATTCGGCCCGGATACTTCGGCGGAAGCCCTTTCGTTCCCCCGTAGGCGCCTCCCCCCAGGTTCGCCACCTCCTCCCCGAGGACGAAAACCCGGGGATCCTTTTCGAGCCAGCGGCCCGTGGCCTCGGCGATCGCGTCGGCGAACTTGAGGCTCCTCGTCGCAGGAAAGTCCTCGCGCTCGTTGAAGACGATCCCCGCCCACTCCCGGCCCGCGCTCCGCAGGCCTTCTGTGAGCGTTTCCGGCCTCGGGAATTTCTCCGCCCTGACTCGGCGTGGGGAACCCGGAAGACTGCACGCTTCGACCGCCGCGGCCGTCGAGGCTTCGGCGATTTGTTTTATACGGGCGTCCTCGCGGTCCGTCATGAGCCCGGCCGATTTCAGGTCCGCGGGAAACTTCACGATCGGCTCCTCGGCCGCCTTCCGCTCCTCTTCCTCGCGGCTCCGGTATCCGAAGATGCTGCCTACCTTGTCTCCGTAATGATGGTAGCGGCGGTAACACAGGGCTTCGATGAGGATCGGGCCCCCGCCCCCGCGGACGCGGCGCGCGGCCTCCTCGACGACTCCGTGAACCGCGACCGTGTCCGCCGCGTCGACGACGTACGCGTCCATTCCGTAGGACGACGCCCGAACGGCAAGCCTTTCGATCGCGGACGCCTCCCGGACCGAAGTGGCTACGGCGTAGAGGTTGTTTTCCAGGAAGAAAACCAGAGGCAGTTTCCAGAGCCCGGCAAGGTTCAGGGCCTCGTGGAATGACCCCTGGTTCACGGCCCCGTCGCCAAACGCGCAGAGGACGATATTGCCGGTGCCGGCGTTCTTCTCGCTGAACGCGGCCCCCGTCGAGATCGGAATGCCTCCGCCGACGATGCCGTTCGACCCGAGGAACCCGGCTTCGGCATTTCTCAGGTGCATGGATCCGCCCCGGCCGCCGCAGTAGCCTTCGGCAAACCCCATGATCTCGGCTAAGGTTTTCCGGACGGCCTCATTCGCGGCCTCCGGAACGTCTTCGCGGACCGGGTCCCATCCCGGGGGAAGGATGGAGTTCAGCACTTTGGCCAGGAATTGATGGTGGGACCTGTGCGTGGCCAAATATTTGTCCGAGGTTTTGAGTGCGGCCGCGGTCGCGGCGGCCGCGCCCTCCTGACCGACCGAGCAATGGACCGGACCCCAGACACAGCCGTCTTTTTTCAAATTCAACAAGGCATGTTCGAAGGAATTGATGAGATAAATTTGGAAGAGAATCCGGCGGGCCTTGAGCGGGTCGAACGCCTTGATGTCAGACGCCTCCGATTTCCATTCCCATATAGAAAAATCCGCATGAACTTTCGTTTTTTTCATATTCAGGTCTCCATGAGCTTGGCCAATTCTTTTTCCGGCAGGAAACAGGTCGCTATTTCTTGCCCTTGATGGCGTCCAGGTATTCCCGGAGCTTGGCCTTGGTCTCCGGGTCTGTGATCCTGGGGGATATGCGTTCCAAGACTTCCTTGGCCCGTTCGAATTCGTCGTTCTTGAACAGGGCCGCGCCGAGGTTGAACCCGAAGCTGACATCGTCGGGCACGAACTTCACGGCCTGCCCGTAAGCGTCGACGGCGCCGGGGAGGTCTCCCTTCCTTTCGAGGATCAGCCCCTTGAGGTTGTGGGCCATGGCAAAACGGGGCTTGATCTGGATGGACCGTTCGACCTCGTCCCGGGCGTCGTCGAAACGGTCCATCGTGAAGTAGAGCCGGGCAAGGTTGTAATGGGGGAGTTCGAGAGATAGATAAGTGGGGTCCTCGAGGGCCTTCCGGAACTCTGCTTCGGCCTTGTCCGCGAAGCCCATCTCCTGATAGACCGTCCCGAGGTTGTTGCGCGCCTCTGTGAACCGAGGATTGACCTCGAGGACTTTTTGGAAGGCGGCGACCGATTCTTGGAGGTTGCCCTGCATCGAACGGGCTAGGCCGACGGCATTCCACGCCAGGAAGTATTTTGGGTTCAGGGAGAGGCTCTTGTTGAGATACACCAAGGCCTCATCTACGCGGCTCCCGTTAAGATAAAAGAGCCCGACGTTGTATTGATATTGGTGGTCCTTCTCCCGGGACCTTGCCTGCTTCTTCTGGGCAGAGGCGCAAAACGCCAGCCCGAGGCAGGCGACAAGGGCGGTCGCCGCTTTCCACGCCTTCCGTTCCATCTCATCCTCCTTTTACGGCGGGGTGATCCCCGGGCCGGGGGTCACTCGCTCTTCAGGGTTCGGGACATGAGTTCGTCGATGGCCTTTTTAGGGGACCTGTTCCTGTACAGGACCTGGTAGACTTGCTCCGAGATGGGCATCTCCATGGACTCGCGCCGGGCAAGATTATGGACCGACAGGGTCGTCCGGACACCCTCGGCCACCATCCTCATGCGGCCGAGGATCGCCCTCAGGGACTTCCCCTTGCCTAGTTCGTATCCGACGAAATGGTTCCGGCTTAGCTCCCCGGTGCAGGTCAGGATCAGGTCGCCCATCCCGGCTAGCCCCGAGAACGTTTCCCTCCGGGCCCCGAGATGGGTCCCGAGCCGCGTAATCTCGGAGAGGCCGCGCGTGATCAGAGCCGCCCGGCTGTTCAGCCCGAACTCCAGGGCGTCGGATATGCCCGCGGCGATCGCGATGACATTCTTCATGGCCCCGCAGAGCTCGACGCCTATGACGTCGGTCGAGGCATAGGCCCTGAGGGTCAGGTTGGAAACAAGATGCTGGACCTTCCGCGCGCACTCCAGGTCCCTCGAAGCGACCACGACCGCCGTGGGGTGTTCGAGGGCTAGTTCCTTGGCGAAGCTGGGCCCGGACAGCACAGCCAAGGCTGGTTTCCGGAAGGGCTGGAAGGCCTCTTCCATGACCTGGCTCATACGTTTCAGTGACTTCGGCTCCAGACCCTTGGTCAGGCTGACGACGACCGGGCCGTGAGCGAGGTAGGGAGCCATCTCGGTAAAGAGGGGACGGCAGAATTGCGAAGGGACGGCGATGAACAGGACGTCCGAAGAGACCACCGCTTCCGGAAGATCGCGATAGAATGAGACCTGGTCGGAAAAGATGTGGCCGGGAAGAAAGGCCTTGTTCTCGCGCGTCTTCCGGAGAGTCTCGAAGATGTCCTCTTCGCGTATCCAGAGCTTTGTCCGAACTCCGAGCTTCCCGAGGTGGAGCGCGAACGCCGAACCCCAGCTTCCGCCGCCAATGACGCTTGTCTTCATGAGGCCTTCTCCCCGAGCTTCCTTTCGCGGCCGGCAAGGAGCCGGCCGATGTTGCCGCGATGCTTGAAAACGATCAGGACCGTGATCGCGGCTCCCCAAGCAACGGTCTCTACCCCGCCGCCGAAGAAGTGGACGAAAACGGGGAAGGAAACGACCCCCAGGATGGAGCCGAGGGATACGTAACGCGTCAGGCCGACGACGATGAGGAATATGGTCAGGGAGACGAGGAGCGGGGCGAAGGCCAGGGCTGCGGCCGCGCCCACGGTCGTCGCAACCCCTTTCCCCCCGCGAAATCGGATATAGACGGGATAACAATGGCCGACGACCGCCAGCAAGGATACGATGAGGGCGAGGCGGGGATCGCCGAAGAGACGGAAGGCCAGGAACGCGGGAAGGAATCCCTTGAGGACGTCGGCAAGGACCACGGGGACGGCAAGCTTCCAGCCCTTAAGCCGCATCACGTTCGTGGCACCGGTGTTCCGGCTCCCGAAGTCCCGAATATCCTCCCGCGCGCTCAGCTTGAAGACGAGGTAGCCTGTCGGGATAGCGCCCAGGAGGTAGGAAAGGATCGCGAAGAGGGCCTTCATTTCAGGGCCGCCTCGGACAGGATTCGGTACTCCGGCCCGGAGGGTTTGAGGACGCTCTGGAAGAACGTAAGCCGCGCGACGGTCATCTCCCCTAGATCGACCTTCCCGTACCGCTCGAGCTCCCCGAGGACCCGGTCGAGGCCATCCGGGGACTTGACCCGGCCCAGCGTCATGTGCGGGTGAAACGGCCTATCCTCGCGGGGGAACCCGGCTTTTTCTAATTCGTCTTCCAGCGCCGCCTGAAGCTCCATGAGCCCCGGGTCCTCAACGACCCCGGCCCAAAGGACCCTCGCGTTCATCCCCCCGCCGGGGGGAAATGTCCCTGTTCCTTTGAGCTTCAGGGAAAAAGGACGTCGGGCTCCGGCGAGTCCTTCGAGCAGGGTCCCTACGGACCCGGCCGTGTCCTCGGGAATCTCGCCCAGGAACTTGAGCGTCAGGTGCATCGCGCCAGGCCCGGCCCACTTGACGCCACCGGAGTTCTTCCGGACGTTCCGGATCAGGGTCTCCAGCGCGATCTTGATCCCGGGGGAAAGATCGATGGCGACGAACGTTCTCATGGGCGCTCCCGGAGCTCGAAGAGGAGCCTCCTCCTCAGCATGTCCAGGGCCTTCTGCGCGGATTGGGATTTCACGGTCTCCCGCGTCCCGCGGAAGAGGTTCCGCTCCACGAAGGCGCCGCCGTTCCAGGCCAGGGCCGTAAAGACCAGGCCGACAGGCTTTTCCTCCGAACCCCCGGACGGCCCGGCGATGCCGGTAACGGCCAAGCCGTAGTCTGATCCGGCGCGCTCCCGGACCGCTCTGGCCATGGCCTCAACGACGGACGCGCTCACGGCGCCGTTCGCCCTAATCAGGGCCGACGGGACGCCGAGCCTGCGACTCTTGGCCCGGTTGCTGTAAGCCACGATTCCCTCAAGAAAATATACGGAGCTTCCCGGGACGTCGGTCAGACGGTAGCTGAGAAGGCCCCCGGTGCAGGACTCCGCACAGGCGACCGTCCGGCCTCGCGATCTCAAGAGCCCGCCCACGACCTCTTCAAGGGTCTCTCCGGCCGACGAATAGACGAAATCTCCGAGCTTGCGGCAGACGAGCGCTGAGGAACGGTCGGCCATACGTTCCGCCAGGCCCCGGTCCGCCATGCCCGAAACCGTCAGCCGTACTTGGAGGTCGCCGGGGCAGGCGAGGGTCGTGACGCCCACGCCGGCCGGGATCTTTGGATAGATGCTTTTCAGCCGGTCTTCCATCCGGGATTCGGGAAGGCCCGTGACCTTCAGGACGCGACGCACGGTGAATCCGGACCCGAACCCTGCGAGTCTCGGGACGACGGCGGCGTCGAACATGGGTTCGAGCTCTCGTGGCGGGCCCGGGAGAAGGACGAGTCTTCGCGATCCGGTCTCGATCCATAGGCCCGGCGCCGTGCCGTTCGGGTTCGCCAGGACTTTGGCCCCCTCGATCACGAAGCATTGCTTTCTGTTGGATGCGGGCATCCGGCCGAGGCCCCGGCCGCGGAACCGGTCCCGGATGGCCTTCCGGACGGCGGCGTCGAAGACCAGGCCCCGGCCCAAGGCTTCGGCCGCGACCTCGCGCGTCCTGTCGTCTTCGGTCGGGCCCAACCCGCCCGTCACGACAATGAGCTGCGAGCGCCTCAGGGCGGTCCTGAGGCAGCCGATAAGGTCCTCCCGATCGTCGCCGACGATCGTCCTGAAAGCAACCCGGATCCCCCGGTCCTCGAGCTTCTCGATCAGAAACAGGGAATTCGTATCGCGGAAATGGGGCGTCAGGAGCTCCGTCCCGACCGCAATGATCTCCGCTTTCGGACCGGTCGCTATCATCATAGGATCACGAACACGAGCCGGAGAACGAGGGCCGACGCCAGCCCGGCCCCCACGTCATCGGCCATGATGCCCCAGCCGCGGGGGAATCCTTCCAGCTTCTTGATGGGATAGGGTTTGATGATGTCAAAGATCCGGAAAATAAAAAAGGCCGAGGCCACGGAGACCGGGTCGGGAGGGAGCATGAAGAGTGCGATGAGCTGGCCGCACGCCTCATCGATGACGATGCGTCCGGGGTCTTTTTGGCCGAGCTCCGTGGAATAGCGAGAGGCGGCCGGGACGCCGGCGACGAAGACGGCGGCAATGACCAGGGCTTGGGCGGGTCCGGGGAGCCCGGAGAGGAAGAACATGTAGATGAGGGCCGTGAGGAAGCTGGCAGCCGTGCCCGGGGCAATCGGGCAGAAGCCGGAGCCGAAGAACGTCGCGACGATCCGGGAAAGAATCTTCATGGGATCCATCGACCTTTCAGGTCGTAGGTGTCGGCACCCGTGATCTCGACCTCGATGACGGGATAGTCGATCTTGCGCGCGGCCGCGTCCGATTCGATGATGACGACGCCGTCCACTTCGGGGGCCTGGTATTTCGTCCGCGCCGCGAACCCGCGCCCCTGCGCCAACGGCCCGTCAAGAATGACCTTCATCCGGCGGCCGACGAAGGCCTCGTTAAGGGCCCGGGAGATGCCGGCCTGGAGCTCCATGACCTCAGCTCTTCGGCGCTCCTTTTCCTCGGACGTCAACCGGTCGTCCAGGGCTGCGGCTGACGTCCCGGCTTCAGGGGAGTAGGTGAAGACACCGAGGTGGTTGAACCGGGCTTCCCTTACGAACTGCATGAGGCCATGGAATTCTTTAGCACCCTCTCCCGGAAAGCCGACGATGAGGGAGGTTCGAAGGGCGACGTCCGGGACCCTTTTCCGAATCTTCTCTATGAGCTTGAGGGCCCGCGCGCCATCGATCCCCCTCTTCATGCGCTTCACGATCCCGGGATCGGAATGTTGGAAGGGGATGTCCAGGTAGGGACAGACCTTGTCCTCCGTGAGCACCTCGAGGAGGGCGTCGGAAACTTCGTCGGGATACCCGTAAAGCGTCCGGATCCACTCCAGGCCCCCGATGCCGCCGAGCTTCCGGATGAGCCTGGCGGTCCCGTCCTTCATTCCCCGGTCCCTTCCGAAATAGGTCGTGTCCTGGGAAATTAGGACGATCTCCTTGATGCCGCGCCTGGCCATCGCCTCCGCCTCGGCGGCGATCGACGAGACGCTCCGCGACCGGTACGGGCCCTTGATGGACGGGATGGAGCAGAACGCGCAGCGGTGCGAACACCCCTCGGAGACCTTGAGGTAGGCCCAGCCGGGGGGAGTTGACAAAAGCCGGGGAGACCGGTGGTCGTAAAGGAACGTCCGGGCCGGCTCCCGTACGGAGATGCCCTCAACGGCTTCAACGATGCGGTCATAGCTCCCGACCCCGAGCCAGACGTCGATGGCCGGGAAAGTCCGGCGCAGGGCTTCGCGGTCCTTCTTGACGTAGCAACCCGCGACCGCGATCCTTTTTTCCGGGTGCTTTTTCTTGAGCCGGGAGAGCTTCCGGATGACATCGTCTGCCTCGTCCCGCGCCGGCCGGATGAAGCCGCACGTGTTGACGATGACGACGTCGGCGTCCTCGGGCGTCCGGACGAAGTCGTACCCTGCCCTGCGCAGAAATCCCAGCATGACCTCGCTGTCGACGAGGTTTTTGGCGCAACCCAGGTTGATGAGGGCAGCCTTTTTTGAGGGAAGAGGGTGAGGCATGGGAAGGGGCGCCTCAGGGGTAGATGCGATACAGCAGCCGCGGGAAGGGGATGGTCTCCCGGATGTGCTTGATCCCGCAGATCCAGGATACCGTGCGCTCGACGCCGAGGCCGAACCCGGAATGCGGGAAAGTCCCATACTTCCTCAAGTCGACGTACCAGGCGTAGGCTTCGCGGGGAAGATCGTTCTCCCGGATCCTCTGTTCGAGGAGGACCGGATCATGGATGCGCTGGCCCCCGCCTATGATCTCGCCATACCCTTCCGAGGCCAGGAAGTCGACCCCCAAAGCCAGGTCGGGCCGGGCGGTATCGGGCTGCATGTAGAAGGCCTTGATCTTTGACGGGAAATGCGTGACGCAGACGGGGCTCGGGTAGATCTCGGAGATTAGGGTCTCCTCGGGAGCCCCGAAGTCGTCCCCCCAGGAGATGGCCGAGCCCTTTTCTTTTAGCTTGGGAAGGGCATCCTCGTACGTCAGGCGGGGGAACGGCTTGCGGATAGATTCGAGCTTTGAGACGTCCCTCTCGAGGATCTCGAGGTCGTGCCCCCTCGCGGCAAGGACGCGCTCGAGGATGAACAGGATGAGGTCCTCGCCGAGCTCGATCGTGTCCTGGAGCGTCGCGAAGGCGACCTCGGGCTCGACCATCCAGAACTCGATGAGGTGGCGGCGGGTCTTGGATTTTTCGGCGCGGAAGGCGGGGCCGAAGCAATAGACCTTACCGAACGCAGCGGCGGTCGCTTCATTGTAAAGCTGTCCGCTCTGGCTGAGGTAGGCCTTCTGGTCGAAATATTCAGTCTCGAAAAGGGTCGTCGTCCCCTCGCACGCGCTCGGGGTCAGGATGGGCGTATCCATTAGCCGGAACCCGCGGCCGTCGAAGAAGTTCCGGATGGCCTTGACGACCTCGGCCCGGATCTGAAGGACGGCGTGCTGTTTCTCGGAGCGGAGCCAGAGGTGCCGGTGCTCCATCAAGAAGGGCGTGCCGTGTTCCTTGGGCGTGATGGGGTATTCTTCGGCGATCTGGATGATCTCGATCTCCCGGAGGGTGAGCTCGTACCCACCGGGGGCACGCTTGTCCTCCCGGACAAGGCCCCGGACGATGACCGACGATTCCTGCGTTAAGGAATCGAAGGTCCGGAACAGAAGGGCGTCCGGGTCGGCGGAGAACGCCGTCGCCTGGAGGAGTCCCGTCCCGTCTCGGACGATCAGGAACCGGACCTTTCCGCTCGAGCGCTTATTGTAAACCCAGCCGCGAACCTCGATCTCACGGTCGAGGTATTTTGCGATGTCCTCGATATAGACCCACTTCATAATGAGCGAATTATAAGGGTTTGGGCGGCCAAAAGCAACGAGTGGAGACTGGCGTCCGGTCGTCGGACCGGGGGAAGGCGATGCAGCGACTTGTTTTTTTGGGGGGATTGGCCTATTTTGGAAACTATGGCGGACCCAAATCCCTTCATGCCGGTCAAACTCGTCTGCGGGATCATAAGTTCCGCGCCCGACGCCGCCGCCGAGGCCGAGAGGCGGCTCGTGGCCCTCTACGGAGCAGTTGACCTGCGGAGCCCGGTCTTCGCGTTCGATATGACGTATTACTACGAAGCCGAAATGGGCCCGGGGCTCGAACGGCGGTTCCTGAGTTTCGCGGAACTCATCCGGCCCGAAGCCCTCGCAGGCATCAAGCTCCGGACCAACGCTCTGGAGCAGGAGATCCGCCGTGATTCGGATAGCGCCCTCAGAGTCGTGAACCTCGACCCGGGCTATGTTACGGCCGCGGCGCTCGTCATGGCCACGGCCAAGGATTTCGCCCACCGCATCCCGCTCCGTGAGGGGATCTACGCGCACCTCGAGTTCCTCTTCTCGAAAACGGGGATCAAATTCCTCGACTGGACCTATCCCGACCTCCGCGTGGAGGGATATCGGGAGTTCTTCCGGGACGTAAGGACAAGATACCTGGAACAGCGGCCTCGACCGAAGCCTTAGGCCACCGGCCTATTTCCTATCTCGGGCGAAACGGAGGAAGATCTTCATGGACGGGTCGCGTCCGAGGAGCGCTTCGGCGGCCCTGAGGGACGCCTGAAGATCTCTTTCCAGCGGGTCGCAGATGGCCGCGTCCAGGCCCCTCTCGAGCGCCATGACGAGCAGAGAGCGGTTGATGAGCCCCCGGAGCGGAAGCCCGAAGGAGACGTTGCTGAGGCCGGCTACGGTCCTCACTCCCGGCAGGGCCCGCTTGATCGCGGCGAGGGAATCCAGGAACAGCCGCGCCGCTCCCGGCTCGGCGGCGACGGGCCTGACGAGCGGATCGATGAAGATATCCTCCGCGGCCAGCCCTTCGCAAGCCAGGAGCTCGACCATTTTCCGTGCGATAGTCACTGCGGAGTCCGGGTCCTTCGGCATCCCTTCGTCGTCGAGGCATAAGACGATAACGCGCGGTTTATAGTCCCGGACGAGGGGCAGGAGCCGTTCGATCCGGGACCGCTCGGCAGTGAGGGAATTGAGAAGGGCCCGTCCCTGATGCGCTTTGAGCCCTGCTTCGATGGCTTCGGGGTTGGGGCTGTCGATGGCCAGGGGGAGGGACGCCGCCCGCTGGAGGAGCGGGACGGCCCAAGACACCGTCGAAACCTCTTCCTCCATGAGGGCGGCCGCGTTGAGGTCGATATACTGCGCGCCTGCTTCTTTCTGCCGGAGGGCTTCGGCCTCCAGGAAATCGCCCAGCCTGCGCTCGAGGGCCTCCCGGACGGGTTTTCGGGTGGAGTTCAGGCGTTCGCCGATGATGATCATGGTCATTCGGCCGGGTCGAAGGAGGAGATCTTCCTCAGTTTGTCAACGATCTCCGGCAGTTCCGCGAGGACGGTCGTGACATCCTCGTCCGTGTTGAAGCGTCCCAGGGACATCCGGATGCAAGACCTCGCGATCTCAGGCCGGAGCCCGATGGCCAGGAGGACGTGCGAAACCTCTTCGGAATCCGCGCTGCAGGCCGAGCCCGTCGAGACGGAGATTCCTTTCGTGGCCAGGGCCAGGAGGATGGCCTCGGCCTCAAGCCCGGGGAAGGCGAAGTTCAGGGTGCTCTTGATGCGTCGCTCGGGGTGCCCGTTGAACCGGACCTTGGGGATCCGGCTTTCGATGCCCACTTTGAGCCGCCCGGCCAGTTTCTCGAGCCTCTCCCTGTCCTTCTTCATCCGCTCTGCGAGGACCCGGACCGCTTCGCCGAAGCCGACGATCCCGGCCGTATTTTCCGTGCCCGCCCGCAGTCCGCGCTCTTGATGGCCGCCGTGGATGAAGGGGAGGATGTCCGTCCCCCGGCGGACGTACAGGGCGCCGATGCCCTTGGGGCCGTAGATCTTATGGGCAGAGACCGTAAGGAGATCGACGCCGAGTCGGTCCACGTCGACCGGGATCTTGCCGAACGACTGAACGGCGTCGGTATGAAAGAGGGCCCCCTTGTCGTGGGCGATGCGGGCGATCTCCTCGATCGGCTGGATGGTTCCGAGCTCGTTGTTGGCGTGCATAACGGATACGAGGGCCGTCCGCGGCGTCATTGCGCTCCGGAGAAAGTCCAGGTCGACCAGTCCCGTGCTGTCCACGGGAGCGTAGCGTACCGTGATGCCCTTCTTTTCCAGCGCCTTGGTCGTTTCAAGGACGGCCGGGTGCTCGATTGCCGACGTCACGATCTCGGTCTTGTCCGCATGGGCCTCCAGGACACCCTGGATGGCCAAATTGTCGGCCTCGGTCCCGGAGCCCGTGAATGTGATCTCCGACCTGTGGGCGCCGAGGAACCCGGCTACGGCCTCGCGGCTCTCCGTCAGGGCTTCTTTGGCCTTCCGGCCGATGGGATACAAGGACGACGGGTTTCCGAACTGCTCCCGGAGGAATGACACCATTTTTTCGGCGACGGCGGGATCGACGGGGGTCGTTGCGTTGTTGTCCAGATAGACCATGTGTTCGCTCACCACGCTATTTTAGTCCAAAGCCCGCGAAAACGCCAATCAGGGAACCTCGTCCGGCGCTCGTCAAAAAAGGAATCCCCCGGGTCATACGACTCACAAAGAGACTATGAGTTTCGGCGTCGTCCAGATAAAAAAATCACCCTACGGGGCCCTGGAACCCGAGATGAATAACCCGCGACGTTTTACCCGAGCTTTTCCTTGATGATACGGACGACCTCGAGCCCCGCTCTCTGCTGACCTTCCTTGGCGGCCGCGCCGAGGTGGGGGATGGGGATGACGTTAGGATGATCAATAAGCGCGAAGTCCTCCGGCGGCTCTTTGGAGAAAACGTCCAAGGCCGCAGCCCGGACCTTGCCCAAGTTTAGGGCGTCCAGGAGCGCCTTCTCGTCGACGACTCCGCCGCGGGCCACGTTGACGATGATGACCCCGTCCTTCATCTTCAGAATCTCCGCGGCGCCGATGACCGGCTGGGGCTGTTTGGGGATGTGCAAAGTGATGAGGTCGGATTGGGCCAGGAGTTCGTCCATAGGGACCTGCGTCACCGCGAGATCCGTTTTGACCGGGATGACGTCGTAGGCAAGGACCGTCATTCCGAACGCGATGGCCCGCCGAGCCACTTCAAGGCCGATACGGCCACAGCCGATGATGCCCAGAGTCTTTCCGTAGAGCTCAGTGCCCTCCAGGGCCTTCTTCTCCCACTTGTGCTGTTTCATGGAGACGATGGCCTTGCCATGGTTCCGGACGGCCCCCAGCATCAGCCCGAACGTATGCTCGGCCACCGAGATGGACGTCGCCGCCGGCGTATTTGCGACGGCGATCTTGCGTTCCTTGGCGGCGGCGGAGTCGATGTTGTCGAGCCCGATCCCGGCCCGGATGAGGAACTTGAGGTCCGTGCCTGCCTCAATGACGGGCCGCGTGATCTTTGTCGCGCCGCGGACGACGACGACGTGGAAGCCGGGGACCGTCGCGATGAGCTCGTCCTCCTTCATGCCGGTCTTGACGACGACCTCGAAGCCGGGGACGGCCTTGAGGGCGTCCATGGCCTCCGTGTCCAGGGAATCCGCGATGAGGATCTTTGTCATTGCCAGTTCTCCCTTAGAACGGCCTGGGCGGCCTTTACGGCGCCGCCCGGCTCGAACGCGTAACCGAGATCGAGGAGCGTCATCTCCAGGGCCGACAGGGCCGTGATGACATCGAACCCACCCATGTAACCGAGGTGGGCGATACGGAAGAACTTGCCCTTGTTCGGGTCCTGGGCACCGGCGATGTAAGCCATGTACTTGGACTGCATCGTCTTGACGAGCTTCACGCCATCGACTCCGACGGGCACCTTGACCGCGGTCAGGATATTGCCCGGTTTCGCGGCCAGGAGCTCGAGCCCGATGGCCTTGACGCCGGCCCGCGTCGCGTCGCCGAGGATGCGGTGATGCGCGAAGAGCTTCTCCAGGCCGAGCCCGTTGATGATGTCCAAGGCCTTCTTCTGCTGGACGATGAGCGAGATCCCGGGTGTCCACGGCGTGGTCTTGTTCGCCAGATTCTTCTTGGCCTTCTTGATGTCGAAATAGAACTTGGGGAGCTTCGAAGTCTCGACGAGCTTCCAGGCCTTGGGGCTGAACCCGATGTAGGCGAGCCCGGGCGGGATCATGAAGGACTTCTGGGAGCCCGTGACCATGACATCGATTTTCCATTCGTCCATGGGACAGGGCGTGGCGCCCAAGCCCGAGATCCCGTCGACGACCAGGATGGCCTCGGTCCCAGCGACGACCTCGCCGAAGCCCTTGACGTCATTAACGGCGCCCGTCGACGTTTCTGAGAGCGTGGTCAGGACGGCCTTGACGCCTGGGTCGGCCTTGAGCTCGGCGGCCAGCTGTTCCTTGGTGAAGTCGGCGCCCCACTCGACGACGATGTCCCGGCAGATAACGCCGTAGGCCTTGCAGATGTTGCCCCAGCGCTCGCCGAACTTCCCGGCGTTGATCGCGATGACCTTGTCCCCGGGGGAGAGGGTGTTGACGATGGCCGTTTCCATCGCTCCCGTGCCCGAGGACGTCAGGATGAAGACGTCCTCCTTCGTCTGGAAGACGAACTTCAGGCCCTCCGTCACCTCCATGAAGATGGCGGAGAATTCGGGCGTGCGGTGGTGAATGATCGGCTCCGCGGCCACGGAAAGGACCTTGTCCGGGATCGGCGTCGGTCCCGGGGAGAGAAGATAGTATTTTTTAATCATGAGGTTCCTCCTTGGACATGATTTGGAGACAAGCGTAACAAAATTAGCGCGCCTAGTCAACGCACCCGGAGGGTGCCGGGATGGGCGGCGCCGGCAGCTTCAGAGCTTGGCAAGAAGCTCGGTCAAGAGGGCCGTCCGCTCTACGAACGAGGGGATGAGGACGTGCTCGTGTTCGGCGTGGAGGCCATCCCCGTCCGGCCCCAAGCCGTCCAGGGTGGGAAGCCCCAGGCCCGAGGCAATGGACGCGTCCGAGCCGCCACCGGTCTTCCCTCCCTTGAGAAACTGGCCCAGTCCCTCCGCGATCCCGCAGGCACGGGCGAAGAGCTCCATCGAGCCTTTAGTCTTCTCCATGGGTGGGGTCGGGTTCTCGAGAACGGCCTTAATCTTCGCACCTTTGATCACAGGTTGCAGCTCGCGGAAGTAGGTCCGGACTCTCTCCCTGTCGGCGCTCCTCCAGAAACGGACGTCGATGATGGCCTGCGCCGAGTCCGGGACGACGTTGGCCTTTTCCCCTCCGGAGAATACGCCGATGTTCGCCGTGACCTCGCCGGTCCGGATCTTCTTGAGGCGGGCGATCTGGGCCACCAGCTCCTCGACGGCGTTGATGCCCTTTTCGGGCGAGCCGGCGTGGGCGGATTTTCCCCGGGCCTCGAGCCTGACGACGACGCGCCCTTTCCTCTCCAGTTTGAGGGCGCCGCCCGGCAGTGCGGGCTCCAGGCAAAGGACGAGAGAAGACTTCCGGGCGAGGTCCCCGATGACGGCGTGGGCGGCACCGTGCCCGGTCTCCTCGGCCGAATTGATGAAGACCGCGATCCTCTTGGCAGGCACGATCCCGAGCTGACGCAAAGTGCACAAGGCGAACAGGGACATAACGACCCCGGCCTTCATGTCCAGGGCGCCCGGCCCGAAGACCTTCTCCCCGGAAACATAATAGGGCATGGTCCCGATCTTGCCCACGGGCCAGACGGTGTCGATGTGTGTGAGGACCAGGATCTGTTCCGGCTCCGTTTTAAGGGACCCCGGGGCGTATTCGACGAGATGGAGGTCTCCGATATCCTTCTGCGGAAAGCGAGTGAACCGGGCGCCGGTCTTCTTGAACTCGTTCACGACAAAGGCGGCGCAGTCGTCGACGGCCTTTTTGTCCGAGGTCGGGGACTCAAGGGCCACGACCTGTTTGAGCGTGTTGAGGAGTTCTCCGCGCCGCGAAGCAAAGTAACGGTTGAAATCCATGCGACCCTCCGTCGGTGGCGATCGATGTCCGGTCCCCAAAGTTATCACATTCCGAGGAATTAATCACCCGTTTTTACAGGCGGAAGAGGGAGGCCAGAAGACGGGCGGCCCGGCCGACCGGACGCTGGCAGAGCCGGATGGCGCCCGCCTGGCAGACCTCGTGACAGCAGAGGCACCGGATGCAGGGCTCCCCGAGGATGCGGGCCCGGCCACCCTCCATAACGACGGCCCGGCGGGGGCAGACTCTGAAGCAATCTTCACAGCCGGTGCAGGAAGCGGGGACGACAGCGGGGGAGAGGATCAGTTCGCCCGAGATGTACGCATAAAGGAACGAAGGCAGTTTCCTTTTGAGCAAGCCGACCGGAAGCGCGGCCTTCCGAAAACGTTTCACCCGGGCCTCTTCGATCGTCTCCCCGGCGATCTCGATCGCGCCGAGGTCCGCCGTTCCCAGGCCCCTCCGCGCCGCGCCCGCCGTGGTCTCGACGTCCTCGGGTCCGAAGCCGATAAGTTCCTGGGCAACGGCGTCCAGGGCCACAGCGTCGAGGCTCGCAAGAACAAGACCGACGGACCTGGGGGCGCCGGCCGCCGGGCCCGGCCCCTCCATCGCCGTAACACCGTCCATTAACGTCAGGCGGGGAGGGACGCAGGCGAAAACGTCGACGAGCATACGGCTAAAGGCTTCGCTCCTGGAGAAGCGGCTGTGGAGGTCCAGCCGGCTTCCATAGGGGATGACGCCGTACATGTTCTTGACAGCTCCGGTGAAGGCCGTGAAGGAATGGGTCTTGAGCTTCGGGAGGTCGACGATATGATCAGCGTCCAGGACAGCCGACGAAACATGGACGCTTCGCAGGGCTTTGCCTCCCGGGCAGGGGACCTCCCTGAAGCCGGCGGACTTCAGGTTGAGGAGCCGGACGCCCATCTCGCGGCACATCCCGGTATAGCCGGAAAGCGCGAAGCCGTCTTCGGCGCCGGACTGGATATCATCACCGACAGTGATATCCGCACCCAAGTCCTTGAGGAAGGCCAGAACCTGCCTTGTGAAAAGGGGATGGGTAACGATAGCCCGCTCCGGAGGAGAGCCGGGAGAGAGATGGTTGATCTTGACGAAGACCTTGCTCCCGCTCCGGATGACCGCCCCGAGGTCACCGATGAGCTTGAGGCTTCGACCGACGGCATCCCGGAGACGTGGCTCTTCGTAGGATGGGCATCTGACGACGGCCACTCTCGCGTTCATGGGAACGTCATTATAGCTCCGGGCCCTGCCGCTCACAAGTCCGAGCACTCCTCTCCCCGGCATCGACACCCGGTTGATTTCATCCCGGTTTTCCCATACATTAATGAACAGGCGTTTGATCCCATGCGTCAGTCAAAACTTTGCGTCATCCGGTTCCTGGCGGCGGGCTTCATCCTCGCCTTGGCGTTCCGGCCCGCCATCGCCGAGATCTTCTACCCCTGGAAGGACGTCTATATCGGGAGCCTCGACGCCGCCTCATGGCCGGGGCTCGTCATGGTCCCCGGCCGGGAGAACGCCTTCGCCTTCCGATTCCGCGTGGAAAAGGAAGGTCGAGTCGCCGAATCGTCCGAACTGTTTTTCCTGGTCTCCGAGGTCGGCCCCAACTCGCCGGACGGCCAATACGCCCGGTTGAGGTTCGACCTCGGCCTGCCCTTCGGGATGGGCAGGGACACGCCGGTCAAGATCAAGCCGGCCGCCCGCTCAGACACCATGACCCTGGAATGGTCGCGCCAGGACGAAAAGACCGTCCTGGGCCGGCTTCGATTCCCGGAAGACATCAAGGTCTCGATGGTCTTCTATTTTCCGTGGGAGGCCCAGGGCGGATACGACCTCCTGGCCGACGGGCGCGTCCAGGGCCAAGCCGGGCAGGCGCGCCGCCATCATTTCGTCCTCTGGACGAACCGTCCCGGCCGATCCCCCTCGGCCTCCGCCCGCCCGCTCGTCATCGAGTTCCCGACGGAGGACGATCGGAGCCTGTATTTCGCCGCCGGGGTGGGCGAAGACCCCAAATACGTCCGCAACCATATTTATAGATATCAGAACGCCAAGACCATCGACTCGATCCTTTCGGAAGAAGAAGCGGGGCTCCGGAAGAAGCGCGTGAGGATCGAAGGGCTCTTCTCGGGCGCCCCGGAGGCCGTCTCCGATAACGTTTTATGGTCGGCCCTTTACCAGCCCGGTCCGCACCGGTTCTACGTGCCGGCCTCCCGGAACGCGATCTTCTCCGGGCCCGACGGGGTTCCCGACAATTGGACGATCGGCGGCGGGGACGCCTTTTTCAGCTCTCTCGAACTCGCGGTCGAGAGCCCGAAGCATGCAGTCGATGCCATCCGGGCGGTCCTCGAGACCCAGTACCCCAATGGCAACATCCCCGGCTGGAGGGGCCGTTCCGGCGGCTCCCCCGACAGGTCCCAGCCCCCCGTCGGGTCGTACATCGTCCTTAAGCTCTTCCAGAGGATCGGGGACATGGAGATCCTGAAGCACGCCTATCCGTACCTCGAAAGATGGCACGCCTTCTGGTCGGCCCGAAAAGCCGACGGGGGGATCCGCCGAGACGGGAACAGCGATGGTCTCCTTGAATGGGGAGCGGACATTGATCTGGCCGCCAGGACCGGCCAGCCCGGCGAGGAAAAGGTTTCCCCGAAACAGCGTGCGGTCCGGGAATCCGGGATGGACGATCTTCCCGGTTGGGAAGAGGCCGGTTGGAGCGATGATACGGGCACCCTGAAAATGAACTGCCTGGACCTCAATTGCCTGTTCGCCCTCGACGCCTGGTGCCTGTCCCAGATCGCCGGCATCCTTAATATGGACGAGGACGCCCAGAGATTCCTCAACGAATACGACAAGGTCCGGGCGCTCGTCAACGCCCGGCTGTGGAACGAAAAGGAAGGCTTCTATTTCGACCGGCACTGGGATGGGCGGTTCTCCGCGCGGGCGGCCGCCTCTAACTTCTATCCCCTTGTCGCCCGTATCCCCGACGAGAAACGGGCCCTCCGTCTCCTCAAGCACCTCCTGGACGCAAAGAAGTTCTGGGGCGAATTCGTCATCCCGACGGTTTCACGGGCAGACCCGGCCTTTAAGGATCAGCAGTCCTGGCGCGGAGCTGTCCACCCGGTGACGAACTACCTCGTCTACCAGGGCCTGAAGGCTTACGGGTTCGACGCCGTGGCCGAGGACTTCGCCCGGAAGAGCGCCGAGCTTTTCCTCCGGAGTTGGCAGAACTTCCAGCTTTGCCCGGAGAGCTATGACACCCGGACGGGAGAAGCGGCGGGACAAAGGTACCAGAGCCGGGGGCCGCTCCTGGCCCTCATCGCGATCGAGGAGTATCTGGACTTCACGCCATGGGAAGGTTTCCGGTTCGGGATGCTCAAGCCCGAAAGCAAAGGAAGGCTTTCACGGATCGCCATCCAGGGCCGACATTACGACGTCGAGGTCGGTCCCTCGCGGACGGTCCTCCGCGAAGAAGGCCGGACGCTCCTCCGGGCCGACGGCGGGGCCGTCGTCCGCCGCTTCCTTTACACCGAGAGCGAGGTCTCGTTCGACTTCAAGGCCCTCGATGACCGGGAGGTCCGTCTCTGGCTCCTGAAGAAAGGCAAGCACCAGCTCCTGATCGACAACCGCGAGGTCAAGGTCTTCACCGGAAGCTCTCTCGAGTTCGTCATTCCGGCCGGCGACCATTCCGTCCTGGTCATGCTCCTCGAAGAAACAGAATAGAAAAGGAGACAAAAAATATGAGCGGATATTCCCGACGCGATTTCATCCGGGCGGGCGCCGGCTTCGGAGTCGCGGCTCTTCTTCCCGGAGGGCCCGGGAAGGCCTTTGCCGGAGGTATGCGCCATGACATGGCCACACCAGCTGGCACCTTCCGCGCCGTCGCCAGCGGCAACGGCATCCGAGCGACGGACAAGGCGATGGAGGTCATGAAGGCGGGAGCGGACCCGCTCGACGCCGTCATCGCCGGGGTCAACATAGTCGAGGACGACCCGAACGATATGTCCGTCGGCTACGGGGGCTTGCCGAACGAGGACGGCGTCGTCGAGCTCGACGCCTCGGTCATGTACGGGCCGACCCACACCTCGGGCGCGGTGGCCGCCATCCGGGATATCAAGAATCCGTCCAAGGTCGCCAGGCTCGTTATGGATCGGACCCAGCACTGCCTGCTCGTGGGCGAGGGGGCGCTCAAGTTCGCGCTGGCTCACGGATTCAAGAGAGAGGATTTGCTGACGGACCGAGCGCGGGAGGCCTGGCTGAAATGGAAGGAAACGCTCTCAAACCGGGACAACTGGCTGCCGCCGCAGTCGCAGGACCTGACCGCCGACATCAGGTCCGTCGTCATGACCCACGGAACCATCAACTGCCTTGCCCTGAACGATCGCGGCGTCCTCGCCGGGGTCACGACGACGAGCGGGCTGTCCTATAAGCTCGCCGGGCGCGTCGGGGATTCGCCGATCATCGGCGCCGGGCTCTATGTGGATAACGCGGTCGGAGCGGCCGGATCTACCGGTATCGGCGAGGCCAATATCAGGACCTGCGCCAGCTTCCAGGTCGTCGGTTTCATGGCTGTCGGCATGAGCCCCGAGCAGGCTTGCCTTAAAACGATGGAGACGATCGCGGAGAAGGCGAAGCTCTGGCCGCGACGTCTGAACATGACCGACACCGAAGGCCGCCCCCGGTTCGGGCTCAACTTCTATGCTCTGAATAAAAAGGGCGAATTCGGGGCCGCTTCCATGTTCGAGGGAGGCGACTACGTCGTCCACGACGGGACCGAGAACAAACTCCGTGAATGCGCCTATCTCTACAAGCACAAATCCTGACATCGGGCGATCAGCCCTCGGGCAAGTTTGCAGGATCGCCTTCTCAGGACTCGGGGACATCCCTCCGGAAGACGCGGATTTTCCCCGGCGAGGAAAATCCGCTCGGGTTTCGGGTTCGCTCTCCCCGTCCTGCGGACGGGGAACCGTGCCCGCTCACCCTCAAACCGCTTCCTCCGGGATATCCCCTCTGTTTTTCGGACGGCAATCCATGCTCAGGCCCGTGATGGGAGGGCTTTGACAAAGGGCTGCAGCGACCATGCGAAGGTCAGCCTGAGACGAGCGGCCGATAAGGGAAGCCTCCTTGCCCCCGAGGCGGTCGCGAGTCGAAGGCGATCTTGACCGTAGCCGGGAGCAAAGCCCTTTGCAAAGACCTCATAGCCATCACGGCGAAGACGATCCAATTATTCTTCGAGGACCAGGACGACGTAGCCGTCGGCGTTAAGCCGGCGGGCGATCGCTCGGACTGACTCCTCGCCGGGCGCCCCGACCCTGACCCTGTAATAGACCTGGGCGGGAGTCTTGTAGGCGGAAACCTTAACGCCCGAATAGCCGCGCTTTTCGAGCTCCCGGGCCAGACGGGACGCGTTATCCTTCGAAATAAAGGATCCCGCTTGAACGGACCATCTCCCGCTTCCGGGGGGAGGGGAGGCGGCCCTAATGATATCCAGCCGGACTCGGGCCGTGCCCGGGCCGATCATCCCGAGGATCCGGGCCGCGGCGTAGGACAGGTCGATGATCCTGTCCCCGACGAACGGCCCCCGGTCGTTGATCCTCACGGTCGCCGCCCGGCCGTTCTCGAGGTTCGTCACCATGACCTGCGTCCCGAACGGAAGCGTCCGGTGGGCGGCGGTCATATCGTACATGTCGTAAATCTCCTTGTTAGACGTGAGTTTCCCGTGAAAGTCCGGTCCGTACCAAGAGGCCAGGCCCGTTTGCGACCCTCCTTCGGGAAAGTAATTAAGGCGCGCGCAGGAGACCGAGGCCGCTAGGACCGTCAGGAGCAAGAGGCCCTTCCGGGTCATCATCTTATATCGCTATTCCAGGGAGGCGCCGAGTTTTTTCTTCAGCAGGGCGAACGTCTGCCGGGGCGTCGAACAGAACGTGAACAGATTCCGGTCGTCGGGGGTGATGGCCCCGACCTTGACGAACATGTCGAAATCAATGATCTTTCTCCAATAGTCCTCGTCATAAAGGATGAGGGTCAGCTCCTTCCGGGAGATCTTGCTTGTCTGGAGGAGCGTGACGATCTCGAAGAATTCGTCCATCGTCCCGAACCCTCCGGGGAAGGTCACAACGGCCTTGGCCTTGTAAACCAGCCAGAACTTCCTCATGAAGAAATAATAGAAGGCAAAGGAAAGGTCGGGTGAGATGTACGGATTGGGTTCCTGGGCCTGGGGAAGCCGGATGTTCATACCGATGCTCTTCCCGCCGGCGCGCAGGGCGCCGCGGTTGGCCGCTTCCATGATCCCGGGTCCGGCGCCCGTGCAGACCACGAAGTTCTTCCCCTTGGGCTTGAGCGGGATGGCCCATTTGGCAATGAGGTAGGCCAGCTCCTCGGCCTCCCAGTAGTACTTCGTGAACGGCGTGTCGCCGTGGCTAGGATTGGCCCGGGCCGAACCGAGGAACAGGACCGTGCTGTTGACCTTGGCCCTATCCAGACGAGCCATCGGACCAAGGTATTCGCTCAGGATCCTAAGGGTGCGCCCCTCCAGGGAATCCAGAAACTCGACGTCTTTGTAAGGGGATTCCGGATACTCCAGTTTCATCATGGCTACCTCTTTGTCGGCGTCCGTATCCGATCTTAACATGAAACACCGGTAGCATTAAATGTTCCCCGGAGCCGCCGCGAACCTCTTTGACTTCGACCCTTCGCTATGCTAAGAATAGGGCGCGAAAAGGAGGCCCGATGGATCGCGCCCTTGCAAATCTGTCCGCGATGGAATATCCCGGCCGCGTCATCGTTATAGGCAGGGACCCGACCGGCTCCCGGACGGCCGTCATCTACGCCGTCACCGGACGCTCGCCGTCGAGCCAGGCCCGGAAGCTGGAATGGCGGGAGGACGGCGTCTGGGTCCGGCCGACCGACGAAGAGGTCCTGAAGAAAGGCATCGCGGACCTCCTGCTCTATCCCGCCATGCTGTTCTCGAGCCGCGGCGTCGCCGTCTCGAACGGCAAGCAGACGGCGGACGTCCGGCGCCGCCTCGGCGAAACCGTTGTCCCGGGGCCTGTCGAGGTCCTGGCGGAAAGCCTTTCCGGCTGGAATTATGAGCCGGACGCCCCCATCTTCACGCCGCGGATCAGCGGCTGCGTCCTTCCGGGGCCGAAGGCCGCCCTGTCCCTCATCAAAAGGGGGGTGGGCGGAGAGGCCCTCAGAAGCTATTACGAGGTCCCTCTCGAGGCGGGCCAGGGAAAGCTCATTGCGACCTACGACGGTCTGAACAGGGACCCGCTGAGATCGTTCCTGGGCGACCCCCTCGACGTCGCGCTGGATGCCGCCGACGCCGCAGGTCTGGCCGATTCCGTGTATGAGGCCTTGAAGCCTTCCGGAGCCGGAAAGGACTTCCGCGTGGCCGTAGCCTGCCTTCTCGCCGGGGACGTCACAGGGAACGAATACGAGACCGCGATCATCAACCGGCACGAAAGGACTTGAAATCATGGACGCCAAGGAAAGGACCTCGAGAACCCAGTATCAGACAAAAGTCAACGAAGATTTTCTAGACACCCTCATGGTCGGAGAGACCCGGTTCGTCAAGAAAACGTCCATGCGTTACGGGGAGAATCCGGGATATCCCGCCGCCTTTTACCAGGAAGAAGGAGCATCCGGGCCCAACATGGCGAGCCTCGTGGTCCTGCAGGAAGGGACGAAGGGGCTCAGCTACATCAACGTCGGCGATATGGACCTCGGCCAGAGGCTCATCGGGAAGCTCCACGCGGTCTTCGAGGGCCGACCTGCTTGCGTCATCATTAAGCACGAGATGCCAAGCGGCGTCGCGTTGGGCAACGGCGCCCTAGACGTCTACGACAAGGCCTGGAAGTGCGACCCCCTTTCGAACTTCGGCGGGGTCAACGTCCTCAGCGTCCCGGTAACGGAACCCCTCGCCCGGCTCCTCGTTGAAAGCCCGCGCAACGTCGAGGTCGTTTACGCCCCGGATTTTTCCCCCGAAGCCCTGTCCGTCCTGGCGACCCGCAAGGTCCTTCGCGTCGTCCGGATGGGCGCCCCGCTCGACGTCCCCTCCCGGGACAACGGCCTCGAGTTCAAGCGCGTCGCCGGAGGAATGCTCGTCCAGCGAAGGTTCGATTCGAAGATCGTCGGGCCGGGGTCCCTGGACATCGTGTCCGCCCGGAAGCCTTCCGAAGAAGAAGTCCGGGCCGCCCTCTTCGCCTGGACCGTCGCCTGCTACACGCGCTCGAACGCGGTCGTCATCGCCACCTCCGACAGGACCCACGGGATCGGCTCGGGCCAGAGGAGCCGGATCGACTCGACCGAGGATGCCATCCGCCTCTCGCGGCGCGGCTATGGGCCCGAGGGCTGCGTCCTGGCTTCCGACGCTTTCATGCCGTTTCCCGACGTCGTCGAGCTCGCGGCGCAACACGGGATCACGGCCGTAGTCTTCCCTCTGGGCTCAATCAGGGACGCGGAGGTCATCGCCAGGGCCGACGAGCTCGGGCTGGCAATGCTCGTGACGCGCGCCCCCGGAGAGGTGGACTGCGAACGTTGTTTCCTGCACCGTTGAGCCCGGGGCCGGCGGGAGAAGTCCCCATGAGCCTCAAGGAATACGCCAAGAAGCGGGATTTTGCGAAGACCCCGGAGCCCGCAGGCGGGGCGAAGCCGACGGGCCGCGCAGAGTGCCTCGTTTACGTCATTCAGAAACATGCGGCCTCGCGCCTCCATTATGATCTGAGGCTCGAGGAGAAGGGGGTCTTAGCCAGTTGGGCCATCCCTAAGACGCCTCCCGCGGCGGAAGGGGAGAAGCGTCTGGCCGTCCGAACGGAGGACCACCCCCTCGATTATGCCGATTTCGAGGGCGTTATCCCGGAGCCCGAGTACGGGGCGGGGACCGTTGAGATCTGGGACCGGGGAACCTATGCGTCGATCGAAACGACGGACTCCAAACGGGTCATTGACATCCGGGGAGGCAAACTCGACGGCCGCTACGCGCTTGTCCGAATCAAGCCGAGGGCCGGCGAAAAGGACGTCAACTGGCTGTTCTTTAAGATGAAATAGGCCGCGATTCTGCTATCATGAGAGACGCTCTCTCTCATGAAAGGAAAACGAATGCCGCGACGCAACCCGATATGCCGTTCCCATTCTCTGGCTCTTGTCGTATCGCTTCCGCTCCTCGTCGGATCCGCGCTTCTTTCGCCGCCGTCGTCCGCGCAGGTACGATCTCCCGACGGGCCCTATCCTGCCGTCGTCGAGAAGCTTAAGGCCATGGGCCTCGAACAGGAGCGCGCCTATGAGTTCCTCCGAAGGCTGACCTCCGTCGGGCCGCGCCTGACGGGATCGCCCGGTGCCGCCGCGGGAGTCGAGCTCATGAACGCAATGATGATCGAGCTAGGCTTCGATAACGTGCGTTTGGAGCCCGTCAGGGTCGAACGGTGGGTCCGCGGCGGGACCGAGCGCGCCACGATCATTGATCCACCGCTCTCCCAAGACACAGCCTTGTCCGTCAGCGCCCTCGGCGGAAGTGTCGGAACGCCCCCCGGTGGAGTGACGGCCCCCGTCATCGAGGTCCGATCCTTCGAGGAGCTCGGGAGGCACGGGGCGGCCGTTAAGGGACGCATCATCCTCTTCAACCGCCCGATGGACCGGACGCTCGTGGAGACCTACAGGGCCTACGGCGGAGCTGTCGACCAGCGGGTTCGCGGCGCCTCCGAGGCGGCGAAACTGGGGGCCGCAGCCGTCCTCGTCCGTTCACTCACCTTCCGCGAGGACGGGAACCCGCATACGGGACTCCTCCAATACGATCCCGCCATATCGAGGATACCGGCCGCCGCGATCAGCACGAAGGACGCAACGTTCCTTTCCGGCCTCATCGCAAAAGGACCGGAGGTCCGGGTCCGCCTGGAGCTATCTTGCACGGACCTCGGTCCTGTGTCGTCCGCCAACATCATCGGCGAGCTCCGTGGGACGGAGCTTCCGGGCGAAATCGTCCTCCTCGGAGGCCACCTGGACAGTTGGGACCTGGCGACCGGCGCCCACGATGACGGCGCGGGATGTGCCGCTGCCGTCGAGGCGCTGAGGCTCATCAAGGAATGCGGCCTGCGGCCGAAACGCACCATAAGGGCCGTGATGTTCATGGACGAGGAGTTCGGCGGAACGGGCGGGCGTTTCTACGCGGCCGCGGAAGGGCGAAAGAGCGAAACGCATATCGCCGCCATGGAATCCGACGGGGGGGGGTATCTTCCGGTCGCCGTCGCCGGAGGCCCGCCCGACGTATATGCCAAGCTTAAGAAATGGGCCGGCCTTTTCGAGCCCTTAGGCATCCGTTGGATGCGCCCAGGCGGGGGAGGGGTGGACGTGGCCCCGCTCGCGAAGGACGGGACCGCCCTCCTCGGAATCATCGCAGATTCCCAGCGCTACTTTGATGTCCATCATTCCGCCCTCGACGTCCTTTCGGAGGTCCACCCAAGAGAACTGGAGCTCCTGTCCGTCGCACTTGCGGCCTATGCCTACCTCATCGCCCAGGAAGGGATCTAAACCATGTACCTCTCCATCGTCTGGCATTTCCATCAACCTATATACAAGGACCCGGCTAACGGGGAATACATCCTGCCCTGGGTGAACCTCCATGCCACAAAAAATTATCATCCCATGGGGGAACTGGTCCGCGAGTCGGGATTTCCCTGCACCTTCAATTTCGTCCCCTGCCTTCTCGAACAGCTCGAGGAATATGCCTCGGGGACCGCCAACGATCCTTATCAGAGGGCCCTCGAGAAGAACCCGGCGGACCTGACCTATTCGGACGTCCGGCTCCTGGGAAAGATCGCTCCCGGCAGTGGAAGCGCCGGCGAGCTCCAAAAGCGCGCCCTCGAAGCTTTGTTTCCACCGTTCGACGGCGCGGGCTTGGATCGCGAATCGCTCCTGGCCCTCAGGAAAAGGCTCCACGGCGATCTGGTGCCGCTGTTCCGTCGCCTGAAGAAGAAAGGCCTGGCCGAGATCACGACGTCGCCCTATTATCACCCACTCCTGCCCCTCGTCTTCGACAGCTCCTGTTCCCCGGACGAGAAGGCCCCGGGGACGCGGTTCCGGCGTCCCGAGGACGGAGAATCCCAGCTTCGGATGGGAAAAGAATATTTCCAAAAGGTCTTCGGATTCGGGCCCGACGGCCTTTGGCCTTCAGAAGGAGCCGTAAGCCGGGATGTGGCCGCTGCGGCTGGGCGAGCCGGCTTTGCCTACGCCCTCACCGACGAGAACGTCCTTTGGAAGAGCCTCGGGGAACCCGCCGACCGTTCGGCGCTCTACAAACCCTATGAGGCGGAAGGGCTGCCGATGTTCTTCCGAGACCGGGAGCTCTCCGACCTCCTAAGCTTCTCGTATCAGAAATGGCCCGAAAAGGACGCGGTAGCGGATTTCCTCCGGAGGCTCGAGGCCCGGCGCCGAGTCTCTCCCGACGACGCCGTCTGCGTCGTTGTCCTGGACGGCGAGAACGCGTGGGAATACTACCCGGGGAACGGTGTCCCGTTCCTCAGGGAATTCTACGGTCGCCTGCTCGAGGCCCAAGGGATCGCGCCCATCCTGCCCGGCGCATACCTCCGGACCCATGGCCGCGGGCGGGACGTCGCACTGGTCCCGGGGACCTGGCTGGGCAACTTCTCCAAGTGGGTCGGAGATCCGGCCAAGAACCGGGCCTGGGAAGAACTCGCCGACGCGAGGGCCCTCTGCGGCCCCCTCCCCGAGATCTATGTCGCGGAAGGGTCCGACTGGTTCTGGTGGTACGGGGAGCCCGACAAGGAAGAGTTCGATTTCCTCTTCAAGAGCTATATCCGCGCCGCCCTGCAAAGGGCTGGACAAGGAGGCCGCCCGTGAACCCCCTCCGGTTCCTCTTCGCCGTCCACTGCCATCAGCCGGTGGGCAACTTCGACCACGTCTTCGAACGGGCGTTTGACGAGTGTTACGAGCCGTTCCTGGCCGAGGTCGCCAAGCACCCGGCCTTCAAGCTCTCCTTGCATTTTTCCGGGCCCCTGCTGGAACACATGGAGCGGCGCCGGGGAAAATGCCGGGACCTCGTCCGGGATCTTGTCGGACGTGGGCAGGTCGAGCTCCTCGGCGGCGGCTTTTATGAGCCGATTCTGGCTATCATCCCTGAGGAGGACCGCCTCAGCCAAATCCGGATGATGAGCCGCTATCTCGAGGAGCATTTCGGCTGCCGGCCAAGGGGCCTGTGGCTGACCGAAAGGGTCTGGGAGCCGCATCTCGCCGGGACCCTGGCCCGGGCCGGGATCGAATACACGCTCCTCGACGAAGAGCACTTCCACTACGCCGGCGCGAAGGATACCCACACCTCATACATCACCGAAGACGAAGGCCTCCCGCTGAGGGTCTTTCCCATTGACAAACAGCTTCGATATCTCATCCCGTTCCGCGCGCTCAGTGAGGTCGACGCGGCGTTCGCGGCGATCCGCGAACAGGGAGGGATCGCGGTCCTCGGAGACGACGGGGAAAAGTTCGGGCTCTGGCCGGGGACAGCGGAATGGGTCTACGGAAAAGGGTGGCTCGGGAAATTCCTGAATCACCTGGAAGAGACGGGGGTCCGGACAATGACGCTCTCGGAGTACGCGGACTCCGAACCTCCTGGCGGAAGGATCTACCTCCCCCCGGCCTCCTACGAGGAGATGACGGAATGGGTCCTCGAACCGTCGGAACTCACCGTCTACCGGGAGACCCGGGATTCTTGCCCGTCGGAGGCGCGTCGGTTCCTTCGCGGGGGCTTCTTCCGCGACTTCTTCCTGAAGTATCCGGAATCGAACTGGCTCCACAAGCGGATGCTGTCGGTTTCAAAGAGGGTTGCCGCCTTGGGAAACCGGGAGGCCGCCCGCGAGCTCTCCATGGCCCAATGCAACGATCCTTATTGGCACGGTGTCTTCGGCGGGCTTTATCTGCCGCATCTGAGGGAAGCCGCCTGGCGCCATCTCCTCGAAGCCGAAAAGGCCTTGCCCGGAGGGGCTGGCTGGAGGGAGGAGGACCTCGATCTGGACGGCCGCTCCGAATTTTCGGCGGACGCCGGGGTCTTCGGCCTCGTCGTCAAGCCCTCGTTCGGGGGCGCGGTCGTCGAGATCGACCATCGGCCGACCTCGAGGAACATCACGGACGTCCTGTCGCGAAGGCCCGAGTCCTACCACGCCCGGGGCGACGATGGAACGGTGGAAGGGAAGAGCATCCACGAACTCACGAAGCGGCTTCCGCCCGGAGCCGAAGAGATGCTCAGATACGACCGCCAGCCGCGTTTTTCATGCCTCGACCGCTTCCTCCGTCCGGCGACCCAAGTGGAGGACATCCGGCGCGCGGAGTACGGCGAACTAGGGAATTTCGTCGACGGGGAATATGCCGTTACGGTCGAGGGGGCCGTCCTTGCCTTGGAGAGGAAGGGCAGCGTTCGGATCGACGGGGAAGACGTCCCCGTGGTCGTCCGCAAGCGGATCGGAGCGGAGGACGCGGCGATCCGGGTCCGCTACGAGATCGCGAATGCCGGGGAGCAGCCGATCTCCCTGACGTTCGCCTCCGAATGGAATTTCTACATGCTCCCGGACGAGTTCGCGCTCCTGGCCGACGGCGCCGAGCTCATGGCCGGGCGCCTATCGTTCCGGGCAGAGGAAGCGGACGAGGTCTGGAGCTTCCCTCTCCGGACCCTGTCCCAATCCGAGAAGGACTATGATATAATCCATCAGGGATTTTGTATCCTTCTTGTCCGGAGGTTTATGCTCGCCGGAGGGGAGGCCGCGGCCCTCGACATCGTACTGGCGGAGAAACATGCCCGATAATAATTTCGTTCTGGTCCTGCACAGCCACATTCCGTATGTCCTCTCCCACGGCAGCTGGCCCCATGGAGTGGACTGGCTCTATGAAGCGGCCGCGGAAAGCTACCTTCCCATTCTCGACGTTCTGCGCCGGCTCGGGGACGAGGGGATCGTCCCCGGGATCAACATCGGGTTCACGCCGGTCCTGGCCGCTCAGCTTAAGGACGCGCGCTTCAAGTCCGGTTTCGACGAATACCTCACCATGAAGATCGAGGTCGCGTCCCGGGACCGGGCGCATTTCGAGCGCACGGGCGACGCCGAACTCCTCGCCCTGACCGTCTTCTGGCAGGAATGGTACGAGAAGCTCGCCGTGGACTTCCACGGGACATGCCGCGAGGACATCGTCGATGGCTTCCGGGCCTTTCAGGACGCGGGGCAGATCGAGGTCTTGACCTCGGCCGCCACACACAGTTATTTCCCCCTGCTCGGCCGGGACGAGAGCATCCGTCACCAGGTCCGACAGGGGAAGCACACATACCGGAAGCATTTCGGCCGGGACCCGAAAGGGTTCTGGATCCCGGAATGCGCTTACCGTCCCGCTTACTCCTGGAAGCCCCCCTTCGGCGACCGGCCCCCTTTCCCCCGGCAGGGGGTGGACGAGATCCTGGGCTCGGAAGGCATCGGTTATTTCTTCGTCAACGGCCATCTCCTCAAAGGGGGAGTGGCCAGGGGCGTCTACACGGACAGATTTCCCGCGCTCAAGCGCCTTTGGGAAGGATCCCGGAACCCGTCCGATCGGCCGGAAGACCCGGGCAAGGACCCCTATTCAGCCTACCTGGCCTACCCCTCGGACACGCCGTTCTTCGTCCGCGACGAGGTTTCGGGCGCCCAGGTCTGGAGCCGCCAGTCGGGCTATCCCGGGGACGGGTGGTACTTGGAATTCCACAAAAAGCACTTCCCGGGCGGGATGCGCTATTGGCGCATCACCTCGAGCGAAGCGGGCTTGGGCGACAAGGCCCCCTACCACCCCGGGAAGGTTCGGGAGCGTTTGAAGGAACATGCCCGTCATTTCGTATCCACCGTCGAGGAAATTCTGAAGAACCGGGACGACGGGACGATCGTCGCGCTTTACGATACCGAGCTCTTCGGGCACTGGTGGTTCGAGGGCCCGGAATGGCTCTATCTCGCGCTCAAAGGCCTCGACCGAAGCTCCGTTCGCCCCGCGACGGGCACGGCCGCCCTGGAAGCCCTGCCGCCCCGGTCCGTGGTCTCTTTGCCCGAGGGATCCTGGGGCGAGGGCGGGTTCCATGGGATCTGGCTCAATGAGGACACCGCCTGGGTTTGGGAGAGGATCTACAGGATCGAAGAGGAGGCGGCCCGGCTCGGCGACGGGAAAAGGGCCGATCCCCGCCTCCTGAAGCAGTTCATCAAGGAAAAATTCCTCTTGGAGAGCTCCGACTGGCCGTTCCTCATTTCGACCTGGTCTGCCCGGGACTACGCCCAGAACAGGGCGGCCGAGCATTACGAGAGGGCCCGGACGCTTGCCGGGTGGCTCAAGGCCGGGCGGCCGCTTTCGGGGGGCGAGGCCGTCCTCCTCGACACATGGGAAAAGGAGGACCGCTTGTTCGACGAGGTCGTGACGCCGGATGGACAGATCCTCTGAGCGAACCCTGGTCATGGTCCTCTGCGGGGGCAAGGGGGAACGCCTCTACCCGCTGACGAAGGACCGGGCCAAGCCCTCGGTGCCCTTCCTCGGCGTCTATCGGATCGTCGACTTCAGCCTCTCGAACGCCCTCAATTCCGGGCTCCGCAGGATCGCCCTGCTCACCCAGTACAAATCCCTCTCGCTGGAGCGCCACATCCTCAATGGCTGGAACATCTTCCACTCCGAGAGCGGCGACTTCATCATCTCCCTTCCCGCCCAGGGCCGGGTGAGCGACCACTGGTACGAAGGCACGGCCGACGCCGTGTTCCAGAACATCTACACCATCCAGCAGGAGAACCCGGAGACGGTCGTCGTCCTCTCGGGCGATCATGTCTACAAGGCCGACTACCGGAAGATCCTCGCATTCCGCACGGAGCGCAATGCTGACGCCGTCGTCCTGGCCAAGGTCGTCCCGGCGGCCGACGCCTCCCGCTTCGGAGTTATCCAGGTCGACGTCGAGAACCGGATCATCGATTTCCTGGAGAAGCCGAAGAGGCCGCCAACCCTTCCGGGGGACCCGGAAAAGGCCCTGGCCTCGATGGGCGTCTATGTCTTCAGGACCCCGATCCTCATCAAGGCCCTGCTCAAGGACGCCCGGACCCCGGGGAGCTCCCACGATTTCGGCAAGGACATCATCCCGAAGCTTGTCCGCGAACACGAGCTCTGCGCTTACGTCTATGACGATTACTGGGAGGACATCGGAACGATCGACGCCTACTGGCAGGCCAACATGACATTCCTCTCGCCCGCCCCCCCCATCCCCCTCATGGACCCCGTTTGGCCGGTCCGCAGCCACAAGCCCCAGTTCCCGCCGGCGTTCGTCGACGGCGGGGACATTCGGAACTCGATTCTCGGCTCCGGATGCCATCTTACGGGCTGCCGCTTGCAGAACTCCGTCCTGTCGCCGAACGTCCGGGTCCGCGACGGGGCCGACATCGCGGATTCCATCCTCTTCGAGGACGTCGAGGTCGGCCCGGGGGCGCGACTCAGGAAGGTCATCATCGATAAACATTCGGTGATCCCCGGGGGCTATGAGATCGGTTATGACGACGGTCGGGACGCCGGAAGCTTCAAGATTAGCCGAGAAGGCGTCCGCGTCGTCCCGAAGAAATGGAACCCCGCGTGATCGAGCGCCACTCCTTTTATTTCCCCGAATCCCAGAAGCAGGGGAGCCGGGAGCTCGCCCTGTTATCGATCATCTCTCAGAGCCTCTTCCAGCCCTTCTCCCTGTCGGACAACCTTATCGTCATTCTGACCGCCCTGACCTCGGGCGCCGGCGTGGGGTTCAACAGGGCCATGCTGTTCCTCAAGGACGGCGACAGCCTACGCGGAGAGATGTGGCTCGGCCCGGGCTCCGACGAAGAGGCCCGGTCCATCTGGGAGGTCCTGTCCACCCCGGGGATCGGCTACATCGAGGTCATCGAATACAACCGTTCGCTGGTCTCGAAGAACAAGGACACGCTGACCAAGAGGATCCAGCGCCTGCGCTTCCCCCTCGACGAGGAGGTCCCGGGCATCCCCGGGCTGGCCGAACGGGACAAGGAGATCCTCTTCGTCCGCGACGCCCGGAACGAACCCCGGATCGACCCGCGGTTCCTCGGTCTCATCGGCGTGGACGAATTCGTCTGTATCCCACTTCTGGCCCGCGACGAGGTCCTGGGGGAGATCGTCCTGGACAACGCTATCACGAAAGCGCCCATCGCCGCCCCAGACATCAAGCTGGCGGGCATCTGCGGTCTGATCGCCGCGAACCACATTTATTCCGCTTCGCTCCACAGAAAACTCGTCGAAATGGAGAAGATGGCAGCCCTCGGCGAGATGGCGGTCTTCGTCACCCATCAGGTCCGGAACCCGATCGCGACCATCGGCGGTTTCACGGAACAGCTCCTCCAGCCCGGCCTAGACGAGGAGCGGCGCCAGCGGGATCTCCGGATCATCCGCGATGAGACCCGCCGGCTGGAGAACGTCGTCTACCAGATCGCCCGTTTCCTCAAGGTCAGCCTCAAGGAGCCCGTCGCGTTCGATATCGGCCCCGTCCTCGAGTCCGTCCTCGAAAGCCCGGAGCTCAAGACCAAGCTGGCGAAGTTCCGCCTGCATGTCAAGATCGCCCCGTGCCCGGCCTACGTCGTCTGCGATGCGTCCTCCGTCGGGGAAGTCTTCCGGAACCTTTTGGAGAACGCGGTGGAGGCCACCCCGGAGGGAGGAGCCCTCGCCGTATCGGCGTACCCGAAGAACGACCACTGGTTCATCCTCAGCATCCGGGACACGGGAACGGGCATCTCCCAGGCCGACCGGGCACGCCTCTTCACACCGTTCTTCACGACGAAGGAAAAAGGGATGGGCCTCGGGCTCCCATTCGTCAAACGGGTGATGGATTCCTGCGGGGGCAAGATCGAGGTCGAGAGCCGGAAAGGGCGGGGGACGACGTTCCGCCTTCTGTTCCGAACAAAGGAAAAGGAGGGACCACGATGAAAAAGATCCTTTTGGTCGAGGACGAAAAGCCGCTCTGCCTCCTGTATGAGGAAGAGCTCGGGGCCGAGGGATACGCGGTAACGTCCGTCCATGACGCAGATTCCGCCCTCGAGGCCCTAAAGAACGGGGCCTTCGACCTGATCATCACCGACATCCGGATGCCGGGGAAGGACGGCGTCGAGCTCATTTCCAGGATCATGGGGATGCGGAAGGACATCCCGCTCATTATCAACACGGCCTACCAGAGCTATAAAGAGGACTTTATGACGTGGGCGGCCGACGCCTACGTCGTCAAGTCCTCGTCCCTCGACGAGCTCAAGGCAAGGATCCGGGACCTGGTCAAGGCTTGAAGATATGTCGGAGCTGAGGAAAGACTTGGTGACCGGCCGGTGGGTGATCATCGCTTCGGAGCGGAGCAAGAGGCCCGACGACTTCCGGCCGGCCGGGGCCGTTTCGAAAGAGGAGGCCGCAGCGTTTTGTCCGTTCTGCGAGGGGAATGAATCCAAGACCCCGCCCGAGGTCTTCGCCCTCCGCATGGATGGCTCGGCCCCCGACGGACCCGGCTGGAGGGTCCGAGTCGTGACCAACAAGTTCCCGGCACTCAGCCCCGGCGCTCCGCCGCCCAAGCCGGAGGGAGGGTTGTTCCAAAAGATGCCCGGCGTCGGCGTCCACGAAGTCGTCATCGAGAACCCGGACCACGCCAAAGAGCTCGCCGACCTGGACACGGACCGCATCCGCGACGTCCTCGAGGTCTTCCGGAGCCGGATCGGGGCGATCGAGGAGAATTTCCATTACCAGTACGTCCAGGTCTTCAAGAACAAGGGCAAGGAGGCCGGGGCGTCGCTCAGCCATCCCCACTCGCAGATCGTGGCCACGCCGATCGTCCCCAAGAGAGTCAAGGAGGAGGTCTACGGCGCCGAGCGGCTCTTCCGCGCAAACCGGGAATGCATCTTCTGCCGGACCGTCGGGGAGGAGACCCGGCTGGGGGAGCGACTCATCCTCCGGAACGGAGATTTTGCGGTCCTGGCCCCCTTTGCCTCGAGGTCACCGTTCGAGATGGCGATCTATCCGCTCCGCCATTCCCCGTTCTTCACGGGAACGACGCGCGACGAGCTCACCTCCATGGCGGCCGTGATCAAGACGGTTTTGGGCCGGCTGAAGGCGATGCTCTCCGACCCGCCGTTCAACCTCATCCTGCATCAGGCGCCGAACCCGACGGTCTCGACCAAGGCCTGGCCGGGAATCGCAGGGTACTTCCACTGGCACCTTGAGATTCTCCCCGTCCTCACGAAAGTCGCGGGATTCGAGTGGGGGACAGGCTTTTACATCAACCCTGTGGCCCCGGAAACGGCGGCGGAGTATCTGAGGAAAACGTCGTAGGTCGTTCGTCGCTTGTCATTGGTCGTCGCCTGACGGCGATGGTGTATCCGTCGCGGGAGCGAGCCGGGCTCAAGGACCCTCGGACCGATCAGCCCTTCAGGATCGCCGCGTAAAGCTTCAGATATTCGCCGGCGGCCATGTCCCAGGAGAAATCGCCCGCCATGGCGGTCTGGACGAGGGCGGCCCAGGCGGACCGGTCCCGGAACGTGTCCATCGCCTTCCGGATCGAGCCCAACATAGCCGCGGGCGTCGCGTCCCCGAACTTGAAGCCGTTGCCCGTTCGCGCGACGGGGTCGAACTCCTCGATGCTGTCGTCCAGCCCGCCCGTGGCCCGGACGACGGGGATCGTCCCGTATCTGAGGCTGTACATCTGGGTCAGACCGCACGGCTCGTAGCGGGACGGGATGAGGAAGAGGTCGCTGCCCGCGTAAATGGTCCTCGCCACCCTGTCGTCGAAAGCGATCCGTAGACCGAGTTGGGAGGGATAGACCTTTTGGGCTTCCAATAGTTCGCTCTGGATACGGGCATCGCCGGTTCCCAGGATGACGAGCCGAAGGCCAAGCTCGAAGAGCGACGGAAGGGCCTCGTAAACAATGTCCAGCCCCTTTTGTCCGGCGAGCCGCGAGACCATGCCGATGACAGGGACGTTCGGCCCGGCCGTGAGGCCGAAGGTCCTCAGGAGCCCTTCGCGGCAGGCCTTCTTCCCGGAGAGATCGGCGGCTGAGAATGGGGCAGGGATGAGGGGATCGGCCTCGGGGTCCCAGGCGGCATAATCTACGCCGTTCAGAATACCGTGGAGGGCGCCGGCCCGGCTCCGGAGGAGGCCGTCCAATCCGCACCCGAACTCCGGCGTTTGGATCTCCCGGGCGTAGCGGGGGCTCACGGTGCTGACCGCGGTGGAATAGAGGATACCTGCCTTGAGGAAGCTCAGCTTGCCGTAGAACTCGAGGTCATTCATGTTGAACAGGGTGTCGGGAAGCTCCAGGGCCGCAAGGATGCCCTTATCGAAAAGTCCCTGATAGGCAAGGTTGTGGATCGTAAAAAGCGACCTGGTGCCGCCGAAGAACGGGTCGGCCGCATAACGGTGCTTCAGGAAGGCCAGGGCTGCGGCGCTCTGCCAGTCATGGCCGTGGAGGATGTCGGGCGCGAAACCGATCCGTCTCATGGACTCGAGCGCGGCCTTGGCGAAAGAGCCGAAGCGTTCCCCGTTATCGGGATAGTCGCCGCTCGGCGTGCCGTAGAGGGCGTCCCGGTCGAAGGCTTCGTCGTGCTCCACGAAATAGGCCCTAAACCCGTCCGCCTCGTGCTCCCAAAGCGAGAAACAAAGATTGCGGCCGCCGAGGGAGATCGGGACACCGTCCAGGACCTTCGTCAGGGGCAGCCCCTTTTTCCGGACCTCCCGGTACAGGGGCATGAAGAGCCGGGCGTCGGCGCCGCGCTGGGTCAGGTACTTGGGCAGGGCGCCGGCCACGTCGGCTAGCCCACCGGTCTTGGCGTAAGGGACGGCTTCGGAGACAAGGAATGCGATCTTCATCATGCCGAGATTGTACCATAGCGAATACCTCCGGTCATCAGATGCCCGGCGGGCTTTTCCCGGCGCGCCTGCCTCGGGCCATAGAACGCCCTTGTCGGCGCGCGGAAAACCCGTTACCATGAGACCATGAACATAGACACGCATTCTCCCGTTATGCCTTCACGCCAAAGCGTGACCGCCGCCATTATCGAGGAGGGCGGCAGGGTCCTCATCGCCAGAAGGAAAAAGGGGGATCGGTGCGAGGGCCGCTGGGAATTCCCCGGCGGCAAGGTCGAGCCCGGCGAAACGCCGGAAGAATCCCTGAAGCGCGAATTGCGCGAGGAGATGGGCATCGACGTCACCGTCGGAGAGCAGCTTTGCGTTTGTCCGTTCCGGGCCGGAGAATCCCTCATGGAGCTCCTTGTCTATAGGACACGGATCGTAAACGGCAAGATCGTCTGCAATGACCACGACGAAGTCCGCTGGGTTGAACCCGGGGAGTTGGGAAGGTACGACCTCACGGACCCGGACCGCCGTGTCGTCGCATCCGTTTTCCCGCGGGATAAGGAGCCTTAATGAGCAACGCCAAAAGGATCGTCCTTAGGCCGGGAAAGGACAAAGCCGTCCGGAACCGCCACCATTGGATCTTCTCGGGCGCGGTCGCGAGCCTTCCCCCCGACCTCGCCGACGGCGGCATCGCCCCCGTCCTCAGCGACGGCGGGGAGCTCCTGGGACACGCCTACGTCAACAGGAGCTGTTCGATCCTGGGCCGGATGGTAAGCTTTGGTCCGGGAGACCCGTTTGCAGCCCTCGAAAAAAACATCCTGAAGGCCATCGCCCTGAGGCAGGACCTCTTCGGAGAGGGTGAAAAGACCAACTCCTACCGACTGGTTAACGCCGAGGGGGACGGGATTCCGGGCCTCGTCGTGGACCGGTACGATTCGGTCCTCGTCATCCAGGTCGCTACGCTCGGCATGGAGAAGCTCAAGGACCTCGTCCTCGGCACGCTCGTCCGGGAGCTCGCCCCCGAAACGGTCTACGAAAAGTCCAACCTTCCATCACGGCGCGAGGAGGGCCTCGGGGACCACGAGGGATTCCTCCACGGAGAGGAACGGGACATGGTCCTTGTCCGCGAGGACGGCCTCGAGTTCCTCGTCGACGTCGTCCGGTCCCAAAAGACCGGTCTCTACCTCGACCAAAGAGAGATGCGAAAGCTCGTCGGGACCCTCGCCCGGGGCCGGAGCGTCTTGAACTGCTTCGCCTACACCGGTGGCTTCTCGGTTCACGCCCTCCGCGGGGGAGCCGTCCGGGTGGACTCGGTGGATTCTTCGGCGGGCGCCCTGGAGGCCGCGAAGCGCAACTTCTTTCAGAACAGCCTTCCGATCGAAGGGAACGGCTTCATCGAAGCCGATGTCTTCGAATTCCTGCGCGGTCCAGCGGGAGGGTATGACCTCGTCATCCTCGACCCCCCGGCCTTCGCCAAGAGGAAGACCGACGTCCGGCAGGCCTGCCGCGGCTACAAGGACATCAACCGCATCGCCATCAAGAAGGCGCCGCCGGGGACGCTCCTGCTGACGTTTTCGTGCTCCCATTTCGTGGACGAGGGCCTCTTCCAGCAGGTCGTCTTCCAGGCCGCCGCCGAGGCGTCGCGCGGCGTCCGCATCCTTGGGCGCCACATCCAGGCCCCCGACCACCCGGTCAACGTCTTTCACCCCGAGACCGAATACTTGAAAGGGTTCCTTTTGTATATTGACTAGCGCGAGGCGCCCGAGCCGGGCGATCCGATGAACGCGGCGAGGTCGTCTATGACATAAGGAGCGACGTTGCCGTGGACCCGCGTGTATTCGTCCGGGGTCGGAAGGCCCAGACCTTCGATGAACAGGTGATTGAGCTTCGGATAGAGCTTGAAATCAATGCCGGGTTTCCCTCCCAACGCCTCTTTCCAGTTCTCGAAGTCGTCCGTCGTAACCTGATAGTCGCGGGTTCCCTGAAGGATCAGCATGCGGACATCGAGTGTCGCGGCAACGGCGGGAGGGTCATAACCCCTCATATCAAGCCAATAGCTCGCCGGGGCGTTGAGGACCCTTTTCCCCGACGCGGCATCCTTGTCCGTGAAGGCCTTGATGTTTGCGACCTGGGCCTTGAGCTCCTCGAGCTTCGAGCGGTCGTCCGCGGAAAGGGAGCCGTCGAGCCCGAAGAGGTACGTCATCTGCCGCACGATGGTGTCCTCGAGCGGCCGGGTCAGGCCGGCCATGACGACGTATCCAGCGATCCCCAGGCCCTTTCCGGCCACGGCGATCCTAGGGACGAGCATGCCGCCGAGGCTGTGCCCCAGGACGAAGATCCGTTCCGGATCGACGCGGTCCGCTTTCTTGAGGAACAAGACCGCGGCCAGAGCGTCGTCGATCGTTTCTTCCTTGACCGTGAAGGAGGACGCTAGTTCGGGTTCCGCGACGAGCTTCGGGCCAAAGACCCGGGTCCTTTTCTCGTAGCGCAGAACGGCGACCCCCTTCGCGGCCAGCCCCCAGGCAATATCCTTGAAAGGCTTATTGGGCCCAATAGTCTCATCCTTATCGTTCGGCCCTGAGCCGTGGACGAGGACGAGGGTGGGGAAGTGGCCTCCGCCCTTGGGGAGGGTCAGGGTCGCTGGAAGGGGCCAGCCCGGGCTTCCGACCGTGACTTCGATCTCCTCGAAGCGGGCCGGATCTGCGTAGGCGGGGGGCTCGTAATCAGCCGGGGGGAGCGAAGGGACGAAATGGAAGCCGGCGATCCGGCCTTCCTTGTCGAAGACGACCCTGGCGTCCAGAGTGACCTTCTCGAATTCGCAGGTCACGAGGACGATATCGTAGGGGTCGAGCTTCTCGCGCCGGACGTCCGTCTGTCGCCGGAACGCGCCCATTCGGGCCGGGACCTCCTTCCAGAACTCCGCAAGTTTCTCCGGTCCCGAGACCTTTGTCATGGTCGCATCGAAATTCCGCGCCGCGCCCGCGAAATCGCCCTTGTCCAGGCGTTCGAGGAAGTCCCGGGCCTTCCCGACGAGCTCGTCGGGCTCGGGCGCCGTCCCGGCCGTTTGTCCCGAAGGGCACCACAGGCCCAAAACCAAAACGGCCGCCAGCGCGGTCAGAAACGCGTTCTTTATGGTCTCTTCTCCCTTCGACAAGACCAATTGTTTACTCCCGACGGCGCCGGTTGTCAACCGTTTGAATGGGGTCATAACATTAGTGACACTTGGGACTTTTGGATTTTCTTCCATCGGCGATAATATTCGTTAGGGGTCAGATAGTCCAGTGTTTCGTGGGGGCGGATGTAGTTGTAGGTGTGCTCCCACTCCTCGATCTGCC
>CAZPEP010000025.1:0-3492 GCA_964585685.1 uncultured Eubacteriales bacterium | reverse complement strand
GATCCATCTTTTTGGCCAAAGAAAGGTGACGATGCCCTCTGGGCCTTTTACCCAGATGGATGGAGGCGGGATGCTTACCGCCTCTATGAGGAGAATGTGGTTGACGATGGCAAGTGGGACCCGGACCGCCCTGACCTTTTGGCCAACCGTGAAATCGCTCAAAGGATAAGAGAAATCATCGAGCCACATCAAGGGCCATATGAGATTGTCGCTTGCGATATTTGGGAGTTGAATTCTGTTCCACACGACGAGGCCGGGGATAAGGCAAACTTCTTAGGGTACGATGTCGCTTATCCTCCCGGAAGAGATTATTTTTCCGCAATCAAGAATGGTCTTTTCACGAAACCATTCTCTTACTCGGGGGGGCCGGCGTCGCCCGAACTGGTGGAGGCGTTTCAATCTTCCCTCAACCACTTCGGTCTCTTTCCGAATACAAAGCCCATTCCATCCTATATCCGGCGTTTCAAAGAATTGGTCCCATCGGAGGCAGATTCGGAGTTTTGTGTCTATAGGCTTGCAACAGCATAGCCAAATGTGGCGGGTTCGTCTTCCTTCAATCACCCCCCCCATCACGGGGTTATAAAGCTCTTTAAAGACTCAACGTGCCGAGCCACAGAATTGTGCTTCAGATAGGTGACAAAAGGGGTTATAAACTCGCGTACTATCCAACCCCACCTCTTTTGCTTGTTTTCGGCATTTGAAAAAGCTATCGTAAGGGGGCAAGGGGATATCGTTCCGGCATGAAACCCTACGCCCAAGAGGCAGAGAATCTACGACTGCTTTTCATCGTTGGCATTGCATCTATTGACGATGTTGTGGCGTGGGCGGATCGGACCATCTTGACGCTCCCCGAATACGACGATGACCTCGTGGAAATTTCGCTCGGGGCGACGGTTCCGAGGGATGAGATGAATTCGAGACTCCGCCGTGTGAGTGAGGGTGCCGATACTATTGAAGCGATCCGGAACCTCGCCGGGCGAATGCACCAAGTGCTTTCGTCGGACAGGTCGTGGGCCAAGAAGTTCGCAGGAACCCTTGAAAGGCTCTATTACGAAAACGACCGCCGGTTACCTGGGGATCTTGCCTATTCTTGGGATTGGGACTACCGCAGTTTTTCGAAAATGTGCGACAATTTGATCACCGCAACCGCACCATTCGACAAGCCAACTCTGTGGCCGACGCTCCCCTTGTCCTCTTCACTACAGAAACACCAGAATCCCCGGCCTGGGAAGGGCAAAAGCGTGAGAGAACGGCTCTGCAGGCTCTTCCGAGGGGGGCAAAAGTGAGATCAGGCTGTTACGCCCGTGTGACACGGAGAGAGGGGTCGGTCAGCCTGTGGCTGTATCTTCCGTGTATTCAGTCGATTGAGAATGCGGTGAGTCGGGGGGAGGTCGTGACTGTGGATCCGAAGGTTGGGGGTTCGATTCCCCTCACTCACCCCATCCCGTCTCTCCCATTAGAACATCAACTCCGTCAGGGACGCGCGTCCAGGAAGGGCACGTGCTATATTCTCCTTACTAAGTCAATATTGATTCATTATTGGCAATAAATGCGGAAAGGCTGAATCCTTAAATCACAAATCTTTATCCCCCAAGCTGCGCTTCTTCGCCGAACTCGCCGCCTCCTGGGGTCATTTCTTTTCAGACTTCATTTCTATAACCGCTCTCTCTTCTGCAGCTTTAAGAATTCGGTCCGATACGATCATGTGCAGGGACGACAGCCGAATTCGGCTCCAATATGAGCCGGCAAGGCAAATAAGTCCGATAAATAAGGCGATTAAGAATAATATTATTGCTTCCGAAAAAGTCACGGCGAGCGCACCAAGCGGAACATCCTTAAAATATTGCGCCACGCGAAAACCCTGCAAAGTATGGACTAGAGCTCCGATAAGACCAACAAAGAAAATGCTCGATCCCAAGATCCGCGAATAAAAGACCATCCGCTCGAGGCGCCGGCCGAGCAAGTCAATTGTCTTCTTCAGCGCTTCGATTATAGCGAAAGGGCTTTGACCCGAAAGCTCTTGAAGCAGGGCCATAGCGTACACGGAGACCAGGGGATCCTCAGCACTTGGGGAGGTTGACAGACCTGGATCAAGTCCGTCCTTATTAAGCTGGGACACAATCGGCTCGATTAGCGACCGCAGCCGTCTACGAATTTGGTTAAATTCTCCGAGCATTCTTACAAACATGATGAGCATCACTAAGACGGCGGAAATCATGAAATATACAGCAAGTTGCGCGATCGTTCCAAAATGAGGACCACTTTCTATTAAGCCGAATTGCATCTTGGTATCCTTTCAGGCGGGACAAGTCTCGCCATATTTGCCCCGCGCATGTCCCCGCTTCCCCTATAGACTATAATTTCTAACACAATGCGGTTGATGATTACAACCGCACTAGCCCTGACCCCTCAGAAGGACCCGGCTCCTGTGCTAAGACTTGTCCGGACGGAGCCTTAACGCGATCATCAACGGCCTCATCGAAACATGGCGAACAAGGAGTAAATAGGCTTCAACTAACTGACCCCACCTGTTTTTCGCGCTGTTCTCTTTATGGCAGATTGGCGATAGGATTATTATCGTTCCACATTTCATATAAGCATTTCCAAGCGCCGTCTGACTGACGCTCGAAAACCATCAGCCATTTCAAGCTATAGGGGACCGGATCTCCGCCGCTCCGTGGAGTCGTCGTGCCCGTATCCATCCCCCAAGCAACAGCGGTGTTTCCGGACACTCGCACATCCTCGGCAACGCTGGTATCGACGTGCTCGATGTTCAATTCGTAATCCGCTTGATACATCAACAATATGGCTTCCTTGGTTCTTCTAGCCGGCGCGTTGGGATTCATGACGACGGCCTTGTCCGCATAAAAGACCGATATCATGTTCTCGAAATCCTCGGCGTTATAAAGGCGAACCCACTCGGCGATCAGATCCTTGATTGCGGCGACGTCGGCCTCGACCCGGGCCTTGGCTTTCCCGACCGCGTTTTCGTCCTGCTTCAGGCAGGACGTGGCGATGCCAAGTAAAAACACAATAAGAACGAGCCAAATCCGCTTTTCCATTTTCCCCTCCCTCTTCCGCCGGGAAGCATACATCCGATCATACAAAAAAACCAACGTCAACACCGGCCCTTCCCGCTCTGAGCGCTGTCATCGTCGGTCTCATTGACACGTGGCGAACCAGGGCTAAATAAGCTTCAACTAACTTACCTCAATTGATAGTTTTTGCCGCGACAGCCCCGGTTGGCCATTCTTAGCGGTTCCGTGTCTTAACGCCGCACGGGAATCGCCCATAACGTGCCCCGGGTTTTGGGCGGGGTGTATAATAGCTGTTCTTCCCGTTTTCCCCTGGTGATCTATCCCCGGACGGAGAACTCAAAGCCCAAAGGAGCCCTGTGCGCAGACTCGATATCCGCAACGTCGGCATCATCGCCCACGTCGATCACGGGAAAACGACGCTGGTCGACGCGATGATGCGGCAGTGCAAGCTGTT
>CAZPEP010000024.1:0-2632 GCA_964585685.1 uncultured Eubacteriales bacterium | reverse complement strand
AAACGGGTATCATGTCCCCCGTTTTTCGGCGGCATCCGTGACCATCCGGTAGCGCTTGACGACGAGGAATTCGTCCTCTTGCCGGATGATGCTGTAGGCGAGATCGCCCCGGACGAGGTACAGGGACTCGGGCACGCGGACTTGCTTCAGGTAAATCCCCTCGGGCGAGAAAACGTCGAAGGCGTGTTCCTCGACGCCTTTCTCCTGGTACTGCTCCAGCCACAGGTTGCCCTTCTCGTCGTAGAACTTCCGCCAGTCGGAGAAGGCCGGGTAGAACTCCGGATGGGGACCATCCGCCTTGTATTCGGGATGGCGGACGGGCGTGAACTCCCGACCGAATCGGAAGAGGAGCTTCCAGTCAGCGTCGTAGACGTCGAGCCGGTAATCCTTGTTATAGCCGATATAGACCCGGTCGTCGGGGCCGACGAGCCAGGAGGTCGTATAGGATTCGCGCGAGGACATGCTCGTGACCATATCCTTTTGTATTTTCCTCATCATGGTTTCGCCGAGATACTCTCCCAGTCGCGCTTTCTCCTGCCCGAGCTCGTCCGCCTGGAAAAGGGCCATACGGTTCTGGACGAGCTTGAACTCTTCGCCGCCTCCCTCTTCCGGCGTCAGCAGCTGGCTGTAATAGATCCTGTTGCGCCTGTCGACGCCCAGTTGATCGCAGAAGCCGTCCAGCCGGAAGCTCGACAGGTACTTCCCCCCGCCGTCGAGCAGGACCATCTGGTGCTGTCGGGCGGAGAGGAGGAAGATCCGGCCGTCGGCGGCAAGATCGAAATAGGCGGGGATGGCGAATTCCCCGGGGCCCTGGCCCTCCTTGCCGAACTTCCAGAGGAGGCGCCCGTCCGGGCCGAACACCTTGAAATCGGTGTCACCCCAGTCCAGGACATAGATGTTGCCCAGGGCGTCCACTCTCAGGTCGAAGGGGCGGTTGAGGACGGATTCCGTCCCGCCGCTCTCCCCGCCGAGGGTCAGATCGTCAAGAAGCGTATAGCGGAAGACACCTTCCTTCGGAAAGGCGGGGTTGACGACGGTCCTGACGCCGTCGACGGTTTCGATCCTGACGGGGTAGGCGGCGACCTCGGCGGCGTTTTCCTTTTTCCCGCAAGCGGTCAGAGCGAATATGACGCTCAAGGCGCCCAGGATCGCAAAGGTTTTATTCATGGCATCCCCTTTCCGGGCCATAGGTCCGCGCTGAGAGCAGGGACCTCTTCCAAGATCGTTGGGACTATCTACTCAGGAGAATACGTTAGCACCCACAGAAACCGTTTTCAACAAATTCGGAAATGAGTATCGTGTCCCCGTTTTCCGATTTGCGCTCGGCCGACCGGAGGCCGTAACCACCGCTTCCTGGCCCGATGGACCCTCATGACCGACGACGGGTTTTTTGCGGGGCACTGAGAATTCTCGAGTAGGACCGCCGTCTATCACAATAGTCAGAAGCGATAGTGAACGCGTTTGACTTGGTGAGCGAGTGAGTATATATGTATAGTATATATTACAGGGAATTCCTGATGAAGACGGCCAAACTCTTTCGCAACGGACAAAGCCAGGCCGTGCGCCTGCCCAAAGAGTTCCGTTTCGAGGGCGATTTCGTCTACGTCAAGAAATCGGGAAACGCACTCGTTCTGCTTCCGGCCAAGGGGATCTGGGGATCGCTCGTCGAAAGCCTCGACAAGTTCTCGGACGATTTCATGGCCGAACGCGACCAGCCCGACGCGCAAAAACGAGAGGCCCTCTGATGCGCTTCATGCTCGACACGGATTCCTGCATCGCCCTCATCAAGCGGAAGCCGGGCTCCGTCCTGCGGCGCCTGACGTCGCTCGCGCCCGGTGAAGCGGGCATCTCGGCGGTCACCCTGGCCGAGCTCCGTTTTGGTGTCGCGAAAAGCGCTCAGCGGGAAACAAACGGCCTGGCCCTTGACGAATTCCTTCTCCCCTTGGAGATCGCCGATTTCGACGAAGCGGCCGCAGCGACATATGGATCGGTCCGGGCCGGGCTCGAAAAGGCCGGGACTCCGATCGGACCCCTCGACACCCAGATCGGCGCCCATGCTCTCAGCTTGGGCGCCGCGTTGGTATCCCACAACACCCGGGAATTCCGCAGGGTCCCCGGACTCACGGTCGTGGACTGGCTTTCTTAGCGGGTCAGCCGATCCAGGTCATCCAGCTTGAGGCGGACGCTCACGATGTACGGCTCCTCCCCTTCGGTCCAGTGGCCGTAGGTCGTCACGACGAAGGTGCCGTCGGGCAGGACCTCGACCCCGGGGTAAGCGCAGTCGGCGCCCTCGGTGTTGTCCATGAGGCGCACACGATACTGCCCCTCGCGCCCCTCGACGATGTCGTCGAACGTCCCCACCCAGGCCACCCAGTCGCCCTTCGTCGGGCTCTCGTGCGTCATGTCCCGAAACGATACGAAGAGCCTCCCGTCCGGGGCGTATTTCCCGGTGTGCCGGTCGCCGGTGAGCGCACCCGGAAGCTCGCGCGGTTCGCTCCACGTCGCGCCCTCGTCCTTCGAGAAGACGACGAACGAGTTGCGCGTCCGGCTGTTCTCGCGAAGAAGCGCCGCCAGCGTCCGGCCTTCGGGCGAGCGGACGATCCCGGGTTCGCAAAGATGGACCTCGCTTGCC
>CAZPEP010000023.1:0-30751 GCA_964585685.1 uncultured Eubacteriales bacterium | reverse complement strand
AATCCTTCAGCCGTCGTCTCAAGCCAAAGAATTTAAGATCACCATCGTTTTCGGGGTGAAGGCCGCCTCCAACTACGAACGCGCTGTGGCTCTCGCCCACCGGAACCCGACCTACGCGGAGGAAGGGAGCGGCGAATGGGTCCGCCATTCGGCGACTTACACCCCTGCCGAAGTCGAGGACCTCTTTGACCTCTTCAACCTCGTCTACGCCTGGGATGACACCGAGGTCCTGGTCAACAACCGGAACCTCCCCTTCGGATCGTCTCTCTGGCTGCCGCTGATGTGGTTCTATAGAATTAAGTAGGCGGGACGACCGCCATTTCCCTCAGGTAAAGAATCACGGCGGGGCGGCGCGAGACGTCATAGAGGACGAGGAGGAGCCGTTTCCGGCCCGCCGTTGCGTTGAAGACCGACGATTCGAATCCCCTCTCCTCGCCGGGCTTGAGGTCCAGAACAATCTTCTGGTCGACGAGTTCGTCGTCGAGGAAGACCCGGAGCAGGGCAAAAGCGACAGCCGTCCCGCTCTCGTTTCGGGCCCAGCCCTTGAGGAGGAAGTGCTTCCCGACGGGCGCTTCGATCGTCGCGTCGTCGCCCCCGAGGGCCGCGCCGTCGATCGTCACCGCCCCGTCCAAAAGGAAGTCCACAGCCGCGCGAGGCTCCGCGTCCGCGGTCACGAAATAGCGGATCACGGGAATGACGAACTCAGCCCGCGGCTGTATGAGGTTGAGCGTGACCTCGTGGAGACCGGGGAGGAGGGAAGGAAGTCCGGGGACGCTGCCGGAATCGATGATCGTGTTCCCCGCGAACGACAAATTCGTTAAGACCGTTTTGAAGGGCATCCCGTCGACGAGCCACTGGGCCTGGAGGACGCCGGTGCCCTCGAACTTGATCTCGGCGAAGGCTGTCAGAGCCCCGAATTCCCTAGGGACGACCTTGTAGGACTTCCCGTCCTCGAAGCGGAGCTGGATGAAGGAAACCGCGAACTTGGATCTCGGCCCCTGGTTCGGGAAGACCGTAATGACCAGGCTTTTGGCGACCTCGGCCGTGCCCCTCCGGTCGAAAGCCTTGACCGTCCACGGCCCCGCGGTCGCGAACGCGTGGGCGACCTGGGTCCCGGCCGAGAGGACCGCCCCGTCGCCGAAGTCCCAACGCAGGGTCGGTGAGCTGAAATTGACGGCCCGGAACGTGATCTCCTCGCCGGCCCTCGGATCCACCGGGCTGAAGATGATCAGGCGCTCCGGAAGGACACGGATCGCGGTTTGCGCGCTTGGCGACCCGCTCCCCCCGTCGAAAGCGCGGACAGAATAGTCCCCCGGGCTGCTGTAGGTGTGCGAGATGACAGGCGGATTCGTATCGTTCTCGACCGCCCCGTCTCCGAAGTCCCAACGCAAGGTCGGCGAGCTGAAATTGAAGGCCCGGAACGTGACCTCCTCGCCGGCCCGAGGATCCGTCGGACTGAACGTGACCAGGCGTTCCGGGAGCACCCTGACCGAGGTCTGTGCGGTCAGCGACCGGCTCCCACCATCGAAGGCGCGGACAATATAGGTCCCCGGATTGCGGTAGGCATGCGTGATGAGGGGCGGGCTCGTGTCGTTCTCGACCGCTCCATCACCGAAGTCCCAACGCACGAGCGACGTCGAGAGGAAGTTGACGGCCCGGAACTCTACGGGTTCGTTGACCCTGGGCTCCGCGGGAGCAAATACGATCGACGGCGATCCGACGGGAACACTGACGGTGATAGCCACGACGGACTTGCCGTCCCAGTCCTTGACGACGACGTTGTGCGTCCCGGCCTCCTGGAATGCGTGGACCTGCCGGGGACCGCCATTAAAAAGGGGAGCGTCGTCGAAATTCCACAGGAGCGAGACCGAGAAAAAATTATTGGCGATGAAGGTCACCGGCTGGCCCGGTATCGGGTTCGACGGGGTGAACGTAACGGACCTGCGCTCGACGATCCTGACGGTTGTCGTGATGATGGAGCCGGGCGTCGACATCGTTTGGATCTGGGCCTGAACGGTGTAGGAGCCCGGAGCCTTGTAAGCGTGCGACGCCGTTAAAACCCCCGACGACGAAAGATAGCTCCCGCCGTCCCCAAAATTCCAGCGGATCGGGGAGCTGACCGTGCCGAACGCCGCAACATATTGGAAGCTTACGCTCTGCTCGACGTTCGGCGCGGCGGGACTATAAGTGATGCTGTCGGCGAAGAGCGGCGCGGCCGAGACCAGGATGCTCAGGGCCGACGCGACGAACAGAGTTCTCCCCGCTTTCCCCGCGCTCATGATCGTGGACCTCATCTTCTTTTCACCGCTCCTAGAACGAAAAATCGCACTGGGCGAGGATCGCCGATATGGTGTTCGAGAATCCGGGCATTTTCGTCCGGCCGTAATTGCCCCTGACGGAGAGGGTCACGGTGCCGATTTTGATGAGCTTCTTCAGCTGAAGGCCGAGCATCCCCGAGAGGTTGAGGGTGTTCGTCACGCCCATAGAACCGTTGTCCGACCGGGTGTACCCCCCCTGGATGGACGTCGAGAACCACTCGGGGACGATCGTCAGCTCGGCAGCCAGGAACGAATTGTACGTGAGCTGTCTTTCCCCGGTGAACTTGTTCTTCGCGCTGGCGAATCCGAGGGTCGGGGAAATGGAAAGGACGTTGCCGGCCCGGAAGGCCCCGCCGAGGTTCACGTTGAGCCCGGTGTTGTTGCCCTGAGGCGAGGACTTGCTCGAGGCGCTGGCGTTGGCAACCTGAAGGTTCAGGCTCGCCGACGGGCTGAATGTGAACATCAGAGCTCCGGAGACCTGGTTTGTCACGCTGTCCTGGGGGAACAAGGGCGTCGTCCCGTCCCTGGAGGTATCCTGCTCACCTCTCTGATACCCGACGTTGAAGGAGACCTTGTCCGAGACGTTCCACATAAAGTTAAGGTTCCCGTTCATGTTCTTCGTGGTGTCCCGCTCCGCATCGCCGTTGACGTTGTCCTTTATGGACTGGAACGTTCCGGTCAGGCTGAGCCTCCCCTTGGACAGGCCCACGTTGGCTTCGAGCCCCCGGCGGTCGTTCGAGAAATACTGAAAGCCTATGGGGTTGAAGCCCCCGCCGATGAACCTGTAGACCGCCCCCGCCTGGACGATCCCCGACCGGAAGCTTCCGCCGACCCGCCAGGCGCTGTCGCTCCGGGGACCTGACTCGTCCGAGATGTCCCCGTCGTAATCGCTCCGGGCGTATTCCGCCCCCAGGGTCAGCTTGTTCTGGAAGAGGTTCGTCTCCTCGATAAGGGCGAAAACGCTGCCCTTCCGCCCGCGCGCGTTGAAATAGGACTCCGAAACGTTCACGCCGAGCGTCGGATCATCCTTCCCGGAAAGGTAGACGGCTTTCAAGGAGACCGCGTCTTTCAGGAACTTGTAGCCGACCGCGCCACCGAAGATGCTTAGCGCCGGTTTCGGGACTCCGAACCCGTCGAACCCCCGCGGTTGTTGGGAATTGATGTCGAAGACGTGTACCGAGGCCTTCGCGCCGGTGTAGGCGTACTCCAGGCCCCTCCGGCCGAGTCCCTGGACCGTGAACTCGGACTCGGTGATGTTGACGTCTCCCGCCTTGAGCGAGTGCTGGTCATGGGAAACGGATACAGCCATGTTGGAGAGGTCGATGTCCTTCTCTCCCAGGACAGGGGTGTTGGAGTAGTTGAAGGTGCTGTCGATAACGACGTTCGTGTCCCCTTTCCGATAGTTTGCCGCGAGGCGGACGTTCCCGGCCACCGGCGTGTCCTTGAGGGTCGCCGACTCGTCCTTTTCGTACATAACGGCCTGCGCGGTTCCGGTAAGGGAAACGGGCCAGGTCACTTTGCCCTCGGCCGGCGTGGCAGAGGGCAAGTCGTCCGGGACCTCGGGAGCCGGATCGCCTTCACCGGTGGCCGTGAAGAACGAGGACGGGGCTCCGGGCGGAAGGAACGCGATCTCATCTATGCCCTCGGCCTCGACAAAATAATCGAAGGAAGTCCCCGTGACCTCCCGGGAGTCGAGGGCGAACGAGAATTCGCCGCCTTCGCTCTCGCTCATCTTCCGAACCTGGAACTCGTCGACACCCGGGAAGCGGAAAAGAACCCTCATCTCCCGGGCTCCCGGGGCCTGGGCGGCGATGATCAGGCTCTCTCCCACCCGGTAGGACACGACGGGCGCGTGTTCGATCTGGAGCAACCCCGGCACGGGCTGGGCAGACAAAGTCAGCTGTCCTATCCAACTCAAAGCCATTAAGGCAAGTGCTTGCCTCTTCATGATCCCCTTGCCGTCATGGATATCACACGAAAATGGAAAAAGCAAATAAAAATATCTTGGGGCTGACAATTTTTCAGATCTCTTCGAGCTGGGCCGTGAAATGGCGCAGGAACGGCGATTCGCGGACGATCCTCAGGCCGCGGACCTTGTCCCGGTTCGCCAGGAGCTCAACGAGCGATTCAGCAACGTAGGCGAGGTGGGACGCTGTATAGACCCGGCGCGGGATGGCCAGCCGGACGAGTTCGAGCTCGGGAAAGATCTCCCTGCCGGTCCGGGGTTCTTTTCTGGCGAACATTACGCCGCCGATCTCGACGGCCCGGACCGCGGCCTCGCGATAGAGGGCGACGGTCAGGGCCCAAGCGGGGTACTGATGACGGGGAATGTGCGGCAGGAACCTGTCGGCCAGGATATAGACGGCGTGCCCGCCCGTGGGCTTGACGAAAGGCACGCCTCCGGCCTCGAGCAGGGCGCCCAGGTAGGCGATCTGGGCCGTGCGGTGCTCTAAGTAGCGCTCGTCCAAGACCTCCCGGAGCCCGCGTGCGACGGCTTCGAGGTCCCGCCCGGCCAGCCCCCCGTAGGTCGGGAACCCCTCGCTGAGGATGAGGGCGTTCTTAATCTTCTCAGCCAGGGCGTCGTCGTCGAGGGTGACAAAACCGCCGATATTCACCAGGCCGTCCTTCTTGGCGCTCATGGTCGCCCCGTCGGCGTAGGAGAACATCTCCTGAGCGATCTCCAGGATGGATTTCCCGGCGTAGCCCGTCTCCCGCTTCTTGATGAAGAAAGCGTTCTCGGCGAACCGGCAAGCGTCGAAGAAGAAGGGGATGCCGTGGCGGCGGCAGACCTGGCTCGCCTCCCGGATGTTCTTCATCGAGACGGGCTGGCCTCCCCCGCTGTTGTTGGTGACGGTTATCATGACCAGCGGGATCCGCGCCTTCCCCTTCGCCTCGATGAAAGCTTTGAGCTTCGCGACGTCCATATCGCCCTTGAACGGGTGCGGGGCGTCGGGATCGTAGGCCGCCCGGCCGGCCAGGTCGACGGCGCGGCCGCCCCGGACCTCGATGTTCGCCCGCGTCGTGTCGAAATGGATGTTGCTCGGGACGAAGTCGCCCTTGCGGACGAGCGTTTCGAACAGGATCCGCTCGGCGGCCCGTCCCTGATGGGTGGGGATAACGTGAGCAAATCCGAAGATGTCCTTGACGGAGGCCTCGAAATTGAAGAAGTTCCGGCATCCGGCATAGGACTCGTCGCCGAGCATCATGCCGGCCCATTGGTTGTCGCTCATGGCCGACGTCCCGGAATCCGTGAGGAGGTCGATCGTGACCTTGTCCGCGGGGATCCGGAAGACGTTAAACCCAGCCCGCTCAAGGAGATCTGCCCGTTCCTTGCGCGTGGTCAGGGCGATGGGCTCCACAACCTTGATGCGGAACGGCTCCATGGGCATTTTCACGTCCGGCATGTTCCTCTCCCCTTCCTTCATAAGGACACCAGTTTGCGGAATTCCCGATAGCGGGCGTCGATCTCCTCCGGCTTGAGCGTTAGGAACCGGTCGATGCCGAAATCCTCGATGACGAACGAGGCGACGGTGCTCCCGTAGACGGCAGCCCGCCGAAGCTCCCTCCCGGTAGCCCGGGGGACTCTGTCGAGGTGCCCCAGGAACCCTCCGGCGAAGCTGTCGCCGGCCCCGGTCGGGTCGACGACCTCGTCGCAGGGCCGGGCGAGGACGCCGAAGATGAAGTCCCGGCCGAACACCAGGGCCCCGTGCTCCCCCTTCTTGGCGACGATGAGGGACGGGCCGTACTTCAGCAGCTTCTTCCCAGCCCGGACAAGGTTGCTATCCCCGGCCAGGAGCTTGACCTCCTCGTCGTTGGCGAAGTAGACATCGACGCGCCCGAGCTCTCGGACGACGGCCTCGGGCTTGGTCTCGATCCAGTACCGGATCGTGTCCATGGCCACGAGTCGCGGCTTTTTCGCCTGGGCAAGGACAGGGCCGTGGAGGTCCGGGTCGATGTTGGCCAGGTATAGAATGTCTGCGGAGCGGTACGAGGGCGGAAGGCAGGGTTTGAAGTCGGCGAAAACGTTGAGGTCCGTCCGGACGGTCGTCCGCTGGTTGGGGTCATCTCCGTAGCGGCCTTCCCAGTGGAAGGTCTTCCCCGCCCTCACCTCGACGCCCTTGAGGTCGATCTTCCGCGACCGCAGCAACGCCAGGGTCCTCGTCGGAAAATCGCGCCCGATGACGCCGACGACGCGGGGCTTCGTGAAGAAGCTCGCGGCCAGGGCGCAATAGGTCCCGGAGCCGCCGACAATCCTCTCTCGGCGCTCCTTTGGAGTCTCAATGGTGTCGAAAGCCAGAGAACCTACGATGACGAGACTCATGGGCACACCCTCACGGCAAGTACTTTCCTATGATAGGCCGGAGCCTGTCCTTCGTCTCCCTGGGAACAAGCTCCGGGTCGGTGACGATGGCGCCACGGAGGGCTTCGGCGCAACCGCAGGCGCCCCCGGGTTCCGCCGGGAGGGTGGCGACGGCCCCCCTAACGACGGCCTTGGCGTTATCTAAATTGAGCCGGAGGTTCTCCATGATGAGGTCGACGCTGACGGTCTCCCCATCGTCGCGCCAAACATCGTAATCGGTGACCAGGTTGAGGGTGGCGTAGCAGATCTCGGCCTCGCGGAAAAGCTTGGCCTCGGTCGCACCCGTCATGCCGATGACGTCGCAGCCCCAAGATCTATAGACCCGAGATTCGGCGATCGTCGAGAAAGCGGGCCCTTCGATGCAGATATAGGTCCCGCCCGGGTGCATCCGGAGCCCGAGCCCGGTTCCGATGTCGTAGAGGGCACGGGACAGGTCCGGGCAGACCGGCCTAGCGAAGCCGATATGGGCGACGACCCCCTCCCCGAAGAACGTATTGGCGCGCCGGGTCCTGTCATAGAACTGGTCGGCCAATACGATATTCCTGGGCCGGACCTCCTCCTTGAGGGACCCGACCGAGCTCACCGAGATAACCCTCCGGACCCCGAGCGTCTTGAAGCCGAAGGCATTGGCTCGGTAGTTGACCTCTGCGGGGAGGAGGCGGTGGCCCCGGCCGTGACGGCTGAGGAACGCGACGCGACGGCCTTCGAGCGTCCCGATCATGTACGCGTCGGAGGGTTCGCCGAACGGCGTGTGGATCCGGACCTCCCGGACGTCGCGGATGCCCTCGATCTCGTACAGGCCCGTGCCGCCCACGATCCCGATGTCCGGCCGGGGATGTTCATCATGCGAATGCGCCATTTTGACTCCTCGTTTGAGAATATTGATATATATTCATTGGAAGGACAAGTCAAGGAGCGGGCGCCTTTGCCCCACCGCCGGCTGGACTTGGAGAGAGCCTTGCGTTATCCTAGGACGAGCTGAGGCCATAGCATGAAATATGTATATTTTGACGCGTCGTCGGGGCTGAGCGGCGACATGATCCTCGGAGCGCTCGTCGACCTTGGGGTCGAGCCGGATCGCTTCATCAAGGCGATGGGCCGGCTGAGGCTCCCCGTCCGGATCGAGGTCCGCGAGACCCGGCGCTCCCATCTTCGTGCGCTCAAGGTCGACGTCACTGTCGAACGCAAGCGGCCCGTGGAGAGGACGCTGGCCGACGTCGAAAAGATCATCGCCGGGAGCCCCTTCCCGGAGGGCGTCAAGATCCGCGGCCGAAAGATCTTTCGGAAGCTGTTCGAGGCGGAAGCGAAGGTCCACGGCCGCCCGCTGCGCTCCGTCCACCTCCATGAGGCCGGGGCCGACGACGCCCTCGTGGACGTCCTCGGCGCCAGCTGGTTGGCCGAAGCCCTCGACATCGGCGACTTCTTCTGTTCGCCCCTCAACGTCGGCGCGGGCTCCGTCAAAACGTCCCACGGCATCCTCCCCGTTCCGCCGCCGGCCGTCGCCGAGCTCCTCAAGGGAGTCCCGGTCTATTCCGCAGGTCCGGAGGAGGAGCTCGTGACGCCGACCGGAGCGGCCATCGTCGCGACCCTCGTCCGGGAGTTCGTCCGGTTCCCGGAGATCACCTACGGGCGGGTCGGATCGGGCGCCGGGAGCCGGGAACTCCACGGCCTTCCCAACATCCTGCGTGCGTTCTACGGGGATGCGGCCTCGTTCAAATCCGGAAAGAAAGTCCATGTCATCGAGACGACCATCGACGACGCAACCCCCCAGCTCCTCGCCCGATTCCTCGACCGGGCCCTCGAGCTCGGGGCGCTGGACGCGTTTCTGACCCCGGTCGTCATGAAAAAGGGCCGGCTGGCCACGAAATTGACCCTGCTCGTCGGGGCTGATAGAATGGAGGATCTGATCGAAGCCGTCTTCCGCGAGACGAGCTCCATCGGGGTCCGTTTCCATCCCGTGGAGAGGCGGGTCCTGGCCCGGGAGTTCCGGAAGGTTCGGATCCGCGGCGAGGAGATCGCGGTCAAGGTGTCCCTCCTGGACGGAGAGGCCGTCACCATCCAGCCGGAGTACGATGACTGCCTGAGGGTTTCGGCGAAAACCCGACTTCCCCTCAAGGAGATCGCCCGTCTCGCCTTGAAGGCGTCCGGCGGGCCCGGACGAGCGACGCGGACGGCGAAGGAGTCATGATGGACCTGAAGAAGATCGAGAGAGGGGTCAAGCTCCTCCTGGAAGGAGCCGGCGAAGATCCTGAGAGGCCGGGCATCAAGGGGACCCCCCGGCGCGTCGCTCAGATGCTCCAAGAGACCCTCGGCGGATCCGTCGAGGAAGCCGCCCGCGACCTCCGGGTCATCGCGCACGAGAAGCACGACGAAATGGTCCTCATCAAGAGCATCCCGCTCTACTCGATGTGCGAGCACCATCTCCTCCCCTTCGCCGGGGTCGCCCACGTTGCCTATATTCCCAAAGGCGGCCGGATCGTCGGCCTGAGCAAGATCGCCCGGGTCGTGGACACCCTCGCCCGGCGGCTCCAGATCCAGGAGCGGCTGACCAAGCAGATCGCCGACCTGATCGACGAGCGCCTCAAGCCCCTCGGCGTCATGGTCGTCATCGAAGCCGAGCACATGTGCATGTCCATGCGGGGAGCCAAGAAGCCCAAGGCCATCACGGTGACGTCGGCCGTCCGGGGGTCGTTCCGGAAGAACGCGGCCACCCGGACCGAGGCCATGATGCTCATCCGAGGAGGTCTGACCAGTGGCAAAGAGTACTGACAAGCCCGAGAGGGCGACGTTCTATGTCACGACGCCCATCTATTACGTCAACGACGTCCCCCATATCGGGCATGCTTATACGACCATCATCGCCGACGCCCTGGCCCGGTTCAACAGGCTCCGGGGCCGGGACGTGTATTTTCTGACGGGCACCGACGAGCACGGCCAGAAAGTGGAGAAGGCCGCCACTGAGCGGGGCCTCTCCCCCAAGGAACACGTCGACCGGATCGTCGGGCGGTTCGCGGACCTCTGGAAGGCCCTCGATATCTCGAACGACGGCTTCATCCGGACGACCGACCCCGGCCACGAGCTGGGCGTCCAGAAGGTCTTCCAGCTCCTTCGGGAGAAAGGGGACATCTATAAGGGTACGTACCAAGGGTGGTACTGCGTCTCCGACGAGAACTTCATCGCCGACGATGTGGCGATGGGAGTCGAGGGGCACAAGACGTGCCCGGATTGCGGGAAGGCCTGCACGCTGGTTTCGGAAGAGTGCTACTTCTTCCGGCTTTCGGCCTACCAGGACCGATTGCTCGAATTCTACGCGGCCAACCCGGAGTTCGTCCGGCCGCAGAGCCGGATGAACGAGGTCACGAGCTTCGTTCGCCACGGGCTCAGGGACCTGGGCATCACCCGGACGACCGTCAAGTGGGGCATCCCGGTCCCCGACGACCCCAAGCACACGATCTACGTCTGGTTCGACGCCCTGCACAATTATCTGACCGGCGTCGGCTACGGTTCGGACGAGGAGCGCTTCAACAAGTTCTGGCCCGCCGACATCCACCTCATGGCCAAGGACATCCTCCGCTTCCACGCCATCTTCTGGCCGGCCTTTCTCATGGCCGCCGGGCTCCCCCTCCCGAAGTGCGTCTACAGCCACGGCTGGTGGCTCAAGGACAACACGAAGATGTCCAAATCCCTGGGGAACGTCCTCGACCCGAACATCATTCTCCGAACCTTCGGGCCCGACGCCCTCCGATATTTCCTGCTCCGCGAGATCCCTATCGGCCTCGACGGCAACTTCTCGCACGAGGGCTTCCTCCACCGGGTGAATTCCGACCTGGCCAACGACCTGGGGAACCTCGTCCAACGGACCCTGACCATGGTCCGGAACTACTTCAACGGAACGATCGCCGGCGCCGCTCCCGCGACGGAAGAGGACGACCGGATCCGGACGGGCTTCGACGAATTGAAGGCGAAGGTCCATGACCTCTACGACGCCTGCGCCCTGAACCGGGCGCTCGAGGAGGTCTGGGCCTATTTGGCCTGCGTCAATAAATACCTGGCCGACAACGAGCCCTGGAAGCTGGCCCGGGACCCGGAGAACAGGCCCCGCCTCGCACGCATCCTCCTCCAGGCCTCGTCCGCTGTCAGGGGCGTGAGCTATCTGCTGTATCCCGTGATGCCGTCGTCGTGCGAGCGGGTCTGGGAATACCTAGGTGAGAGCCGGGCCATCAAGGATACGGCATATGCCGATCTCGCCTTCGACGGCTACGCCCCCGCGCGGCCGGTCGCGGAGCCGAAAGCTCTATTCCCCAGGGTCCTGCTCAAGGATTTCCTGGCCGAAGACAAGCCTGCGGCCGCACCGACCGCATCCGAATCCCCCAAGGAGAAGACCATGGAAGGAACGCCCGTAACGCCTCCGGCGCCCGCGGCCCCGGCCGCTCCCACCGCGCCCGCCGGCAACATCGTCACCTACGAAGAATTCATGAAGATGGACCTCCGGGTCGCGAAGATCCTCGCGGCCGAGCGCGTCCCGAACACGAACAAGCTCTTCAAGCTCGAGATCGACCTCGGGACGGAAAAACGGACGATGATCTCGGGCATCGCCGACAGCTATGCGGCCGAGGACCTCGTCGGGAAGAGCCTCATCGTCATTGCCAACCTCAAGCCCGCGAAGATCCGCGGTATCGAATCCCAGGCCATGCTGCTCGCCGCCGTCATCGACGACAAGGCCGTCGTCCCCTTCTTCGACCGCGACCTGCCGCCGGGAACGAAGGTCAAGTAAGGGCGGACGCGCGGGGACGAGTTCGCCGGTCGGCGCGCATTCCACGTCGCACGGCCCTTGGCACGATAAGGATCCTCTCCGGGGCCATCGGCTTGACAAGCCGGACCCTCGGGAATACGCTGAGGGCATCGACGGATTTGATTCCGAAACCATCGAAAAAGGGGAAGGATAATGCCCAAGACAACGAGATTGGGGGGGTCTACAGCCATGTGGGCCGTCCTGTTCGGGTTGGCCGTGGCGGGCTCTTATGCCCAGGCTCCCGTCAAGCCCAAAAGAGCGCCCATGAATCCCGAATTCGTTGAATGCCTGCGGGCCCGCGCTTTAGGCGAGGCCGCGCCCAGAACGGCCGATGGGCACGCCCTCGGCGAGGTCCCGCCCCCTTTCCGCGCCTCCGGAGTCAGACCGGGAGGCCGAGCCTTCGACCGGGGAACTCTCCCTTCGGCCTTCGACCTGAGGACAGCGGGAAACAAGCTGTCCGCTGTCAGGGACCAGGGCGCCTGCGGCAGCTGCTGGGCCTTCGCGACCTTTGGCTCGCTCGAATCCTATCTCCTTCCCGGAGAGACGGTCGATCTCGCCGAGCAGCATCTCATCGATAACGCCGGCTTCTCGTGGGGGCCCTGCAACGGGGGCAATATCGATATGTCGACGGCCTATCTGGCGCGCTGGGCGGGACCTCTGATTGAAACCGACGACCCGTATGTGTACCTCGCGGCCTATTCCGGGTCTATGGCCTCAGCCGTACGCAACCACGTCCAGAACGTCATCTATATTCCGGAACGGGCGTCGGCGGCCGACAACGACCTCCTGAAGGCCGAGGTCATGGTCTCCGGGGCCGTCTATGTCTCCATGTATTGGGTTGATTCTGGATGGAACACGGACCATTCCAGCTTCTACAACAACGGCGCCGAGTCCGGAGGCGGCGGTCACGCGGTCTGCCTCGTCGGTTGGGACGACGCCTACCCCGCCGCCAATTTCAACACGGCCGCCCCTGGGGACGGAGCGTTCATCGTCAGGAACAGCTGGGGCCCGAGCTGGGGCGAGGCAGGGTATTTTTACGTCTCCTATTACGACACCAAGTTCGCCCGAAGATGGTACAACGGAGCGGTCCGGGCCGAGGGAAGAGATAACTTCAGCGGGGTTTTTCAGTACGATCCCCTGGGGTGGTGCGACAGCTGGGGCTACGGCGCCGACACGGCATGGGGAGCAAATGTGTTCACCGCGCCGACGAGGACGTCCGTCTCCGCCGTAGGTTTCTACGCTGTTTCCGCCAATTGCTCTTATGAGATCCTCGTCTATACGGGCGCGACCAGCTCCAGCCCCAGGGCGGGGATGCTCCGGGCCTCGACGTCCGGGACCCTTGTGTTCCCGGGCTATTACACCATTCCTCTCCCCTCTCCCGTCACGGTCGCGGCCGGCCAGAAATTCTCGGTGGTCGTGAGATTCATCACGCCCGGCTACGGCTACCCGGTCCCGGCCGAAGAGAGGCTGGGCGGGTATTCGGAGGCGGCCGTCGCCCACAGCGGGGAGAGCTTCCTCAGCCCGAACGGGACGTCATGGTTCGACCTGATGAAGGACCCCAATACCGCGCCCTATATGATCAACTTCTGTATCAAGGCTTACACGGCGACTGTGCCGACGATTACTGTGACCTCCCCGGCGGCAGGAGCGCGCTGGATGCGCGGGACGACGCAGACAATTGCCTGGACGAGGAGCGGGACCCAAGCCGATAGCTTGAAGATCCAGCTCTACCAGGGTACGTTGAAGGTCTCAGACATCTCTTTGTCCACGGAGAACGACGGCATCTTCGACTGGGCCATCCCATCGAAGCTTGCCCCCCGCACGGATTACATCCTGAAGGTTACGACGAAGGATGGGAAGGTCCGGACGAACAGCGCGAAGTTCGCGATCGTCAAACCCACGCTGACCGTCACGTCCCCGGCCGCAGGCGCCGTCTGGACGCGGGGAACGACCCGGCCCATCCTCTGGACCAAGAGCGGCCTTCAGAACGATTCCGCCCTGATCCAGCTCCTCCGGTACGGCACGCTCGTCCGGGAGATCAGTGCCGGGACCGCGAACGGCGGGACCTTCGATTGGCCCATCCCAGCGAACCTCCCCAGGGGCGGCGGGTACAAGGTCCGGGTGAAGACCGTCGACAATCTCGTCAAGGACGACAGCGGGATCTTCAACTTGAATTGAGTGCCGGCGGAAGGGTCGGACCTGAGGCGATCACAGAAAGGCCGCCAGCGCGGACGCGGGAACCGCGCCCTCGCGGAGGACGCGGGGGCGGTCGCCGCTGATATCCACGATCGTCGAGGGAAGCCCGCCGGGCGTCGGACCGCCGTCCACGATGACGTCGACCTTCCCGCCGAAGAGGCGGACTACCTCCGCCGGGTCCTTGACCTCCATCTCTCCCGAGACGTTGGCGCTCGTCGCCGTGATGGGGAGGCCGATCTCGGCGACGAGCCCCCGGAGCCAGGCGACCGGCGGGATCCGGAGGGCAACGGTGTGTCCCGGGCCGGCGAGGGCGGCCGGGAACGAGGCGGCGGCCTTGAGGACCAAGGTCAGCGGGCCGGGCCAGAACTCGCCCGCCAGCAGACGGAAAACGGGAGGAGGCTCCGCCGCGATCCGCTCGATCATATCGATGTCGGAAACGATCAGGGATAGAGGTTTTCCGGCGTTCCTTGCCTTCAAGCGGAAGACACGGCGGACAGCCTTCCTCGAGAAGAGAATCGCCCCGAGGCCGTAGAACGTCTCGGTCGGATAGGCCATCACGCCATCGACGGCTAGGATACCGGCGATGGTTCGGAGGACCTCCTCTTCGGGGTCGGACGGATCGATACCGATGACGCGCGATCTCATAAATCCCGCCGTTCCATGTTCGAATCTCCATCAATGGTATGAGGCATGGCCAGGAATGTCAATGCCAGCGACATTCCCGCCTTTCTCGCCTCTCTCGCTTGGCTTGCCTGTTTTACCCGTCTCGTTCGTCTTGCGACACTAAGAGGACAACTGACCCTTTTTGGCCACATCCCAGCAGAGAGCCCGCCTGAAAATCTGCGGGCGCCGATTGGCACGCATTTTGCTATAATACAGGATGTGAGGAGGACGACAATGAAAAGACACCTGATCCTAGCCGCGGCCGCGCTCATCCTGGTCCCCGCCCTGGCGTTCCCTAATATGTTTACGCTGAGGGCCGGGTATTATTTTCCGAAGGCTTCCGGCGGGCCGGACGGCCTGTGGCAGATCGAGTTCGACCAGATGAGTTTCAAGAAGGCCGACTTCAACACGGGCATCCTCGGCTTCAGCTACGAGTATTTCGTTTCCAAGCAGCTCAGCCTTGAGTTCTCCATCGACACCTACAGCAAACGAAAGGCCGGCTATTACATGGATTACGTCGGCTACGCCCTCGACGAGGGCGACTTCGCGTTCCCGGCCGACCTCTACGAGGGCGATTTCAGCGTCTCCCACGGCTTCAACGTCTCCATCACCCCCGTCCAGGTCTCGGCGAAGCTCTTCCCGATCGGGCGGAGGAACCGCATCATCCCTTACGTCGGCGGAGGGGGCGGGATTTATTTCTGGAGCGTCAGCCTTCGGGGCTACATGGTCGACTTCACCGACGAGTGGGTCTACACCGACCCGGACATCGGCGACGTGCCGATCTACGGGATAACGCAGACCGACGCCCGGGAGGACACGCGCGTCACATTCGGTTATCACGCCTTCGCCGGGCTGATGGTCCCGATCGGCAACCGAATCACGATCTCGGCCGAGGTCCGCTACCATGCCGCCAAGGGCACGTTCAAGAGCGACAGCGCGTTCACCGACTTCGAGGATTTCGATCTCGGCGGCACCGCCATTACGGCCGGGCTGAATTATTGGTTTTAAGGATCCCCGCGAACGGAACGAGGGCCGTCCAAGAATGCCGCCCTCCTCCTAACGCGTCCATGTCATGGGCAGCCAGGGGGAGGGAGCGCCTTCTCAGGACTCGGGGACATCCCTCCAGAAGACGCGGATTTTCCCCAGCGTGTCAAATCCGCTCCGCTTCGGGGCTGCGCTCTCCCCGTCCTGCGGACGGGGAACCATGCCCGCTCCGCCCCTCGACGGCTTCCTCCGGGATATCCCCTCCGTCCTTCGTGCGGCGATCCAGTTCAGTCCCGTGATGGGAGGGCTTTGACAAAGGGCTGCAGCGACCATGCGGAGGTCAGCCTGAGACGAGCGGCCGACGAGGGGAGCCTCTTGGCCTCCGAGGGTCCAAGGCTCGGAGGATGGGTTTCCATAGCTATTTAGATGTGCCTCGAGTCTTGGACCCGAGGAGCCGAGGTGGGCGCGAGTCGAAGGCGATCTTGACCGGAGCCGGGAGCAAAGCCCTTTGCAAAGACCTCATTCCCATTACGGCAAAGAAGAACTAAGCTGTCCGGTCCGGGCCCTCTTGCCAGCCCACATCAAGAGAGTCCTTTGAAGGCGATCCCCACGCACCTTGACATGAGGATTCCGACAGGCTATCAATACCGGTCGTAGGATATGATTTCTTCCATCGCTTTCCGCCCCCGGGGCGGCGGCGACTCCATAGGCCAGCCCAGAGGGGTCATGGCCATGACTTTGACGTCCTCGGGAACGCCCAGGACGGTCTTGACCGCGGTCTCGTCAAAAGCGCCGATCCAGCAGGTCCCCAGTCCCTCGTCGGCGGCCTGGAGGATGAGATGCTCGAGAGCGATCGCCAGGTCGATGGGCCAGGAATTCATGTAACGCCCCTGCCGCGGATAGGCCTTGTCGGGGAAGCCGCAGGCCGCGACGACGATGTCCGCTTCGGACATGAAGGATTGCTCGAACGAGGCCTTGGCCAGTCCGATCTTGGTCGCCCGGTCCCGGACCACAACGAACTTCCAGGGCTGGAGGTTCTTGGCCGAGGGCGCCAGTCGGGCCGCTTCCAGAACGCGGGCCAAAGTTTCTTCGGGGACCGGATCCCCATTGTAGCGCCGGACGCTCCGGCGGTCGCGAATGATCTCCAGAATGCTCATGTCTCCCCCCATATCTTTGCGTGAGCCGATCTTCTTCGGCCTCTGCCGCCCTTCCTAGAAACCGGCCTTGACGGCCAGGGCCAGCGGCCCCGACTTGTCGAAGGCGATCGTCAGGCGGCCCCAGACCGATCCGATGACGATCTCCCCGGAGAAACGGCAGGGCGCCGGCGGGTTCGCGAGGAGATCGTAGATCTCCTTACCCGTTTCGAAGAAGTCCAAAAGGAACGGCAGGGAAAGGACCTTCTCTCCCCTCGCCGGGACGCTCTTGTCGCCGGGGATCTCGCCCATGAGGACCGACGTGTCCCCGAACCTCAGGTCGTAGCGGATGGTGTCCACGATGAGGTCCCAGCCGTTCGGGTTCGTGAACTTGACGTCGAAGACGACGTCCCCTCCTCCGACGGTGAGGTCGTTCACCCGGAGAGGGAGGAACTGAACGTCCGGGTCCTTGAAGATCGGAAACTCGCCGGAGAAGGCGAAAGGGACCTTCTCGTCCTTCCCCTTCGCGTCCCGGAAGACGAACTCGCCGACGGCGTCGCAGAGGGCCCTGTCCTCGATCGGCCCGATCGCCTGGAAAAGGAGCTCGTATGTGACCTTCAGGGGCAGGGCGACGACGACCTCCTCGCCGGCCCCGACAACGATGGGCTCATCGAGGACGACAGGCAGGCGCAGGAATTCCTCCTGGTTGATGGTGACCCTGTAGTCGTAGCGGGCAAGGAAAATGGGGGCGTCCGAAGAGTTCCGGATGGATGTATGGAAGGCTAGGGTTAGCCCGCGCGAGCTCAGGTCCCGGATGCGCTTGTCCTTGAGCACGACGGCGATGTCCTTCCGGGAAAGGGCAGGAGCCGGGACCGGCAGGGCCAGCGCCACGAGCGCCGCACATAGGACGGTCCCCATTGTCGACGAAGGCCCGATCCACTTCATGATAAGACCACTAGGATACATGAATCGGCCCGGCCGGGCAAGGCGCGCCGCCCGGGGCACGGATTGTATTTTATCCCGCGCCCTCATATAATGAGCCCTTCGACGCCATGATGCCTATCGATCGGAGGTCAGCCATGAAACGGGAATGGATCGTCCTGCCCGCGTTCTTCGCCCTGTCACTCGTCCTGGCGCTTTCAGCCTGCGCGCCCGGGGGAAAAGCCGCCCCGGGATCCAAAGATGCCGCGGCCCAGGCTTCCGACGAAGCCGTCTACGTCACCGATAAGGGTGCCGGCGGAGAGCACCGGCGACTGACCATGGACGTTTCGAAGGTCGCGCACCCGCGGGGGCTCGACGAGTTCATGACGCTCCGCCACCTCCCCCCCATCCAACAGCACAAGACCGGGATGTGCTGGTGCTTCGGAACGGTCTCTCTCCTCGAATCCGAGCTCATGCGGCTGGGACGCCCGGAGGTCAAGCTCTCCGAAGAGTTCACGGTCTACTGGGAATATATCGAGAAGGCGCGGCGCTTCATACGCGAAAAGGGCGATTCGTACCTCGCGGAAGGCTCGGAACCCCGCTCGGCCATCGCCCGGATGAAGCAGTATGGCGTCGTCCGCCTCTCCGACTATACGGGCCTCTTCGACGGCCGGACCGAGCACGATCATTCCGCCCTGTTCAACGAATTTCGGGCGTACCTCGCCGGGCTCAAGGAGAAGAACGACTGGGACGAGGACAAGGCCCTCGCCGGCGTCCGCACCATCCTTGATAAACACCTCGGAAGGCCGCCCGACCGGATCAACGCGGGCGGGAAGCCCGTGACTCCCCTGGAATTCCTCGGCACCCTCGGCCTCAACCTCGACGATTACGTCTGCCTCCTCAGCTCCCAGTCCTTCCCCTTCTACACGAAGGGCGAATACAAGGTCCCCGATAACTGGTGGCACGACGCGAATTACTATAACGTTCCGCTCGACGAATTCGTCGCAGCGGTTCCCGCGGTCCTGAAGAAGGGCTATTCGGTCGTTTTCGCCGCTGACATCGGCGAGCCCGGAAACCGGGGCGACGCCAATATAGGCATCGTCCCGACCTTCGACATCCCTCGCCCCTCCATAGACCAGTCTAGCCGCGAGCTCCGGTTCGCAAACGGCTCCACGACCGACGATCACGTTGTCCACTGCGTCGGGTTCAAGCAGGCCGAGTCGGATATGTGGTTCCTCGTCAAGGACTCTTGGAGGACCGCCTATCTCGGCCCGGTCAAGGGGTATTTTTTCTACCGGGACGACTACCTGAAGCTCAAGGTCCTGATGATCATGACCCACAAGGACGCCGTCGCGGACCTGCTCGCGAAGTTCCCCCCGGCGAACTGATCGCGGGCGCGCCCCGGTCCCGCCCGGGAACGCGAGCCTTCCCTGTGGTTCGCCAAGTACATATGGGGCGAGGACGTCGCCATCCCCATCGAAATCAACGAGGATAAGAAGAGGATAAAGGGAAGGACGAGGAAGCGAAAAAAGAATGCGAACGCGTCTCGTCGGCCTGGGCGCTATTCAAGAGAGTCCCTCCCGGATATAATGGCCGATTCCGAGGACGTGCCGCTATGTACCTTCTGAACGAACTGATCTTCGCGTCACCGCTCGCCATCTATGCCTACATCCGCGTCTTGCGGTTGTTCTCGCGGAACGTCGGGAGGATCCTTTTCACGGCGGGCTTCGTCGTCCTCCTCGCGGGCTTTCCCGTCGCGGAGACCCTGTCCCACCGGGAAGTCGGCGGCTTGACGAAATGCGTCATGATCGCTGGATATGACGCCCTGCCCTTGCTCCTGTATCTCATCCTGACCGTCATCATGTCCGATCTCGCGATCACCGGGGCCCGCCTGCTCAAAATCGTCTCCCGCGAGGCGGTTCGCAACCCGCGATTCCGGCGCTTCCGGCTGGCCGCCTCCCTGATCATCCCGGCCCTGGTCGTCGCCGCCGGGATCGCCAATTATCACCACCTCAGGATCAAGGAATACACGATCGAGGTTCCCCGGAGATCCTCGTCTGCAAAGGAACTGACGATCGCTTTCGCCGCCGATCTCCATCTCGGGGCGATCACGGCCGACCGTTTTCTGGAGAGGTTCGTCGCCAAAATAAACGCCGCGGCTCCCGATCTTGTCCTCATCGGGGGGGATATCCTGGAAGGCGACCGCCGGGACGAGAATACGGGCAAGTTCGAGGCTCAGTTCCGGCGCCTTCACGCGAAGTACGGGGTTTACGCGGCCCCGGGGAACCACGAGGGGCATGGCGGCGGCAGGACGGATCACTTCGAGCGGGCCGGGATCAGGCTGCTGGAGGACATGGTCGTGAAGATCGACGACGCGGTCTATCTGGCCGGCCGCAACGACGCCCATTCCAGGAACCGGAAGCCCGTCGCCGAACTTCTGCGGGATACGCCGGGCGACCTGCCGGTGATCCTTCTGGACCATCGCCCGATCGACCTCGAAAATGTCCGCGGTACGGGCGTCGATATCCAGCTTTCGGGCCATACCCATCATGGGCAGCTCTTCCCGATCAATTGGATCACAAACCACGAGTACGAGCTCAGCTGGGGACATATCAAGAAAAACCGCACGCATGTCTTCGTGACGAGCGGCGTCCAGCTTTGGGGCCCGCCGGTCAGGACGGCCGGTTCCTCAGAAATCCTTCTCCTCCATGTCCTGTTCAAAGAACCGGCCGGCTGTCGGCCTTAGGCGGCTTCCCCCAAAAAGCTCAGCAGGGCCCGGACGATGATGTAGAAATCTTTACATCCTCTGGGTCAGAAAGCACCGCTAAAAGATTATTCTCATGGGTGCAAATAATTGTGTGTTCCAGGTTTGAGCTTTTTTTCTTCATCTTTAAAACCCGAAAAGAAAGGTCAGGTCGTTGACGTTTGTGCCAGTAGCACCGGTTTTCAACAGGTCGCCCAGTGCAGAAAAAAAAGTGTATGAATCATTTTTCGCGAGATAATCTGCTGGATCAAGCCCTGCAATTTTTCCCCGCAGGCACGTTTCAGGGCTGACGACAGCACCGGCGGCGTCCGTAGGACCGTCCTCGCCATCTGTTGCCAGACTGACCAACAAGGTGCCCGGCAGATCAACCAGCTGATTAACGGCGGCCAGGGCCAGTTCCTGGTTGCGGCCTCCGCGCCCTGAGGCGCATCCCCGTAATGTCACAGTGGTTTCTCCGCCAGCCACAATGCAAAACGGTCGCGCCACAGGCTGCCCGTTTTTCAGGGCAGAACGCATGTTCCGGCAAAGTTCGGAGGCAGCGACCCGGGCTTCGCCCTGCAAATCACCACATAAGTAAAAAGGATTGAACCCTTCCAGCTTGGCCTGCTGCAGAGCTGCCTGCGCCGCAAGGAAATTATCCCCAACAATCACATTTTGAACCGACTGGAACAGACGGCTGCCTGGTTTTGGTGTTTCTCGCGATTTTTGCAAAGCAGACAGTATCGCGGAAGGGATTTTTTCTATCAAATCGTATTTTTCAAGAATTGCAAATGCGTCTGAGCGTGTGCTGGGGTCCGGAGCGGTAGGGCCTGAAGCGATTGCCTCAAGTGGACTGCCAACCACATCCGAGAGAATCAGGCTGATCACCTGAGCCGGGACTGCCATTTGAGCCAGACCACCGCCTTTAACCTGATCCAGATGTCGTCGCAGGGTGTTAATCTCCACGATATGCGCACCGCAAGCCAGCAATATTGATGTCAGGCTTTGCATATCTTCTAAAGAAAGGCCAGGGATCGGCGAAGAAATCAACGCCGATCCCCCGCCGGAAATCAAGCAGATCAGCAGGTCATCCGGTGTGCTGCCGGCCAGGAGTTCTTTCAACTTTTGGGCGGCCAGCAAACTCCCGCCATTCGGAAGAGGATGCCCGCCAACGACCTGCTCGAATCCATCCATCTGGCTCGCAACCGGATGTTTGACGACCAGCAATCCAAGCGGGTTCTTATCCGGCAGAAAACCTGAACAGGCTTTGATCATGGATGGAGCCGCTTTGCCCAAACCAACTAATAGGACCCTTCTGACTTTATCCAAATCATAAGGACGACCAGAAGCTGTATCTCCAGAAAATTGATGTATGAAAAGCCGCCCTTCTTCGCGATGGAGGAAACGGCGTACGGCTTCATCAGGTGCGACGGCACGGATGGCTGATGCCAGGATGCGGGTAACGGCCTTCCCCTGCGGATGTGATAACAAGCTGCTTGTCAGGAAAGCCTCAGGCGTTAACATGCTTACCCCAGTTGAATAATTCAATCACGAAAACACAGGCTGTTCAAAGCCCAAATATTCCGGATCAATTCGAAGGATTGGCAAAGTACTTCGACAGCAATTGGCTGAGATCCGCGTTGTTGTGTTGACGGAGAACATTCTGGCGGAGCTCGTTTAAGAAGCGCGCACCCTGCCGGAAGGCAGCATTCGGATACGGGGTGAGAACCCGCGGCAACCAGGAACATCCCCGTGGTAAATTCCCCCTCCCGGTTCTGAATAGTCCCTCCTGTCGATAGCGGAACTGTACCCCTGGCCGGGCCGCATTGTCAATGATCGCGAAAACCGCGCCCGGAGATCCAATCGGGACAGGAAATCCCTCCGCCGACGCGGCCGGACCGGCCCGGGAACACAAGCCTTCCCAATTGTGGCGGAAAATTGATAGAATGGGGGCCATGGGCATGATAGCAGCGGACTTCAGGGACAAAGGCCTGTTTGTCAGGCTGTTCGGGGCGGACGTCTACGCCGTGGGCGGCTACGTCCGTGACCTCATCCTCCGCCGGCCGTCGCTCGAGGTGGACCTCCTTGTCGCACGCCACCCCCTCAAGGACGTCATCCGTAAGCTCGAACCGCACGGCAAGGTGGACCTCGTCGGCCGAAGCTTCGGTATCGTCAAGTTCACGAAAAGGGGAGTGACCTACGACGTCGCCCTGCCCCGGACGGACACCCCCCGGGATGCCTCCGCCGGCGTCAAGGGCCATAAGGATTTCATCATCACCGCCGATCCGTTCCTGCCGGTCGAAAAGGATCTGGAGCGGCGCGATTTCCGAGCGAACAGCGTGGCCGTGCGCCTGTCGGACGGGTCCGTCATCGACCCGTTCGAAGGCCGGAAGGACATCCGCGCCCGCCTCATCAGAGTGACGAATCCGGCCGCCTTTCCCGACGATCCCCTCCGCGTCCTCCGCGCGGCCCGGTTCGCGTCGGTCCTCGGCTTCCAAGTAGACCCGAAGATCTACGCGACGGCCAAGGGCATCGACCTCTCGGGACTGAGCGTCGAGCGGGTGAACGAGGAGGTCTTCAAGATCCTCCTCGATTCGCCGAAACCCTCGGTCGGCCTCGAGGAACTGTTCAGGGTCGGGGCGCTCGAGAAGCTTTTCCCCGAGCTCTACGCCCTAACGCTTTGCATCCAGGACGCGATCTTCCACCCCGAGACGGACGCGTTCGGACACCATACTGTCTGGGCCCACACCAAGCTCTCCGTGGATCAGGCCCGCTCCCTGACCTCTGCCATCGGGCTCGACAGGCCGAGGGCCCTCTGCCTGCTCCTCGCGGCCCTCTACCACGACGCCGGCAAGCCCGAAGCGACGCGCTGGGAGTTCAAGCGCGGCCGGATGGCCGTCACCAGCGCCGGGCACGACATCGAGAGCGAACGCGTCGCCCGGAAGGCCTTCGCCCGGCTCAAGATACATGCTTGGAACGGCCGCGACCTCGAGAAGACGGTCCCCCTGCTCATCCGGACCCACCACCGGTCGACGGAGCTCTGGCAGAACAGGGATGCCGTGACTCGGAAGGCGTTCAACCGCCTCGCCGCCGACGTTGGCGGTGAGATCGAGCTCCTCGTCTACCTCGACGCCGCCGACCGGGCGGGCCGGAAAACCCGGCCGCTCAAGGTCTTAGACCGGGAGGCCCTCTGGCTCTTCGCAAAGTTCGAGGAGCTCAAGGTCAACCGGGAGACCATCAAGCCTCTCATCCTCGGCCGCGACCTCATCAAGATGGGGGTCGCTCCGGGACCGGACATGGGGAAGGTCCTCAAGAATCTCTACGCGATGCAGATCGACAACGCGTTCGAGACCCGGGCGGGCGGGCTCAAGGCCGCCCGGAAGCTCGTCGGCGGGGCCGCGTCGTGAAGGTCCTCGTCGCCGGCGGGGCAGGCTACATAGGCTCCCATACGGTCAAGGCCCTCCTTCGCGGGGGCTTCGAAACCGTCGTCTTCGACGACCTCTCGACCGGCAGGCGGGAGCTCGTCGTCCCAGGCTGCCGCCTCGTCGTCGGCGACCTCCTGGACCTTGGGGCCGTGCGGAAAGTCTTCCGGGAGAACGGGGACATCGCCGCCGTCCTCCATTTCGCCTCGCTCATCCAGGTCGGGGAATCCTATCGGGACCCGCGGAAATACTACCGCCACAACCTCGGCACGTCCCTGAACCTCCTGGAGGCCATGCTCGATGCGGGGATCGGGCGATTCGTCTTCTCCTCGAGCGCCGCGGTCTACGGCATCCCCCGGGTCCAGCCAATCCCCGAGGACCACCGGCTCGAGCCCTTCAATCCCTATGGCGCGACCAAGTCGATGGTCGAACGCATCCTCGCGGATTTCGACAGGGCCCATGGCCTGCGGTTCGTCACCCTCCGCTATTTCAACGCCGCGGGAGCCGACGCGGACGGGGCCCTCGGCGAGATGCACGAACCGGAAACCCACCTCATCCCGAATATCCTGCTCTCAGTCTTGAGAAAAGGGCCCTCTCTCGGCGTCTTCGGGACCGACTTCCCGACGCCGGACGGGACGGCCGTCCGCGACTACGTCCACGTCGCGGACCTGGCCGACGCCCACGTCCTCGCGCTCCGTCACCTCCTCGCGGGCGGGACGAGCGAGGCCGTCAACCTCGGGACGAACCGGGGGTATTCCGTGCTCGAGGTCGTAAGGGCCGCCGAGGCGGTCACCGGGCGCAAGGTCCCCGTCGAAGTCCTTCCGCGACGGGAGGGGGACGTTCCGGTGCTCCTGGCCTCCCGGGAAAAGGCCCGACGCCTCCTCGGCTGGGAGCCCAGGGTCTCCGATATCGGGACGATCCTCCGGACCGCTTGGGACTGGCACCGGAAAAACGTTTGACGGCCCTCCCCCCGGGATGGTATAAAGGGGGGCTCGATGCGATCATGAACGGAAAACGATATATCTCTTTTATCGCCTATCCTTTGGCCCTGATCCTCCTCCTGGGAGGAACGGCCTGTTCGTCCGGACGGAAGGCGGCGAAAACGACGCCCGCGCCCGGCGCGGTCGCCGGGGCGACGTCCCAGAACGGCTGGAACGGGAAGCCCCCGGCGAAGCCCGAGTCCAAGCCCACCGAGCCTCCCGCCCGGACCGCGGCCACCCTCCCCGTCGTGGAACAGGAAGACCTCGCCGAAGAGACCGAATCCGGAAGGAACGGCGCCCAGACGCCCGAGCGGGAAGAGGCCGCGGCGTACCTCGAGGACGCCCTGGCGACCTATCAGGAAGCCCAGGCCGCTCTGGACCGGGGAGAGACCGAGACCGCCCTGGCCAAGCTCGACGAGGCCTACGGGCTCATCCTCAAGGCCCGGACCGAGCCGGATTCGGACCTCTGCCAGGAAAAGAACGACCTCCGCATCCTCATCGCCCAGAGGATCCAACAGCTCTACGCCTCGCATCTCAAAACCCCGGCGACCGGCAACGGGACCATCCCCCTTGTCGAGAACAAGTGGGTCGAAGCGGAGATCCGGTCTTTCCAGACGCGGGAGAAGAGCTACTTCCTGGACGCCTACAAGCGTTCCGGGCTCTACCGGCCGATGATCGTCGAGGAGTTCCGGAAGGCGGGCCTCCCCGACCAGCTCTCCTGGGTCCCCATCATCGAGAGCGGCTTCAAGACGCGCGCCCTGTCCAGGGCCCGGGCCCTGGGGATGTGGCAGTTCATCAGCTCGACGGGGTATCGCTGCGGCCTGAAACAGGACAAGTACGTCGACGAGCGGATGGACCCGGTCAAGGCGACCCGGGCGGCCATCCGGTACCTCACGGAGCTCCATGAATTCTTCGGGGACTGGACGACGGCACTGGCCTCCTACAACTGCGGCGAGTTCCGGGTCCAGAACGTCATCAAGGCCCAGAAGATCGACTACCTGGATAACTTCTGGGACCTCTTCAGCAACCTCCCCTACGAAACGGCCCGTTTCGTCCCGCGCATCATCGCGGTCCTGCTCATCACGGAGAACCCGGCCAAGTACGGCTTCACCCTCCCCGTCCCCGACGATCCGATCGCCTTCGAAACCGTGCGGGTGAGCCAGCCTGTCAAGCTCGCTTCCCTCGCCTCGAGCATGGGCCTCGATCCCGTGCTCCTGACGTTCCTCAACTCCGAGCTCCGCCACGACTCGACTCCGAATTACGATTACGATCTCAAGGTCCCGGCCGGCTACGGGGAGAAGGTCACGGCGGCCCTGCCGAGCCTCCCCAGGTACATTCCTCCCGACGCCATCTACGGCTGGCACAGTGTCCGGTCCGGGGACACGCTGGGCGCCCTCGCCCACCGATACCGGACGACCGCCCAGGCCATCATGCGGCTGAACAACATCAAGAATCCGAAAGCGCTCCGCATCGGCCAGAAGCTCAAGATCCCCGGGAAGGGCGATCCCAGGGAACGCGAGCCGGTCGCCGAGTCGGCGGCTACGGCGTCGAAGACCCCGCAGGGCATAGCCTATACGGTGAAGGAAGGCGACACGCTCTTCACCCTGGCCAGGCAGTTCAACACGACCGTGGAAAGGATCAAGGCGGCCAACGCGATCAACGGTAATTCCTTGAGCGTCGGACAGAAGCTCGTCATTTCCGACGGCAAGAACTGATCCCGCGCCCTCTCAGGACCGGGCGCGGCCAAGAAATCCCCCCAACCCCCCTTTTCCAAAGGGGGGTATCATTCGCCCTCCCCTCTTAGCTCAAGGAAGCAAGGTGTGTTCCGATGAATCGGGCGCGGAGGGCCGCCCCGTAAACCCCAGTCGGGAAGGGGGCCCATCGCCCTGCGATGGGGGAACCTGCCTGCAGGTTCCTGGGTCTGGGGTCTAGGGGCGGTCTCCGAGCCCCCTATTTCCAGACGTCTCCCGTCACGCCAAGGCCGGGCTCATCGGACAATATCAGCCTGCCCTTGACCGTCCGCGCACCCTTGAACGGATCGTTCGAGGCGAGAATGTTCCCGTCGAGGTCAGCGTAGTCGAAAAGCGGGGAGATCGTGGCTCCGGCCGTGATCGCGACGGAGGTCTCGACCATGCAGCCGAGCATGAGCTTGAGGCCCAGGGCACGGGCGATGGCCACCATCCGGAGGGCTTCCTGGATGCCTCCGCACTTCATGAGTTTGATGTTGATGCCGTGGAAGCCCTCGGCAAGCTTCGGGATGTCCCGGGCCGTCATCATGCTCTCGTCGGCGAAGATCGGGAGCTTCGACCGCTCCTTGAGCCAACGATACTCCTCGAACATCCCGGCCGGCATCGGCTGTTCGACGAGCTCGACCCCTTTGTCGGCCATCCAGTCGATCATGGCCAGGGCCTCTTCTTTCGTTTTCCAGCCCTCGTTGGCGTCCGGACGCAGGGGCTTGTCGGTGACCGCGCGGATGCCCTCGATGATGGCCTTGTCGTCCTTGGAGCCCAGCTTGATCTTATAGACCGAGAAATCGGGGGCCTCCCGGACCTTTTCCTGCATGACTTTGATCTCGTCGATGCCGATCGAGTAGGTCGTCGGAGGCGTCTTCGCCTTATCGAGGCCCAGGAACCGGTAAAGGGGGACGCCGAGCTTGCGCCCCACCCAGTCCAGAATGGCCATGTCCAGAGCAGCCTTGGCGGCGTGTTCCCCGGGGGCCAAGGCGTCGATCTCGTTCCAGCGGTCGAAATACTGCCAGAGGTCCCTGTCGATGATCGGCCGGGCCATGTCGATGAAGGCCATCCCGCTTTCGGCCGTCTCGCTATAGCGGACGATTGGGGCCGATTCCCCCATCCCGACGACGCCGTCCTTCTCGAGCCGGACGAGGACGTTCCGACGGACGTTCCAGGTCCCGCGCGACAGCGTCCAGGCATACTTCAACTGAACATCGAAAATGCGCGCGTCGAGATTCGCCGGCCCGGATGCGGCCTCTTTCATCTCGCCGAAAACGAGCCCGCCGGGCAGGGCCGCCCCGGCCATCATCAGGCCCGACAGCCCCAGGAATTCCTTGCGCTTCATGAGTGCCTCCTGCCGAACATGAAAATATGGGCCGATTATATGACAAATCGGAGGGCAGGGGAAGCGGGAATCCCTCGGCGCGCTGGCCTCGCGGGCCCGGGTTGTTCTATAATAGGGGTTCATTAATACCGATGGAGGGTCCAATGAACAGAGAAGTCCTCATCGCACTCATGAGTGTCATGCTCTCTCTTCCCGCGGGACTGTCGGCCGGTGCCGACGCCGCCCGGACGGCGGTCGTCGTCAAGTCCGTGGCAAACATGCACAAGACCTCGAACGACACGGTCGAGCTCGTCAGCCAGGCCGTGCTCGGGACCAACGTCAAGGTCCTTGCCTGGGAAAAGAACGGCGGAGAGGAATGGTACCAGATCGAGACGCCGGACACCTATCAGGGGTGGACGATCGGAACGTCCCTGCTCGTCCGGCCGGAAGGCGGGAAGCCGTACGCCTCGGAAGGCCCAGTCTTCGAAGTCACGAGCCTGATGGCCAACATCTACGCCAAGGACGACGTCACCGAACGCACGCCGCTCGTCGTCGCGCCCATCGGCTCGCGGCTTACGGTCGGAGCCTGCGGAGAAAGGTGGTGCGAGATCACCCTCCCCTGCGGAATGAAGGGCTGGATTCAGAAAGGCGACGGGGAGATCAAGGACGCCGCCGCGGCGCGGAAGAAGTTGACGCCCGACGAGACCGTCGCCCTGGCCAAACGGTTCATCGGGACCCCCTACCTCTGGGGCGGGAATTCACCGCTCGGGATCGACTGCTCCGGCTACGCCCAGCTCCTCTATCACCTGAGCGGGATCGAGATCCTCCGGGACGCCGACATCCAGATGACCAAGAGCGGCCTCATTGAAGTTCCGCGGGGCCGGGAACGGACGCTCGACCTGATCTTCTTCGGACGGGCGGTCGACAAGATCTCTCATGTCGGGATGATGATCGGCCCGGATGAGTTTATCCACTCCACGACGCACGACAAACCGATGGTCCAGATCTCGAACCTCAGGGACGCCTACTGGCAGAAGCTCTACCAGGGAGCGCGGCGGCCGAAGGAATAGTCGCCCGGCCTCCGAACCCCGGAATGCGCGCCCCGAGCCGGGAATTTCTTGATGCGCGAAAAGAGCGAGCGGCCCGAGGGCCGATCTCAGGCCCTGGCTTTCTTGAGGGGCGTCTTCTTCGCCTTGGCCTCTTTGTCCTTGTCTTTCTTCTTCTTGGTCTTCGCCTTGAACTCGGAGCCGACGAGCTCCAGCATGGCCATGTCGGCGCCGTCGCCGGCCCTGGGGGCCAGCTTGACGATCCGGGCATAGCCCCCGGGCCGTTCCGTGACCCGCGGGCCGATCGTCTCGAACAGCTTTTTGACGACCGCCTCCTGGGTGATGTAGGCCGCGGCCTGGCGCCGGGCGTGGAGGGTGTTCCGCTTGGCGAGGGTGATCATCTTCTCGGCGATGGGCTTGGCGGCCTTGGCCTTGGCCAGGGTCGTCCGCATCCGCTCCTTGTCGATGATCGACGTCACCAGGTTCCGCAGGAGGGCCCTCCGGTGGGCGGAGTCCCTCCGCAGATATCGTTTCTGGACTTGATGCCTCATGCCTCCTGCTCCTTCTCCCCGGGCGCTTCCTTGATCTCCGCCTGGATCCTCTCGACGAGCTTGGGGTGCAGCTCGATGTTCAATCCGAGGCCCAGGTTGGCCAGGGTCTCTTTGATCTCGGCCAGCGACTTGCGGCCGAAGTTCTTCGTCTTGAGAAGCTCGTCCTCGGTCTTCTGGACGAGCTCGAAGATCTTGTCGATCCCGGCCGACTTCAGGCAGTTGTTGCTGCGGACCGAAAGCTCCAGGTGCTCGATGGACTTCGACAGGATGTCGATCTGGGTCAGATAGGGGATCTCCTTCTTGGCCGCGACCTGCTCCTTCTCCAGGGGCTCGTCGACGACGTTGAGGAAGATGACCAGGTGGTCCCGGAGCAGTTTGGCCGCCTGGTTCAGAGCGTCGGTCGGCCGGATAGCGCCCGTCGTCCAGATCTCGAGGGTCAGGCTCTCGTAGTCGATGCGCTTGCCCACCCGGGCCGGCTCGACCCGGTAGTTGACCTTGAGGACCGGGGAGTGCGAGGAATCGAGCGGGATATAGTCGACGCTCAGGCCCTCGTCGAGGTTCTGGTCGGCCGGGATATAGCCGCGGCTGTTCCGGACGATCATCTCGACGTCGAGCTGCCCGTCCTTGTCCAGGGAGGCGATCGGGACGTCCTTGTTGAGAATCTCGATGTCCGAGTCGTGGACGATGTCGGCCGCGGTAGCTTTGGCCGGACCTTCCTTCTTCAGGGTCATCGTCACCGGGCCGTCTCCCTTGAGCTTGAGCGGGATGCCCTTGAGGTTGAGGAGGATGTCCGTGACGTCCTCGACGACCCCCGGGATGGTCGAGAACTCGTGGAGCACGCCCTCGATCCGGACGGCCGTGATGGCCGCGCCGGTGATGGAGGACAGAAGGATCCGCCGGAGGGCGTTCCCGACGGTCACTCCGTAGCCCCGCTCGAACGGCTGGGCCTGGAAGCGCCCGTACTTCTCCGTCAGCGTCTCGAAATCGCAATCCAGGGACTTTGGCCTCTGAAATCCTGTCTCGGTCATGGGACCTCCTTATTTCGAATAAAGCTCGACGATCAAGTGCTCTTCGACCGGGATGCTGACGTCCGCCCTCTGGGGCAGGGCCAGGACGCGGCCCTTCATCCCGTCCCAATCGGCCTCGAGCCAGCCGGGCATGGTCTTGTTCTTGTTCGAAGCGACGAGCGCCTTCAGTTCCTCGCTCGCGGCCGAACGGTCCTTGAAACGGAGGACGTCCCCGACCTTGACGAGGGCCGAGGGGACGTTGACCTTCCGGTCGTTGACGCAGAAGTGGCCGTGGGTGATGAGCTGACGGGCGTGGGTCCGGGAGTGCGAAAAGCCCAGCATGTAGACGACGCTGTCGAGGCGCCGCTCGAGCATGGTCAGGAGGTTCTCGCCGGTGACCCCGCGCATCCGCTCCGCCCTCTTGAAGAAGAGGCGGAACTGCTCCTCGGACATCCCGTAGAACCTTTTCAGCTTCTGCTTCTCGCGCAGCTGGATGGCATACCCCAGGATCCGCTTGCGGGACCGGCCGTGCTGGCCCGGGGGGTAGGCCCTCCGCTCGACGGGGCACTTATCGGTCA
>CAZPEP010000022.1:0-22839 GCA_964585685.1 uncultured Eubacteriales bacterium | reverse complement strand
ACGGAGCTCCGCTCGGAACCCGGGAACGGGGGGGCGAGGGCAGGCGGCCAGGAGGACGACGGCCGCGGACCCCGCTAGGGCCGCGGCGCGTGTCAAGGCGGGTCTTCCGCTCATCGTGTCCCTGGGCTCAGCAGATCCTCGGCAGGAGTTCCGACGTCAACGGCTCGAGGAGCCTCAATCCGCCGGCGCTCGTCCTCAGGAGCAGTTCTCCCGGCTTCCCGACCCTTGTCTGCACCTCGCCAACGATCGCTGCTCGCCTCCCCGAGGGGTCGCGGCGAATGTCCCGGAGGATGGCGTCGGCCTTGTCCTTCGGGGCGACGATGACGGCCCGGCCCTCGCAGGCCAAGAACAGGGGGTCGATCCCCAGGAGCCCTGCGGCGGCGCGTACCGGCCGGGACAGGGGGATCCGGTCCTCCTCGACGAGCAGGGGATAGGGAAGGCGCTCGGCCAGCTCCGAAAGGACCGTGGCCAGACCTCCCCGGGTGACGTCCCTCATCCAGAGGGCGCCCTTCTTCCAGACCCGGAGTAGGAAAAGGAGGGGGGCGCAATCGCTTCTAACGCGGGACGTGAACGCATATTCGCCCCGGGCCAGCATGATCGCCGTGCTATGCTCGCCCAGCGTCCCGGTGAGGATGAGCTTGTTGCCGGGCCTGATTTTTGCGATCGAGGGTTGGGCGACGATGCGCCCGATCCCGGAGGTATTGATGAAGATCTTGTCCCCTTGGCCGCGGCGGACGACCTTCGTGTCGCCGGTCACGACGCGGACGCCCGCCTTGCGGGCCGCCGTACGGACGGAGCCGAGGACCCGCTCGAGGTCCTCTCCGGCCAGGCCTTCCTCCAGGATAAGGGCCAGCGAGATGAACCGGGGAACGGCGCCGGAGACGACGAGGTCGTTCACGGTCCCGTTGACGGCGAGCATCCCGATGTCCCCGCCCGGGAAGAAGATCGGGTCGACGACATAGCTGTCCGTCGTGAAGGCGATGCCGCCGGGCAGGTGGCTCGCGTCGCTGAGCGCGCCGAGGTAGCGATTGGCCAACCTCGGGACGATATGCCCGGCGATGAAATCCCTCATGAGCTTGCCGCCGCTCCCGAGCTCCAGGCTGACCCTCTTCATGCGCCGCTCCTCGCGTACTTCTGGGTGATCAAACAGGCGCCTTCGGCGGAGACCATGCAGGGTCCTAGCGGAGAATCCGGTGTGCATCGCTTCCCGAAGAGCCGGCAATCCGTCGGCCTGATGACGCCCCGGAGGACCTCCCCGCACCGGCAGCTGGGGGCCTCCCGAACCGCCTGGCCCATTTCCAATCCGTACTTCGTTTCGGCGTCGAAATCGGAATATTGCGGACGGAGCCTAAGGCCGCTCCGTAGGATCCTCCCCAGGCCTCTCCAGACGGCGTCCTTGGGCTCAAGCGTCTCGTCCATCAGGGCGCGGGCGATGGGGTTCCCTTCGGGCCGGACGACCTGACGATATTCGTTGGCGACTCCGGGGTGCTTCCTCCCGGCCTGGTCCAGGATCGACAGGACCCCGTTGAGGATTTCGAGGGGCTCAAAACCCGTTATCGCTCCCGGAACGCCGAATTCCTCGGCGACGAACGCGTAGGGGGCTTCGCCGATGATGGCGCTGACATGGCCTGGATAGAGGAAGCCCGTGACAGCGCATTCCCCCGCCTCGAGGATCGCCCGGATGGCGGGCGGGATGAGCCACAGGGCCGTGAGCACGGAATAGTTCCGGACCTTTTCGGCCAGGGCCCGGCGGGCCGTGTAGGCGATGCCGGGAATCGTGGTCTCGAAGCCGGCGCCGAAGAAGACGACCTCTTTCTCCGGGGATTTCCTGGCGGCCTCCAAGGCCTCCTCAGGCGAATAGACGATCCGGACGAGCGACCCGGGGGCCGGGACCGCCTCCCGGAGCGAGCCCTTCCGCGTTGGAACGCGGGTCATGTCCCCGAACGTGGCGAGAATGAAGGCTTCGCGGCGCGTCACGAGGTCGATCGCAGCCTCGTGGATCGAATCCGGAGTGATGCAGACCGGGCAACCCGGCCCGGAGACCATCTCGACGCCGGCTTTCTCAAGTTGCGGCTTGAGGCCCGATCGGTGAAGGGCCATCGTATGGGTCCCGCAGACTTCCATGATCCGGACGGGGGAGGGAAGGGCGGCGGCGAGGCCACGGACCTCATCGAGCCGCCGGTTGATGGTCCGCTTGTCCCTCAGGGCGCTCATGACGATGGCGCGTTCTAGGCCCTTTCCATTTCCTTGAACAGCCTCAGGGTTTGCCCGGCTTCCTTTGGGGTCAGCCTGGAAATGGCGAATCCGGCATGGACGATGACCCAGTCCCCGGCCTTGACCCCGGGGAGGAGGACGAAATTCGTCCGGACCTCACTGCCGAGGTAGTCCACGACGCCGCCCCCCCCGGATTCATCAACTCGGGCGACCCTGGCGGGAATGGCGAGGCACATGTCGATATTTTAGACCATTGCGGCCGACTTGTCTATTTTTGACAATTCCCGCCCGCAACCATATAATGGTCAACATGTTTGAAGGCCTCGAGGGTTACATCCTGCCCGGCTCGGAAGAGGAGGCCCTCTTCCGCCGCCTGGACGTTTCCAGGCTCCCGCGCCACGTCGCCGTCATCATGGACGGCAACGGCCGCTGGGCCCGAGAGAGGGGCCTCGCCCGCATCGAAGGCCACAAGGCGGGGTCCGACTCCGTCAGCGAGATCGTCGAGGCCTCTGCCCGACTGGGCGTTAAGGTCCTTTCCCTCTTCGCCTTTTCCAAGGAGAACTGGAAGCGCCCCCGGCAGGAGGTCTCCCGGCTCTGGACGCTCCTCAGGGAATACCTGAAGAAGGACGGCCGGGTCCTTTCGGAGAACGACCTCCGGTTGATGGTCATCGGGCAGAGGGCCGGTATCCCACGGGCCGTCCTCGGGGAGCTCGAGCGCATGGAAGCGAAGACCCGGGACAACTGCCGGATGACCGTCGTCCTGGCCCTGAATTACGGCGGCCGGGCCGAGATCGTGGATGCCGTCAAGGGCCTCCTCCGCGAGAAGGGGGCCGACCCCGATGCCCTGACCGAAGAGGCCTTCGCCGGGCGCCTGTACACGGCCTTGCTCCCGGACCCCGACCTCCTCATCCGGACGAGCGGCGAGATGAGGGTCTCCAACTTCCTCCTCTGGCAGATCGCCTACGTTGAGATCTGGATCACCCCGGTCCTCTGGCCGGATTTCCGGAAGAAGCACCTTCTCGAAGCCCTCTGCGCGTATCAGATGAGAGAAAGGAGGTTCGGCGACATCCGGCCCCGCTGAGCCGGACCGTCCTTCGCGTCGCTATCTGCCCATGGAACTCGGAAAACGCACCCTCACCGCCTTCGTCCTGCTGTCGGTCGTCTTCGCGGTCATCCAGTATGCACCCGGCATCGTGTTCTTCCTCCTGCTCCAGATCTTCGTCCTGGGCGCCCTGGCGGAGTTCTATGGGCTTGCCTCGAGGAAGAAGCTCCGTCCCCAGGCGGCGCTCGGCATGGCCCTCGCCGTGACCTTCGCGGCCTCGTTCTATGTCCGGGACTTCGGTTTCGAGGCAGCCCTGTTCGCCGGCCTGCTTCTGACCTGCTTTTATTACGTCGTCCACGTCTCCACGCTCGAGAATCTCGCGGCGTTCCCCCAGTCCATCGCGATCACGTTCTTCGGGGCCCTCTATCTGAGCTTCACCCTGAACTACATGTTCACCATCCGGGCCGAATACGGAGCCTATCACCTGTATTTCCTCTTCGCCGTGATCTTCCTTGGGGACACGGGGGCCTTCTTCATCGGGAAGCCTTTCGGGAAGCATAAGATGACGCCTGTCGCCAGTCCGAATAAGTCCTGGGAGGGGAGCGCGGGCGGCATCCTGTTTGCCTGCCTAGGGGCCTGGGCCGCTCGGGAGCTCCTCCTGCCGGAAGTCGTCCTCTGGAAGGCGCTCTTCGTCGCGTTCCTGGTCCATGCCGCCGCCCAGGTGAGCGACCCGCTGGAGTCCCTCTTCAAACGGGCGGTTGGGGTCAAGGATTCGTCCAACGTCCTCCCCGGACATGGCGGGTTCCTCGACAGGATCGACAGCCTAATCCTCGCCGCGCCGCTATTCTATTACCTCGTGGGGATTCTCTGGAAGTAGGCATCTGAGAACATGGAACATCGCTGCGAGAATGTCGCCGTCCTCGGCTCCACAGGATCGATAGGCCGGAGCACACTCGAGATCGCGGCCCGCCTCGGGGAGCGCTTCAGGGTCGTTGGCCTCGCTGCGGGCGCCAATGTCTCCCTCCTTCTCGAGCAGGCCGAAGCCTTCCGGCCGGAGATAGTTTCCCTGAGGACGGAGCGCGCCGCCGCCGAGTTCCGGCGCCGGTTCCGGCGGAGGAAGGTCCAAGTGGTCTTTGGCCCCGAGGGGGCCGCCGAGGTCGCCGGACGGCCGGGGAACGATATCGTCGTCTCCGCCATCACCGGCATCGATGGCCTTGGGCCAACCCTGGCGGCAGTCCGGGCGGGGACCAAGGTCGCTCTGGCCAACAAGGAGTCCTTGGTCGTCGCGGGCGCCTTCCTGAGAAAAGAAGCGCGCCGCTCCGGGGCCCGGATCCTCCCTGTGGACAGCGAGCACAGCGGCGTCTTCCAGTGCCTGGCCCGGGAAAAGCGCCGTTTCGTGAGCCGGGTCATCTTGACCGCCTCCGGAGGACCCTTCTTCCGGACCCCAGCCTCCGAGATCGCGGATAAAACCCCCGAAGAGGCCCTGCGCCACCCCCGCTGGAAGATGGGCCGCAAGGTGACCGTGGACTCGGCGACGCTGATGAACAAGGGGCTAGAGCTCATCGAGGCCCGCTGGCTCTTCGATATCGAGCCGGCGCGCCTGGACGTCCTCATCCATCCCCAGAGCATCGTCCACGCCCTGGTCGAGCTCCTGGATGGCTCGGTCCTGGCCCAACTCTCCAGGACGGACATGGTGGTCCCGATCCAGTACGCGCTCACCTGGCCTGACCGGGCGGCGTCCCCGCTCGCCCCCCTTGACCTCGCCCGGGCCGATGCGCTCGAATTCCATCACGTCGATCCCGGCAAGTTCCCGCTCTTCGCCTTGGCCAGGACCGCTCTCGAAGAGGGGGAGAGCCTGCCGGCGGCCCTTAACGCCGCCAACGAGGTCGCCGTCGCGGCCTTCCTTGCGGGAAGGATCCGGTTCGGCGGCATTGCCGGGGTCGTGGCGCAGACCCTCGAGAGGCACATCAAGCGGCCCGTCCACGGCCTCGACGAGGTCTACGGAATCGACCGAGAGACCCGGGAGCGGACGCGGAAAATCCTCATGCAAAGGACCTAGAATGGGAACGATATTCGGCACGATGATCGCCTTTCTGCTCGTATTCGGCATCCTCGTCTTCATCCACGAGTTCGGGCACTTCTTCACGGCCAAGCTCGTCGGAATCCGGGTCGAGGTCTTCTCCTTTGGCTACGGGAAGCGGCTCGTCGGCTTCAAGAGGGGCGATACGGACTACCGGATCAGCCTCATCCCTATGGGCGGCTACGTTAAACTGTTAGGCGAGGGGATGTTCGAGCCGGAACGCGAACTCGCCCCCGACGACATGATGTCCAAGACCCGGGGCGCGAGGCTCCTGGTCATGGCCATGGGCTCGATCATGAACATCCTCCTGGCCGTCGTCCTTGTCGCCGTGATCAACGGCATCGGCGTGCCCTCCCCCGAATACCAGGACCAGAAGCCGATCATCGGCCACATCGATCCCGGCTCGCCGGCCGAGAAAGCAGCCCTCGGGCCGGAGGACGAGATCCTGAGCATCAACGGCCGTAAGGTCGCCACTTGGACCGACGTCGAGATCGCTGTGGGCACCAAGCCGGATAAGATCATCGCGCTCGAGATTCTCAGGGACGGCCGGGTTCTTTCGGTGGAGCTCCGAACGGAATCCGTGAGCCGGTACGAGATGGGCTACGCCGGGTTCCGTGGGAAGATCTTGACCCAGATCCGGCTGGTCACGGCCGGCTCGCCGGCCGAAAAGGCCGGGCTCAGGGCCGGGGACGTCATCACCGCCGTCGACGGAAAGCCCGTCTATTTTTATTCGTTCATCCCGGTCATCGAGAGGAACGCCGGCCGTGAGGTCGTCCTCGCCGTCGAGCGGGGAGGGGAGAAGCTCGACGTCTCGGTCACGCCGAGGAAGGAAGGCGACGTGGGGAAGATCGGGATTCTCCAGGAGGCGAGGTCCGTCATCCGAAAATACGGGTTCTTCGCGGCCATCCGGGAGAGCGTCAGTGCCAACCTGAAGAACATCTTTCTGGTCATTCGATTCCTCAAGGACCTGTTCACCGGCCAGGCCTCGACCCGCCAACTGGGCGGGCCGCTCGAGATCGCGAACTTCTCCTACGCGGCCCTCCGCATGGGGTGGTTGGCCATGATGAGTTGGATCGCCATCATCAGCCTCCAACTGGGTATCCTGAACCTCTTCCCCGTCCCCGTCTTCGACGGCGGGCAGATCTTCGTCCTGCTCCTGGAGAGCGTCTTCCGAAAGGATTTCAGCCCCAAGGTCCGCACGGTCTGGCTCCAGATCGGGTTCGTCATCTTCGTGGCCCTCATCGTCTTTGTCGTTCTGAACGATTTCGTCAAGAAACTGCCCCACGGCTGGAACAGCCTCCTGCCGTTCTGAATAGGGGACACGCGCATGAGCGATCACGAGCTGTTTCCCAGGCGCAAGACCCGGCAGATCAGGATCGGGAACGTTCTGGTCGGGGGAGGGGCGCCGATATCGGTCCAATCGATGACGAAAACCGATACCCGGAACATCCGGGCCACACTGGCCCAGATCGGGCGGCTAGAAAGAGCCGGCTGCGAAATCGTCCGTGTGGCCGTCCCGGAAGCGGAAGCGGCCGAAGCGCTGGGCGTGATCCGCAAGAGGTCCCGCCTGCCGATCGTCGCCGACATCCATTTTGATCATCGTCTGGCCCTCAAGTCCATCGAAGCCGGTGCGGACGGGCTGAGGATCAATCCCGGCAATATCGGATCCGCGGCCAAGGTGCGTGAAGTCGTCCGGGCCGCCTCGGAGCGGGGGGTCCCGATCCGGATCGGCGTCAATTCCGGGTCCCTGGAAAAGGGCTTGCTCCGGGCGGGCGTGGGCGCGACGGCCGGAGCGATGGTCGAGAGCGCCCTCCGGCACATCCGGATGCTCGAGGATCTGGGATTCTTCGCCATCAAGGTCTCCCTCAAGGCGTCCGACATCCTGCGGACGCTTGAAGCCTACAGGCTCCTGGCCGCCCGGGTCGACTATCCGTTCCACGCCGGTATCACCGAAGCCGGAGGGCTCGAATCCGGCGGGGTGAAATCGGCCGCCGGTCTGGCGCTCCTCATCCGTGAAGGGCTGGCCGACACGATCCGCGTCTCGCTTACGGCCTCGCCGGAGAGCGAAGTCCGAACCGCGTGGCGCATCCTCCGCAGCCTCGGGCTCAGGGCGAGGGGGATCGACATCGTCTCCTGCCCGACGTGCGGCCGTTGCGAGGTCGACCTAATGAAGATCGCTGCCGCGGTCGAAAGGAAACTGGCAGGCGTCAAAGAGCCTCTGACCGTAGCGGTCATGGGGTGCATGGTCAACGGCCCGGGGGAGGCAAAGGAGGCCGACATGGGCGTCGCTTGCGTTCGGGGGAGCGGCGTCCTCTTCCGTAAGGGGAAGATCGTCAGGAGGATCCCTGAATCGGCCATCGTCGACGAACTGGTCGCCGAGGTCGGGAAACGCCGGGGCTAGGAGGGCCGGTTCGGCCCTGAACCCGGGACCTTGCACCCGGGACACATAACCGAGGACTGAAGACCGAAGACGGAAGACGGAGAACGCAGGATTTGGAGCCGGAGATCGATCATGCTGAAAAGCCAACGACGAACGGGCCACGGAGAACGGGGCAAGCCGAGCAAAGCCGTATTTTCGGGCCTTCCCGAGTCAATGCGGCGCAAGTACACCAAGCTCACGGCGATCCTCGGCCGGATGAAGGGCGCCCTGGTCGCCTATTCCGGGGGAGTGGACAGCACCCTGCTCCTCAAGACGGCGGTCGACGTCCTCGGGAGCGGCGTCTTGGCGGTCATCGCGACCTCGGAGACCTATCCGGGTAGGGAGATTGCCGAGGCGAAGGCGCTGGCCCGCCGCTTGGGCGTCCATCCCAGGGTCATCAAGACCCGGGAGCTCGAAAACCCGGACTTTGCCGGGAACCCGCCCGAACGCTGTTATTATTGCAAGAGGGAGCTCTTCGGGACCCTGTCAGCCATCGCCCGGGAGGAGGGTGTTCCGTTCGTCCTCGACGGGGCGAACCGCGACGACATCCGGGACTTCCGTCCCGGCACGAAAGCGGGCCGGGAGCTCGGGGTTCGGTCTCCCCTCAAGGAAGCCGGGCTGACCAAGGATGAGATCCGGGAGCTCTCCCGCCGGTTCGGGCTGCCGACCTGGAACAAGCCGTCGCTCGCCTGCCTGGCGTCCCGCTTCCCCTACGGCACTCCCATTGAATCGAAAGGCCTGCGACAGGTCGGGACGGCCGAGGACCTCCTTCGGCGTCTCGGCTTCGGACAGCTCAGGGTCCGCCACCATGGGACTGTCGCCCGTATCGAGATCGCTCTCGGAGAATTCCCGAAAGCCGTCAGGAAGGCCGCGGCCGGGAGGATCGTCTCCGGCTTTAAGAAACTCGGCTACCGCTACGTCACCTTGGACCTCGAGGGCTATCGGACCGGCAGCATGAACGAGGTCCTGAAGAATAAGTAAAAAAAAGGGGAAGGAGCCTTTCGGCTTCCTTCCCCTGAATGGCTTGCGGGTTTCGAAGCGCCCTTACTGAGCCTTTTCCGTCTTTTTGTCCGTGATGATGCCTACGATCTCGATGCCGGCCTCGCGCATGACGTCGATGAGGTCCACGATCTTGCCGTATTCGAGGTCCTGGTCCGCTTTGATGAAGAGCTTCTTTTCCGAGACCGTCAGGAAGGCCTCTTCAAGAGCGTTCTGGAGGTTTTCCATCGTGACCTTTTCCTGGTTCACATAAAGTGTTCCGTCCTTCTTGACGGCCAGGACAACGTCGGGGCTGTCGGGCATGCTGGCCGTATTTAGCGCGGAGGGCAGCTTGACGTCGACGCCCTTCTGAACGAGAGGGGTCACGACCATGAAGATGATCAGAAGAACAAGCAGGACATCACACAAGGGAACGACATTGGGTTCGGATCGTATTTCTTCTTTGCCGCTCGTCGATACTGAAAAACCCATTGTGTGCCTCTCTTTTAGAGCGAAATAGTTTTCTTTTGGTCGGTTTACTTGGTTCTGTGGAAGAAGTCGATGATCTGCGAGGTCGTGTTGCCCATCTCGGCATCGTAGACTTCGATCTTGGTGTTCAGCAGGTTGAAGCACCAGAGGGCGATGATGGCCACGCCGATCCCGAAGGCCGTGGTGACGAGGGCCTCGGAGATGCCGCCGGCGACCGCGCCGATGCCGCCCGACCCGGTCAGGGCCATGCCGCGGAACGCGTTGATGATGCCTGAGATCGTCCCGAACAGCCCGATGAAGGGGGCCGAGGTGGCGATCGTGGCCAGAATGCCCAAGCCCTTCTTCAGGTCCTGGTTGAACAGGACGGCGGCCCGCTCGCACCCGCGCTCGGCGGAGTTGATCTGCTCTTCAAAGCTCAGGTTGGCTTCCTTACCGGACAAGAAATCCTGGATGCCGGCGGCCGTCACACGGGCCAGGTGGCTGCCCTTGTTGTCCTTCTTGGCGGCGAGGGCCAGGGCTTCCTTGAGTTGTCCGGCCTTGAGAAGCTCGGCGAGCTTGGGGGCGATGAGTTGGGACTTCGTCTTGGCGCGGATGAAGGTCAGCTGGCGCTCGATAAACAGGTAGAGCGAGACGATCGACAGGGAGATCAGGATGATAGAGACCCCTCTGGCCACGGCTCCCATGGCCTGCCACATTTCAATCAGACCGAATTGCATGTTAGGTACCTCCTTATTAAATCTCGAAAGCCATTGACTAGCTTTGATTACTTGAGCTGGAATCTCACCGTGACGGTGAAGATGACGCCCCTGGGGCGGCCGTTGATGATCATCGGCTCGTAGACCCATTGACGGACCGCGTCGATGGCCGACTGGTCGAGCAGGGGGATCGACCGCAGGACCTTGATGCCCTGGACGCGGCCGTAGATGTCGGTCGTCGCCTCGACGATGACGACGCCCTCGACACGCGCCTGACGGGCGATCTCTGGGTAGACCGGGTCGACCTGCTTGATAAGCTTGGGGGGCCTGATCTCGCCGATGGCCCGGACGGGGGCTTCGACCTCGCCGACCACGCCGCCGAGGACGCCGCCAACGACGCCGCCGAGGACGCCGCCCACGACGCCGCCTTCGACTCCGCCCTCGACTCCGCCGTCGATGCCGATGTCCGAAAGCTGTTCTTCGGCGATCTCTTCGGGGATGTCGACGGGGGCTACGAGCCGGCCGGGCTCGATGGTCGCGGAGGCCTGGACGGGCTTGATGCGGGTCTTGGTCTGTTCGGAGGCGCGCTTCTTGGCCGGCGGAGGCGGGGGAGGCGGGGGCGGAGGCGGGGGCGCGAGGAAGGCGCTATAGACCTCAACGGAAGGCAGCGCAGCCGTCGAGAGCAGCGGGATGACGATGACGGCGATTACAAACGCAGCGTGAACAAACACGGCGATAGGGAGCGCGATGGCCTTCCTCTTGGATCCCGTTTCGCTCCTGAAGAAGGAATCCTTGAAGATCTCGGGAATTGCTTCTTGGGGGTTCGGCTTTTTGACTTCCGCCATTTTTATACCTCACGCAAAGAAGTTTTTTCCGTAAGAAATAGTATAGAAGAATAAAACGTTATTATCAAGGGAAATTTATCTCCGGAAGCCTTTTTTCGTCTTAAAAGTCTTCTGCCAGAAGAGGACCACCGGGCAGGACAGGTAGACCGTCGAATAGACGCCCTCGATCGTCCCGATGAGCATGATGAAGGCGAAGTCGTTGATGACCTCGCCGCCGAAAACGTACAGCGCGAGCAGGGTCAGGAAGACGGTGCCCGACGTGATGACCGTCCGGCCCAGCGTCTGGTTGAGGCTGATGTTCATGATCTGCTCGAGCGATTCCTTGCGGTAGATCTTGGAGTTCTCCCGGACACGGTCGAAGATGACGATCGTATCGTTGATCGAAAACCCGACGATGGTCAGGATCCCGGCGATGATGGGGAGGTTGATCTCGCGGTTCGTGAACGAAAAAAGGCTCATTGTGATGAGAACGTCCTGGGTCAGGGTAAAGATGGCGGCGACCCCGTATTCCAGCTTGAACCGGACGGCGATGTAGATGAGCATCCCGATGAGGGCCCAGATCGTTGCTTGGGTGGCCTTGCGCCTGAGGTCCTTGCCGACCTGGGGACCGACGGTTTCACGGCTGACAACCGTCAGATTGTCGGGCGAACTCCCGCGGAGGGTTTCGATGACCTTGTTGGCCAGCTTCTCGTGGGCCTCCATTTCCTGTTGGGCGTCGGCGCCCTTGACGAACTGGGTGGTCCGGACCTGGTATTCGTGGCCCTTCTTTCCGGTCTCCTGGATCGTGCTCGATCCCAGGCCCACGTCCGCTAGGAGCTTGCGGACCTGGCTGACCGGGGTCGGGTCCTTGAATTCGACCCGGATGAGCGTCCCACCGCCGAAATCCACGCCGGGCTTCAGACCGTGGAAGACCGTGATGTTCAAGACTCCGGCAAGGACGATCGCGAACGTGGCCGCCAGGGCCACGAACTTGTACTTCATGAAGTTGATGTGGGGGGTTTTGAAGAGTTGCATGTTAGATACTCAGCCTCTTGGCGGTCTTCGGGATCGTCAGATCGAAGATCAGGTGGGAGACCCAGACGGCCGTGACCATGTTGGCGACGAGCCCGATGATCAGGGTGACCGCATACCCCTTGATCGGGCCGGTGCCGAATTGGAAGAGGAAGATCGCCGAGATGATCGTCGTCAGATTAGAATCGAAGATGGCGCTGAAGGCCCGCGAGAATCCGAGCTGGATGGCGCCCAGGACGTTCTTCCCGGCGGCCCGCTCCTCCTTGATCCTCTCGAAGATGAGGACGTTGGCGTCGACGGCCATGCCGATGCTCAGGATGATGCCGGCGATGCCGGGCAGGGTCAGGGTCGCCTTGAAATAGCCCAGCGCCCCGAACAGGATGACGACGTTCATGAGGAGCGCCGCTACGGCGTTCAGGCCCGAGAGCCTGTAGAAGAAGACCATGAAGGCCATGATCAGGACGATAGCTACGAGTCCGGCCATCAGGCCCTGGCGGACCGAATCCGCGCCGAGGGATGGGCCGATCGTCCGCTCTTCGAGGTAGCGGATCCCGGCCGGCAGGGCGCCGGCCTTGAGGACAACGACCAAATCCTCGGCCTGCTCCAGGGTGAACCGGCCTTGGATAATGCCGTCGCCGGCGATCCGGGCGTTGATGTTCGGAGCCGACTGGACCTTGCCGTCAAGGACGATGGCCAGGCGCTGGCCTATGTTCTCTCCCGTGACCTTCTCGAACCGTCGTGCTCCCTCGGTATTCAGGCTGAAGGAGACGGCGGGGTTGTTCCACTCGTCGACGGACCGGCGGACCATCCGCAGGTCCTTGCCGGTGACAGAGGCCACCCGGCTGATGAGAAAGAGGCCTGCCTCGCCCCGGCTGGCGTCGCCCTTGACGACCTCCAGGTCCTCGGGGACCTTGCCGCCAAAGTCCTTGAGGAGCGTCTCCTCGTCGGGGGCCGGCCCGCCCTTGACGAGCTTCCACTCGAGGACGGCCGTAACCTTGATCAGCCCTTTGACCCGGTCCGGGTCGGTGACGCCGGGCAGTTCGACGATGATCCGTTCCGCCCCCTGCCTCTGGATGAGGGGCTCGGCTACGCCGAACTGGTCGATGCGGTTGGCGATGGTCTCCCGGACCTGGTTGACGGCCTGATCCTTGAGGAACAGGACGACCGGGGCCTTCAGGGTGAAGGCCAGCTTGTCCCCGGAGAACGAGTAATCCCAGTCCCTCGTGTATTGGTCGATGAGGTCCCGGGTCTTGCCTTCCTGGTCGGCCGCCGTCCCGGAGAATACGAACCGGCCGGGCCGCTCCTTGACCGCCGTCTGGAAGGTAACGTTGTTCTTCTTGAACAGCTCCTGGAACCTTCCGATCTCCTGGTCTGTCTCCATGTTGACGGCGTCCTCGGTGAGGACCTGGAGGACGAGGTGGATGCCCCCTTTGAGGTCAAGACCGAGCTTGATCTTGTCCTTGGGGGGATAGGCCAGGAAGATCGATAGGGCCAGGACGCCAAAGACGAGTATGGCTTTCCACTGCAATCCTTTTTTCATGTTCCCTTCACTCTCGAGTCGAGATTCGATTGAGGCCTGAACCGGTGGGGCCTCGTGGCCCGTCCGTTATTCGGTCTTCTCGCCCTTCTCGGCGCCCAGGACGGCCCCGACGGCGCTCTTGGTGATGTCGATCTTGACGTTTGCCGAGATCTTGAGTTCGATCCGGTCGGGCTGGACCCCCATGATCGTCCCGAAGATGCCACCGGTCGTGATGATCCGGTCGCCGGGTTTCAGGTTGCTCACCGTGTCTTGGTGCTTCTTCTGCTTCTTCCTCTGGGGGAGGATGATCAGCAGGTAGAAGATGCCGAAGACCAGGACAAAAGGCAGGAGGGCTGTCAGCATGTTCCCGCGGGGGACCTGGCCGGGTTGGGCCTGCTGGGCGGACATAAGAAGGCTTGCGAAGATCATGTCTTTTCTTCCTTTTCGACGTTAGAGTCGGAAATTATACTCTTTTTCAGAAGGCTGAACGAGTTGAATTGGATAGATTGCCTGATTCGGCGGAAAATGTCAAGATAAAAGTGGAGATTATGGATGGTGTTGAGGACCGCCGAGGCGATTTCGCCGCGCTCGAAAAGGTGCCGGAGGTAGGCCCGGCTGAAGTTCCGGCAGGTGTAGCAGGAGCAGGCCTCGTCGAGGGGCTTCGGGTCCGCGGCGTACCGGACGTTCTTGATGGAGATCCGCCCGCGGCTCGTGAACAGGGACCCGTTCCGGGCGTTCCGCGTCGGCAGGACGCAGTCGAACATATCCACGCCGCGCTCGACGGCCTCGAGGACGTCCTCGACATAGCCCATGCCCATGAGGTAGCGGGGCCTGTCCAGGGGAAGCAGGACGTCGCCCTTTTCGAGGACCTCGAAGAGCCGGGTCTTGGGCTCCCCGATGCCCAGCCCCCCGTAGGCGTAGCCGTCGAAGCCGATCGCCATCAGCTCGGCCATGCCCTCTTCCCGCAGGTCGGGGAAGATTCCCCCCTGGCTGATCCCCCACAGCTGCTGCGGGGATTCGCGCGCGTCGAAGCGCTTCTTAGCCCGGGCGGCCCAACGGCCGGTCCGCGCCACGGCCTCCTTCATCGTCGCCTCCGTCGCAGGGTAGGCGGGAAAATAATCCAGGCACATCATGATGTCGGTCCCGAGCTTCGACTGGATATCGACGGCGTCCTCCGGGGTCAGGAAGATCTTCGTCCCGTCGAGGTGGGAGGAGAACCGGACCCCTTCTTCGAGGACCTTGACCAGGGGCGACAAGCTGTAGATCTGGAACCCGCCGCTGTCGGAGAGGACCGGCTTCTTCCAGGAGATGAAGCCGTGAACGCCTCCGAGCCGCGCGACGGCGTCCGCCCCTGGGCGGAGGGAGAGGTGATAGGCGTTGACGAGGATGATCTGAGCGCCAATCTCCTCGAGGACGGCGTGGGTCAGGCCCTTGACGGAACCCTGGCTGGCCACTGGCATGAAGGTGGGGGTTTCGACCGCCCCGTGGGCGGTCTCGAGGACCGCCGTCCTGGCCGAGGAGGAAGGGTCGCGGGCCGTGATCGTGAAAGACTTGTTCATTGGGCGAATCGGAAGTATACCACGTCCCCGTCCCGGACGACGTAGTCCTTCCCTTCGAGCCGGATGGCCCCGGCGTCCCTGGCCTTCTGGAGGGAGCCGCGCCGGACGAGCTCGTCCCAAGCGATGACCTCGGCCCGGATGAAGCCCTTTTCGATGTCGGAGTGGATGGAACCGGCGGCGGCCAGGGCGGAGGCGCCCTTCCGGAGGGGCCACGCCCGGACCTCGTCCTTGCCCACGGTGTAGAAGGTCAGAGTGCCCAAGAACTCGGGAAGCTCCCGAAAGAATTTAGCGGCGCCCGGTTCCCCGAGGCCGTACCCGGACCTGAAGGATTCCTTCTCTTCCTCGGCGAGCTCTTGGATCTCGCATTCGATGGAACCGCAGAAGGTCAGGACGTTTCCACCCTCGGGCCCGCCTGCTCCGGCGATATCCTTCTCGTCGACGTTGATCATGTGGAGGAGTGGCTTGAGGCTGAGGAAGGCGAAGCTCCGCACGAGCTTCTCTTCTCCGGGCGGGAAGGGGAAGGCGTGAACGGACCGCCCCTCCCCGAGAAAGGCGGCGAGCCGGACCAGAAGGTCTCGCTCCTTTTCCGTTTCGGGGTTTTTCATCTTCTTCAGGTCCTTTTCGAGCCTCTCGAGCCGGGCCTGGGCCGCGGCGAGATCGGTCAGGATGAGCTCCTCCTCCATGAACCGGATGTCGTCCGCAGGGCTGATCCTCCCCTTCGGATGCGGCAGGGAAGCCTCCCGGAACCCCCGGACGACATGGACCAACCCGTCGGCCTTCCGGAGGCGGTCGAAAAAAACCCCGTCCTTGATCTCGCCGAACGAGGCGCCCGCGAGGTCGGTGAACTCCGCCACCGCGGCAACCTTTCTTTTCTCGGGATAGAGGCCCGCGACCTCGTCAAGCCGTTCGTCCGGGAGCGCCCGGGCTCGGACGTTCGGCTCCTTCCTTCCGTCCCCGCGGGCCCCGGCCTCGCCTCCCGTGAGCAGGCGGAACAGGGTGGTCTTTCCGGTCCCCGGGTAGCCGAATAGGACGATGTTCACGGCTGTAGTAAAGCCCGAATGCAGCCGCCTGTCAAGGTCGCCCGGAGTCATTGGTTTGCGATCGAAAGACTTGAGGATTTCCGGGAATTGGGCTATAGTAGCGCTTCGAACGTGAACCCATGACCAGGAAACAAAAGAGGAAGAGCGACAAGGGCGTCGTCCGGGAATACTTCGAACTCATTGCCGAGACCGCCGTCTTCGTTTTTTTCGTGATGACGTTCGTCGTCCAAGCCTTCCAGATCCCCACCGGGTCCATGGAGCCGACGCTCCTTATCGGCGACTTCCTCCTCGTCAACAAGCTGGCCTACGCGGACCCGGTCCTCCCGCTGGAAGGACGGCTCCTTCCCGGCAAGAGGATCGAGCGGAAGGACATCGTCGTCTTCAAGTATCCCAAAGAGATGAACAAAGATTTTGTCAAGAGGGTCATCGGGCTCGAGGGCGAGAAGGTCGAGATCCGGGACAAGCAGGTCTTCGTCAACGACAAGCCCTTGGCCGAGCCCTACAAGGTCCACAACGATACCCAGGTCTATTCTCGGAACGATTCCTATCATTACGACGACCTGATCCGCGACAACTTCGGCCCGGTCGTCGTCCCCCCCGGCCATTGCTTTGCGATGGGGGACAATCGCGACAACAGCGCCGACAGCCGATACTGGGGCTTCCTGCCGCTCGACAACATCAAGGGCCGGCCCTGGGTCATCTATTTCTCTTACAAGGCCGAACGGGACGCCTGGCAGAAGACGGGCGTCAGCGACCGGCTCCGCAAGCTTGTCAGCTTCCTGCCCAAGGCCCGCTGGGGCCGCATGCTCAAGGTCATCCATTAGGGCTTCATCCCTCTCCGTTTCCGTTCTATATTTGGGGATCGCCTTCTCAGGACTCGGGGTGCGGCGATGAAGGCCTCCCCCCGAGTCTGTAGGCGCGCGGGCCTATTCGCCCGGCTTGTGGAATTCGATCTCCTCGTAGGATGAAATGGAGAAGATGGGGTTCTCGGCCGTGAAGTCCCCGACGAAGACGGGGCTCTGGACGATCCCGTCCATATCCTTGCCCACGGGAAGCCCGAGGGAGTAGAGGAGCGTCGGGGCGATGTCCACGATCTTCATCCCCTCGACCGTGTTCCTCTTCCTGATCCCGTTTCCGTAGAAGAATACGACGCCGTCCGGCCGGTCTTCGTGGTAGGCCGAGACGTCTGAGTTCCCGAGGATCCACTCGACGAAGCGCTTCCACAAGGGGAGCGGCTCGACGCCGTAGGGCGAGTAGACGACGAGCAGGTCGTTGTCCTTCAGGGACGCCAGGTACTTGCCGACGACCTGGTCGTAGTACTCGTAATAGCGGGAGATCACCGGACCGAAGCGGTTGAGCTCCTCCTGGGCGATGTCGCCGAACTGCTCGGGAAAAGTGTATTTGTAGAAGTAAGCTTCAACCGTGTTGAGGCCGTCGAGACGGAGATGAAAATAGCTCGGCGCCCGGCGCCCTCTCTCGGAGAACGCGCCTTCTTCAAGCGCCCAGTCCCGGGCGAAGGCCTTCCGCGCCGTCTCGAGCGGGCGGCCCGTTTCCGCGCCGTCGGACATGAAGACCTGGCCGAAGGCCTTGTCGGCCCTGGGGTCCGGTTCCCGGTGGCCGTCGGAGGGCAGAGGCTTGACGATTAGGGCGCTGGAGCCGTTGGCCTCGAAGACGCGCTCGAGGTCCGTGGGGCCCGGCGGCGGAACATTGGGCAGGACCTTCAAGATTCCCAGCCGGATCATCTGCCGGAAGAGGATGTATCGCGGTGTGACTTCGAGCCTGTAGCCCTTGAGGATCGGCTCGTAAGCGTTCGCGGAAAGCTGGCGGTGCTTGGCCGGGAGTTTGCCGGTCTCGAGCGAATGATCGAGGAGGAGGCTCTCGGTCGGGGCAAGCGTTCCGAGCCGTCCCCAGCTGCCGTTGTCCACCAGCCAGGAAAAGTTGGGGAGCTTGCCCTCGGCGATGAGAGGGAAGATGATGTCAAGGCTCAATCCCTCGAGCCCGACGAGGAGGACGTTCCGGTCGATCGTCCGGGCTTCGAGCCGGCCCGTCCTCGCGCCCGGCCGGGAGGACGGGAATTCGGCCCTTAGCCAGGCGAGGAGAACCATGACGGCCGCGAAGAACGCGAAATATGCCCCGAGCGGCAGAAGCTTCTTCCCGTACCTCCGCGATGCGTAAAGGGCCGCCGCTCCCAGGACCGCGAGGACCGCGAGCGCGGTCCCTTGGGCCCGGAGCAGGGCGCCGACGGCTGGATCGAAGAACGAGGAGAAATAGCCGCAATTTTCCCAGAAGATGAAGAGAAAGAAAGCGATCAACGGGATGAAGGCCACGGCCAGGAACGAGGGGGAAACGGGTTTGATGGCGAACCGCCGCCCGGAGAAGAACTGGATGACGAAGAAGAGCAGGACGATGGCCAGGACGATGATCGGGCCGTAGAATACGGCCAGAGCCAGGGCGAGCCGGACGAAGGGCCCGGCCGCAAAAGCGAGGTTGATATTGATGTCGAGCGTAAGCAGAGCGACCAGTCCGGCGAAGAAAAGTGCGCAGAGGACCGCGTTCGCCAGGACCTTGAGGAACTTCATCGGTCGGAAAATTAGCATGAAAGCGGGCGGGGGTCAACGCCTGTCTCGCTTGTCTCGCGTCCTATGTTCATTTAGAATAAAAGAACATAGGACCCATGGAACAGCTGGAAGGTACCGTCGAGCAGATCGTCTACTTCAACCCGGAGAATGGCTATGCGGTCTGCCGGTTCTCCGTCGGCGACGCGAAGCCCGTGACCATCGTCGGGTCGTTCCCGCCCCTGTCCCCCGGTGAGGTCCTCAAGCTCAAGGGTGCGTGGGAGCTCAACCCCAAGTTTGGCAAGCAGTTCCACGTCGAGAGCTTTTCGCTGGCCCTGCCGGCCTCGGTCCAGGGTATCGGCAAGTTTCTGGCGTCAGGCCTTATCAAGGGCATCGGGCCTGTCCTCGCGGAACGCATCGTCAAGACCTTCGGCGCCGAGACCATCGCCGTCCTGACCGACAAGCCGGAAAAGCTTAAGAAGGTCGAAGGCGTCGGCCCGGTCAAGCTCCGGGAGATCCGCAGGTCCTGGGCGGAGCACCAGGACATCCGGGACCTCATCATCTTCCTCCAGGAGCATGGCGTCTCCACGAACTTGGCCACCAAGATCCATCGTCAGTACGGGGACAAGGCCTTTCACGTCCTCCGGACGAACCCCTATCAGCTCAGTCAGGACATTTGGGGCGTCGGGTTCAAGACGGCCGACCATCTGGCCTTGAAGCTCGGGATGGACCCGGGCTCCCCCGAACGGGTCAAGGCCTATGTCCTCTACCTGCTGGAAAAGGATAACGAGCAGGGTCACGTGTTCTCTGTCGAGAGCGAGGTCCGGGCCCGATGCTTGGAGGACATCGCGGCGGACGATGCCAAATTCGACGCGGCTCTGGCCAGGCTCACTGCGAAAAAGCGGCTCCTCCGGGAGCCACTGGGCCAGGACCGGGCGCTCTACCGGCCGTCTTTGCACACGGCCGAAGAGGAGGTCGTCCGGTCCCTCCACGACCTGGCCGCCGTCACGTGCGGCACTCCCCCGTTCGACCTCGACGCCGCCGTCTCGGACGCAGGGAAGGACCTCGGCGTCGTCCTCTCTCCGGCCCAGAGGCTCGCCGTCGCGGAGTGCTTCCGGAAGAAGGTCCTGGTGATCACCGGCGGCCCGGGCACCGGCAAGACGACCATCATCAAGGCCGTGACCGACATCTTCCGCCGGTGGGGGAGGGCGGTCATCCTCGCGGCGCCCACAGGACGGGCGGCCAAGAGACTCTCCGAGACTACGGGGCAGGAAGCCCGGACCGTCCACCGTGTCCTGGAGTTCAAGCCCAAGCAGGGGACCTTCCGGCGAGGCGAGAAATGCCCGCTCCAGGGCGAGGCCCTCGTCATCGACGAGTTCTCGATGGTCGACCTGCCGCTGATGCATCACCTCCTCAAGGCCGTCCCGGAGGCGATGCGCCTCGTCCTCGTCGGCGACAAGGACCAGCTCCCGTCGGTCGGGCCGGGGACCCTCCTGCGCGACATCATCGAATCGGGCACCGTGCCCGTCGTCCGGCTCGACGAGATCTTCCGCCAGGACAAGGAAAGCTATATCGTCCTCAACGCCCACCGTATCAACCAGGGCCAGGGCCTGGTTTACCCCCCGAAGGGCACGAAGGATTCTGATTTTTATTTCATCCGGCAGGACGACGAGCGGAAGGCGTTCGAGACCATCGTCAGCCTCTGCCAGACCCGCATCCCGCGCTGGCTCCGCATCCCCGCCCTCTCTCCCGAGATCCAGGTCATCAGCCCGATGTACAAAGGCCTTTGCGGGGTCGACAACCTGAACCTGGAACTCCAGCAGAGACTCAACCCGCTCCGGGAAGGGCTTAAGTGGGGGAACCGCGAGTTCCGGGTCCGGGACAAGGTCATGCAGGTCCGGAACGACTACGAGAAAGACGCCTTCAACGGGGACATCGGGATCGTCGCCCACGTCGACCGGCCGCGGCTCCGGGTCGTCGTGGAATTCGAGGGGCGCTCCGTCCTTTACGAGAAGGACGACCTCAACGACCTCGTCCTCGCCTATGCCGTCTCCGTCCACAAAGCCCAGGGCAGTGAGTACCAGGCTGTGGTCATGCCCCTCCTGACCCAGCACTTCATCATGCTCCAACGCAACCTCTTTTATACGGCCCTGACCCGGGCCAAGAAACTGAGCGTCGTCGTCGGCTCCTACAAGGCCCTTTACATCGCGATCAAGAACGACAAGCCGGTCAAGCGCAACTCGCTGGTCAAGGAAAAGCTCATCCAACTCAGCCGGGGTTAGAGGCCCGCGGTCTAGGAGCGAGATCGCTCTGGGTTTGACTTGCCCGGCGTTTTACTTATAATGAACGCGTCCATAAATGGAGGGCGCCATGATGAGCAAATTACGACCCATGAATTTTGAGGACATCATCGCGTTTGCCGTCGCCCGGGAGGAGGAAGCGGCCGCGGGGTACGCGGACATGATGGCGGCCGCCGAAACGCCTGGGCTGAAGGAGCTCTTCCGCGAGCTCCGGGACGAGGAGGGGGATCATAAGAGGCTTCTCGAGGGCTTGGATCCCGTGGGGGCCGGCTCGCTCGAGCCGGCGGCGGTGGAAGACCTCGGGATTACCGATAGTCTGAAGGCTGAGCCGTCGCACCCGGACATGAGCTTCCAGGACGCCTTGATCTTCGCCGCCCGGAAGGAAGAACAGGCTGCCCGGCTCTACGCGGGGTTGGCGGAAGGCACGGGGCGAGCTGAAGACCGGAAACTGTTCGAGTTCCTCGCGGGCCGGGAGAAGCTCCACAAACTCAAGATCGAGACCGAGTACGACAAGCGCGTCCTAACCGAGGGCTAGCGTCCTTGGTTAGGGCTAGCGTCGAAGAATCCGATCATCGAGGAGGAGGAAGGACATGGAAAAATGGGAATGCACGGCCTGCGGATACATCTACGATCCGGCCGCCGGTGACCAGGACAATGGGATCGTCCCCGGGACGCGCTTCGAAGAACTTCCCGATAACTGGGTCTGCCCCCAGTGCGGTGTCGGCAAGGAATTCTTCCAGAAGGTCGACTGACCTCCGGACCTCAGGGAGGCGCCGATGAAGGTTGTCATCGTCGGTAACGGGTTGGCCGGAACGATGGCCGCCAAGAGCCTGCGGGAGCTCGACCCGGCCGTCGAGATCGAGGTCATCGCCGGGGAGAGCTATCCCTATTACCCCCGGCCCAACCTCATCGATTTCGTGGCCGGGGCCCTTCCCTACGAGAGACTCTTTGCTTTTCCCCCCAATTGGAACGAGCGCCAGAACATCGCTGTCCGCCTCGGAGCGCCCGTTGTCCATATCGACCCCGCGGCCGGGACCGTCGCGACCCTGGACGGGCGGACCTCCACGTTCGACCGGCTCCTACTTGCCAACGGCTCCTCGGCCGTTGTTCCGCCGGTCAGGGGCGCGGACAAGAAGGGCGTCTTCGCCCTTAAGACCCTTGATGACGCCCTGTCCATCCTGGAAGCCCTGAAGACGCGGCGGCGCGTCGCCGTCCTCGGCGGGGGGCTCCTAGGCCTCGAGATCGCCCGGGCCCTCAAGGCCCGGGGGGCGGAGGTTTCGGTGAGCGAGTTCTTCGACCGACTCCTTCCTCGTCAGCTCGATACGCCCGGCGCTGCCCTCCTCAAGGCCCAGCTCGAGCGGCTGGGGATCGCCGTCCGGCTGGGGGCGTCGGCCGAAGAGATCACGGGTGAGGGCGAAGCCTCGGGGCTGAGGTTCAAGGACGGGAGCTCGGCCGAGGCCGACATGGTCGTCTTCGCCGCGGGCGTGCGTCCCAATGTCGCCCTCGCGAAAGAGGCGGGCATCGAGGCGGACCGGGGCGTCGTGGTCGACGAGCATCTGCGGACGAGCCACCCGGCCGTCTATGCCGCGGGCGATATCGTCCAACACCAAGGCCGCGTCTACGGCATCATTCCGGCGTCCTTCGACCAGGCCCGGGCGGCCGCCTTCAATATGCTAGGCATGGAAAAAAGGTACGAAGGCACGGTCCCGTCGAACACTCTCAAAGTCGTTGGGGTCTTTGTGACGTCCGTCGGGCTGGTCAACCCCGAGGGGCCCGGTTACGAGATGATCGCCAAGGAGGACGCCGCCGCCGGGACCTACAGGAAGCTCGTCCTGAAGGACGGGGTCCTCGAAGGCGCGATCTGGATGGGGACGAAGAAGGGGGCCGTGGAAATCGCCAGGCTGACCGCCTCCCGGAAGAACGTCGCGGCCTGGAAGGCGGACATCCTCGAGGACGGTTTCGACTTCGCAGGGCTGTGAATCCGATGAAAAAGATACTCTTGGGAACCGGGATCCTCCTCCTGGCGTCCATCGTCTTTGGCGCCCAGGTCCAGACCGGGGGCTATTTGTCCTTCGCGTTCCTGAAGGGACAGG
>CAZPEP010000021.1:0-14906 GCA_964585685.1 uncultured Eubacteriales bacterium | reverse complement strand
GATGCCGGGGGACAATGTGAACCTGGAGATCGAGCTGATCGCGGACGTGGCGATGGAGAACGCCCTGCGGTTCGCGATCCGCGAGGGCGGGCGGACGGTCGGCGCCGGAACGGTCACGGAGATCATCGAATAGCCGGCGCGACCGGACGATCGGAACTGCGGAGGACAAGCGAAGATGCGCGAGATAGTGACCTTGAACTGCACCGAATGCAAACGCCGGAACTACACGACCACGAGGAACAAGAAGACCCAGACCGAGAAGACGGAGCTCAAGAAGTTCTGTCCGTTCTGCCGCAAGCATACCCTCCACAAAGAGGTGAAGTGACAGGTGCAGGTGAGTAGCTCAACTGGCTAGAGCAGCGGTCTCCAAAACCGCAGGTTGCGGGTTCGAGTCCTGCCTCACCTGCCAGAACAGCGGTCCCCGGGGACGGGGGGAGCGAGACCTGAGGGAACATCGGGCGATGACGAGGAAAGACCATGAATGACAGGATCCGTTGGTACAGGCGTTTCATCAATTTTCTGAAGGAGACCAAGGCCGAGCTGAAAAAGGTCACGTGGCCTTCACGCAATGAGGTCACGAGCACGACGATCGTCGTCATCATCGCCACGGTCTTCTTCGGCTTCTACCTCTTCTTCATGGACATCATCTTTTCCTGGGTCATCACCCAAATCAAATCGCTCGTGAGCTGAAGAGGAACCGGACCATGGCAAAAAACTGGTATGTTCTCCATACCTACTCGGGGTTCGAGAAGTTCGTGGCGGAGTCCATCAAGCAGAGGGCCCTCGAGCTCGACATCCAGGACCAGGTCGGCCAGATCATCATCCCCACCGAGGACGTCGTCGAGATCCGTGGAGGGAAGAAGGTCGTGTCCACGAAGCGGTCCTACCCGGGCTACATCCTGGTCGAGATGGAGATGTCCGACGAGAACTGGCTGATGATCCGCCAGACCCCCAAGGTCACCGGCTTCGTCGGTTCCGGCAATAAGCCCTCTTCGCTCAACAAGAACGAGGTCAGCCAGATCGTCGAGCACATGGAGACCACCTCCGAGAAGCCGAAGCCCAAACATTCCTTTGAGAAGGGAGAGGCCGTGCGGATCATCGATGGCCCGTTCTTTAATTTCAGCGGGATCGTCGAGGACGTCAACCACGAGCGCAGCACCCTGAAGGTCCTCGTCACGATCTTCGGCCGGTCGACGCCCGTGGAGCTCGAGTTCCTGCAGGTCGAAAAACTATAGGAGGAAAGGATGTCCAAGGAAGTCATAGCGAAAGTCAAACTCGAGATCGTCGCGGGCCAGGCGAGCCCCGCTCCTCCGGTCGGCCCGGCCCTCGGCCAGCACGGCGCCAATATCATGGAGTTTGTCCGCCAGTTCAACGACCGGACGGGCAAAATGGAAGAGGGGACGGTGATCCCGGTCGAGATCACGATCTTCAAGGACAAGAAGTTCACCTTCGTCGTCAAGACCCCGCCCGCCTCCTACCTCCTTAAGAAGGCCGCGGGGATCGCCAAGGGCTCCGGGGCCCCCAACAAGGACAAGGTCGGCAAGGTGACCCGGAAGCAGATCGAGGAGATCGCCCGGACCAAGCTCCCGGATCTCAACGCCTACGACATCGAGGCCGCCCGGAAGATCATCGAAGGCACCGCCAGGAACATGGGATTGGAGATCGTCAGTGAGTAAACGAGGCCAGAAGTATATCAAGTCCCGGGAACTGAAGGGCGGGGAGACACGGGCCTTCTCCATCGAGGAGGCCGCGGCCAACATCAAGAAGGCGAGTTACGCCAAGTTCGACGAGTCGGTCGACGTATCCATCCGGCTCGGGGTCAACCCCAAGTATTCCGACCAGATGGTCCGGGGCACCGTCGTCCTCCCCCACGGGACCGGCAAGACCAAGAAGATCTGCGTCATCGCTGCGGGCGAGAAGATCAAGGAGGCCGAGGAGGCCGGGGCCGATTTCTTCGGTGGCGACGACATCATCGAGAAGATCTCGGGCGGCTGGATCGACTTCGACATCGTCATCGCCACCCCGGACATGATGCGGGGTGTCGGCAAGCTGGGCCGGATCCTGGGCACCAAGGGCCTCATGCCGAGCCCGAAGTCGGGCACGGTCACCTTCGACGTCCGCAAGGCCGTCGAGGAGACCAAGGCCGGGAAGGTCGAGTTCCGCGTGGACAAGACGAGCATCGTCCACTCCTCGGTCGGCAAGGTCTCCTTCGCCGAGGACAAGCTCGTCGACAACATCAGGACGTTCATCCAGGCCATCGTTCACGCCAAGCCGCCGGCCGCCAAGGGGAAGTACGTCCGGAGCCTGTTCGTGTCCTCGACGATGGGGCCGTCGTTCAAGATCACCGAGGACATTTTGGAGAAATAGGAGAGACGACAGTGAAACGGGAAAACAAGGAAGAAATCATCAAAGGCCTGGAGAAGGCCTTCGTGGGGAACGGCACCTATTACCTTGTCGATTACAAGCAGATGCGCGTCTCCCAGTCCGTCGAACTGAGGAAGATCCTCCGGAAGAACGCTTATTCCTACAAGGTCGTCAAGAATCGCCTCGCCCTCCGGGCCCTCCAGGAGAGCGCGCCCGAGCCCCTGAAGCCCTTCTTCTGCAAGACGACGGCCATCGCCTTCGCCGAAAAGGACCCCATCGGCCTGGCCAAGGCGCTCCGAGACTATTCCGCGGGCGGCAAGGTGCTGGCCGTGAAGGCCGGCGTCGTCGAGGGGCAATATATGGCCCCCGAGCGGTTCGACGAGATCGTCAAGCTCACCTCCCGGGACGAACTCCTGGGCAAGGTCGGATACATGATGGCGTACCCGATGAGCCAGTTCCTGAGGACGCTGCAGGCACCCCTGGTCAGCATGGGCCGGATGTGGAGCCTGTTGAAAGATAAGAAATAAGGAGAGAACAGACATGGAAACCAAATTGACGAAAGAGCAGTTTTTCGCCCACCTGGACAGCCTGACCATCCTTGAGCTTTCGGATTACGTCAAGGAGTTCGAGACCCGGTACGGCATCAGCGCCGCCGCGGCTGCCCCGGTCATGGCCGCCGCCGGCCCCGCCGCCGAAGCCAAGCCCGCCGAGGAAAAGACCGAGTTCACCGTCGTCCTCAAGAGCATCGGGGACAAGAAGATCAACGTGATCAAGGTCGTCCGGGAAGTCACCAGCCTCGGCCTCAAGGAAGCCAAGGACCTCGTCGACGGCGCCCCCAAGACCATCAAGGAAGGCGTCGCCAAGGAGGAAGCCGAGGCCATTAAAGCCAAGTTCGCCGAGGTTGGAGCCGCCGTCGAACTTCAGTGAACCCGGCCGGACGGCCGCGTCCCCGGGTCCCGCGGGCCGGGGGCGACAGGCCGTGAAACTCTTTCGATAGAGAGAGAATATGCACAAAGAAACAAATGCTTATCTTGAGAGGGTCGACTTCTCGAAGATCAAGTCGGTCTTCGCCATGCCCGGCCTCCTCGATATCCAGGTGGCGTCCTATAACGAGTACCTCCAGATGGACCTTCTGCCCGAAGAGCGGAAGGAGATCGGCCTCCAGGCCGCCTTCAAGGACGTCTTCCCGATATCCGATTTCAAAGAGACCACCGAGCTCGAGTTCCTCAGCTATTCCATCGGGAATTGGGAATGCAAGTGCGGCCGGCTCAAGGGCGTCGAGAACTCCCGGGCGAAGTGCAACGCCTGCGGCACACTCCTTGCGGCAGGGACCGAGCTGACCGAGAAAGAGATCTGCCCGTATTGCGGGGCCGCCAAAAAGATCGAGATCCCTCTTTGCGAGCACTGCGGCGACCGGGTCGGCCTCAAGATGAAGTATACGTCCGCCGAGTGCATCCAGAAGGGCTACACCTACTCGGTGCCCCTGAAGCTCCGGGTGCAACTGGTCTCGTGGGAGAAGGACGTCGCCGCCAAGACCAAACGCCTCAAGCACATCAAGCAGCAGGAGGTCTACTTCGGCGACATCCCGCTGATGACGGAAAAGGGCACGTTCATCTTCAACGGCATCGAACGGGTCGTAGTCAGCCAGCTCCAGCGGTCGCCGGGCGTGTTCTTCCGGCAGGCCGAAGCCAAGGGGTTCTATATCGGCAAGCTCATCCCGTACCGGGGCGCCTGGGTCGAGTTCGAGTACGACGCCAAGAACAACCTCTGGGTCCGCCTGGATCGCAAGAAGAAGTTCCTGGCCACGGTCTTCCTCCGAGCCCTGGGCTTCGGGTCGGACGAGGATATCTTGCGGATCTTCCACAGGATGGTCAAGGTCGTCCCGGAGGAGGGCAAGCTCTTCTGGGAGGTTTCCGACGGCCTTTCCGGTCGGACGTCCGCCGAGGACGTCGCCGACCCCAAGTCGAAGAAGGTCCTGGTCCAGGCCCGGAAGAAGATCACCCCGGAGGCCGTCCAGGCCCTCAGGGACGCGGGCGTCGCCCGGGTCCCCCTGGCCAAGAAGGACCTCCAGGGCGCCTATTCCATGGTCGGCATCAAGGGGAAGGTCCGCGCCAACGAGGAGCTCAACGAGACCCAGGCCGACCTCCTGGCCGGCCGGGGTGAGCCGTTCGAGGTCTTTTTCCCCGAGGAGGACCGGGCCGGCCTGATCATCGTCAATACCCTGAAAAAGGACCTGCGCAAGGACACGAACCAGGCCCTGGGCGAGATTTACCGGAAGCTGAGGCCCGGCGAGCCCCACACGATGGAGAGCGCCCATAACCTTTTTCATAATCTGTTCTTTAATCCCCAGAAATACAATTTCTCCCGCATCGGCCGCCTGAAGTTCAACATCAAGCTCGGGCTCCAGACGTCCCTTGAGGACAAAACGCTGTTCCCCACGGACTATGTCGAGGTCATCAAGTACCTCCTCAATCTGAGGTCTGGCGAGGGGTCGGTCGACGATATCGACCACTTGGGCAACCGCCGCGTTCGGTCCGTCGGCGAGCTCGTCGAGAACGCCTTCCGGATCGGCCTGACCCGCATGGAGCGGACCATCAAGGAGAAGATGACCGTGACCGCGGACCTGGCGGCGGCCATGCCCCAGGACCTGATCAATTCCAAGCCGGTCATCGCCGCTCTCAAGGAGTTCTTCGGGAGCTCCCAGCTCTCCCAGTTCATGGACCAGATCAACAGCCTGGCCGAGATCACCCATAAGCGCCGGCTGAGCGCGTTGGGGCCCGGCGGCCTAAGCCGGGAGAGGGCGGGCTTCGAGGTCCGCGACATCCAGGCCTCCCATTACGGTCGGATCTGCCCGGTCGAGACCCCGGAAGGTCCCAACATCGGCCTTATCTCCTCCCTAAGCTGCTACGGCCGGGTCAACGACTACGGCTTTATCGAGACGCCCTACTGCAAGGTCAAGAACGGGCGGGTCATCGATTACGTCAAGGTTCTGCATCCGGGGAGCACCTCCCATAAGGTTGGGGACATCGTCCTCAAGGACGATATGACCAGATCGATCGAACCGCTCAAGGGTCAGAAGGGCAAGTCCCTGCCGGTCCTCGAGCCCTTCTGCTGGTACCTGACCGCCTGGGAGGAGGAGAAGTTTAACATCGCCCAGGCCAACGCCGACGTCGACGAGAAGGGCCGGTTCACGAGCGACCTCGTGAGCGCCCGCGAGGCGGGGAACTTCAAGTTCATTCCGAAGGACAAGATCGACTACATCGACGTGTCCCCGAAACAGCTCGTCTCCCTCTCGGCGGCCCTCATCCCGTTCCTGGAGCACGATGACGCCAACCGCGCCCTGATGGGATCCAACATGCAGCGCCAGGCCGTCCCCCTGATGCGGCCCGAAGCGCCGCTGGTCGGGACGGGCATCGAACACCTCGTGGCCAAGGGGTCCGGGGATGTGATCGTCTGCAAGCGCTCCGGGTTTGTCGAGTTTGTGGACGCCGAGCGCATCCTCATCCGGGTCGACGAGAAGGAAAACGCCCGGGACTACGAGGTCGGCACGGACCTCTACCTCATGACCAAGTTCCTCCGGACGAACCAGAACACTTGCATCAACCACCGGCCCATCGTCCGCCGGGGCGACAAGGTCGAACGGGGCCAGGTCCTCGCCGACAGTTCCTGCACGGACCGGGGTGAGCTCTCCCTGGGCCGGAACGTCCTCTGTGCGTTCATGCCGTGGCGGGGGTACAATTTCGAGGACGCCATCGTCGTCAGCGAAAAGCTGATCAAGGAGGACGTCTTCAGCTCCATCCACATCGTGGAGGAGACCATCGAGGCCCGCGACACCAAGCTCGGGCCGGAGGAGATCACCCGGGACATTCCCAACATCCCCGAGAATCTCTCCCGCAACCTGGACGACAACGGCATCGTCCGCATCGGCGCTCAGGTCAAGAGCGGGGACATCCTGGTCGGCAAGGTCGCCCCCAAGGGCGAGACCCAGCTCTCCCCCGAAGAGAAGCTCCTCAAGGCCATCTTCGGCGAGAAGGCCTTGGACGTCAAGGATGCTTCCCTCTACTGTTCGCCGGGCGTCGAGGGCACCATCATCGACGTCCGCATCTTCTCCCGGCGCGGTACCGAGAAGGGGCCGCGGGCGAAGGTTATCGAGAAGGATGAGATCGCCCGGATGAAACGGAACCTCGACGACGAGATCACCATCCTCGAGGAGGAGAAGTGGCGGAAGACCAAGGCCCTCCTCAAGGGCGAAGTCGTTGAGAAGACCCTCAAGGCGGGCTCCCTGACCGTCGAGAAGGGGACCAAGCTCACCGAAAGGATCTTGGACGAGCTAGGCGAGGACGAGGCCCTCGAGCTCAAGCTCGGGGACGACGAGGAGAGGGACCGGGCCGTCAAGGACCTCGACCGGAAGGTCAAGAGGCAGATCGAGGCCGAGAAGTCGATCTTCAAGGAGAAGGTAGAGAACCTGAAGAAGGGCGACGAGCTGGCCCCTGGCGTCATCCAGGCCATCAAGGTCTTCATCGCGATGAAAAGGAAGATGTCCGTCGGCGACAAGGTCTCCGGGCGGCACGGAAACAAGGGCATCATCGCCCGGATCGTACCCGAGGAGGATATGCCGCGGCTTCCCGACGGCACGCCCGTCGAGATCGTCCTCAATCCGCTGGGCGTCCCCTCCCGCATGAACGTCGGACAGATCCTCGAGACCCACGCCGGCTGGGCGGCCAAGGCCCTGGGGATGTGGATCGCCACCCCCGTCTTCGACGGCGTGTCGGAGAAGGAGATCAAGGAGCTGCTGAAGAGAGCCGGCCTGCCCGAATCCGGGAAGATCCCGCTCTTCGACGGCGTGACCGGCGAGATATTCGATCAGGAGATCACGGTCGGCTACATCTACATGATGAAGCTGTACCACCTTGTCGACGACAAGATCCACGCCCGGTCGACCGGACCGTACTCGCTGATCACCCAGCAGCCGCTCGGCGGGAAGGCCCAGTTCGGAGGCCAGCGTTTCGGCGAGATGGAGGTCTGGGCCCTCGAAGCCTACGGGGCCGCCTTCACCCTGCAGGAGATGCTGACCGTGAAATCGGACGACGTCGAAGGCCGGGCCAAGATCTATGAGGGCATCGTGAAGGGGGATCTAGACTTCCAGCCGGGGCTCCCCGAGTCCGTCAACGTCCTTATCCGTGAGCTCCAAAGCCTTTGCCTGAACGTGGAGCTCGAGAAGGGCGAGAAGGACGAGATCCTCCCTTGGGGAATCGCGGTTCCCCAGACGGTCAAAGGAGATTCATGATGGACGTTCGCCAGATCATGGGCGGCAAACCCCGGATCGATTTCGACAGGGTCCGGATCAATATCGCCTCGCCGGACAAGATCAAGAGCTGGTCTTGGGGCGAGGTGACGAAGCCCGAGACCATCAATTACCGGACCTTCAAGCCCGAAAAGGACGGCCTTTTTTGCGCCAAGATCTTCGGCCCCATCAACGACTACGAGTGCCTCTGCGGCAAGTATAAGCGGATGAAGTACCGGGGCATCATCTGCGAGCGCTGCGGTGTCGAGGTGACCAAGTCCAAGGTCCGCCGGGAGCGCATGGGCCACATCCTGCTGGCCTCGCCCGTAGCCCATATCTGGTTCTTCAAGAGCCCGCCGAGCCGGATCGGCCTCGTCCTCGATCTCTCCATCAAGGACCTCGAGAAGGTCCTCTATTTCGAGTCGCACATCGTCCTCGACCCGGGCGACACTCCGCTCAAGGAGAAGCAGCTCCTGAGCGAGGAGGAGCACAAGGACGCCCAGGAAAAGTATGGGGACAAGTTCGACGCAGCGATCGGCGCCGAGGCCATTAAGACGCTCCTCCAGCGGGTCAACATCGTCAAAGACACCGAACGCCTGCGGAAGCTGATGAAGAAGGAGACCTCCCAGCAGAGGAAGCTCCGCTACGCCAAGCGCCTCCGGGTCTTCAAGGCCCTCAAGCGCTCGGGGAACCGGCCCGAGTGGATGATCCTCGACGTCGTCCCCGTCATCCCGCCTGACCTGAGGCCCCTCGTCCGCCTGGACGGCGGCCGGTTCGCCACATCGGACCTCAACGATCTCTACCGCCGGGTCATCAACCGGAACAACCGGCTGAAGAAGCTGATCGAGCTCAAGGCCCCCGAGCTCATCATCCGCAACGAGAAGCGGATGCTCCAGGAAGCCGTCGATGCCCTCTTCGATAACGGGAAGCGCGGCCGAGTCCACCTGGGCGCCAACCGCCGCCCCCTCAAGTCGCTGAGCGAGGCCCTGCGGGGCAAGCAGGGGCGGTTCAGGCAGAATCTCCTTGGCAAGCGCGTCGACTACTCCGGCCGCTCGGTCATCGTCGTCGGCCCCGAGCTCAAGCTCAACCAGTGCGGGCTGCCTAAGAAGATGGCCCTCGAGCTCTTCAAGCCCTTCATCTTCAACCGGTTGGAGAAGGAAGGGCTCGTCCCGAGCGTCAAGGTGGCCCGTGAATGGCACGAGGCGGAGCGCCCCGAAGTCTGGGACTACCTCGAGGAGGTCGTCCGTGAGCACCCGATCATGCTCAACCGCGCTCCCACCCTGCACCGGCTGGGCATCCAGGCCTTCGAGCCTCTGCTCGTCGAGGGCAAGGCCATCCACATTCACCCGCTCGTCTGCGCGGCCTTCAACGCTGATTTCGATGGCGACCAGATGGCCGTCCATATCCCGCTGTCGGTCGAGGCGCAGGTCGAGGCCCAGACGCTCATGCTGTCGACGAACAACATCCTGTCGCCTGCCCACGGGCGCCCCCTGACCGTCCCCAGCCAGGACATGGTCCTGGGCTGCTACTATCTGACCTTGGGCAAGAAGGGCCTGAAAGGGGAGGGCCGGATCTTCGGTTCGCCCGACGAGGTCCTCCTGGCCACGGAGGACCGGGAGATCGACCTCCAGGCTCAGATCAAGCTGCGGTTCTCCGGCCCGTTCATGAACCTGGCAACCTTCTATGACGACCAGGCCGTCATGACCTGTCCGACCAACGATATCCGCGGCGAGCACGTCGAGACGACCCCGGGCCGGATCATCTTCAACAGCGCTCTCCCCAAGGGGATCCCGTTCATCAACGGCATCTTCCGCAAGAAAGGCCTCGAGAATCTCGTGTTCTACGGCTACCTCCGGAAGGGCCTCCAGGCGACAGTCGAGATGCTCGACAGCCTCAAGGATCTCGGCTTCAAGTACGCCACGCAGGCCGGGTTCTCCCTAGGGATCGACGACTTCGTCATTCCCGGGGAGAAGGCCTCCCTGGTCGAAAAGGCCCAGAAGGAGGTCAACGGCATCGAGAACCTCTACCGCGAGGGGACCATATCGGCCGGCGAGCGATTCAACCGCGTCATCGAGATCTGGGGCACGGTGACCGACAAGGTCTCGGCCGCCATGATCAATGAGATGAAGCGGATCTCGTTCGAGGGTCGCGGTCTCAATCCTCTGTACGTCATGGCCGACTCCGGCTCCCGCGGCAACAAGCAGCAGATCCGCCAGCTGGCCGGGATGCGGGGCCTGATGTCGAAGCCGTCAGGCGAGATCCTGGAGACGCCCATCGTCTCGAACCTCCGGGAGGGCCTGAACGTTCTCCAGTACTTTATCTCGACCCACGGCGCCCGCAAGGGCCTGGCCGACACGGCCCTGAAGACGGCCAATTCAGGCTACCTGACGCGCAAGCTCGTGGACGTCTCCCAGGAGGTCATCGTCGACGAGCGCGACTGCGGGACTCTCAAGGGCATCAACGTGACGGCGATCGTTGAGAATGGCGAGATCATCGAGCCCTTCATCGATCGCATCGTCGGCCGGACCTCGATCGAGCGGGTCATCAACCCCGATACGGGCGAGGTCGTCGTGGACATGAACGAAGAGATCACCGAGGCCGTCGTCCAGCAGTTCCAGAACCTGGGGATCGAGCGGGTTAAGATCCGCTCCGTCCTGACGTGCGAGGCTAAGCGGGGCGTCTGCCAGCTCTGCTACGGCCGGGCCATGTCGAGCGGCCAGATGGTCGAGCTCGGCGAGGCCGTCGGAATCACGGCGGCCCAGTCGATCGGCGAGCCCGGCACCCAGCTGACCATGAGGACGTTCCACGTCGGCGGCATAGCCATGCGCGGCGCCGAGCGGTCCAAGCTCGAGGCCAAGAAGGATGGCGTCATCAAGTTCAGCAGTCTCCTCTCGGTCACCAACAAGGAGGGGGTCCTGGTCGTCGTCAACCGGAACGCGAACATCGTGATCCTCGACCACAGGGGCCGGGAGATCGAACACTACCAGGTCCCGTATGGGGCCAGGGTCCTCGTCAAGGAAGGCGAGGAGGTCAAGGCTCGTCAGGGGTTCGCCGAATGGGACCCCTTCAACACATACATCCTGACGGAGGAGACGGGCGTCGTCCGTTTCCATGATGTCGTCCTCGGCGTGAGCATGGAGGAGGTCCAGGACGAGTTCACCGGCCTCATCTCCCAGGTCGTCATCGACCCCAAGGACGAGAAGCTCCAGCCCCGGGTCGAGATCCTCGACGAGAAGAAGAAGGACGACCGGGGAAACCCCATCATTCTCAAGAGGTACTTCATGCCGTCTGGGGCCAACCTGGGGATCAAGGACGCCGACCGGGTGTTCGCCGGCGACGTCCTGGCGAAGATCCCCCGCGAGGCCTCCCGCACCAAGGACATCACGGGCGGCCTGCCCAGGGCTGAGGAGCTCTTCGAGGCTCGCCGGCCCAAGAACCCGGCCGTCATCTCCGAGATCGACGGCCTCGTCCAGATCGGCGGCCTGGTCCGGGGCTACCGCAAGATTACCGTCAAGAACGAGCGGGGAGGCGAGAAAGAGTATCTCATCCCTAAGGGCGCTCACCTGAGCGTCGCCGACGGCGAGCGCATCAAGGCCGGCAACGCCCTGATGGATGGCCCGGTCAACCCCCACGACATCCTGAAGGTCCTGGGCGAGAAGGAGCTGGCCGAATACCTGCTCCGAGAGGTTCAGGAAGTCTACCGGCTCCAGGGGGTCCCGATCAACGACAAGCACATCGAGACGATCATCCGCCAGATGCTGCGCTGGATCAAGGTCGAGGAGGTCGGGGACACCGAGTTCCTGGTGGACGAACAGGTGGACAAGTTCATCTTCCAGGAGGAGAACGAGAAGGTGATGAAGAGGGGAGGCAAGCCGGCCAAGGCACGGCCCCTCCTCTTGGGCATAACGAAAAGCGCTTTGAGCACCGACAGCTTCATCGCGGCTGCGTCCTTCCAGGAGACCACGAGGGTCCTGACGGAGGCCAGCCTTTACGGGAAAGTGGATTATTTGAGGAGATTGAAGGAGAACATCATCATGGGCCGGCTGATCCCCGCCGGGACGGGGTACAAGTTCTACCGGAACGTCGAATTGAAGGATGAGGAAAAGCCGGAGCTGATCATCGAGGCACCCGAGGGCGAGACCGAGGTCCCGACCCGGGACTAGAGGCGGGGCCCCCCTGAAATGTCCTCAAATTTCTTGACAGAGAATGCCGTTTTTGCTATCATCCACACATTCGTCTCGGGATATTCTCCTTGGGGTGAATAACTAAAGGAATTTTTTTATCGAGGAGTAGGTGTTTTGCCGACAGTAAACCAGCTTGTGAGAAAGGGCAGGACGCTCAGGAAGTCCAAGAGCAAAGCGCCTGCGTTGGATTGCAGCCCTCAAAAGAGGGGGGTCTGCACGCGCGTGTTCACCATGACGCCGAAGAAGCCGAACTCGGCCATGCGGAAGGTGGCCAGGGTCCGCCTTACGAATAACATCGAAGTCACCGGCTATATCCCCGGGGTCGGGCACAACCTCCAGGAACACTCCATTGTCCTCATTCGCGGAGGGCGCGTGAGGGACCTGCCGGGTGTCCGCTACCACATCGTCCGGGGCACGCTCGACTGCGAAGGCGTCCAGGGCCGTTTCAAGGCGAGGTCCTGCTATGGGGCAAAACGGCCCAAAGAAAAAAGAGCGAAAGCCTAAGGGAGAGCGGATATGCCGAGACGCGGAACCATCAAGAAGAGGAAAATCCAGTCAGATCCGTTCTACAACAGCACGCTGGTCGCCCGCTTCATCAACTTGTTCTTGAAGAAGGGCAAGAAGAGCACCGCCGAGCGGGTCGTCTACGGTACGATGGAGATCGTCCAGGCGAAGACGAAGGAGGATCCCCTCAAAATCCTGGAAAAGGCCATCGACAACGTCCGCCCGCTTCTCGAGACGAAGTCCCGGCGCGTGGGCGGAGCCAACTATCAGGTCCCGATCGAGATCACGGCCGGCCGGTCGTTTACGCTGGGCGTCCGGTGGCTCATCAAATACGCTCAGGAGAGGAACGGGAAGAGCATGGCGGAGAAGCTCTCCGCGGAGATTATCGACGCCATCAACAACAGGGGCGGCGCGATCAAGAAGCGGGAAGACACCCATAAGATGGCGGAAGCCAATAGGGCCTTCGCTCATTATAAATGGTAGTCTCCGTTTCCGAGCGGCACGTCGTGGCACGGCGATCAATGGAGCATAGAGGACATGCGGTCTCACCCGATCGAGAACGTGAGGAATATCGGCATCATGGCCCATATCGATGCGGGGAAGACCACCACGACGGAGCGGATCCTCTTTTACACGGGGATCACTTACAAGATGGGAGAGGTGGACGACGGGACGGCGGTCATGGACTGGATGGTCCAGGAGCAGGAGCGCGCGATCACCATCACTTCCGCCGCAACGACGTGCACGTGGAATAGCCACCGTATCAATATCATCGATACTCCGGGGCATGTGGATTTTACCGCGGAAGTCGAGCGTTCCCTTAGGGTCCTCGACGGCGCGATCGCGATCTTGTGCGGGGTCGGCGGCGTAGAGCCCCAATCCGAGACCGTCTGGCGGCAGGCGGATAAGTACAGGGTCCCGAGGATCGTGTACGTCAACAAGATGGACCGGGTGGGCGCGGACCCGGAGAGGGCGGTGGCCGAGCTTCGGACGCGGGTCGCGGCCAGGCCCCTGCCGATCCAGGTCCCGATGGGCCGGGAGGAGGGCTTTCGCGGCGTCATCGACCTGGTCGAGCGGAAAGAGATCGACTGGGGCCGGGGCATCCTCGGAACGGATTTCGAGGTGAGAGAGGTCTCGGAGGAGTTCCGGGACATGGTCGAAGAGAAAAGAAGCGAGATGATCGAGACTTTAAGCGAGACGGACGACGTCCTGATGCAGAAGTATGTCGACGGGACGGAGATCTCCGTCCCGGACATCAAGGGCGCGATCCGCAGAGGGACCCTGGGCAACAAGTTCGTCCCCGTTATCTTCGGCGCGTCCTTCAGGAACAAGGGGATCCACCCCCTCCTCGACGCCATCGTCGACTACCTGCCCTCGCCGGCGGACGTCCCGCCGGTCGTCGGCCTCCACCCCCGTTCCGGGGCCCCCGAGACGCGGGCGGCCTCCGACAGCGAGCCCTTCTCGGCCCTCGTCTTCAAGATCATGAACGACCCCTTCCTCGGCGGCCTGGCCTTTTTCCGGGTCTATTCCGGGAAGGCGAAGATCGGGTCGATGATCTACAACTCGGTCAAGGACGAGGAGGAGCGCCTGTCACGCCTCCTCGAGATGCACTCCAACAAGCGGAAGGAGATCCAGGAGGTCTACGCCGGGGACATCGCGGCCATGGGCTCGATGAAGAACCTGGCGACGGGGGACACCCTCTGCCTGAAGAGCCGGCCCATCGTCCTCGAGTCCATCAAGTTCCCCGAGCCGGTCATCATGGCGACGATCGAGCCCAGGTCCAAGTCCGAGCACGCCAAGCTCGCCTCCGCCCTGGCCAAGTTCACCCGGGAGGACCCCACCCTCTTGGTCCAACGGGACCCGATGACGGGCCAGACCCTGCTCCGGGGGATGGGCGAGCTCCATCTGGACATCGTCATGGACCGGATGGAGCGCGAGTTCGGCGTCCAGGCCAACCTCGGCAAGCCCCAGGTCGCCTACAAGGAGACCATCCTGACGTCCGCCGAGGGCGAGGGCAAGTATATCCGCCAGACCGGCGGCAAGGGCATGTACGGCCACTGCCGCATCTCGGTCGAACCCCTGCCGCGGGGCCGGGGCTTCGAGTTCGTCGACGCGACCCGTGGCGGCGTCATCCCCCGGGAGTTCATCGGCGACGTCGAGACGGGCATCCGGGAGTCGATGGAGGCCGGCCTAGCGGCCGGGTTCCCGCTGACGGACCTCAAGGCCGTCCTCCTGGACGGCTCCAGCCACGAGGTGGACTCCAACCCCATCGCCTTCAAGATCGCCGGCTCCCTGGCCTTCAAGGAAGCCGGCCGGAAAGCGTCGCCCGTCATCCTCGAGCCCATCATGTCCCTCGAGGTCGTCAGCCCGGACGAGTATCTCGGGGACATCGTCGGGGACATCAATTCCCGGCGGGGCCGCATCGAGGGGATGGAGATGCGGGGCGGCGCGAGGGTCGTCCGGATCTTCGTCCCTCTTTCGGAGATGTTCGGGTACGCGACGGCTCTCCGGACGCTTACCCAGGGCCGCGGCCAGTTCGTCATGGAGTTCCTCCGGTACGAGCGGACGCC
>CAZPEP010000020.1:0-6664 GCA_964585685.1 uncultured Eubacteriales bacterium | reverse complement strand
GCCTTGAGCTCGGTGCTCCGGGCGGTGGCGAGGTCCCGCTGGTACTGGAGGACCATGTAGTTCGTGCTCAGCCCGACCTTGAGCTTTTCCTCTTCGCCGGCAAGCTTCTGCTCGGCCAGCTCGCGGGCGACCTTGTAGGCCTGGACCCGCTTGGAATTGGTCTCGGCCGCCCGGACGGCGGTCTTGATCTCCAGAAAGACCTGCTGTTCCTTGCTCTTCAGGTCGAGCAGGGCCTGCTGCATATCGAGCCGGGCCTGGGTGTACGAAGCCCGGGAAAGGATGTTGTTGAAGGGGACCGTGAGCGTCAGGCCCACGGACCAATTGTTGTACTTGAAATTGAACGCGTCCTTTAGGGAGGCATTGGATCCGCCCGGGATCGTCCGGAGGACGATGCCGCTGAGCGGGTTGTCGTTAAGGTAGACGATCTGAGTCCCCGAAACGCCGGGACTCCAGTAAGAGGCCGTCAGGTTCAACCCAGGCAGGAGCTGGTTCTTCGCGTAGCTCACGTTGAGCTCCTGGTTCTTCAAGCCGATCCGCGTGACCCTCAAATCGGGCCTGTTCTCGAGGGCCGTAGCCAGCGCCTCGTCCAGGGCGATCTTCCTCTCGGGGAGGACCGGCCGGTCCTCGGGGACGATGGACGCGGTCGCCCTGTCCTCGTCCTGGGAGAGGTTGAGGAGCGTCTTCATTTGATCCTCGGCGTTCTTGACCTGCGCCTCGGCCTGCAAGATATCGGCTTCGCGCGTCGCCACTTCGGCCTGGGCGCTGAGGATCTCGATCGGGGCCAACTGACCGACCTCGACCGACCGGCGGTTCTTCTCGAGGAGGTCCTTGGCCAGCTGGAGGGACTGACGCCGGACCTCGAGATTGTCGATGCTGTAGGCGAGCGTCCAGTAGGCGGCCTCGACCTGGTAGATGGTCGACATCAGGGTCGTCTCGAGCTCGCTCTCCGAGATGGACAGATTGTTCCGGGCGATGAGGATCTCCCGCCGGCTGATGTTCCAGCCGAAATCCTTGAGCAGGGGCTGGGTGAAGTCGAACGTCAGCGTGCTCCCGAAGCGGGGGTTGATGGTCTGGAAGCTCCGGTTGGTGTCGTTCTTGTTCGAGTTCAGCGCCAGGCCCACGGTCCCGCCCCCGGGAACGGTTTGGTTGAAGTCCAGCGTGTAGTCGTTCACCCGGGTGACGACACTTCCGGCCGCGTCGAGCCCGGAATAGGACGCGCTGTCGGTGTTCCTTTTGTTGAACCCCAGGGAAAGGGTGGGGTAGAACTTCTCTCCGGCCTGGGTCACAGCGGCGCCGGCGATCTCAGGATTCAGGACCTGTATGGCCACGGAAAGGTTGCCCTTCATGGCCCTCAGGATGCACTCCTCAAGGGACAGGGAAAGGACGCCTCCCTCCTGCTGGCCGCGCGCGGGCAGGGCGACCGTGGCGAGGACCAGGGCGGCGGCGGCGAATGTTCTCGGTTTCATACGGATTCTCCTTGGCGCGTCGGGTGCGTCGTCATTCATATCTCAGGGCTTCGATCGGGTCGAGTTTCGACGCCTTGCGGGCCGGGTAGAAGCCGAAGAAGATGCCCACCGAGGCGGAGAAGGCGAAGGCTAGGAGGATGGCCTGGGGCGAAACGACCGTCTTCCACTCGGCGAAGATGGGAATGAATTTCATCAGCTTGGAGCTCGCGACGCCGAAGACGACCCCCAGGGCGCCGCCGAGGAAGCTCAGAACCACGGCCTCGGTCAGGAACTGGAGGAGGATGTCCTTCTCCCGCGCCCCGACGGCCATCCGGATGCCGATCTCCCGGATGCGCTCGGTCACCGAGACAAGCATGATGTTCATGATCCCAATCCCGCCGACGAGGAGCGAGATGGAGGCGATGCTTCCGAGGAGGATGCCCAGGATCTGGGTCGACTGGGCTGCCCCTTCGGCGATCTCAGCCATGTTCCGGACCTGGAAGTCGTCCTCGGCCCCGGGGGCGATGCGGTGGCGGATGCGGAGGAGTTCCTCGATCTGCCGCTGGGCCTCGGCCGTCCGGTCCATCGAGACCGCCTGGACGTCGATGCTGTTGATGTGATCCTCGCCGGCGAGCCTCTTCATGACGGTCGTGTAGGGCATGACGATGACGTCGTCGCGGTTGAAGAATCCGCCGGCCTCGCCCTTGGACTTCAGGACGCCCAGGACCCGGAACGGGATCCCCTTGACCCGGATGACCTTGCCAAGAGAGTCCTCGTCCTCGAAGAGGGCTTTCTTGACCTCGACCCCGAGGACGCAGACCTTGGCAGCGGCGGTAACATGGGACTCATCGAAGAACGTCCCCGCCTCGATCTCCCAGTTCCGAACTTCGGGATAGCGGGCCCCGACCCCCTGGACGGACGTGTTCCAGTTCTTGTTGGCGTAAATGACCTGGGCCCGGGTGCTGGCCGACGGCGAAACGAACCGGACGGCGTCGCACTGGACGGCGATGGCTTCGGCGTCCTCGACCTTGAGACTCTGCCACCCCCCGCCCCCGGAACTAATGCCGTGGTGGTTCCGGCTGCCCGGGAAGACGTTGAGAAGGTTCGTCCCCAGGGAGTTGAACCGCTCCTCGACGCCCCTCTTGGCGCCCTCGCCGAGGCTGACCATGGCGATGACCGCCCCGACGCCGATGATGATCCCCAAGGCCGTCAGGAACGACCTCATTTTATTTCGGGCCAGGGCCCGGAGGGCGATGCGACTTGTACGCAGTATGTTCATCGGAACGACTCCTTGTTCACGGGATCAGTCGCAGCCTTCCTTGCCACGCTCCTCCCGGATGATCTGCCCGTCCCGGAGATAGATGCGCTTCCGGGCGTAGCAGGCGATATCGGGTTCGTGGGTCACCATCACCATGGTGATCCCCTTCTCGACGTTGAGCTTGGCAAAGATGTCCATGATCTCGTTGCTCGTCTTGGTGTCGAGGTTTCCGGTCGGCTCATCGGCCAGGATCAGGGTCGGGCTATTGAGGAGGGCCCGGGCGATGGCGACCCTCTGCTGTTCACCGCCGGAGAGCTGGTTTGTCTTGTGTCGGGCCCGGTCCCGGAGCCCGACGGAATCCAGGGCCGCCAGGGCCCGCTCGTGTCGCTCCTTGCTGTGGGCGCTGGTGTACAGAAGGGGCAGCTCGACGTTCTCGAGGGCCGTCGTCCTGGATAGGAGGTTGAAGGTTTGAAAGACAAACCCGACCTTCCGATTCCGGACGCGGGCCAGCTCGTTCTTGTCGAACGTGGAGACGTCCTGGCCTTCCAGGAAGTACGTTCCCGACGTGGGCTTGTCGAGACAACCCAGGATGTTCATCAAGCTGGATTTCCCGGAGCCGGAGGGGCCCATGATAGCCAGAAAATCCCCCTCGTCGACCGTATAGGACACGCCCCGGAGGGCCCGGACCTCGCTGTCCCCGATCTTGTACGTTTTGACCAGGTTCTGGAGTTCGATGATCTTATTGCCCATGGATCGTTCTCTCCGCGCCTTCCGCGCCTAGCGGCCGATGAACATCATCCGCTGGCCGCCCGGGCCTCCCGGCCCCGCGGCCGGCGACGACGGCATGGAGGACACCAGCCCGAGGATGATCATCTGCCCTTCCTTAAGGTCGCCGCGGAGGACCTCGGTGTAGGAGGTGTCCGCGACCCCCGGCCTGACGAAGGCGATCTGGAGCTTCCCATTCGCGTCCTGGTACCATACGCGGGAAGGCTGCCGCATCCGCGTTCCCTGGGGGGGGAGCGCGCCGCCCGAACCGAACGCCGCGCCGTGGGGTTCGGCCGCGGCCTGCCCAGCAGTGCCCGCGGGGACGAGCGTTCCTTCCTGCCGGCGCCCGGCCATCATCCGCTCGCCGGCATCCTTCATGATCTTCTGCAGTTCCTCGGCCGGAAGGTTGGGTGTGAACCGCAAAGCGCCGTTGGGGACGCGGAGGACGTTCTTCGCTTCGCCCGTAATGATGGAGACGGTCGCCGTCATCCCGGGCCGCAGCTTCATCCCCTGATTATCGACGTCGACGATCGTCGTGTAGGTGACGACGTTGGATGTCGTCGTCGGCGAATAGCGGACCTGTTTGACCGTTCCGTTGAACGTCTCGTCCGGGAAGGAGTCGACGGTGAACCGGACCTGCTGCCCTTCCTTGACCTTGCCGATGTCGGCCTCGTCGACGGCGCATTCGACCTGCATCTTACTCAGGTCGTTGGCGATCTCGAAGAGCTTGGGGGCCGTGAAGCTGGCGGCGACGGTCTGGCCGATGTTGATCAGCCGGTTGATGACGATGCCGTCGATCGGGGAGCGGATCGTGGCGTAGGCCAGGTCGACCCGGCTCGAATCGAGCTGGCTCTTAGCCTGCTCGAGCCGCGCCTCGGTGGACTTGACGTCCGTCTTCGCCCCGAGGTAGGCGGCCTCGGCGGCTTCGTTCTCCTCGAAGGAGATCAGGTTCTTCCCAAAGAGGGTCTTGGACCTCTCATACTTCTTCTGGAGGTTATCCAGGGTGACCTGGGCCCGCTCGAGAGAGGCCTTGGCGCTCAGGTAGTTGGCGTTGTTCTGGTCGATCTTGGACTTGAGGAGAGACGGGTCGAGCTCGGCCAGGATCTGGCCCTCCTTGACCTGGCTGTTGAAATCCACGTAAAGCTTATCGATCTTGCCCGAGACCTGGCTCCCGACCTCGACGAGGCGGACGGGGTTGAGGGCCCCGGACGTCACCACGAGGGCCTCGATGTCGCCCTTGGCTATGGCTTCCGTGCGATATTTGATCACGCCGTTCTTCCGGCTCTTCAGCGCCCCCGGACCGAGGACGGCGGCGGCGATGACGAGGACGGCGACGACGATGAGAACGACCTTCTTTTTCATTGGACTTCTCCTTTATCTTCCTGTTCGCTGGAGGGATCTCTTCGCGAGTCCTCGCTCTTCATTCCGTGTTTTTCCTTGAATTCCCTGATCCGGACGTCCAACTTCGCGTTCTGCTCGGGGGTCAGCACGGACTTGATCTCCCCCATAAGCTGCCCGCGGAGCTCGCCGAGGCGCTTGTGGAACTCCCCGCCGAAGGCTTCGAGCCGGGCTTCGTTGTTCCTGAAGATCTCGCGGATCCTGTCCTGCTGCTCCTGGCTCAGGCCGAGGTCCTTGGCCAAGGTCTCCACGGTGGGGAAGTGGGAAGGCCGCCCGTCGCCCTTACCGTCCCTCGCAGGTTCGTGCCTCTTGTGCACGACGTAGCGCTCGCCGAAATAGCCGACCGCGACGCCGATGCCGAAGACGGCGACTAGCGAGACGACGATCCAAAGCTTGAGCTTAGCATTCATGGCGTTCTCCTCGGGAGCTCGCGTTCGTCCGAGGCAGCGAACAGGAGCTCCATGTGCCGGGACTCGCCCCGGCCCTCCGCGAACAAGGTGCCGGCTTCGATCACGGGATTCTGGTCCCGGAAGAGAAGCTCGGCCTGGGTTAATTGGGTTTGGGCCGGCGGGGCGAAGAGGATCAAGCCCGCGCCGACGACCATGGCGAGCCCCAGGAACGCCGGAATGGCCCGCAGGCACCACCGTTCCCAAATGACGAGGGAGAACGATTTCTTCTCCTCGGCCAGGCCGGGCTGGAGGCGCTCCCAGAACCGGGGGAGGGGCTCTTCCGACGCCCGGTTCCGGAGGAGGCCGAACATCTCCCGGTACTCCGCTGCGGCCCGGGCGCAGGCCGGGCAGGAGTCGAGGTGTTCATCGAGCTCTCGCGCACGGGCGGTGTCGAGGCGGCCGTCAACCGACCGGAGGAGCCATTTCTCCGCTTTACGGCATCTCATGGATCTCTCCTTCCCGGCCAAGGGCCTGGGCCGGGCTTCCCAGTCCCGGTCCTAGCAAGACCGTGGCCAGCCTTTTCCGGAGCATCTTCCGGGCCCTATGGAGGCGGGAGTCCAGGGTCCCGGGAGAGAGCCCGATGACCCGGGCAATCTCCTCGTAGGGAAGCCCCTCGACGTCCCGCAGGGTCAGGACGGTCCGATACTTATCCGGGAGCGTCGCGAGCTCGCAGCGGACCAGCTTCCGCCTTCTCTCGTCCTCCCGCTCCTTCTCCATCGTCGCGACGGCGTCGCCCGCCGCGGCAAGCTCCCCGACCACTTCCAAGGAGACCTCCTTGACCTTCGACCTCTTACGGAGGAAATCCCGAAAATGGTTCACGGCGATCCGATAGAGCCAGGTCCCGAACGCCGAGCCGAAACGGAAGCGGGGGAGGGCCAGGTACGCCTTCAAGAAGACCTCCTGCGTCAGGTCGTCGGCGGATTCCCGATTTCCGGTGAAGCCGTAAGCCATGCTAAACACCTTCGACTGGTAAGCCCGGACGAGTTCTGCATAGGCGTCTTCGCGCCCTTCCCGAGCCAGCTCCGCCAGTTTCCGCTCTTCCATTCGTCGACACTCTCTTTACCTCCGCACACAACATTAGACGGAGGCCCGCGGTATTTCTTCCTGTTTCGTGGGATATCTCTTCTTCGAACGTTCCCGAACCCGGTTCGGTTTCGCGAGGGAGCGGCTTAGGACGAGGGCGCTTTCCGTTTCGCGGACCACCCGGCGGTCCCTATGTTCCCCCTTTTGACTTCGCCCGTCATCGCGTCGCCCGCGACGACCCCCTTGTAGGCGACGTCCATCTCGCCGCGCGGCGTGGAGACCCGGATGCTCCATTCGATCGCGTCGCCCTTCAGCGTCCCCGGCCC
>CAZPEP010000019.1:0-49741 GCA_964585685.1 uncultured Eubacteriales bacterium | reverse complement strand
GCCAAGGGCAACATCGAGATCATTGTTTTCAGCCTCCTCGTGGGCGCCCTTCTGGCTCTCATCCGAGAATCCAACGGCTTCCAGGGGTTCATCGGCTGGGTCGAGAACACAAAGCTCCTCAAGACCAAACGGGGCGTCTTCCCGCTGACGTTCCTCCTGGGGATCTCGATCTTCATCGAATGCTATTCGAGTATCCTGGTCAACGGCTTCCTCATGAGGCCCATTTACGATAGGCTGCGGATCTCGAGGGAGCGCCTGGCCTATTTCCTCCATACCGTGAGCATCAATTTCGTCGCTATCGTCGTCGTCAATAGTTGGGGGGCCTTCTATATGAGCCTGTTGGCGACCCAAAACGTCAAGTCTCCGCTGGGGCTCCTGGTGGGCGCCATCCCCTACAGCTATTATTGCCTCGCGAGCCTGGCCCTGGTCGCGGTCGTCATGTCCACGGGACTGACGATCGGACCGATGCGCAAGGCCGAGAAGGCGGCTTCGGCGGGGCTCCCAGCCGAAGCGAACGCCCCCGGGGCGTCGGTGGGACTCGGCGGCGGACGGCCGGGAGTCAAGCCGAACGCGCTTTACATGATCGTGCCCGTCGCCGTCCTTCTGGTCATGGTCTTCGTCAGTCTCTACATAACCGGGGACGGGAACATCATCAAGGGATCCGGCTCGTCCTCGATTTTTTATGCGGCGATCATAGCGATTTTCGTGACGTCGGCCCTGCTGATCGCTAAGAAAGCCTTCCGCTTCGGCGAGATCATCGATATCCTCTTCAACGGTATGGGCGAACTCCTTCCCGTCGCCGTCCTGCTCGTCTTCGCCCTGACTCTCGGAGACGTAAGCAAACAGTTGGGGACAGGCACGTTCCTGGCCGGTGTGGCCAGACAAGGGCTTCCGGCCTTCCTCCTTCCCGCCCTCCTCTTTGCCCTGGGCTGCATCATTTCCTTCGCCACGGGCACGTCCTACGGAACGTTCGCCATACTGGTCCCTATTGCCCTGCCGATGGCCTCCGTCCTTGGCGTCAAGCCCGCCCTCGCTTTCGCCGCCTGCATCAGCGGAGGCGTCTTCGGCGATAACTGTTCGCCCGTCTCCGATACGAGCATCGTCACGGGCATGGCCGCCCGTGTCAAGGTCGTGGACCACGTCCGGACCCAGCTCCCGTACGCGCTCATCGCCGCCTCGGTCGCCCTCGTTCTGTTCGCGGTGGCGGGATTCGTCACCCGGGGCCTATGATCCGGAGGGACAAGCTGACGATTCAAAGAAGATTCGGTCGCGCAGGAAGCTCCCGCCGGGCCTTGATATTCCTCGTGTTATGGGGGACCTTGTCCTTTCCTCCAAACGCGCTTCGCTCCGCTCAAGAGCCCGTTACGACGGGCGTCGACCTTCTCCCCCAAGTCCGAAAGCTCAAGACCCTGGGCGATCGCGTTCATCTCGAATGGCTTTACCTCGAGGAGCGAGTGGACGGGCGGCCGGATCAGAAGGTCCTCGTGAGGAGCGGCCGCGCGGTTGAATTTGGAGAAGGCCTTCTTTATCACGGCAGAGACGGCCTGGACGAGGCCCTTCTCGCCCGTCGCGCCGACGGTGCGAGCTACCTGACGCGGGTCCCTCACGTCTGGGCTGTGGGTTCCTTCCACAACTTGTCCGGGAGTCCTGCGATCTTCGTCATTTCCGCCCTCGGCTTCAATCGTTTGCGGGACGAAGAGAAGGCCGTCCTCGAAGCGGAGATCGATAAGGAATATGGAGTCATGGATCCCTATCCTAAGATCCCGGGTGGGATTCCGCTGGACACTGTCCTTGAGATCTGGATCGACCAGGACACCGCCGAACGGTATGAAGGGCTTCTCGTCCACCCAGCGGAGGGGCTCACCGAGAAGGAGATGTCTCTTCGGATAGCGGTCTCCGAATGGCGGGCCGAAAAGAAACTGGTCGTTATCCCGGGACTCAGGCACACGGCGCTCTCAGCCGGGGATTTTTACCCGGCGGCCTTCGAAGCCGTCGGAGCCTATTTTGTCGGGAACGGATTCCCGGATCGGATCCCCCTCTTCAGACCCAGGTGAGGTCTCTCTTCTCTCCTTGTTCGCTCGCCTGTGCCCTCAGACATCCCGTCCTCAATAAAGTCTTGACAGTCGTCCGGAATAAATATATTTATGTATAATAATATACAATGTTGACCATCGGCCGCGAAAAGCCAATACATTCGTCCCCAAGGAGTCGCTCATGATAAGGCGCGGAATCGTTACAGCGGTCATAGGATCGCTCATCGTTCTGCCTTTCCTGTTGACGCCGGACGCCTTCGCCCAGACCAAGCGGATCCTCCCGCAGACGGAAGCCTCGGTTTTCAGGTGCGGACTTCTCATCGATCCCGCCTCGGGGCGGATCCTCCGAGAAGCCGTGATCGTCACGGCCGGAGGCAAGATCCTGTGGATCGGAGAGGCGGGTTCGGCGCGGCTGCCGGAAGCCTTCAAAGTCGTCGATTTCAGCGCGAAGACCGTGATTCCCGGCCTCATCGATACGCACGGACATCTATTCGGAGGACTCGTCAAGAGGCACTCGTCCTGCGACCTCCTGGCCCCGCTCTTTCTCGCGGCGGGGGTGACCACTGTGAGAAGCCCGGGTTCGATGGAGCCGGAGGGGGACATGGGCCTCCGGAACCGGATCGACTCCGGCCGTCTCCTCGGTCCGCGATATTTTCATTCCGGGCCTTATATCGAGGGAGACCCCGTGACCGTCGGCTGGATGAACCCCGTGCGCACCACAGAGGAAGTCCGGCTCAAGATCGAAGAGTGGATCAAGGCGGGAGCGACGTCGGTCAAGGTCTATGCGAACATGAAGGGAGATCTCCTTCGGACAGCCATCGAGTTCGGCCATCTCCAAGGGGTCAAGGTCATCGGCCATCTCGGCGCGACTCCCTGGAAAGAGGCGATCCTCATGGGGATTGACGAGCTCTTCCATGGCATTCTGGCCCTGCCTGAAATCACGCCGGCCGATACCGCCGCCAAGGACCCGAAGGACCCGTACGCCTGGCTGGCCTCCGTGGACCTCGCCCGCCCGGAAGTCCAGGACATTCTCCGCCTGGCGGCCGAAGCCGGGGTCGTCCTGACGCCGACGGCCGTGGTGCTCGAGCCCCTCGACATCGCGACCCAGCACCTCGACGAAGAGAAGAGATTCCTGACGCCGGAAGCCTGGGCCAAGGTCGAGGAAAGGATCGCCAAACCCTTTATTTCCAACGGCCCTCAGGTCATGGCGAAGATCAGGCAGTTCATCAAGATGGCCCATGACGCGGGCTGCGTCCTCAGCACCGGAACCGACCAGGTGGGATTCACGCTCCTTCCGGGGTTCGGCCTCTGGAGGGAGATGGAGATCTTCGCTGAAGCGGGTCTGCCTCCGATGGATGTCCTTCGGGCGGCGACGATCAACGGCGCCCGGGCCATCGGACGGAGCGATCTCCTGGGTTCCTTGGAAGCCGGCAAGCTCGCCGATTTCGTCGTTCTGGACGGCAATCCGCTTGAGGACATCCGCCGGGTCCGGTCCGTCCACCGGGTCGTCAAGGGGGGAGTCGTGTTCGAGCCGGAGAGCGTCCTTAAGCCGATCGTCGGCCAGATCTATTGAGAAAGGAGAATCCCATGAACAGACGTGACTTTGTCGCGAAAGGGTTGACGGTAGCCGCGGGAAGCGGCCTGGCCTCGGGGATGGGGTTCGGGCGGGGAGGGCGGAGCCCTCAAACGCAGGAGGCGCTGACCGCTGTTGCCGAGGAACGCAAAGGCCATCCCCTCTATTTCGATGGGATGACGTTCTTCGGGGGGACGGACGAACCGTTCCGGAATTCGGGGTTGAGCGGCCTCGTCTGGGACGTCTCCGCGGGAGAGATGGCCGACGGCAAGTTCATCCGCCGCCTGGTTCCCACGCTCAAGTCCACCGCGGCGGCCGTCAAGCTTCTCCGGACAAACGACCAAGGCATGTTCCTGGCCACGAAGGGAAGCCAGATCCTGGAAGCCCGGCGGACCGGGCGGACGGCGGTCTTCCTCCAATTCCAGAGCACAGAGGCCCTCTCGGAGGATGTCGAGACGATGGACGTCTTTTACGAACTCGGCCTGCGCGTTCTTCAATATACGCACCATTATGACAACCCCTACTCGGGAGGGGCGTTGGTCAAGGAATGGAAGGGCCTGACCGAACTCGGCCGGAAGGCATTGGAGAGGATGAACACCCTGGGCATCGTCCCGGACATTTCCCACGGCAACGAGATCATGGGACTCGAGGTCTGCAGGCTGACGAAGAAGCCGGTCATCGTCTCCCACACCGGCTGCCGGACCCTGGTCAACAACGCCCGCTGCGTGACGGATCCCGTGATCCGGGCCGTCGCCGATACGGGGGGCGTCGTGGGGATCTTTTCCATGAGCTTCTGGCTGACTAACGAGCCCGTCCCCACGGTGGACTCCTATGTCCGTCAACTCGAGCACGTCATCAAGATCGGCGGCATCGACGCCGTCGGCATCTCCAACGACTATGACGTCGCCGGCGATGTCGCGGCCGCGAAGCTCGGTAACAACAACGCGGAAGCCGTCAAGGGCTACTTCCCGTGGTGGAAGCAGCATGAAGGGATCCTCGGCTTCGACAAACTTCCCACCCATTGCGTCATCCCCGAGCTCAACAACATCCGGCGCTTCTTCACCATCCAGGCCGCCCTGGAGAAGAAGGGATACACAGCCTCCGAGATCGACAAGATCATGGGCGGCAATTGGGTCCGTCTTTACACCGAAAGCCTCGGTTAAGGAAGGGCTTGAAATCGATCAGAAGACTTCGATAGAATAGCCTCGAAGTCAGCGAGGGACGAAATGATCAAATGGTTCATAGACAAGAACAATCGGATGCCGCTGTATCTCCAGCTCAAGGACCTGATCAAGTACTTCATCTCCACCGGGGCCATCCATGACGGCGACCAGCTCCCGGGCGTCGTCCAACTGGCCGAGGACCTGAAGATCAATTTCGAGACCGTGCGGAAGGCCTACAAGGAGCTCGAGAAGGAGAAGCTCCTCGCCATGAGCCCCGGACGGGGGACCTTCGCGACCCTTCATAAGGATGCCGTCCGGAAGATTAAAGCCCGGCAGGACGGCGAAGCCGATACTCCTCTTCGCCCTGAAGCCCTCATGCAAAGGGATGTCAACGGGCTCTTCCAGGAAGGACGGACATTTGACGAGATCCGAGGGCTCGTCGAGGCCATTCTTTCCGGGATCTCACGCGACCAATCGAAGAAATACGTCATCTTCACCGAGTGCAACCTTCTTCAGGTCCGGGAGATCTCGCAAACGCTAACCCAGGCCCTGCATATCAAGGTCAAGGGCATCCTCCTCAAGGATCTGGGCGAAGAGCTCCGCAAAGGACTCTCGCAGGAAAGCGACCTCCTGGGCATCGTCACCACCGGGTTTCACATTAACGAGGTCAAGGACGTCGTCGGCGACCTCCCGATCGATATCGACATCCTGATCACCAACATGTCCCCGGACACCCTGGGCAAGCTCAGCGCCTTCGATAAGAACTCGCGCTTTGGCTTCATCAGCCGGGACAAGGAATCCGTCCCCATGTATAAGGAACTCTTCAAGTCGGAGTTCGGGCGCCAGCTCAACCTGACCTCATGCATCATGGCGGAAACGGACAAGGTCCGGGCCCAGCTGGATTCTGCGGATGTTCTCTTGGTCACCCCCCCTGTCTTCGATGAAGTGAAGAAACTCGCTGCGGGCAGGATCCCGGTCTTCTGCACGTTCGATCGGGTCGATCCCCAATCCTTAAAGCTCGTCAAGGACGGAATCCTCAGGAAATTGAGTCTGTCCTGACGACCTCGTCCTCGACGGCTCGTTCACCGAAGGCGGACGCCGCTCACTGATCGAGCCCGTTGAAGAGATTGACCAAGCCGCCGGTGTGCCAGAAGAGGACGCGCTGGGAAGGCTGGAACATTCCGCTCCGGATGCGGGCGAAGAGAGCCGCCGAGGCCTTGGCCGTGTACACCGGGTCCAAAAGGATCCCCTCGGTCTCGGACCATAGTCGGCAAGCTTCCCTGGAGGCTTCGGTCGGGACCCCATAGGCTTCTCCCGAATATCCGTCATCGACCGTGATCCGCGCCGCGATTCCGTTCCCCTCCAGGCCAAGCGTCGTGAGCATGGGTCCCATCGCTTTGGCGATGTTCGCGATGATCTCCCCGGCGGAGTCATCGGGACTGATGCCGATCACTTTGATCCGGTCCAGGCCGAAGAGCCTCTTGCCGATCTCGAGTCCGGCCTGCGTCCCGCCGGAGGACGAGGAGACGACGATCGTGTCGAAGCCGAGGCTCAGCCGTTTTTCCGCCGCGGCCACCTCTTCCATGGCCGCCACGAGCCCGAACGAGCCGATCTCGTTGGAGGAGCCGAGCGGCACGACATAGACGCGTTCCCCGCGTTTCTCCAGGGCCTCGGCCAGCTCTCGGGCCCGCGGCTCCCTCTCCTCCCGGCTTCCAACAAAATGGATATCCGCGCCGACGAGGCGGTTGAGGAGGAAGTTCCCCCGTAGGGCTGGGCCGTCCTCTCCGTTTAGGACGAGAACGCACTTCAAACCCAGCCGGCGCGCAACCATGGCCGTGATCCTGGCATGGTTGGAGTGGGTCCCCCCCGTGGTCAAAACGGTCGTCGCCTTCTTCTCAAGAACGTCGGCCATGACGTATTCCAGCTTCCGGAGCTTGTTTCCACCGCAGAGGAAGGGGTGTTGGTCGTCGCGCTTGACAAAGAGATCGGGACAGCCGGGAACCGCAGCCCTCAGCCGGGCGCACCGCTCGATCGGGGAAGAGGGCATGATGAGAGGGATGCGCGGCAGTCGCCGGAAGATCCCCCTCGCTTTCGCGAGGCCCCGCTCGGCCGCCGGACCCGTGGGATGAACGTCCCGGGACATCAGTCCCCCTTCCGGAGAAGGGGAAAGATGTTCCGAAAGAGGTATTCCTTGATCCGGACATCCAGGGCCTTCGTCTTCGGTCCCGTCGTGTTGTAGCCGACGATGTAGGCCGCCCGGGTCTCGGGCTCGTAATAGAAGTGGGTGACGAAAGCGTTCTGGCCGCCGCTGTGCCCGATGAACCGCCGGCCGAAATTATCTTCGATGAAGAAAGCGAGGCCCATGTGGTCCTTCCGGCTCTCTCCCGGATAGGCTTTTTCAAAATCCTCCGGCCCGATCCCGATCTGAGGCTGGAACATTTCCTCCAGGGACGACCTCTTGAGGATGCCGTCATAGACCGCCTGTTTGGCCGGGTTCCCCATCAGAAAATCGAGGTACTTCACGAAATCCGTGAAAGGAGCGTTCAGCCCCCCGTTGGATACAGTGATTCCCGTATTGACATCGAAGATGGCCGGGGTCAACTTACCCGCCTCGTCCTGCCAGTAGCTATGCGAGCGGTTCTTGAGGAGATGATAGGGCGTGCCGTCGAAATAAGAGCGGGACATCTCAAGGGGCTTGAGGATGTTCTTGTCCACGTAAACCTCGTAGTCGTCCGTGGTCAGGAGCTCGATGATCCGACCGAGGAAAACGATGCCCGGATTGGAGTAGCTCCACTTGCTGCCGGGTTTGAATTCGACTTCCGTGTAAGGGAACATGGCCACGAGCTGTTCCCAGTGCAGGGGCTCATGGGGTTGCCACGGTTTGTCCTTCCACGGCCAGGTCCCTCCCCGGAACCCCGACGTGTGCGCCAGGAGATGGGCGATCGTGATCTCGCTCTTATCCCCGTAGGGATCGTAAACGCCGCGAAGCTCGGGGAGGTACTTGATGACGGGATCCTCGAGCTTGAGCAATCCCCGGTCCCTGAGCTGCATGATCGCGATGCCGGTGAAGGTCTTGGTGATGGAAGCCCAGTGGTAGATCGTGTCCCGGTCCACGGGCTGGTTCTTTTCGATGTTCGCCAGGCCGTAATATTGTTCGAGGAGAAGCCGGTTGCCGTGATCCAGCATGAACGAACTGCCCGAGATGCCGGTCTCCTTCAAGGCCTGGGCATAAAACACGGAAAAATCGGCCAGGGCCTTCTTCAAGGCCGGATCGGTCTTGGGAACGGCGGCCCCGGAAGCCGCAGCGGCATTGAACAGGATGAGAAGGATGGGGAGGACCTCCCGTATTCTACAAGCCATGTTCTTTTTCATAGGGGTGACCTTTCAGAATGGGCGCCCGCGGTTATAACCGCGGGCGCCCTGACGATCCTGTTAATCCGTTCTTTAGAAGTTGAGAGCCACTCCCAGCCGGAAGATCCTCGGCGGAAGGATGGCCGTGGTCAGCCCGAAGGTCGGGCTTTTATAAAGGGCTCCGGTCCCTATGGCGGTGTTACCGTTGAGAAGATTGAAGGCTTCGAAGAAGACGCTCGGCCGCACCCGTCCGAGCTGGATGTTCTTTTCAAGCCGGAGGTCGACCATGTGCTGGAAGGGAGTCCTTTTGGCGCCGGGGGCTTCTGCGTTGAATGTGGTCGCCCCCTGGTTGAGGCTCACGGTGAACATACGTGCGTAGGGCGCCCCGGATTGTCCTATGTAATTGACCCCGAGAATGATCCCGAGGGGGGCGTAATAGACGCCGCTGAACTTGACCTCATGCGTCTTGTCCAGGTCGAGAAGCCCCCGGGTATTGACGTACATGTTCGGGTTGTTCCACGTCCCATTGGCCGACATGCCGCCGCTGCCCCATGTCCCCAGCGCAACCATCCCCTTGGCCTTGCTATAGGTGTAGGAAGCAAGAAACTGGTAATGGTCGGCTAGACTCCGTTCGAGGATGAACTGGATCCCCGTGTAAGACCTGTCCGCCGCGGAAGGGTTGGTATAGTAGGGACTGCTGTTCGGAGCTCCCCGTTTTAGGTTGTAAACGGTCAATTCAGAACCGGTGATGGGATTGGGGACCTGTTTCGGTTCATACCAGCTCTCGGTCCTTGCGAGGTCGATCGTTCCGATGAAGTCCAGGCTTTTCTTGTAGATCCCGTTGACCTTGAAGGCGAGGTTCCTGGCCAGCGAGGTTTCGAACCCGAGGACGAACGTGTCGGAGTAGGGACGCTTGAGTTTCGGATCGACGGATACCGACTGCGGCCCGTAGACATCGAGCAGCATCTTCTCTCCGTCCAACGTGCCCTCCAGGAGGAGATACAAATAATACGTTTGGGCATTGGGATTCAGGAGGCTCATCGCCATGGAATTCATATAATACCGGCCGTAATGGGCCTTGATCGCCATCTGGTGCCCGCCGCTTGAAAGGTCATAGACGACTCCGATCCGGGGCTCGAAGTTCGTGAACTTGAATTGGGTGATCGGCTCGGGAACATTGACCTGCTTGGGGACGTAGTTTTTCACGGAATTGAGACGGGCGCCGATGTTGAAATTTAGGCGTGTCCCGAGCTTCCATGTGTCTTGGGCATAAAAAGAAAGGGCCCGGAAGATATTGTTGGATTGCGTGCGGGCCGGGACGTCCACTTCCGTCATGTAGGGGACCCCGTAGTAGGTGTAAATGAAGGAAGGTCCTCCCTCATAATCGGTCTGGCTCGTGCCGTCGTAGCCGGACTCCCCCCGCTCGAATTCGACGCCCATCTTCAAGTCGTGGTCGCCGAGGAACCCTTCAGCCCAATGGGAGAGGCTGGCTTGGAACTGATAGCGGCGCCGCGTCTGATTGTTATGGAACCCGGCGCTTTTTGTCAACATGCCGGTCGTCAACTCATAGTAACTGGGGCCGGGGCCGTTCGAGTTGTAGGTTGTGGCCCTGTCGACGAAAGCGCCTCGGGCTTCGACAAGGCTGTTCTGGTCGAGCATGTAGTTCCACTGCAGGTTGAACGCGGATGTCCATTGCAGGGAATTCAGGGTCGACTCGGGGGTCCGGAACTGACTGGCGAACATGTGGTTGAGGTTGTCCCGGCTGTAGTTGTAAAGAAACGACAGCCGGTTCTTGGTGCCGAGCTGGGCCGTGACCTTTCCGAAGGCGTAATACTGCTTGCGGTTGATCTCCGCGTCGAACCCCACGGTTTCGGAGTTCGTGGGCATCATGTTGCCGCTCAGGAAGAACCAGACCTTTTCCTTCATGATGGGGCCGCCGAGGTTGAACGATCCTTCCCATTCATTCTTGATGGCGTTGGTCGACCCGGACAATCCCGTGCCCTTGAAATTGTCCGTGCGCATGGACTTGTTCCGGTAGTAGAAATTGACCAGGCCGTTGAACTTGTCCCCGCCGGACTTGGTGATGACGTTGATGACCGCGCCCGCGGAGTTCCCGTACTGGGCGTCGTGGCCCGTACCTTCGACCTGGGCTTCCTCGATGATGTCATAGTTCCAATAGATCATTTGAGTCCCCGCCCCGGGGTCGGTGAGGTATGTGCCGTCCACGCTGTAATAATTTTCGCGCGACCCGCTTCCGAAAGCCGAGCGCTCCGGGTACTTGGGGTCCGCCCCGAAATCGACGATCATGCCCGGCGTCAGCTTGAAGAAGGACTCCAGGTTCCTCGAGGACGGAAGCTTGGCCAGCATCTCCGTCGTGAAATTCGTGGAAAGCCGATTGCTTTCCACGTCCACGACCGGGCTCGGGGCCACGACCTGGACTTCCGTTTGGAGCGTGCCGGCCGTGAGCTTGATGTCCACGGTGGCGGTCAAGCCGAGCCGGACGCGGATCTCGCTCTGCTCATAGGGGCTGAAAGCCTGGATCTCGGCCTTAAGGGAATAGACGCCGGGGTCCAGGTTCATGAAACGAAAGATGCCGCGATCGTTGGTGATCTCGGACCGCGTGCCTTGGATCATGGCGGGGCTGCTGACCGTGATGGAGACCCCGGGAAGGGGCTCCCCCTGGTCGTCCATGACCCTTCCGGTCAGGATCCCCGTTCGGACCTGGGCGACGGCCGCAACGGACGTCAGCAACAGAACCAAAACGGCGATGACGAACTGTTTTTTGTGCATTCCGATACCTCCTCCTTGCAAATATCTATAGTATTATATAAATGTAATAAATTGGCTGTCAAGCACAATTTTCGGCTGTCGAAGCCTCGGCGCCTATTTCGGCGCATTTTTCTTTGACCCGAGGAATTCGATGGCCTTCGCCAGAACCTCGTCCCGGCCGGCGCGGATGCCCTCGACGGTCGGCTCGACACGGACATGGGGTTGGATGCCGACCCTCTGGAGCTGGCGGCCGTCCGCGTGGCGGACGTCATGCCCGGTGAAATTGACTGTGATGGCGCCGGGCAGGACGGTGGTCGTGACGTCGCCGTTGGCGCCGTTGGTCGGACTGCCGATGAACGTTGCGCCGGCCGCCGCTTCAAGGAACAGACAAGTGTGCTCGGCCTGGCTGATGGCTTCCTCGTTGATGAGGACGACGATCTTTCCCTTGTATCGCCACTGGCCGTCCGGCTCGGTCGTCTGGTCGAAGGCGCACTGAGAGGGCCAATCGATGAAAACGCCATGAGGTTCCGGCCGCCGAAATTGGGCTACGGCAAGCTTCTTGTCAGCTAAACGTGGGCCGATGGCCCAGGCCGTCCCTTTGGGATAGCCGCGCATGTCCATGATCACAGCCGGAGTGTTCTTGACGGCCTCGAAGGCTTTATCTACATCCGGGACGGTCAGCCTGGCCAGGTCCATGTAGCCGAATCCTTCCGGCAGGACGCTGAATACAGGGGTAGTCCGTTCCCGGCGAACGAAATTGGCTGTCCGGGTCAAGAAGATCTCTTTGATCTCGCCCCCGGCGTTTTTGAATTTGATCCTGGCCTGGCTCTTTTCCTCGCCGTTGAGGAGGCTCTGATGGACGCGCCAGCGCAAGGCCTGCGGCGTGGAGGCCGCAAAGGTGCGGCTGAGCCTTTCCCTCCGGGCGGCGATATCTTCGCCGTCGACGGCGAGGACCACGTCGCCGACCCGGATCTCCGGTGGCGTTCCGCCCGCGTCGTTGAGCACGCGGGTGACCACGGTCTGGCCCTGGATCCATTTCACTTCCAAGGGCGGGACATGGGTCCCGATGTATTTCCTGAAGACCGGGCTGCTGGAAAAGCCGTGCGTATCCCTGATGTTCGTGACGAGCTCCATCACCTGCAGCGTGTAGTTGAGCTCATCCCTCGCGTCCCGGAGCCTGGGGATGAACTCTTCCAGGGTCTCCTCCCACGGCCTGTCGAGGAGGTGCTTGTACGGGAAAAAGAAGTTGATCACGTTCCAGAACCGGAACAGCGACAGGAGCCGATACTCCTCGGACGGGTAGGTCATCTCGGCGTAGGGGCTTTCCTTGGGCAGCGTGGGATTGGGCAGGACCGCCCGCGTTTCAGGCCCCTTGACCTGGGCTCTTCCCGTGGCGATGTCCAAGGCCAGGGCCACAGCGGGATCCTGGCCTTCCGTGCCCCTGTCGGCATGGGGGACGGTGGCGTTCGGCGCGAACCCGACCGAGCCGTCGGGCTGAACGGTTTCCGCGACTCTGATGGAGGCGGAGATGCCGTCGGCCAGGGTCATGAAATGCATGCTCCCTCCGAGTTCGGAGGCCCCGCTCTCCGCCGCCTTCGCGTCGTCCTCCTGGATGATGACGGCGATGCGGGCCGACTGGAGGCCGCTCAATTCCGATTCCAGCCCGTTCGGCCGTCCGTTGGTCAGGAAGATGAGCTGGATCTTCCTTTCATCCTTGGCGCGGCCGCCGAGAGCGGGCTGCTGGTCATAGACGAAGCCGGAATAATAGCCGCCGCTCGACCCCCCGGTCTGAGTGGGATAGCCGGAATACATCCTGTGCCGGGAGGAGGGCAGAGGGCAGCTGCCCTGAAAAAGGGCGGGAAGGCTTTGGAGATACGTTCGGCTGAAGAAGTAGATCGAGCTCTCGTCCTCATCGTTGCGCCGGATATCGAAAATGACCGTGTCCGCCTTCGCAGCTTGTTCGATGAGGCCTGGAAGCCGGGCCGCTTTTACCGGGTCGGAAAAGACCCGAAAATCCGTTGCCGAGATCAGGGCGACATTCTCTTTCGGCCATTTGATCGAAGGCTCGTCGGCAGCCGGGACGGCCTTCTTGGGTACGGCTTCCGGACTTGCCTGGGGCGGCGCCTGCAGGATCGTGCGCGTCGCCGGGTCACCCAGGAAAGAGAGGAGAAGGTCCAGTCCCGCCTGGAATTCCGCGGCCGAAGAGGCGGCTTTCACTTTCGGAATGGCCTTGACCAGGGCGGCGTCCCAGTCGATCGGCTTGTAAGCGAGATAGGGATGAAAGTACTTGACCGTGCCCCAGAGTTTGCAGAGCCCGGCCAATCTTTTGACCTGGAGATCGTCGGACCGGGCGGGATCCGGGACGGAGGCCCCGGAAAGGGCTCCCGCGAGGACGATGCAGGCCAATACCATGCGAACCGTGATCCTGGTCTTCATTTTCATCTCCCTTTCGGATCCCTTCCGTCGCCGTCACTTCTTGATGAAGAGAGGCATGAGCTTCGTTTGGACGAAATCGTTGACCCGGGCGTAGGCCGATTCCTCCCGCGGCCCCCGAACCTCGGGCACCGAATTGTAGGCGACGACATAGCCTGTCCCGGATTCCGGGTGGATGAAGAAGTAGGAGGCATAAGCGTTCTGGCCGCCGCTGTGCCAGATGAGGCGGACGCCGCCGCGCTCCTGGATGAAGAACGTCAATCCCATCATGGATTTCATGTCGGAGTTCGGATCGCCGGGCTGCGTGATCGCCGGCCGCCACATTTCCTCGAGCGAGGAGCGCTTGAGGACCGTGTCATGGAGCTCCTGTTTCTTCGCGTCGCCGAGAAGGAAATTCATGTACTTGACGAAATCGCCGACCGGGCAGTTCAGCCCGCCGTTGGAAACCGTGATCCCGGTGTTGACGTCGGGATCGGCCGGCATCAGATCGCCGTCCTTTCCGATGGTGTAGCTTCGGGTCTTGTCCTTCCAGAGATGATAGGGAGTGTGATCGAAGTAGCTCCGGGTCATCTCCAAGGGCATGAAGATGTTCTTGTTGATGTAGACTTCCCAGTCGTCGGTGGTCAGGAGTTCGATCACCCGTCCGAGGAAAACGATCCCGGGGTTGGAATAACTCCATTGGGTGCCCGGTTTGAACTCGATCTCGGTATAGGGGAGCATGGCGACGAGCTGGGAGAAATGGAGCGGTTCGTGGGGTTGCCAGGGTTTGTCTTTCCAGGGCCAGGTGCCGCCGCGAAAACCGGCGGTGTGCGTCATGAGGTGGCGGATCGTGATCTCGCCCATATCGCCGAAGGGATTGTGGACCTCGCGGAGTTCCGGGATGTACTTGATGATGGGATCATCGAGGCTCAGAAGGCCCTTGTCCCTGAGCTGCATGATGGCGATCCCGGTGAAGGTCTTCGTGATCGAAGCCCAATGGAAGATCGAGTTATCGTCGATCTTCCTGTTCTGCTCGACGTCGGCCAAGCCGTAGAACTCTTTGGCGATGACTTCGTTGTCGTGGATGAAGCGGAACGAGCTGCCGACCATCTTGTCCTTGGCCAGCATCTCGTTGTAAAGGGCTCGGAATTCCCCCATCGTTTTTTCGAATTCCTTGCCGGCCTTGACCGCCTTGATCTTCTCGGCCGCCACCAGAGGCCGGACGACCATCAGTCCGCACATGAGGAAAAGGATCAGATTCCGTTTTGCCGCTCGAGTCATGATGTCCTCCTTCTATGATGCCGTTTTTTTAGGCCGCATCCCGGTAGGATTGGGCAGGGCCCGCGTCGTCGTTCCGAAGAAAACGAGTCCGTCGTAGTTCGCATCGATCCGGGTCGGGGCAAAAAAGCTTCCTGGATCCTTCACGGAAAAGCCGGATCCGATGGACCGCATGGGCATTTCGGTCTTCAGCCATTTTGCGACGGCCGGGTTCTTGGGGGCTCCCTTCACGTCGAGGACGTAGTTGGGGATGCCGGGACGGGCCATGAATCCGTCGATGCTCCCCTCCGGCGCGTCGCCGACCGTGAATTCCTTCAGAATGCAGCCCTCGCTGGAATTCCGGGCGGAATCCATGTCGCAGGATTGGAACGCCCCTTTGTTGAAGGCGAAGCCGAGGGCATAGTAGGCGTCCCCGAAGAATTGCTTGAGATATCCGCCCATGGCCGGCATCCCGAACAGATCGCCCCTGGCGACATGGCCGTTGTGGGCCCAGACGGCTATTTTTGTGTCCGGGGGGAACGTCTGCATCAGTTGCCAGATGTTATCGGCCATGTAGAAGTCGCGGGAGAGCCTCGCGGCCTCTTCCGGGGCGGAGGGGGTCGCACTGTAACTATTGAAGAACTGGCCGACGACGCGGATGTGCTGCAGGACCTCTTCATACTCCCCGGCGGAGCTTCCGCGAACGTAGGGCGTCCGGTTGAAGGCCATGGCCGCCAGAAGGCCGTCGTAGGCCGCCTTGATCTTCGTCCGTTCTTCAGGGCCGGCGCTCTGCAAGGCCATGATGCGCTTCATGTCGATCATGGGCTCGAGGGCCGCCCTGGCCATCGGAACGGCATTCCGGTCCAGGCGCTCCAGATAGGCCGCGACCACGGTCAGGACACGGCCGAGGTGCTGGATGTCGTATCCCAGGAACCTGACCTTGCGGTCCTCCGTTGCGGTTTTGTTGTATTCTCGCATCCAGGAGATCATTTCGGCGACCTCGTTGGTATCCCAGGTCCAGAATCCCTGGCTGGCCAGGGCCGCTGCCGGGTCGCCCTTTCCGGTGAGCACATAATCGTTGATGTTCCAACAGGCCGGATAGCTGGCTTCGATGGCGAAAACGGTGTATCCCATCTCCCGGACCAGGAATTCCAGCATGCGGTGCTTGAACTGGAAGAATTCCCGCGTTCCGTGGGTCGCTTCGCCGAGTCCCACGACCCGGACGTCCTTGAGGATGGCCTTCAGCGGCTGAAGATCGTCGAATCCAGCCCCCGCCTTGACGCTGACGAGAGGGATGGCCCTTTCCTTAAGCCAGGCCGTTACGTCCTTGACCTCGTCCTTGCTCCATTTCACCGGGACCGGCTCCTTCTGACCGGCCGCCTGAGCGCTTCCTGCGGAAAGCCCCGCCGCAAATATGAGAAGAACCCCGTTCCGAAAGATCTTTGTGCCTTTTTTCATTCATGTCTCCTTTCCGGTTCGGCGCCCGGCTGCCGCGCTCCCATGGCTTCCTGGGCGAGGAGCCCATCCCAACGCTTATCGACCATCTCCTGGATCATCTCGAGACTCTTCTGCCAGCGGGGCTCCTTGAGGTGCTTGAAGCGGCCCTGCATGAACAGCCAGTTCGTGACCGGGATGCGCTCCTTGGGCTTGTGATTGATCTTCGTGACGCCCTTCTCGACTTCGAAGAGCGGCCAATAGCGGGTGGCGACCGCGACGCGGGCCGCCTCGACAGCCATATCGGCTTCGATGCGCCAGCCCGGGACGCAGGGGCAGAGAACATTCATGAACGCCGGGCCGTCAAGCTCGATCGCCTTCTTCAACTTGTCGGCCAGGTCGACCGGGTTATGGATGGATGCCTGGGCCACGTAATCAATGTGGTGGCTGACCATGATCGAGGTCAGGTCCTTGGGGAACTGAGGCTTTCCTCCGGAGACCGTTCCGGCCGGACTGGTGGTGGTGGACGCGCCGAAGGGGGTTGCGCTGCTTCTCTGGATGCCTGTGTTCATGTAGGCGCCGTTATCATAGCAGATATAAACAAGATCGTGCCCCCTCTCCATGGCCCCGGAAAGACTCTGCAAGCCGATGTCGTAGGTGCCGCCGTCGCCGCCGAAGGCGACGAACTTGATTTTCCGGCCGGTTTTCCCTTGTCGCTTTAGCGATTTGTACATGGCCTCGACGCCGCTCATGGTGGCGCCGGCGTTTTCGAACGCGGTATGGATCCAGGGGATGTTCCAAGCGGAATAGGGGAAGATCGAGGAGGCCACCTCGAGACAGCCGGTGGCGTTTCCGGCGACGATCTCGTAATCGGTCACCTGGGTCAGCATCCGGGTGACGATCGGCACGGGACAGCCCGCGCACATTCTGTGACCGGCGGCGAACGCCGGCTTCTTACGGGCGAGTTCCTGAAGTCCCGGCATGGTCATTCTCCTCTGACGCCCAGATAGCCGGAAACGCTCTCGACGCTCCCGCTCTCCAGGTAGCGGCGGCTTTCCTCAAAGATATTCCGGATGTCGTTCATGAACAGATCCCGGCCGCCGAGGCCGTAGGTCCGTCCGTAAACGAAAGGCCTCGGCTCGATGTCGTAGAGGGCCGCGCGGATCTCTGTGAAGAGCGGCCCGTAGGCGCCGAAGCTGTCCATCCTGTCGAGGACGGTGACGATCCCGGCCTTCCGAAGAGCCTCCTGGATCTCCGCGTAGGGAAAGGGACGGAACACGCGGATTTTGAGAAGGCCAACCTTCTCTCCGGCGGCGCGCAATTCGTCGACGACCTCCTTGATCTCGCCGCAGACGGAGTTGATGGCGACGAGGACCCTCTCGGCGTCGTCCAGCCTGTAGCATTCGAAGAGTTCATAGCTTCGTCCGAATTTTTCGGCGAATTCCCGCGAGACCCCTTGGATGACGGCTTGAGCGTTCATGATGGCTTCGTGCTGTCCGCGTTTGTGCTCGATGTAATAATCCTGAAGGTCCAGCCCGCCCCAGCTCACGGGATGGTCCGTATCCAGCAGGGGATGGACGGGCGTGAATCCCCCGACGAAGTCTCTGACCTTGGCGTCCTCCTCCAGGCGCATCGTTTCGATGCAGTGGGAGATGATGAATCCGTCCATGCAGACCATCACCGGCAACCGGATGTCCAGGTGCTCAGCGATACGTGGAGCCATGATCAGGTTGTCATAGACTTCCTGGTTGTTCTCGGAGAAGATCTGGATCCATCCGGAGTCCCGGCATCCCATGGCGTCGGCGTGGTCGCAGTGGATGTTGATCGGCCCGGACAGGGCGCGGTTGACGAGGGTCATGACCACGGGCTGGCGCATGCTGGCCGCGACGTAAAGCATTTCCCACATCAGGGCGAGGCCGCAGGAGGACGTGGCCGTCATGACCCGGCCGCCGGCCGCCGCGGCGCCGATGCAGGCGGACATGGCGCTGTGTTCGCTTTCGACGGTGACCAGCTCGGTCGTGACCTTGCCGTCGGCGTGGAACTTGGCGAAGTCCTCAACGATCTGCGTCGATGGCGTGATCGGGAAGGCGGCCACGACGTCGGGATTGATCTGCCGCATGGCTTCCGCGGCGGCACCGTTTCCGGTAATGGCGACGAGGGAGCTCATCTCATTTCTCCTCTTTTTCCATGACGAGGGCCTGCTTCGCGCCCTTCTTGTTGACGGGACATTCTTTGACACACAGCCCGCAGCCCTTGCAATGAAAATAATCGATCGCCTGGATCGCTTTCCGCGTCTTGCCGTTGGGGAACGCGCGGTCGCGCAGTTCGAAGGAATCCTCGGGGCAGAACACCCAGCAGGTCAGGCAGTGCGTGCAATGCTCCGCGGTCCAGATCGGACGCCAGGTTCTCCATGTCCCTGTCTCGTAGTGGACGGAGTTGCCGGCGTCGACGATGACGCCTCCGGCCGGGAGTTCCCGCCATGTTTTCAGCGTTTTGTAGTCCTTCATGCCCGGTCTCCTTCCTCGAAGCCCCGTTGGACGGCTTCGATGTTCTTTTCCGCCAGGGACTTCCCCAGCAGGGAAACGAAGACGTGCCGGGTTTCCGCGACCAGGCGTTCCAGGGAGACGATCTCCGGATAGGCTCGGGCGAAGGCGCCGAGCAGGGCGGAGTTGGGGATCTCTTTTCCGAAAAGTTCCCGGGAGATCTTGTTCGCCGGGACGGTGAAGACCCTGTTTCCGGCGAGCCCGAGCGCTTTTCTGGTCTCCTCGGCGGTTTTCTCGGTATTGACGATGAACGTGACCCGGTCCTGGACGCCCTCGATGAGTTGGGGATTGCCGATCAGCGTGGGATCCACGACGATGACCAGATCCGGAACCTGGACGGGCGTGTGGGTGCGGACCTTGTCGTCCGCGAAACGGTTGAAGGCCCTGACCGGCGCACCGCGGCGCTCCGGGCCGTATTCCGGAAAAGCCGTGACGTACTTCCCGGTTCCCTGGACGGCTTCGGCCAGCGTCTTGGCGCCGGTCACCGTTCCCTGTCCTCCGCGCCCGTGCCAGCGGATCTCAAAATAAGATGGCATATGGGTCCTCCCGATTCCGATCTTGAAGGAAATCATCACTTGAGTTTATCATCTATTATATATTTATGTATTATAATATAATATCCTCCAGACAATGAAATGATATTTTTCTTGGCTTCCTTCGATCCCGGCGGTCAGATAAAGGAGGATCATGAAAATCAAACATGGGTTCATTCTTTTATGGCTCCTTGCAGGGCTTGTCATAGCCGCCTATGCGGAGTGGGAACCGGCCTATGCCGTCGTCGGCTGCCGGATCGTCCCCGTTTCCGGGGCCCCTATCGACGACGGGGTCATCATCATGAGGAACGGTCTCATCGAGGCCCTGGGCGCCAGGGCCAAGGTTCTCATTCCGGAGGACGTCGAGGTCATCGACGGCAAAGGATTGGTCGCTTACCCCGGATTCATCGATGCGTATTCTTCCATCTTCGTTCAAATCCCTCCGGAACCGCAGCCGGATTCGAACGAACTCTTCGGAAATGTCCCCCCGTCCAACAGGGTGAGCGGGCGCAACCCGGATTTCATGGCCTTCCAACATCTCAATCCCGGCGACGCCGAAAGGGACACGTGCCACAAGGGGGGGATCCTAACGGCCCTTGTTGTCCCGCAACAAAGATTTTTTTCCGGCCAGAGCGTTCTGTTGAACTTGAACGGCAAGAGCCCGGCCGAGATGGTCATCCAAAACCCGGTCGCTCTTCATGTCGGCTTTACCGGTGGACGCGGCACGTACCCGACGACGGCCATGGGCGTCCAGGCGTTCATCAGGCAGCTCTGCCTGGATGCGGCTTACTACCAATCGAACAAGGAAAGTCTGGCCAAGTGGGGGAAAGGCGTTCGCCGGCCCGTGTATGACCCGTTTCTCGAAACGCTGACCCCCTATCTTCATGGGAATAAGCCGATGATCTTCGCCTGCGACAACCAGGAGGACATTAAGCGGGCCTTGCGTCTGATCGCCGAATGCAGCATCCAGGGGTTGATCGCCGGGGCATCCGAAGCCTGGAGGGTGGCGGACACGCTGAAAACATCGGGAGTTCCCCTGCTTCTGACCGTGAATTTCAGCCCCCCATATTCCAGCATCTACAGCCAGAAAGGAAAGGACTCCCGGGAAAAAGCGGAAAAAGAGATCTATCCGGCGAACGCCGCCAAGCTGAGCGAAGCCGGCATCGTTTTTGCAATGACATCGTACGGCCTGGAGAAGGGAGTTGATTTCCTGACCCAGGTCCGCAAGGCCATCAAAGCCGGGCTGGCCGAGGAAACCGCCCTGAAGGCCTTGACGATCCACCCCGCCCGGTTTCTCGGAGTCGACAGCCAGCTGGGAACCATCGAGCCGGGGAAGATCGCCAATATCGTCCTGGCCGGCGGAGAGATCTTTAAGGAAACGACACGGGTGAAACAGGTGTTCGTCGACGGCCGGAGATTCGAAATCAAGGAAGATAAGAAAGAAAGCGCTCAGCCGGGGGTCTCGGGAAAATGGAAGGGTTCCATCACGGGCCTCGAGGGAGTCTCCGAGGTTTCGCTGGAGCTCAAGCAGGAAAAAGGCGCCGTCACCGGAAAACTGACGGCCGGAGAGAAAGCCTGGGATATCAAGGACGGAAAGGCGGGAGACGAAAGCCTGTCGTTTTCCGTCACCGTCCCCAGCGCGGGCAAAGATACGACCCTGACGTTCACCGGGAAAGCCACGAAAGATACGTTGGAAGGAACCTTGTTCTATTCCTCAGGGAAAGCGGAACTCAAGGCCGAACGCGTGCCGGAGAAAACGGACGGTGGGGGGTACCGATGAAGAAGAAAATCACTCGATCAGCTATTTGGCTGACCCTGATCCTTTGCCCTCTGCTCGTCGGGGCGCAGGATCTTTTAATCAAGAACGCCACGGTCCTGACCGTGACCCGGGGCACCCTTCCCGGGGCGGATATCCTGATCCTCGGAGGGACCATCAAGGAGATTGGCGAGAACATCGAGGCCCCCAAAGGCGTTCGTATCGTCGACGCCGCGGGGAAATATGCTGTTCCTGGCCTGTTTGACTCCCACACGCATATCGGCTTGACCGAAGTCAACGAAATGGGAGAAACCATCACGCCCGAGGTCCGTGTGACCGACGTCCTGAACGCGGAGGACACCCGGATCTTTTATTGTCTGACCGGCGGCGTGACCATGGTCCACACCATGCACGGCAGCGGGAATCCCATCGGCGGACGGAACATCACGCTCAAGATGAAATGGGGCAAAACCGCCGAGGAAATGATCGTTCCCCAAGCCTTCCCGACCATCAAATTCGCCCAGGGCGAGAACATCAAACAGTCCTATTATAATCCTCCCACTTCGCGCTATCCCAAATCCAGGATGGGCGTCGCCGCCATCGTCCGGCGGGAACTTCTGAAGGCCAGGAACTACATAGAGGAATGGGACCGTTATAGGACCGCCAAAAGCGCCAAGAAGCCCGCAGGCTTTTTACTTCCCCCCAGGAAAGACCTGCGCCTGGAGGCACTGGCGGACGTCTTGAGGGGCAAGCTCCTGGTCCGGTGCCATACCTATCGGGCCGACGAAACTCTGGAGATGGTCCGTCTCTCCAGGGAACTCGGATTCAAGATCGCTTGTCTGGATCATGCCTCCGAAGCGTTCAAGATCGCCAAGGAGCTGGCCGCCGCCGAAATCGGGATATCGGTCTTCACGGACAGCTGGTCCTACAAGCTGGAAACCGCCGATGGGATTGCCACCAACGCGGCCGCCTGCGCGAAAAAAGGCGTTCTCGTCTCCCTCAATTCGGACGGCGGTCCCCAGATGCAATACATGTTCAACGAAGCGGCCAAGACGATGAAGTTCGGCGGGCTGTCCGCCGACGAGGCGCTGAAACTGATCACGATCAATCCGGCCATCCAACTCGGCGTGGACAAGATCGCCGGCAGCCTGGAAGCCGGCAAGCACGGCGACGTGGCCATTTTCAACAAGCATCCCATGGATTCCTATACGCGATGCGAGATGACGATCATCGAGGGAGAAGTCTACTTCGACCGTGATCAGGACATGAAGGAAAGGCAAGAGAAAAAAAGCGCCGCCACGGAAAAAGACAAGATCAAGAAGGAGAGTTGAGATGATGAAGAATTCCATGATCGGTGTTCTTGTCCTGGCTCTCTTCTGTCTGGCCGGAGCGGCGGCGGAAAAAGAGCCTGGGCTTTTCGTTATCAGGGGGGCCCGGATCATTCCCGTCGTCGGGGAGGAGATCTCGGCGGGGATGATTCTGGTCCGCAACGGACGGATCGAAGCCGTCGGCCGGAACCTGGCCGTTCCGGAAGGCGCGGAAATCATCGAAGCCGCCGGCCTGAGCGCCTATCCCGGCATGATCGATTCCTGCACCAGCCTGGGCCTGAACGAAATATCCAACGTCGCCGCCACGGTCGATTCCTCGGAGATCGGTCGGATCAATCCGCAGCTCCGGATCTCGGACGCGCTTCACATGGATTCCGTACATGTCCCCATTGCCCGGGCAAGCGGGATAACGGCCGCCCACGTTGTACCCTCCGGTCCGTTCATCGCCGGCCAAAGCGGCATCATCCGGTTGAACGGGCGGATCGTTGAGGACATGATCGTCAAGAGCCCCGCGTTCATGCGCATCTATTTCCAGGCCGCGCCCCAATTCATCGGCGGGAGCATGGCGCCTGGGGGAAAGCCGGACGATCTGGCAAAAGAGCTGAAGGAAATTCTGGAAAACGCCCGCGTCTATCAGAAGAACAAAAAAGCCTCCGAAAACAATCCCGCGATGACCCGGCCGGAATTTGACGAATCGCTGGAATTCCTTCTTCCCGTGATCAACGGACAGCTTTCCGTAATGTTCGATGTCGGCAGCGAGGACGAGATCAAGGCGGCCATAAAGCTCGTAAAAGAGGAAAAACTCAACGCTATATTCCTCGGCGCCGAGGAAGCCTGGAAAGCGGCCAAGGAGATCAAGGAGGCCGGCATCCCCGTCATCCTCTCGAACATGTACAATTTTCCCTCGAATTGGGAGGACGGCTATGACGCCCGCTATCGCTTGCCGGCCGAGCTCCAGAAAGCCGGCGTGAAGTTCGCGTTGGCCTCGGATAGATACCTGCCACCGTTCTGCATCGATCTTCCGTACCAGGCGTCCAAAGCGGCCGCGTTCGGCCTGGACAAGACCGAAGCCTTGAAAAGCGTGACGATCTATCCGGCCGAAATCCTCGGTGTCGCTGATATCATGGGCAGCCTGGAGCCGGGGAAAGCGGCCAACATCGTTCTCGCCGACGGGGACATCCTCGACCGGCGGACGCAAATCAAGAAAGTCTTTATCGACGGAAGATCCGTCGACCTGTCCAACAAATATACGGAGCTGCTGAAAAAATTCGAGGAGAATGATTAGCCGATTTAAAGGAGCCCGACCATGAGACATCATCGAATCCTGAGCCCTTCAATAAGCTGGCTTTTCTTGACATTCCTTCTTGTTCTGTCGGCGGCCGCGGCCTTGAATACCCTGGCCTTCGCCCAAAAGGACGAGGCGTCCCAAACGACCATCATCAAGGCGGGCAGGCTGTTCGACAGCGAAAACGGGGTTTTCCTGGATAATCAGTACATCACGGTTCAGAAGAACCGGGTCGTGAGCGTCGACGCCTCGATGCAGGACCCGAAGGGCGCGAACGTCATCGACCTCGGCAGGTACACCGTTCTGCCGGGTCTCATAGATTGCCATACCCATCTTCTGTTCCTGGAAAAGATCGGTCGCCAGGGAAGCGGGCTTTCCGCAGAAAGCGTCGCCTCTCTCGTATTCGAAGGCGATGCGCTCCGGGCCCTCCACGGCGCGGCCCGGGCCAAAACGTTCCTCGAGGCCGGCATCACCACGGTCCAGGATCTCGGCAACAGCGGGCAGTTCGCCGATATCGCCCTGCGGCAGGCCATCGAAGACGGAAGCGTCGCCGGCTGCAGGATGAGAGTGTCCGGCCCCGGATTGAGCGCCGAGGGGGGACAGCTCCCCGGCCTGATCTACAAACATCTTCCCCTGGTCAACGATGATTACAGGATTGTCCGGGGCGTGGATGACGCCGTCGCCGCCGTGAGGGAAAACCTCACCATGCGGGTGAACCTGATCAAGATCTACGCGGACAACGCTCCCAATATCGCCCGCTTATCCGTCGAAGAAATGGCCGCGATCGTCAAAGAAGCCCATCGGTATGGCCTTCGGGTCGCCGCCCATGCGGTCTCGGAAAAATCCATCCGTGACGCCGCCCTTGCCGGCGTCGACAGCATCGAACATGCCTACTCCGTCAGCGACGAGACCATTCAGCTTCTCAAGGAAAAGAACATCTTCGTCGTTCCGACGCTCCTGTCCTCGGACTGTTTCGCGCGGTACATGGAGATCAGCGGAGAAGCCGACAAGGACGTCATCAAGAAACAATTTCAATCCATGCAAGAGCGATCCCGGGATGTCCTCCAGCGGCTTATGAAAAACGGCATCACCATTGCCTCCGGTTCGGATGACTACATCGATCTCAACATGCCCCAGGGCCAGGGCGCCAAGAAGGTCCTCTTTGCCTACGCCGAATGCGGGATGGGCGTTCTCGATATTCTCAAAACGACCTCCATCAACGCGGCCAGGCAACTGCGCCTGGAGGACAAGATCGGCGTCATCAAGAAGGGCGCTTTCGCCGATATCATCGCCGTCGAGGGAAACCTCGAAAAAGACATCCGGGTTCTGGACAACATCCGGTTCGTCATGAAGGACGGTAAGGTTTATGTGGATCCGTCGGGAACCCGGTGAGCGCCGCGCGCTCCGGGAAACGGAGACCGTCTCCGTTTCCCGTTGAGGGCGCGCCGCATCGGCTTTCTTCAGCCTCGCCCATTCTTCAGGAATTCGACGGCCTTCTCCAGGATTTCGTCGCGCCCGTTGCGGATGCCGTCGATAGTCGGCTCGACGCGGATGTGGGGCTGGATGCCTTTTCGCTGAAGCTGGCGGCCGTCGCCGTGGCGGACGCCCATCCCCGTGAACCGCAGGACGATATTCCCCGGTACGACCGCATACGTGATATTCCCGTTGGCCCCGCTCGTGGGACTTCCGATAAAGGTGACGTCGGCGACCGTCTCCAGCCCGAGGCAGGTGTGCTCGGCGGCGCTTTGGGTCGATCCGTGGATGAGAACCGCGATCTTCCCCGGATTATCGAAGTGATCGGGGGCCGGATCCACGTAGCCGGGCTCCTCCCGCGTTGAAAAGTATCCGGAATCCCCGGAATACTCCGGGAACTCAAACAGCGTGAAGAGCTTCCTCTCCCTGGCCAGCCGCGAGATCAGCCGGAAGGTCCCCCCGATGGGATATCCACGCATATCCAGGATCAAACCCGGAGTGCCTTTGATCTTTTCGAGCGCGGGCCCGACATCAGCATCCAGGAGCCGGCCGAGATCGATATAGCCGAAACCGCTGGGAAGCACGGTGAAGTTCGGCAAGGACGACGACTCCGGCCTGAGGGGCACCTCCAGCGTGCGCGGCAGGGTCACCTTCACGACCTTCCCGGAAGCCTTTCGTAGGGAAAGCGCGGCGGGCTTCTCAGGATCTCCGGCCAGGAGCGTCATGTCCACCTTTGCTTCGAGACGTCCGATCGTCGAGGCCGGCAGGACCTTTTTAAGAAGGGCCCGACGGGCCTCCGCCTTTTCGCCGTCCACGGACAGGACGATATCTCCGCGATCGATCCCTTTCTTCCCAAGGGCCGGGTCCTTGATCAGCGATATGACGGACAGGCCTTCGGCGAAGCTGACCTGGACGGCGGGATTCGCGTGGCCCGTGTACCCGGTGTAAATCGGATTGATGATCATCCCATGCGAATCCTGGATCCGGGCCGTGAGCTCAGCGACCGTCAGCGTGTATTCGAGGGCATCACGCGCGGCGTCCATCTTCGGGATGAATTCGAGAAGCGTCCTGTCCCAGGGCTGGTCCATGAGGTCCTTGTAAGGGAAGAACTTGTCGATGACGTTCCAAAAGCGGAAGAGGGCCAGAAGCCGGTAATTCCTGTCCGGATAGGCCATGTCCGGATAGGATCTATCAACCAACGTGAACTCCTGAAGCGCGTCGCCGGCGTCCTCTGCCGGTTGCGGCCGCTCGAGCTGCCGTTCCCCGCGCAGGATCTCGAGTCCGGCCGTCCGGGCGTCGGCGCCGACGACGAGGTCCGGCCGGAAATCGACGCCTCCGCCCTTCTTCAGGATCTCGGCGCACCGGACCCTGACCCGGAGGGAATCGGGGAGATCGAGATCCATGGTCGGGACTCCGGGGGCGGGACCCGCCTCTCCTTCCTGGACGACATACGCCCTCCCCTCGTCCTGAAGAGCGGCCAGTTGAAGCGCCAGGCCGTTGCTATCCTTGTTCAGAAGGAAAACGATGCGATCCGGAACCTGTCCCGATGAGCCCAGGGCCCGGACGCAGCCGCCGCTTTGTGTCGCCAATTCGGCATGATAGATCATCGGCTCTTTTTGAGAGGGGTACCCCATATAAGAAAGGAACCGGAGAGGCGGCAGGATGATGTCCCGGTCCAGGAGCCAGGAGAGGTTATCGGACACGGCCAGAGTGAGGAGATAGGAATAAGGACCGCCGAGATTCCGCAGATCGATCAGGACCCGGCGCGACTTCGCCGCCTCTACGAAGGCCTTCTTGAAATCGGCGATGATCTTGGCCCAACCCGTGTTTTCGGTCGAGAACTGCCGGTAATCGTTGGCCACGACGACGGCGATCCCGTCTTCCGTGCTTTCGACAAAGGGCTGTGATTTTCCCTGGATGCTGGGATCCGACGTCACGGACGAAGGATCGGCGACGGGAGAAGGCCCCTTTTCAATGGCCGTGAGGGGATCGTCGAGGCGATCGAGAAGCGACGTCAGGGCCTTTTCGTAGGCCTCGGCCGATTCGGCCTCCCGGACCAAAGGGAGCGTCTCGATCAGGGCGGCGTCCCAGTCGATCCTCTTTGTGGCCAGATAGGGATGGCAGAACTTGATTAATCCCCAGAGCCGGCAGAGTCCGGCCAGCCGCTCGCTGGACGGTCCGTTCCCGGCAGGATCGACCTGGGCGGCGATCACGGGCGCTCCGGCAGTCAAGCCGGCGATGAACAGGAACATGAAAAGCAGCGATCCGACCTTCTTCATGGCGTCCTCCTTGAAAACCGCAGGATATTATCTATCTATGTATAAATATAAACTTGTTAAAAGAAATCCATGGCTTCCTCGCGCGCCGGAACGGGGAATCCGTCGCGGTCCTCCGCCCGGGGCCGCCCGCACGGCCGACGCTCTTCAGCCGCGCCGTTTCTTTAGAAATTCGACGGCCTTCTCAAGAATCTCATCGCGGCCGCTGCGGATGCCCTTGATCGTCGGCTCGACCCGGATGTGGGGCTGGATCCCTTTCCTCTGGAGCTGGCGTCCGTCGGCGTGAAGAACGCCCATCCCGGTGAAAGAAAGGGCGATGTTCCCTGGGAGAAAAGTATAGGTGATATTTCCGTCGGCTCCGCTGGTCGGGCTTCCTACGAAGGTGACGTCGGCGACGGTCTCCAGCAGCAGGCATGTGTGCTCGGCCGCGCTTTGCGTCGACCCGTGGATGAGGACGGCGATCTTTCCCTTGTAGTCGAAATGTTCGGGATTGGGCTCGAGGTCCTGGAGTTCCCGGCGCCGGCTGAAAATCCCCGCCTCGCCCGAATACATGGGGAATTCGAGGATGGCGAACGATTTCCTGGACGTCGCCAGCCGGCCCGCCAGAAGCCAGGTCCCTCCGATGGGATAGCCGCGCATATCCAGGATCAGGCCGGGCGTCTTTTTCACGGCCTCGAGGGCCAGCCCCACGTCCGAATCCAGGAGACGCCCAAGATCGATATACCCGAAACCGCTGGGCAGCACCCCGAAGTTGGGGAGCTTCGGAGCTTCCGGAGCGGCGCCCGCCTGGGGAGGCGTTCGCGGAAGCTCGACGTCCATGACCTTTCCGGACGCTTTCCGAACCGCAAGCTTTATCGAGGGATTCTCCTTGTTTCCCGCCAGGAAGCGCATGTCCACGATCGCCTCGAGCCGGCCGGTCGTCGAGGCGGCGATGACCTTTTTCAGACGGGCGCGCCGGTCCTCCGCTTTCTCCCCGTCGACGGAAATGACGACGTCCCCCGCCTCGATTCCCCTTTCCCTGGCCAGGGGATCGGGGACCTTGACGACGACGGAACGGCCTTCAATGAAAGAAATGACGATCCCAGAAAAATTGGTGCCGAGATACTGGGAATACAGGGGGCTTGAGATCGTCCCGTGGGAATCCTGAATCCGGGTCAGGAGCTCCGCGACCGTCATGACGTATCCGGAAGCGTCCTTGGCGGCTTCCATCCTCGGAATGAACTCCAGGAGCGTCTTGTCCCAAGCCTGATCCAAGAGCTCCTTGTAGGGATAGAAGCGGTCGATGATGTTCCAAAATCGAAAGAGCGCGAGAAGACGGTAGTCCCGGTCGGGATAGGTCATTTCCGGATAGGTCCTTTCGGCCACCGAAAATCCGTGAAAAGAGGATCCCCCGGCCCCTGGCGGCCGACCGGGCTGGACGATCTTCTTCCGGCCGCGCAGAAACTCGAGGGCCGTCTCGCGCGCGTCCGATTCCACGACGAGATCCGGGCGATAATCAAAGTCTCCGTCCTTGCGCAAGATCTCGGCGCAGCGGACATGAGCTTTCAACGAGTCGGGAAGATCGAGGGGGATCGACGGGATCCCCAGGCCCGGGTCCAAGTCCCCTTCCTGGATCACGGTCGCGAGCCCCCTGTCCTGAAGGGCCGTTAGGAGAAGCGAAAGATCGGCGCTGTTCCTGTTGAGGAGAAAGACCAGCGTCTCCGGTTTGGGCCCCTCCGGATTGACGGGCCGCAGGACGCCGCCGCTCCGGATCGAAAGGTCCGAATGATAAGCATAGGTCGATTCCCTCTGGGAGGGGTAGCCTTCATGGCTCAGGAATCTCGTGGGAGGCAGAATGACCTCTCGGGCCAGGATCGCGGGAAAGTTCCTGGAAAAGGCCATGCTCATGGTGAACGAGACCGGAGCGCCGCTCAGGTTCCTCAGATCGATCACAACTTTGGAGGACTTGGCCGCTTCGGCGAACGCCGCCTGAAAATCCGTGAACAGCTTCGCCCAGCTGACCTTGCCGTCTGCGAATTGGCCGTAATCGCTGGCGACGAGAACCGAGATGCCGTCCTCGGTCCTTTCGACATAGGGCTGGGGCTTTCCCGGGGCGGAGGGTTCCGCCGCGGAAGGCTCCTGGCCGGGCCCCGGGCCTTGATCCACTCCGGTCGCGGGATCGTTCAGGTATGCGAGAAGCGATTGCAGCGCGCTCTTGTATTCTTCGGGCGTCTTAGCGTCCCGGACCATCGGGAGCGTCCTGATCAGCGCCGTGTCCCAGTCGATCTCCCTTGTCGCAAGATAGGGATGGCAGAACTTTACGACGCCCCAGAGCCTGCAGAGCCCGGCTAGTCGCTCGCCCGACGGAACCTTCCCGGCAGGATCATCCTGGGCGGCGATCGCGGGGGTCCCGGCGGACATTCCAGCGATGACCAGAATTAGTAAAAGCGCCGATCCGATCCTCTTCATGACGGCCTCCTTGGACAAACCACGAAATATATATCTATGTATAAATATAAACATGTCAATAGAAATCCTCATATTTTTCAGCGCTTATGAAAGGCGTCGTTATGAATGAAGGGGGAAACGAATATAGGATGAGCTTTCTTGATAATGGGGATCCTCCGGCTGGTTCGCCGGCCATATCCCGTCCGATATAAATAATGATTGACATTATTTTAATTAGCATAATATTATATATATGGATATTAATGGAATCTAATTGGGGAGGCAAAATGAATAAGCTCAAGACCATCTTTTTATTGTCGGTTCTTTGCGTCTTCCTGTCGCCGATCCTCGGAAATGCCCAGGTGGTGAAGACGGGCATTCTCACGGGAACGATCGCCGAGGGGCCAAACCAGCCCCTGCCCGGGGTGGAAGTAACGATCTCCAGCCCGGCCCTGATGACGCCCCAGCTTTCGCGCGTCACCAATGAGAAGGGCTCGTTCCGCTTTACCTTTCTCCCGCCCGGGCTCTACACCCTGTCCGCCAAGCTGATCGGATTCGGCAGCTACAAGACCGAGAACATCACCATCCTGTTGAACATGACCACGGAGCTGAGCATCCAGATGCAGCCCGCCAAGCTCGAAACCGAGGTCGTCGTTGTCAGCGCGGCTCCGATCATCGCGGTGGAAAACACGAAGCTGGCCACGAACATCGACGCGACGGAATTGAAGAACCTTCCCGTTTCGCGAAGCGTGGCGGCCGTCCTCAACCTGGTTCCAGGCGTCACCGGCGGAACCGTCTTCAATTCCGGATCCCGAGAGAACTCCTGGAACATCGACGGCGTCCAGGTGACCGATCCCGGAAGCGGGAGCGGCATGAGCGCCAGCCAATCGATGGACGCGTATGAAGAGGTCCAGATCGAGACCGCGGGCCACCCGGCCGAGCTCGGGAACGCCGGAGGCGCGGTGGTCAACGTCATCACCAAGTCCGGCGGGAACACGTTCAGCGGGGAGGGCAGCCTGTATTTCACCAATTCCGACCTGCAGGCGCTGAACATCAAGGGAACCCCCGTGAAAGCCCCCACGACCCAGACGCTCTACAGCTACGGGGTCAACTTCAGCCTCGGCGGTCCGATCATCAAGGACAAGCTCTGGTTCTTCCTCAGCTCCGGATACACTCCGTCCAAGACCCGGCTCGCCGGATTCTCCGAGGATACGCCCTATTCAACGGTCAACCCGATGGTCAAGTTGAGCTATCAGCCCAACGCCAATCACCGGTTCTCCTTCAGCTTCAATTACAACAGGACCCGGAACCCCTTCATGTTCGCCGGCCAGTTCACACGGCCCGAAGCCACCTTCAATACGACCATCCAGGCCTATGCTTACAATGCCAACTGGCTATGGACCATCTCCCCGAACACGATCCTGGAAGTTCGCGGCTTCTCCCTCTACAGGCCGACGAACTATCTCTCCCGGACCCAGAGCGTCATCTATTATGACTACGCCACGGGCGTCCAGAGCGGCAGCGCGAACGACTGTATCCAGGAACGGCTGCGCTGGCAATCCAACGCCACTCTGAGCCAGTACGTCGACGGCATGGCGGGCGACCACGAATTCAAGGTCGGGTTCGAGTACGAAAGGGGCGAATCCAGGAATGCCTCGAACTATTTCCCCGACCAATATGGCATGGTCATGTACGATACCTGGGAAGGGATCCCGTTGTATGCCTACAAGTACGTCCCGGCCCGGGTCTCCGCTCAGATCGACCCGTATAACCAGTTCGCCGGGTTCGCCCAGGACACCTGGAAGATCAGCAAGCACCTGGTGGCGAACATCGGGCTTCGCTACAACTTCGTCCACATCTACAATCCCCCTCAGCAGCAACAGAAGGTTTCGGTCCCCCTGAAGGATTGGAAGAACTTCGAACCGCGGCTGTCCCTGGGGATCGATCCCTTCGGCAACGGGAAGACCGGGATCAAGGTCGGCTATGCCCGCTATGCCCACATGATGTGGACATGGTTCTACGGCCTCAATCCCAACACGGCGAAGCTCTATATGTATGAAGTATGGGCTCCGGGGGTCTTCAACCTCGTTTACGAGTCTTCGCCCGAAATGTATACCTTGGACCCCGATCTCCAGCGGCCCTATGTCGAGGAGCTCCTCCTGTCCGTCGACCGGGCCATCACGAGGGATATCGGCTTCAAGGCCAGCTACATCAACCGGAAGACCAAGAAGACGGTTACCTACAGCAACCAGAACCTGGGCCTCGAATGGTATGTCCCCATCACGATCACGAACCCCCTCACCGGGCAGCCGATGACCGCTTACAGGCTGAAGCCGGACGCCCCCTACGAATCCAACACGCTCTACAACAATGATCCGAGAGCCAAGAACAATTACCAGGGGGTCATCGTGGAATTGGACAAGAAGCTCTCCCACAACTATTCGTTCCGGTTCTCCTACACCCTGGGCCTGACCAAGGCCAACGCTTTGACCACGAGCAGCATGATGGGCTTGGGCGGTTTCGACAATCCCAACTTCTCCATGTACGACTTCCAGATGACCGACGACGCCTCGCACGTCTTCAAGTTCCAGGGGATCTGGTACGCGCCGCTCGGGATCATCCTGAGCACCAATTACCTGGGACGGTCCGGGGCCCAGTACGCCCCTTATTTCACCTACAATCTGGGCGGTCAACAGGGCGTCGTTTCTTTCCTTGCCGATAAGCCCTCCAGCCGCAGGATGCCGTTCCTTCATTACTTCGACCTGAGGATTGGCAAGGACTTCAATATCAGGGATTCCAAGCTGAGCGTTTTCGTGGACCTCTACAACGCCCTGAACGCCAACACGACGACCAGCCTCTATACAAGGTTTGGTGCTTCCACCCCGTTCGGAAAGACGCTCGGTATCCAGTCCGGGCGGTTGGCCCAGTTCGGGGTCCGATACCAGTTTTAACCGGTTCTAAGAACCTTATAAGAGGCGGCATACCCTAAATGCCGCCTCTTTTTTTTGGGGAGGAATTCGGATTGGACCACCTCCTGCTTGGGCGGGGCGCAGTCAGGGCCCTCCTGCATTGCGTTCTCATCGGCCCGCCGCCGTCAAGCTGGTCGGGGGAATTCGATATAGACGGGACCGACGGCTAAACATCGATGCGAGCGCCGACTATCTTCCCGCGAACGACATCGTCTCGCTGCGAATGGGGCTCGAGTTCATTCTGTGACGCGCCCGCCCGGGCCGCCTTGCCGGGCGTCGGTGTTTCAGGTATAACATTAGGCTGACCGATATCCCGCGCGCCCGTAGCTCAGCTGGATAGAGCGTCGGACTTCGAATCCGCAGGTCGTCCGTTCGAATCGGACCGGGCGCGCTCCCTTTTCTCCCCATATAGCCTCGCATAATCATGCACTTAGGCCTCTAATCAGGGGTCTATCAACTTTGCCTGCGCTTGCCCCAAAAAGTACCGAATTGGACAGTCATGTGGCACAAATGTGGCACAAACGCGGAGTGTGTCTAGCGGAATTGTCGGAACATAATTCTGCCGCCTTGACGCTGTTCGAGCATCGGTCTAAGGTAGGGTCAGAATGATCGCAACGTCCGGGCCTAGGTTGGCCGCTGAAAAGCGGGAATTCCCTGTCCGCCTGGCCCGGATTCTTTCAGGGATCTACTAAGGGAAGTAGAAATGTCCGGCCTGCAAGAAGCCAAAAAGAACGCAATCGACTTCTTACTTAAATCGATTGAAGAACCCTATCACGCCATACCAAACGACAACGACCCATTAGGGTTTGAGGCTCACCTCTATCTGGCGCACAGGGGACTGATCAGTAAATCAGAATGGGCCGAAAAGATTAAAAAGATATGGGATGATTGGATTGAAGATAGAGAAGGTCCCCCCATATATGATAACGAAGAAAGACTATTGAACCCAGGAAGAAGATATTTTTGGCCCTCTATAGAAAAACATGCCTTTGATGGCGTCGATCCGGATAGCGTGATATGGGAGCCGGGTTTCGATATTGAGAATCATCTTGCTATGTTCAGGACCAAAGAGGTCTTCCATCTCCCTGGATATTCAGATTGCTTTAGGCGGGCAAAAAGGGAATTGGACATGAAATTAAGTCCGCTGCCGGATATTTCACGTAGTGGAGAAGACCACCGTCTTTTATGGCAAATAATGAGAAGTCCCTTTTTACGATCGGTCCTAAAGGATTCTCTTAGGGGGGTTGCAGGGAGGTTTATGGATGCAGAAGTAGCCATAGGCACAATGGTCCCCGTGTTCGGGCCTAAAGCTGAGGTTTATCTTCCGATTACGCCAGCCGATATCTTTTTTTTATTGGTTACGAATCTAGAAGCTAGATATTTTGATCAAGCCAAGCTCTATCTAGATAGAGATTTCCAAAGACAAAAAAGGGACGGATCCTTTGATGATGACGTAATAGAAACCTGCTTAAACTTATGTTCAATAAGCCTGAGTGGAATTGACCCCAACGGGGATATCACTAACCCAGCTATCTCGTGGTTGATTGGCAAACAAAGAGAGGATGGGAAGTGGCAATATCTTGGAATTGAAGACATAATCAATACGGACGAGATCAAGAGGGAAGATGTTTTCCTTACGGTTTTTGTGCTGGAAACGCTCGATCTCATTGCCAACGATAAACCCTTGCCTATTTGGGCAACAAACACCGCTCCCACACGGCCCTCCCTTAAGGCATTCCAGGGCCTCGGCCCTCTTCTAAGTGTTCCAGAGGGGATGAAGTGGGGTGATGTCTCTATCACGTTTATCTCGGAAGAGGCGGTTGAGATCCGCGCGAAAAGGCCCCTGGGCGTGAAGAACTTTATCGAGTTAGGTTTCAAGGACAGGAGAGGCAGCAAACCCGATACCAAGTGGGTAATACTGAAGGCGCTGGCCCGGAGCCAAGGCTCAATTTCTTGGAAGGATAAGACGGCCTCGCCAACCTGGAAGCCACACATCAAGGCTCTTAGAAAAAGACTGCGCGACATTTTCAAGATAGATGACGACCCATTCTTCCCCTATCGGCGGACCAGCAGCTACAAGGCAAAATTCACCATATCGCGCCGCGAAGAGAACTGAGCCCAAATCGCGATAGCGAAAATTCCCTTTTGCTGATATATTTTTCTCCTTTTTCTTTCGCCTCTCCAATTGCTTAGTGTTCAGTAGTTTATAAAAGCCCATCCGGTTCTTTCCTCCTCTATTCTTCGGCCTCGGTGAATTTTCCCCAACAAGGGGTGCAAGCAAAAAACGATGGAAGCAAGCCCAACACGAAGGAGAAAGAGAGAGGAGGGAGGAAACGATGCCTTTAGAAAAAAGATGGCTCACTGCTTTTGAAACTTCTGAGTATCTCAACCTGAATCCGAAGTCCGTGTACCGCGCTTGCCACGCGCGGAAGCTGCCCTATGCCAAGGTTCCGGGCGTGGGCCTGCGGATCGACAAGCGTGCGCTCGATGCCCTGCTCGAGCGAGAGAGCATCAGCCCGATCGAGCTCGGAAAGCGACTTGAGAAATAGCATGGACCAGGGCCGATACTTGGGCGTCGAGGAAGCAGCCAAATATATGGCCCTGTCCGTTTCTTACATTCAAAAGCTCACTAGCCGCCGGCTGATCCCCTACACGAAGGTCGGGCGGCGAGCTCTATATGACCGAGTCCTCCTCGACAAGTGGATGGCCCGGCGGACCGTGCTGCCGAGGGATTGGGCTTAGAAGGAGACGAGAAAGTGAACAGCAAGCAAGTGCTAATCGAAATCCCGGTGTCCAAGCTTCGCCTTAATCCTGACCTGGCGCGGGGAGGGGGGCGGCGATGATCGACCTTTCCGGGATCAAGCGGGACGTCAACCTCATCGAATTCGCGCGCCGACGCGGCCTGAAAGTCACCGACACCGGAAAGGGATCCTGCCCGTTTCATCCGCCCGACAACAACAGCTCGTTCTCCTACTTTCGGGGCGAGGACGGTTTCTGGCATTGGAAGGACTTCCACGACGACTCCGGCGGGACGATCGTTGACTTCGTCGCCCGGCTCGACAACCTAGACGACGCGGGGGCCTGCCGGAAGCTCCTGGAGGAATTCGGCGAGCCCAAGATCAAGTCGCCTGCAAAGAAGGAACGCCCAGCGGCATGGAACCGCCCCGTCCCGGGCGAGACGCTCGAGGCCGAGTACGTCTACACCGATGAGCAGGGTGCCCCGCTCTACGTCAAGCGAAGGTTCAGGCCGAAGGATTTTGACTTCCACCACGTCGTCGACGGAAAGAAGGTCTGGGATATCAAGGGCGTCCGGCGCGTCCTCTTCCACCTGCCGGGGGTCGTCAAACACGGCGGGGTTTGGCTTGTCGAGGGCGAGAAAGACGTCCTCGCGCTCGAGAGCCTGGGCTTCATCGCAACCACGGCCGGTGGGGCGAATGATTGGAGGGACGAGTTCGTTCACTTCTTCGCGGGGAAAGAGGCTGTCGTCTGCTGGGATACGGACGCCTCCAAGATTGGCAGGGAGCGAGCCCTGGCCATATCCAAGGTCGCGGCGTCGGTCCTCCTCATCGACCTGGAGAAGCAGGCGGGGCTCACGGGCAAGGCGGACATCTCCAGCTTCATCGAGGGGCTTGGGGACCGCCCGAGAGACGAGAAGGCCAAGGCCGTCCTCGCACTGACGCTTGGGGCCGAGAAGATCCAGCCGATGGCAGCCGCGGGATCGATCACCCGCTTCACCGTGCCGAGCCTTCTTCCCGACGCGGTCCAGGCGATCGAGAGCGGTCGACGCGGCGCGTGCCGTGGCCTCTCGATGAAAGACTTCCCGCGACTGACCCGGGCCCTGGACGGCTTGCGGGAAATCGTCGTTATCGTCGCCGTGCCGAAAGCGGGCAAGACGACCGTGGTCCTCCAGATGGGCTCCAACGTCGCAGATACCGGGGCGGCCGTCATTTATTATGACTTCGAGAACGGGCCCTTGTCGCTTCTCGCCCGGGAATTCTGCCGGAAGTATCGCGTGGACTACTGGGAAGAGCTCTTCAACAAGGACAGCCGGTGGGAGCCGATCCTCGAAAAGCTGAACCTATTTCAGGCGGACCGGAAGAACCTGGCGTTTGTATCCGACCGGAAACTCACGCTCGACACCATCCGAACGCAGATCCGCGAGATGCGGGCCGTCACCAACCAGGAGAAGGTGCTCATCGTCGTGGACAGCCTACAGAAGCTCCCGATGAGACTCGATGAGAGGCGGGCCGGAGTGGACACCTGGCTCGGCGGGTTCGAGGAGCTCAATTCCCAGGACCCGAACCTCACGATTCTCCTCGTTTCCGAATTGAGCCGGGAGGGCCTTCCGAAAGAAAGCTCCGGCATCGAATACGCCGCCCATTTTCTTTTGAGGCTCCGGAACGGCGAGAAGGGCGACGAGCCAAGGCGGCTCTATCTCGAATACGCCCGAGACGTCCAGGCAAGCCGTGAGGTCGGAACCTATGAATGCGATTTCCGGTACTGGGAGTTCAAGGAGACCACATTCTAGGGGTGAGCGCTCAATGATAAGTTATGAAGAATTCCGCAAGGCCCTGGCCGAGAACGGCGAGTCGGACGAGGCGGCCCTTTCGCAGCTCTACGAGCAAACCGTCGAAACCCGCAAGGCCTGCGCCCGGCAGGGGAAGAGAACCCAAAGCCTTGTCTCCTTCCACGGGAAGGCGCCCTGGATCGCGCCCGACACCGCGGCGGGCATCGTCAAGTACGGCAAGCCCTTTCTGGATTCGCTCTTTATCTCGAACGCAGACCTCGCCGAACAGAAAAAGGCTTTCAGCCTCGACGATCCCAAGGAGGTCGAGGTCTTCATCTCGGGCGGGATGGAGGGGATCGACTTCGACCTCTACCAAGAACGCGTCCTCGGGGCCGTCCTGTCCCGGTTCACCGACGACGGATTCCCCGAATGGGTCACCTTGAAGGAAAGGGACCTCTACGCTCGAGCCGGCGCCGAGCAGGTGCAAACAAAGCGGGGCAGGCTGATCTATCCCGGTCGCGAAAGCCTGAAGCTGCGGCGGGCCCTGGCAGGCTTCGCCCGGACCAATTACCCGGTCATGATCAAGACGTTCGAAAAATACGACCCCAAGAGAAAGCAGAATCTCTATAACCTCGAGGGCGCCTTCCGCCCCCTCATGGATGTCCGGTGGGTCTATCGGTCGGTCGAGGAAAACGAGCTCAAAGAGTACCGGGACGCCGTCACCTTTTCCGACGGGGGGCTTTCCTATCGCTTCGCCCATTGGAAGATCAAGCTCAGCCCCGCTGTCCTCGCCGGGATCCAGAAGAGCTTCCGCCTCATCCCGTGCGATGTTTACAGGCAGATCAAAGACCACAAGGGCGCCCGCGTCACCAAGGCCGAAGTTCTCTTCATCAAGTGGCTCCATAAACACGGCATGGGAAAGACCGAGATCCGGATCAACTGGCTCAACCTCGCCGATAACCTCAAGTTCGGCGCGGACCTGCGACACAAGGATTTCCGGGCAGTCCGCGCGACCATCACCCGACTTTATGAGCTCGCCCAAGCCCTCGGCTACATCGAGCGGTTCCAAGCCTCGCTGCCCTCAGAGAGAACCGAGGACCGGACGGTCGACGTCATCTACCTGAATCCCCGCCGATTCCATCACCTGAAAGGACTCCCGCCGTCATGATCGAAGCCATTCGCTACCACCAAAAGGGTACCGCGCCACCACTAAAAGGGTACCGCGCCACCACTAAAAGGGTACGGGCTCTCGGGGAAAAACTACGCCTATTTAGCTTTTACCAGCTCTTAGGGGGAGGCGTCTGTTGTCGCCCCCCAAGGATGATAAAGCCAAGGTTCAAGCCGGTCGGGTCTATGGGCTCACACAAGGCCTACGGCCTACGAGGGACACCCAAGCCGAAAGGCCCCCAATGCTCCGCCCGGATCCTGCCTGGCCCGCTGATATCATATCAGACGGTCGGGGGTATCCATATGGGGGGATTCGCCGCGCCAGCGGCGATTTGTGCCACATTTGTGCCACCGTCCCGGCTGCGACTTCCGACACGTTTCGGCTCAATTCACGCATTATCAGCAAGTTAAAGAAAGATGAGGTCATCCATGCCTGAACAACGGAAAAAGGACACTTTGGCCCCCGCCGACAAGCGCGTCCGGCACGGGCTGAAGTCCTGGGTGAACAGCAAGCGGGTGCCTTATGGAAGGACGTTCCAGAAGGTCAGGGCCGAGCTGGGCCTTCTCCAGGAGGAGCTTATCGAGGCGCATGGCGGCGAGGAGATCACCCCAGACGCCCGGATCCTTGTGTCATCGGTTATAGAGGGCCTCGGCGTCCAGCAGCTCCTGGGCCTGTATATCAGAAAATATGGGGTGGTCGACGATCGGGCGGCGAAGCGCGGCCAGCTTGAATTAAGCCCGATACTCGGCAAGAGCTGGATCAGTTATGCCAACGTGGTCCGGCAGGGGTTGCTGGCCCTGAAGGAGATTGAGAAAGGGCGCCAGCCATCTGGACCCGACTGCCTGACCATTGCGGCCGAGATCGATCGGGAGACCCGGAAAGCGGCCGAAAAACGGTCTGCGGTGCCACAGGACGCGACATCGCCAGAGGATTCACCTGATGATACTACGGACAATGCAGACGGCCACACAGGAGGCACCAATGATGAACAAGCATAGGGCTAGGCAAAACCCGCCATCAGACCGCGTTAACGGCACGTTGCCGGGCGGGGGAGACCAGCACCACGGGGTCTGTGAAGCCTGCTTGAAACCCCTCAAGGCGGGAAAACGAGAGGCGAAGCGATTCTGTTCCCCCCGTTGCCGGCTCTTATCCTGGGCCGTAGGCGCCCTGGCCAAAGCTCTCAAGGAAGGCAAGGCCGATGGCTTGAGAGAAAGGATTCGGACCCTTGGGGGCACGGACAAGCCTAAGATCAAGGTTGTCCATACGTGGGACGGGGGGCAGCCGTCATGAACGTCATAGATGCCCTTCATAGTAAAGATATTTTCGGGCCGTTGTTCAAAGACCTATCGACTTGGCACGCATGGGAAGTCTATCTTCGGGGCCTCTTCGGGCTGCCGATCGAGACCGCCGAGGACCGGGTCCTTTTTAAGGACTGCACCGGTCTCGAGGGGACGCCGGGCGAGAAGGTCCGGGAAAGCTACGTCATAGCCGGCCGGCGGAGCGGAAAGAGCTATACGTCGGCGCTAATCGCCGTCTTCCTGGCCTGTTTCAAGGATTGGAGGCCGTACCTGGCGCCGGGAGAGAAGGGCTGGATCTTCATCATTGCCGTGGACAAGGCGCAGGCTGGGATTATCAAGGCCTATATCTCTGGGATCTTCCAGCGGGTGAAGTGTCTCAGGGGCCTGATTGCGAAAGAGACGCAGGAGACTATTGAACTGAGGAACGGGATTTCAATCGCCGTGAAGACGGCGTCATTCAGGTCCGTCCGTGGCTATACGCTCTTGGCTTGCGTCCTGGAAGAAATGGCCTTCTACAGATCTGATGACTCGGCAAACCCCGACAAGGAAATCTTGGCTGCGGTCCGGCCGGCGCTTGCGACCATTCCCGAAAGCCTCCTTTTAGGAATCTCGACACCCTATAACCGGAGCGGGGTTCTGTGGGAGCAGTTCAAGAGCAACTACGGGAAACCTGGCGGGCCCCTGATCTGGAAGGCGCCGACCCGGACGATGAACCCGACGATTGACCGCCGGCTGATCGAGAATGCGCTGAGGGAGGATCCACAGGCCGCCCGGGCGGAGTGGGAGGCCGAATGGCGGGAGGACATAGAGGCTTTCATCACGCAAGATCTCGTTGAGGCCGTTATGATCCAGGGGCGGTTCGAACTGCCGAAGATCGACGGCCCGGAATATTTCGGGTTCATCGATCCGAGCGGCGGCAGGCAGGACGCCTTCACGCTGGGGATCTGTCATCGGGAGGGCTCGGGAAAGATCGTCCTGGACGTTCTCAGGGAGAGGTGCCCGCCCTTCCAGCCGAAGGGGGTTGTTGCTGAATTAACCGATGTCCTGAAATCCTTCGGGATCTCGAGTGTGGAATCCGACAAATACGCGGGGGAATGGGTTCCCGAAGCCTTTAGGGAATTCGGGATCGAGGTCAAGAACGCGGCTATGACGGCGAGCGAACTCTACCTGAACTTCCTTCCCCTGGTCTCGAACGGGACCGTGGAACTTCTGGACAACAAGCGGCTTCTCGCTCAGCTCCTGGGGCTTGAGCGCCGGTCCCGCAGCGGGGGGAAGGACCTGATCACGCATTACGCGGGCGGGCATTCCGACCTGGCCAACGCCGTCGCCGGAGCTTGCGTGCTCGCGAGCCAGAGGCGAGTCATGACCTCAGAAGAGATGGAGTCGATGCTGCCAGTGGTGGGGCGACGCGAGGGTGGGCGAGTCCGCGATAACACGGCAACCCTTATGGACGAATGGATGAAGAACTGTGGCAGGAGCAGGATCGTAAAAGATAGGCGTGAACCATGAGATCTTTTACAAGCAACATCGCAGGCAGCAACCCCTTTGCTGAGTGCCCGAGACATAAAAGCGGTGAGACGGAATACGTCTTCGGGCGGGTCAACGAAATCTTCCAAGAGGCCGAAAGCTATGCCGCTACAGGACCTAGCAGATGCTAGGCCACAAAAATATATTTAAGGAGAATACGAATGCACGTTCTAAACAAAAAGGGGCTCAAGCTCAAAGCGATGCTTCTCAGCCACGACGGCGGCCGAAGCTGGATCGTAGGTCGGCAATACTACTTGACCGACCTTGAGACGAACCTGCTGCTCAACGAAAGTATGCAGGGACTTTTTCTAACACAAAAACAGGAGAACACAAATGACAACGAGCACCAGCTCCCTCGAAGCTAAACAATTTATCGAGGCTCTATTTTCAAACTATTTCAAGGACCACGACGGCTTCGTCGAATTAAGGATTATCGGAGAGACGACTATCTCCAAGTGGTTACCAAAAGGCGCAATTACCGAGTTTGATTGGGAAGAAATATCCCGACTTAACAAGACCCACCACATCTATTTCGGCGTCAATCCCAGACCCCTTTCCAAAGAGAAAAAGGAAAAGGATTTCCAAAGCATTGTATGCTTATGGGCCGATGTTGACGGCAAGGACTTCGCCGGAGGCAAGGACTCGGCGCTTAAGAGCATAGGCGATTTTCCACTCCCGCCGAGCATGATCATTGATTCCGGACACGGCTTCCACTGCTACTGGATCTTGGAAGAGCCTATCACCGCCGTCAGCGAAGACGATCGTCTGGCGTTCAAACAGGTCCTGAGCGGTGTCGTCAAAAAGCTGGGCGGTGATAAAAGTAAAATTCCTATTTGCTCCTTATTGCGACTCCCTGGCACTCTGAATATTAAAGACGACGTGCCTTTGGAATGTCAGGTCCTCTACATGGAACCCGACGTCCTCTATAGGCTAGAGAGTTTCTCCGAGTTCCGCGACGTTGAGTATAGAGAGCCCGTCGACACCGACGAAGCAGCGCCCGAATTCGGCAAGAATACGCTCATCATCACCCAGGGCGATCCTACCGCGACCGAGCAAGAAAGAAAGGCCTCCGCCGTAGCCGCCGTCCAGCGCCTTGAGGTCTCTTCAAAAATTAAGCGCCACATTATCACTGGCGACCTTAGAACAGAGAAGGGTAAAGACCACACACGCTCAGGAAGAGACCAAACCATTCTTTATTGGCTACTCTACAGCGACTACGATTATGAAACGATCAAGAGCATCTTTTTCAACCCGTATCTCGGATGTTCAAACAGGATACGGCAGGAGGGCGAAAGAAGCCTGCGCGAGGATACGGCAAGAGGATTAAAGCTCGTTCAGAAAACCAAGATCGAGGGCACATCTCAAACGCGAAAAATCCTGGAAATAAAAAAGAGCAGTTTTATACCCACCGTGGACAAGCCTTATCAAATCAACGCGTTTGTCGTCAGGGACTTGCTCAAGGGCGAGGGGGCTGCAGGAAGTGGATACAAAAAGCGGGCGTGCGACCAGTATTATTTCTTCGACCGCGAAGAAAAAGTATTGATGGACCTGGAGAGCCTCGATTTCTACCTTTTCATGCGGCAGCGCTATGGCTTGCTCAAACGGGATTATGAGGAAATCAAGGACGCGGTGAAAACCGAAATAAAGAATTTCGGCGAAGAGGTAGAGCCGCGCAAATTTTCCCACTTCGACGATAAGCTTTATACGCTTTATGTTTCCAACCATGCCAACGCCGTCTATCGTCTGGACGGGGAGGAGATTGAGATCTGCGACAACGGCGTGGACGGCGTGTTCTTCGAATGCGACCCCAAGCTCGAGGCGTATGAATACCAGCCGGAGCTGGAAGTCATTGATTATTTCCGACGAGCTACGCAGGGCAAGACCCTCAAATTCCTAGGACTCCAAATTCAGCTTCCCGCACGAGAGCCGCTAGGCTTGAGCCTAGAGAAATTCAAAGGTAGCAAGCTGGATGAATTCCTTATCAGTCGCGCCCACTTCGGCATCGATGACAAATTCGGCCTTCTGCCCGACGAGCAGCGCCTGCTTTTCCTCCTCTATTTCCATTCACTCTTCTTCAAGAGCATTCAGCTAGAGAAACCGATCCTCTGTTTCGTAGGGCTGAGGGAGAGCGGCAAGAGCTTCATCGCCACATCGGTCGGCAAACTCCTCTTTGGGGAAATGTTCGGGGCATCCACCTTTACGAAAGATAAAAAAGATTTGGCCGTGGTATTAGGAGGCAACTACTACACGGTCTTCGATAACGTGGACAGTTGGGTGGCGAACGACCTTCTCGATATGCTCTGCGCTGCCGTCACCGGCGCAACCGAAGATAAGCGCGAACTCTATACTGACCGGAGCCAGGTACGGTTTACATTAGATTCGTTCGTAGCTATCACCAGTCGCGAGCCAAAATTCCGGCGCGACGACGTGGTGCGACGCCTCCTGCTTTTCAATACAAAGGAAATCACTCAGTCCTTGGGTCGCAGCTATCTCTGGGGATCGCTGAGGGAGAATCGGGATCGGATTATGTCCGAGGTGCTCGTAAATCTGAATACGATCGTAAGAATCCTGAAGGACCGGCGGGGCAAGCCGGAACCGCCCTGCTCGTGCCGTATGATTGCCGACTGGGAGTCGCTAGTGAAGAAGATGTGCCTGACTTCGCCTGCAAAGCTTGTCCTTTTACAGTGCATGCTAAAGATGAGAGACAGGAAGAGCTTTTTCGCCCTGGAAGATGAGCCGCTTCAGTGGGTGCTGGAGGAGATCGTTTATCACGACAACGCTAGGCTATATAAAAAGAGCGCCACCGATCTTTATAGAGAGCTCTATGCTAAAGCGGAGGCAATGAAGGTCAAGGACTTCTCCGAGCGGTATAAGAATCCTAAATCACTAGGTAAACACCTGGCGCGCCTCCGGCCCGAATTAGAGAAAGAGTACACGATGGTGGTAGAAACGCCTCGAAAGGCAGGCCATATCTATTCGTTCGGTCCCTTGAAAGAGGACGAGGACGGGTGCTCCTCGGATAAGTATGTATGCTCCGTATGTGGCTATGTCTACGACCCCGAGCAAGACGCCCCCCAGGGGCGTATTCCCAGCGGGACGAGCTTTGAAGGCCCGCCGAGCGGGTTTACCTGTCCGAGGTGCGAGCGAAGAAAAAGCGACCCCAACGAGGAAGCGTATTAAAAAAGGGTTTGGGGGTTTAGAAGTCGTCTTTCATTCCCGTTTTCTCGATCTTCCCGTAACGAGGGAGGGGGGTTTGGGGTAGTGGAGGGGGCGGTTCCGATAGTTCCTCCGAGGAAAGCGCGTACTTTACGCTAGAGACTCCGGAAGAGTATAAAAAAGGGGAGGGGCTAACCCCCAAACCCCCCCTCCCCGCCAAGCCGGCAAGATCCTAGGTTGCCGGAGGAACTTCCCCTCCCCAGCTCCCAGCGGGCGGGGCTAGCGGTCGTCGGAGTGGCCCGCCTAAATAAGGCCTCCCAGACCGACATGATGTACCGTATCGGCGGGAGCATCGGGATCATGGCCTTGGCCCGATCGGTATGGCTTATCAAGTGGGACCGAGATCTGGATGGACTCCGTTATTTTCAATCGATGAAGTCTAACAGGAAGGTGGGAGTCTCAGGGCTCGCGTTCAAAATTAATAAAGATAACGGCGACGTGACGTTTGAAGACGTTCCCGTGCTGACAGCAAGGGAGTTACTGTCGTCCACGTTCGCGGAGGCTAGCGCTCTCGACGCTCAATCTTGGCTGCGAGGGCGGCTGGCGAGCGGACCTAAGTATGCCAGAGACCTCCATGAGGAAGGCGAAATGGAAGGCTTCTCCAGAGATATGTTGAACAGGGCTAAAAAGGCGTTAGGGATCGAGGCCCGCCGCATCAGAAGTTTCGGTCGCGGCGCACGCTAGGAGTGGTACCGGCTGGAACAAGAATCGGACTGAGTGGCCCTAAAAACCTTAAAATTTTAGTGCCTAAATACCTTGGTAGCATCTTAATAAAGGGTCGGTTTTCCTGGGGGGAGGATTAAGATACTAAGAGACTAAGGTATTAAGATATTATCGTAGTATCTTAATAATATCCTATCCCTATTATCTCTTGTGCGACATTAGAGAGTACGCCAGGCTAAGCTGCTAGGAAGGGAAATCATCCTCTTCAGGGACGTCGATAGTCACTTCTTCTTCCTCAGATAATTGAGCGCTTAACATCTCTATAAGCCTTTCTCCTTGGGCCAATAATTGGTCATAAGTCATGATACTGATCCCATTTAGTCGGCTATTTAGGCCGTGGAGGGCTTTTAGCATATCTGAGTTCCATTCATGAGATCTTCCGATTACAATTATTGCCCTGGGGTGATAGGCAACAATCTCGGGGTGATCCATTAAGCCTCGGGCGGCCGCCTCATGAAAGACATCCAAGTACCTGTGACACTGTCCAATCGCTTGTGAAACATGAGCTGTAAAAAAATAGTCACTATGCTGGGAATCATAAGCTAACGCTGGTTTGTCAGGTCTCTTTAACTCGACAATATCTCGGTATCCGGATATTACCGTTGGCAGTAAAAGATCAAGACGATCTCCAATTGTTATGGTCCTTACGTCATCTCTCATAACATAAGCGTTTCCAAAAGCCCAAGTATGTCTCTCGCACCATTCTTGGTATATTTGCTCGTCGGCCTCGCCTGCATCGAGGTGGACTCGGAGTTTGGAAACTGCTTCTCGCATTTCTTTCAAGCGAATGGCACCTCGAAAGGCATTATTTAATTCCTCTGTTAATTCGGTGTCGGCCAAATGTTCAACAATTTCTTTTGAGCCCAGGACTTTCATCAAAGCTGCAGCTACGGTAGACGGATCGTTTTCCCCCAATCGCGCGATCCCATCTGAAACCTTTATGAGGATAAAGCTACCGTCTGCATCCTCCTCAGCAATTTTTAAATGCGACCGAAGCCCAGTTAATAGTTTTCGCGACGCCGATTCATTAAGGGAGAGTGATTTTTCTTCGACTAATCTCCATGTCTCAGGTGGCTCAGCTTTTCTGTAAGATATGATCTTTACTGCAAGATCGGTTCCATCGCTCCGAGGAATATAGAACGGGATAAGGACCACACGCTTTACGCTTGTCTCGTGGAGAATTATAGGATCGCTATAACTTACTCTCTTAGATATAGCTTCTCGCCTTAGTATTGTTTGGAGGCTTTCATCGTCAATTGGCATTCTTGGATACTCCCTTGTCTTTGCTATTATGCCCAGTCTTTATTCTGTAGATATTCAGAGATCCCTGTTTCCGCTCCGTCAAGAAGATCTATGGTTGCTCCTATAGTGTCGGATACTGCTTTAAAGTTAATATGACCGATTCCCAAAAGGGACTCATTCCCTTTGGTATCCTTCGGATACCTAAAGGCTTGCGCATTGGGGTCTACTTCAGATAGCTGTAAAACTATATTCCCGATTTCAATAATTGATCTTCGATCGTCATCGTTATCAAATATTATTTGCAGGATTTCTTTACAGTCTGCCCAGAGCATATTTAAATTATGAGTAGTTGGAGCTCGTCTTGGAGAATCAAGCAGGCTGCTTCCGCGATTTATTAGTGATTTTAACTGCAACTCAAGACACTGACGATATAAGAATAGTATGGGATAAATTAGGGTGTCTAGGTCAGCGTTACCATTGAGAACGTGTTCGACTAGCAGCTCTGCGGCGCGCTTATAGCCCTGTGTATATAAGTGCGTCTCGTCAACTGCAAAATGTAAACAGGCATTAAGTTGGGGATATGCTTCCGAAATTAGGGTGAATTCTTTCTCAGTTAAAAGAAATCTCTTTTCCATTTTTAGTTGTATCTATTTATTCCTTCTCTGCGAGCGTGAGCTCTTATAAGAACCGAACGGCGAAGAAGCTATCCTCTTGGCCTAAAATGGCCTTCATTCTCAAAGAATGCTTCACATCGGTCCCTCGTCATCCGATAATTCGACCTTCTAAAATAGATAAATATCAACTGCTTTAACAAGAGTTTGTTTCCAAGCTTATCATATTGCTTATATTTTCTTGGAAAAGACAAATCAATAACATCCATTCGCTCCGACCTAGAATGGACTTCTCGGTCTCTTGGCAATATCTCAAGGCTAGCAAATGAATGACTTGATGGGTCTAAGGTGTATTCGGCCTCAAGGTCGTTTTGCTCGTTGCCAGGGATTAGAATATGGCGAGCCTTCCAGCCCAAATCTTCTGCTTCTTGAGTTATTGACCCCTTGTCCTTGAAATTTCCTTCTTCTATCATATAGAAAAACCAATCAGGGTTTTTAAATAGTACCTGAGGAAGCGTAGCCCCTTTACAATCGCAATTCCAAAAGATTTCTATCCAATTCATCTTAAACTTCCCCCTTTTATTTATTTATCATATTTAAACTGAAAATTCCATCTATTCTTATTCCCTTAAAAAGAGCGGGCGGTAGTACTATGAGACCCTATCAATCCCTCTCAAGCCTTTGACGCGGTAAGCCAGAGACTCCGATTGCAAGGAGGGCCACGCAATGGTGTTTGCTATATCGGGCGGCATTAGTCTAGAATCCCCCTAAGGGTTGATAGGGAGATGTCGAAGGAAGATAACGCCCTCTACTACAGGGATAATCTCGACATCTTGCGCCGCTTAAAAGAATAGCGGGCGTGCATAAAGGATTGACGACAAGGAGGACTGAGATGGTAAGGATTTTCATCGACATTGATAATATCGTTGCCGATTTCCATACACGTTTCCGGGAATACTTAAACACAGATACAGGAAAGAGCCTTAAATTAGACGATATAGTAGAGTTCGACTTTTATAAGGACTTCCATATCTCACAAGATCGAGAAAGAGCTTGCCATAAGAAATTTATCGAGAATAAGGGATATGAAAACCTCAAGATTATCGCGGGGTGTAAAGAAGGGATTGAATGCCTTTGTCGCTATGGAGATATTAAGTTCATAACGGCCCGTCCCGCACATGTAAGAGAGGCAACGGCAAGATGGCTGAAGAAGCAGGGCATCCCTCTCAAATCAGATTCACTAATATTTGCAATAGACAAGTTGTCGTTTGCGCCTAAGTACGACATCATCATTGAGGACAAGTGGGAGGATGCCATCCTAGCCGCAGAACAAGGCAAGGACGTTATACTATTTGACTATCCTTGGAACAACATCAAGGACGACGCTGGGAATATCAAGGAACATGAAAACATTAGAAGGGCATCTGATTGGAAGGAAGCCTTATTATCAATTTGGGACATCGTGGAAAAGAAACATAAAAAGAACCTCGACGACCAGGCATACAATATCTGGAAAGACGCTATCGATGTCCAGATGCACTTTAACGAATTGATAATGAAGAATAGGACTACTGCCTCTTCGATGATAGTTGTGGCGATCGGAGCCGCCTTTGGCATTTATAAATTAGGGCTAACAAGTCCAGCTATCAAACCCTTTATGTTAGGAGATTTTGTCGCAGGCCTTGCCTTTTTCGGGTTGCTCGCCTATGGGCTAATAGACACGCGGTATTACTTTAAACTCCTCTTGGGGTCCGTATGGTTCACCGAGAAGATGGAATGGGAGTTTCGGAAATTGGGCCTCACTTCAGCAATCACAAGATCTGTCGGGCATTGTTCCGCAAAGAAGATACTTAGTTGGCATTACTGTCTATTGGCGGCCCCAGTCTTAGCCTATGGGATTTTGAGGCTTTTTGGCCTCCTTTAGGAAGGAATGGGGCTGGCTGGACCGCCATAAAATTGCAATGAAGGCTTCGGAAGATTGAGGCCGGGTGGCCGGGTGGCCCCCAGTGCGTGATGCTCTCGAGAAGCGATTCAGGGCCTCAATGAGATAGACGCAGATTGTAGGGGGATTTTCTCATTATTAATCCTATATATAGTTGTGCAGAAACATGAAAGAAACCTATGCCGATGAAGGTTGGCGTACTAACTATTGGCATAGATGTAATGTTTTAGCTCAAATAAGGAACAGTCAAGATCTCAATTGGTTCTATAGGTTATTTAGTATTATCCAACATGATTTCCCTGGGGAGAAGGAATATAAATCACATGTTGCGATTAATAAGCTCAATTCTTTGGATAGAAGCAATCAGAAGATTATATGGAATTCACTCCAAGAGGTGATGATCGTAATAGTCGAGCCAAAACTCTTTGTTAAAGAACTCGGAGTTGAAATTACACAGGATTATTCTTATGTTCTCCAGCTTGGAGGACAACGGTTCACAATTAGCAAGGCTGATCGAGATCTCTACAATTATTACGATGATTTGTTAAAGAACACAGTCTCAAATCTGGTATTAATATCATCTCCACTCTTATCCGTAGGCTATTCTTTTTCTCAGTTGCCAATGCTTCCCATAAGAGACGATTATTTCTCTCCCGAAAATCTGCTCTCAATGATCCGTAAAAAAGACAGCAATAAGAAAGTAATTGGTGCGGTCAAACTGGCTTCGAGGCTCTTTGTAGCGTTTTTTGAGGTTATTGATCCGGATACAAGAAAAAGAATATTAGCTGAGATGATCAGGTACGAGCCTGTTTTTGAGTCTAGTCCTTTTCACGCCTCTTTGTTAAAGGAGGCGTTATCAAGCGACCGATATTTCGACGCCGGGGATGCACAATCTGTAGGAATAATTAAAAATTGTGTAAAGGAA
>CAZPEP010000018.1:0-97028 GCA_964585685.1 uncultured Eubacteriales bacterium | reverse complement strand
TCAGCCTGGCCGTCCTCTTTGTCGTCCTGGCGGTGGACTATAAGGTCCTGATGACCTATTCGCCCTATCTATACATGGCGTCGCTTGTCGTCCTCGTGGGGATGCTTCTCTTCGCCAGGCTCGTGGCCCACACGAAGAGCTGGATAACCCTTCCGTTCTTCCAGATCCAGCCGTCGGAGGTGGCCAAGCTTACGGTCATCCTCCTCCTGGCCCGCCTGTTCTCGGAATACAAGAAAAGCACGCTCAGCTCGCATACCGCCGCCCAGGCCGCGGTTCTCGTCCTGGCCCCGATCATTCTCGTCGCCGCCCAACCCGATCTCGGGACGGCCATGACCTTCTTCCCCATCCTCCTTGCGGCCTTCTTCCTGGCCGGCCTGAGGACAAGGACCATCGCCCTTCTCCTCGTCGCTTCCCTGGCCGTGGGGGTCGTCACCTGGAATTTCGGGCTCCGGAACTATCAGAAGCGGCGGCTGACGACGCTGGTCAATCCCGGCCAGGACCCCCGGGGCGCCGGCTACCATATCCTCCAATCCAAGATCGCCATCGGCTCGGGAGGGCTGACCGGCAAGGGATTCGGGAAAGGATCGCAGAGCCAACTCCGTTTCCTTCCGGCCCGTCACACCGACTTCATCTTCTCGGTGATCGGGGAGGAAACAGGGTTCGTCGGCGTCTTCCTCGTCCTCCTGGCATACTTCCTGATGCTGGCCCGGATGTTCGCCACGGCGGCCCACTCCAGGGACAGGGCCGGTGTCTACATCGTCTTCATGGCCTCCATGCTCATCGCCTTCCAGTTCTTCGTCAACGTCATGATGATCATCGGACTCTTCCCGGTGACGGGAGTGCCGCTGCCGCTGCTGAGCTACGGCGGCTCCTCGCTGCTTTCGAACTTCATCGCCATCGGCTTGGTCGTCAACGTCCGGATGCGGCGGTTCGCCAATATATAAAGAGCGAGACAAGCGAGACAGGCGAGAAAAGAGAGAGGCGCAAAGGCGACAAAAATCACCCTCATAACAAGAGTAAAGGAATCGGTCGAAAGAGGCAAGCTCTATGAACAACACCGGAATCAACAAAGTCTATTCTTACCGCTGGATCGTCATTTCCGCTTTCGTCCTGGTCGCGTCCATGACCCAGATCCTCTGGATCTCGTTCGCCCCGATCACCAGCGCCGCAGCGGGGTTCTACGGGACATCCGCTCTGAACATCGGCCTCCTGTCCATGGTCTTCATGGTCGTCTATATCCTGTTCTTCCTGCCGGCGGCCTGGGTGATCGACACGTGGGGCTTCAAGGCGGCTGTGGGCATCGGGGCCATCCTCTCGGCCGTTTTCGCCCTGACCCGGGGGCTCTTCGCCTCGAACTTCGCCCTGGTCCTCGTCTCTCAGACCGGTATCGCCGTCGGTCAGCCCTTTGTCATCGGGGCCATCACCAAGATCGCCGCCCGTTGGTTCCCGGTCAGGGAAAGGGCCACGGCCTCCGGCTTGGGGACGCTGGCCCTCTACCTCGGCCCGCTGGTCGCCATGCTCCTCAGCCCCTACCTCTTCCTTCGCGTCGGCATGAACTGTATGCTCCTTATTTACGGTGTTGCCATGGCCGTGGCCGCGGTCATATTCCTCGTCGCCGCGCGGGAGAAACCGCCCACGCCGGCAGGCCCCGACGAGCGCACCCTGATGTTCGACGGCCTCAAGGCCATGCTCCGGCGTCGCGACTTTCTCATCCTCCTCGCCATGTTCTTCGTTGGGTTGGGCATGTTCAACGGAGTATCGACCTGGATCGAGGACATCGTCCGGCCACGCGGTTTCACGATCTCCCAGGCCGGGCTCCTGGGCTGCCTGATGCTTGTTGGCGGCATCGTCGGGGCGGTCGTCATCCCCCTGTTCTCTGACCGGTCTGGGCGCCGGAAGCCTTTCCTCGTCGCCGCCGTAGCCGGGCTCATCCCGGGCCTCCTGGGAATGGCTTTCGCCGGGAGCCTCGGGCTTCTTTTGGTCTCCGGCTTCGCTTTCGGCTTCTTTCTGCTGAGCGCCGGGCCGATCGGATTCCAATACGCCGCCGAGATCACCCATCCCGCCCCCGAAGGCACGTCGAACAGCCTTCTGCTGGTCATGGGGCAGATCTCGGGGATCATATTCATCTTCGCAATGAACGCCGGGAGATCGCCGTCGAACGGGGCCATGACGGCCTCGCTCATCGGCCTCGCCGCCCTGGCGGCAGGGGCCGCCGTCCTCGCGGCCTTCCTCCCCGAATCGCCTTTGTACGTGTCCGGCCGGAAGCGATCGCGGGCCGGAGAGACCAAATAGCCGCGTCCGGTGCGCGATCTGGGTCCAGTGATCGATAGGGGGCCGCGCCTCGTGTTTCTTGCGTCTCGCCAACCGCTCGCGTCCCGCCAGTCTTACGCATCTCTCGAGTTTCGTTCGTCACGCCCGTCTCGCCAGTCCCGCCATTTTCCTGTATCATAGGCCGCATGGCCGGATATCGCGGAACGATCGATTCTCGCCGCCTGGAGCGCGTCCTCCGGGCCGTCGAAAAGCCCGGGAGGTACGTCGGCGGGGAATGGAATCAGAAGCGCAAGGACCCGCGGAAGGTCAAGGCCAGGGTTGCCCTCGTTTTCCCCGATGCCTATGAGATCGGAATGTCCTACCTCGGTCAGAAGATCCTGTATCACATCCTGAACGCCCGTCCGGACGTCCTCGCGGAAAGAGTCTTCGCTCCTTGGCCGGATTTCGAGCGGGGTCTCCGGGGCGCCGGGATCCCCCTGTATTCTTTGGAGAACAGGATTCCGCTCCGGGATTTCGACGTCATCGGCTTCTCCCTGCTCTACGAGCTCAACTATTCGAATATCCTGACGGTCCTCGACCTCGGCGGCATCCCCGCGCGCGCCGCCGACCGGGTGGAGGGCGAGCCCCTGGTCATCGCCGGCGGTCCCGCCGTCTTCAATCCCGAGCCCGTCGCCGAGATTTTCGACCTCATGCTGGCCGGGGACGGCGAGGAGGCTTTCCTCGAGATCGTGGACAAGGTCGTCGCCATGAAAGAGGCGGGCGCGTCGAGGAGCGCGGTGGTCCGAGAGCTGGCCGCGGTCCACGGCGCGTACGTCCCGTCCCTTTACGACGCCGTTCCGACGGAGAGATCGCCGCTGCTCGTTCCGGAACCCAGGGGCGATGCCCCCGTCCGTATCGGGAAGCGCATCCTCGAAACGTTCCGGGATTCGGAATTCCCGGACGCCATCGTCGTCCCGAGCCTGAGGGCCGTGTTTGACCGCGTGGCCGTTGAGGCGGCGCGCGGGTGTCCCCAGAACTGCCGGTTCTGCCAGGCCGCGAGCCTGTACTTTCCCTACCGGGTCAAGGACCCCGACCGCCTAGTCCGGACCATGGGATCGAGCCTCGGGAAGACCGGTTATGAGGACGCTTCCCTGACCGCCCTGTCCATCTTGGATTACCCTCGCCTCGAGGAGACGGTTCGGGTCCTGATGGGCGGGCTCGAGAAACGGAAGATCTCCCTCTCCCTGTCCTCCCTGAGACCCCGGGGGCTCTCGCCGGAGATCGTCGAGAACATCGTCAAGGTCCGCAAGACCGGATTCACCTTGGTCCCCGAAGCCGGGACCGAGCGGCTGAGGAGGGTGATCAACAAGAAGCTGGAAGACCGGGAGATCCACGACGCCTTGACCTACGCCTTCGCCAAGGGCTGGAAGCTCGTCAAGCTCTATTTCATGGTCGGCCTTCCGACCGAAACGGAAGAGGACCTTGCCGGGATCGTGGCGCTTGTCCGGGACGTCCTCGGAACGGGGCAGAGGATCCTCGGGGCGCCCCCGCGCATCCACCTCAGTGTGTCCTCGTTCATCCCGAAGCCCCATACGGCGTTCCAGTGGGCGGCGATGGACGACGGGGACACGCTCGCGGCCAAGCAGGAGTACCTCCGCGCGGAGCTGCGGAGGTCGAGGTCCGTGGAGTTCAAGAGGCACCCGGTCGACGTCTCCCTCCTCGAAGCGGCCTTCTCCCGGGGCGATCGCAGGCTCAACCCCGTCCTGAGAACGGCCTGGGCGGCGGGGGCGCGCTTCGACAGCTGGGGCGACCGATTCGAGCCGAGGCTCTGGACAGAGGCGTTCTCCCGCGAAGGCATAGACCCCGTGATCTATCGGGGTGCGCTCGACACCGGGGCCCGGCTTCCCTGGGACCACATGGAGACCGGGATCCGAAAGGCGCATCTCGTACGCGAATACAGGATGGCCCTCGAAGGCACCCCTTCGCCCACCTGCCTGGAAAAGATCTGCGGCCCGTGCGCGGCATGCGACGTCCCCCATCTCAGGCTCTCGTCCCGATCGTCGGGCGCGGGGCCGCGCGTTACGCTCAGGGAGCCTCCCGTTTGGGGAACGCCGAGCGACAGCATGGAACGTTATCGGGCCGTCTATTCCAAGCGGGGGAACGCCCGGTTCATTTCCCACATCGACCTCATCCACGTCCTCGAGCGGGCGTTCCGGAGGGCGGGGGTCGAGGTTGCGAAATCCCAGGGATTCCACCCCAAGATGCTGATGAGCTATGGCCCGGCCCTGGCCCTGGGGATGGAAGGCCTGGCCGAGCCGCTAGAGTTCCGGGCGCCGTTCCTCTACGAGGCGGCGGCATTCGTGAGGCGAATGAACCGGGCTCTCCCTCCCGGCATCCGTATCACGGGAGTCGAGGGGCTCGGGCCCGAGACCCCTTCCCTGAGCCGGGTCCTGAAAGGGGCCCTCTACGCGCTCGACCTCCGGGACCCGGAGATCGAGGAGACCCTGACGAAGGACGGGAAACGGCCGACGATCCGGGTTTTGACGGCCCTCGTCGAGGGATATGAAACCAGAAAGCCGGCGGGCGTTAGTTTGGCCCTTGACGGGAAGAATCGGAAGCTCTACATGACGATACCTCTCGTCGAGGGGAAGAACCCCCGTCCCCAGGATATCGCCGGAGACATTTTCGGCGTCAAAGGGGCCGTTCATGCGCTGACACGGCAGAGATTCGTCAATTGATTTTCACGGACCGGAAGGAGGACCGATGATCGATTTCAGTCTGACCGAAGAACAACAGGCCCTGAAGGACATGGCCCACGAGTTCGCCGAGAAGGAGATGCGGCCCGTGGCCGCGCGCTATGACCGGGGGGAGGAATTTCCCACCGAGGTCATGAAAAAGGCGTTCGACGCGGGCTTTCTCACGAGCACCGTCCCGGCAGAATACGGCGGGGGAGGGCTCGGCGACCTGGATACCGTGATCCTTAGCGAGGAGTTGGCCTGGGGCTGCGCCGGGATGTACACGTCGATGATGGCGAATTCCCTGGCGCTGACTCCCATCTTCCTCTTCGGGAACGAAGAGCAGAAAAAAAGGTTCCTTGTCCCGGTCACCAAAACGATGACTTTCGCCTCCTACTGCCTGACGGAGAGGGAAGCGGGTTCGGATACCACCGCCATCCGGACGACGGCCCGGAAGAGCGGCCCGGAGTACATCATCAACGGCTCGAAGTGCTTTATTACTAACGCCGGCGTTGCGAGCCTGTTCCTGGTCTTTGCCAACGCCGCCCCGGACAAGGGGCCGCGCGGGATCAGCGCGTTTGTCATCCCCCGGGACACTCCCGGGATATCCATTGGCAAAGTGGAGGACAAGATGGGCCATCGTGCGTCGAACACGGCTGAGATTTTCTTTGAAGACGTCCGTGTCCCCGCCGAGAACATGCTCGGTCGGGAGGGGCACGGTTTCATCGCGGCCATGAAGACGTTCGACCGGACCCGGCCCGCGGTCGGGGCTGCCGGGGTCGGGGTGGCCAGGGCGGCCCTGGAATACGCCGTCGCCTACGCCAAGACCCGTGTCCAGTTCGGGAAGCCCATCGCGTTCTTCCAGCACACGGCGTTCATAATCGCCCAGATGGCCATGGAGATTGAGGCCGCGCGCCTCCTCGTCCGGCACTCCGCCTGGCTCATCGAGAACGGGAAGCCCTCAGGCAAGGAATCGGCCATGGCCAAGTGTTTCGCCTCGGACGTCGCGATGAAGGTCTCGCTCGAAGCCCTCCAGATCTTCGGGGGCTACGGCTACATGAGGGACTATCCGATCGAGAAGCTCGTCCGCGACGCCAAGCTTCTCCAGATCTACGAGGGGACCAACGAGATCCAGCGCCTTGTCATCTCGCGCGAGGTCATCGGGCCCATCGTCAAATAGGCCCGGGGCTATCTGCGGTTACCGGAAGACTCGGTGATTGAGGGATCGCCTTCGAAGGCAAGCCCTATCCGGCTTATTTCTCGATGATGTCGGCAAGGTCCTGTTCGACGGTTTTGACGGGAGTTTCGATGATGCGCCCCTTTTCGACGCCATCGACGTAGATCAGGAACGTCGGAATCTTGACGATGTCCTTTCCCTGAAGATAGGGAGAGCGCTTCGTCTTGTCCTTGGGAACGCCTACGCATGTCGCCCGGATGAGGGGATTGTCGGTCACCTCGAGGACCTTGAGGAACGCGCTGACGTGAGACTTGCTGTCGGAGCACCAGGTGCCTAGGACGACCTCAACGATGACCTCGCGGGTGACGGCCCTCAGCCGATCGACAGCCTCGGGCCTTGGGGCGTAGGCCGCTGCGACGGCCTGCCACTCCGGGAGCTTCAGGGAAAGGTCCTCCGGGGTGACGGGGCCCATGATCTCCTGCTGTCCGCGCAGCGCGCTCAGCAGGAGGAGGCATGAGAACGGAAAAAGGAGATTCTTCATGCGTTCCTTATTCGCGGGATAAGAAGAAGGGGCGCTATTCCTCGATGTATTCCGGAATAAGGCCCAGGACGTCGATGCCGGCGCCTTTGGCGATATCCATGACCTCCATGACCTTGCTGAATGGGAGCTTCGCTTCGGCTCGGACGAAGATGGTCTTGTCCTGGCGGGTCGAATAGATGCGTCGGAGCTCTTCAAGGAGCATCCTGAGCTCGATGGGGTCCTTGTTGATCAGGATGGTGTCGTTCTTCTGGACGGTCAGGACGACGAGGCCCGAAGGCTGTCCGCCCGAGGCATCCGCCTGCGTTTCAGGGAGTTTGACGTCGATTCCTTTCTGGACGAGGGGGGTGATGACCATGAAGATGATCAGCAGAACCAGCAGGACGTCGCACAACGGGACGACATTCGGTTCGGCTTTAGACATTCGTGCCTCCTTATATGTACTCCGGAGGACCGGAGACAGATATTTTATGCCATGGGGGCCGTTTTTGTCAATGGCTTTTTCGCGGACGGCTGCTCTTCTTGCTGTCCCTGGGCGTCCTGGCGCTCGTCGCGAGGACGTTCCTCCGGAAACGGGAGCTCCCGGCCGACCGGCTCCGGCGAAAACGGGATACGTGATTGACGGTGTGCCTTCAGAGGAGGAGCTTTTCGACGGTCTCGTCCCATCTCATCCGCGACCCGAATTCGAAGGCGGCCCCGCCCATCCGTTCGGCGAGGGCCTTGTCCCCGGCCAGTTCGTCGATCCGGAGGGCGATCGCGCGGGGATCGGGGGCGACGACGAAACCGTTTTCACCGTCGCGGACGAGCTCGGTCGGGCCGCCGCTGTCGCTGGCGGTGATGACGGCCTTGCCCGAAGCGAAGGCTTCGGGGGTCACCAGGCCGTAGTCTTCCTGGAGGGGGCAGAAGAACACGGCGAGACTGCCGGCGTAGCCGGAAAGGACTTTCTCTTCGCCCGCCCCCCCGGGCAGGGCGATCCGGTCCTCGAGCCCGCGGGCCCGGACGAGGGCCCGAAGGGGCTCGAGCTCGGGCCCGTCTCCGATGATCCGGGCCTTGACGTCGCGGTTCCGGACGTGAACGAACGCTTCGACGAGAAGGTCCAGCCTCTTCAGCTTGCTGAGCCGCGACACGGAAAAGATGAAATCGCCCGGGCGTTCCCGGCGATAGGCCCGTTGCGGGGCGGGGGGGTGGAGGATCTCGGAGGTGATGTTCCCCCAGGTCCTGAGGCGGTCCCGTATCGTGACCGACTGGGCGAAGACCTTCGTCACATTGTGTTTGAGGAGGCGGGTGTCCACGGCCTGGATGATTCCGCGGCGCACGGTTTCCTTGATCCGCCCCGTGAGCCCGAGCCGAGAGCGAAGGCTGTCCCAAAGGTCGTAGTATTCCCGCATCCGGTGATTCAGCCAGCAGACGTGGCGGGGGTGTTTCACGGCGTAGCTCGGGAAGCGGAAGGAGATGACTTGGTCGATAGGCCGGCCCAAGCCGTCCATCCCGACGTCGGTGAACCGGTTGGCGACATATGCCCGGAACTGGCGTCCGAAACGGTTCTGCGGCGTCAGGACGAGGTCGGCCTCGTGGCCACGGTCCCGGAGGGCCCGAACCGTGGCTCGGGCGATGATCATGTGTCCGCCCTCGACGAACGGAACATCGGAGGTGACCACCAGAACCCTTTTGGCCACGGCATGACCTCCCGCCGGCTATTTCAGCGTGTCCAGAGCTTTCTTGTTGTTGCTCGTGTTGAAGACGAGGAGCGTTCGGCCCTCCCCGGCGGAGCTCCCGTAGGCACAGCGGATGTCGATGACAGCGTTCCCGAGGAGGGCGCCGATCTCGGCCCCCGCCCCGATCCGGTCGCTGAACTCGACCGTCACGATCTTGTTCGTCTTGACCTTGTAGCCGAGCGTCCGCAGGGCCTTCTCGGCCCTCTTGTTATCGGCCGTGACGAGGAGAAAATGCCCTTCCCCGCCCTCGGACGAGACGGAGAAGGCCCTTAGGTTAACCCCCGCATTGGCGAGGGTTCCCAGGACGCGTCCGAAGATCCCGGGCTCGTCCGGCGTGGTCACGTGGAGTTCGGTATCTTCGTTGACGATGTTCACGGGGTCCTCTCTTTGTTCCGGAGGCAATTATATCAGATTCGGGCTGGAAAACACAAAAGACGTGCCGGTTGCCATCCGGCGGCGGACGGTTATAATGGGGGAGGAAGGAGGATCCGCCGGATGACGAGGATTGCCATCATCGACAACTCAATAGACCCGGACGTCTACCGTCCCGTCCGACATTGGAGCCGATGGCTGACGGGGGATTGGGCCGCCTTCGCCGCCCGCAAAGGCCGGCTGCCGCTACTGGACGATGGCTTCAGCCACATCATTCTGACCGGGTCCGAGGCCTCCATCCTGGAGAGGCCGCCCTGGGCCGAGGCCGAAGTCGCCCTGGTCCGGGACGCGCTGGCCCGGGGTCTCCCGATCCTGGGGAGCTGTTACGGCCACCAGCTCCTCGCCCTAGCCATCGGCGGCCCCCGATATATCCGGAGGTGCGTTGAGCCCGAGATCGGCTGGATCCCCATCCGGGTCCTGGGGAACGACCCCCTGCTTGGCCCGGCCAGGACCGCGTACGCGTTCACCCTTCATTTCGACGAAGTCGTTGACCCGGACGGACTCCTGACCGTGCTGGCCGGGACGTCCGTCTGTCCCATCCATGCCTTCCGGTACGGCGCGAAGCCCGTCTGGGGCGTCCAGTCCCACCCCGAGATCGATCCGGACGACGGCCGGGAGCTCCTTGTGGCCGAGCTGGAGAAGGGGCTACGCGGGGGGCCCGATGATCGAGCAGGGCCTGCGTTCCAAGCCCCGGGACGACGGGCTCGTTCGGTCGGTCATCGCGGCATTCCTCCAAGCCTGAAAAGAGAGTGTTTTTTCCTTGACAATTCCGCCCGAATATACATAATAAGTAGGAGTCGGCCCGGGGAACGGGTTCACCCAAAAACAAGGAGGAACGGATGAAGAACAAAAGGATAGTTCCGATTCTCATCATCATCGGGCTGGTCGCTTTTGCGGTCAGTTCCTACGCTGAGGTCACGAAGCTCAAGACCATCGGTCGTTACACATTCGCCCGGGTCAAAGGGAATATCCCCACGGCGGAGGTCATGAAGACCGTCATCGACCGCTACGCCGCCGACATCAAGATGGGATTCGACATGGCCGGATACGGGGACCTCTACCTGCCGTTCCTCGATCAGATGAAAACCGGTCCGTGGACGGACACCACACTGGCCGCAGGTGATCGCGTGATGTGGATGCTCTTCCGGAACCAGGGCAAGGTCAAAGTGACCAAGGAGATAGAGTGGGCGGGCAAGGCTTCGCTCGAGGTCTTCGCCATTGATTTCACCAGGGATTATAAGATCTATCATTTCGTCATCCCGAAGCCCTGCGGCAACATCGCCCTGAGGAACATTGAGAGCGCTCCGCCGCCGCTTGCCGTCTGCAGCCTGGTCGTCACGCCCGAGAAGGCCAATCTCAACGATCCCATCACCATAGATATGAGCGGCGCCCAGAACGCCAAGAGCATGGTTGTCGAGGTCCTCGACGCCCAGGGGAATAAGGTGGCGACCCAGAACCTGACGCCCTATGCCCCGAAGTGGCAGATCAAGTTCGACAAGCCCGGCGAATACGTTTTCAAGGCGAGCGCCCTGAACCTCCGGGACATCGTCTCGGACAATGCCTGCCAGGCCAAGACCTACATCAATTTCCCGCCCGTCTGCAAGCTCTGGACGTCCTGCCTGCCCTGCGAAGACTACGTGGGCCGGCCGATCGCGTTCGATGCCTCCGGCTCAACGGACCCGGACGGGGAGATAGTCAAGGCCGTCTTCAAGATCACAGATTCCACGGGTGCCGTCATCGACACGTTCACTAAAACCGATAAGCCCTTAGTGTGGGAGAAAACCTTCCAGAAGGCCGGCAACTACGCTATCAGCACCACCGTCTTTGACAACGCCGGCGCGGTTTCGCCCGCTTCGGACGCCTGCCGCCTCTCCTTCGAGGTGACCCAGAAAAAGCTCTTCTGGATGTTCGAAGCTGGTCCCTTGATCGCCCGCGGCACGTACACGGCCTACGGCTTCCTCAGGGGCGGCATCTTCTACTGGCTCACGCCCAACCGGCTCAGCCTGGTCGCTTCAGCCGGCGGTGCCATCCCGACTCAGGGCGATCCCTGGAGGTTCATGTTCCTGGCCAACCTCATGGCCAACGTCCATGCCGGCCCCGCGTTCTTCGGCGCCGGGCTCGGCTACAGCACCAAGGAGCAGGTCACGCGGAAATCCGGAGTGGATTGGGTGACGAACATCGGCGTCGACGTCTTCAACAAGTGGACCAGCATGGGCTCGGTCTTCTTCGAGTTCCGCGGCCCGCTCGGCGGCGGCGAGCGCTCGTTCGACAAGCACCACAAGTTCGCCCTGGGCTTCAGGTATATGTTCTAGGATCCACCCGTAAAGGAATTCATGGGCCGGAGGCGCAAGCCTCCGGCCCTTTTTTTTGGCGGCGATAAAGACCGAGGTTCGCCTTCTCGGGACTCGGGGATATCCTCAAAAATGCCTAGGTTGGCCGGTCAATTGGCCCGGACGAGACGGCCTCTCTCCCGGTCGGGTTTTTAACGCCGCGCCCTTGTCGATTTCATCAGCGGTCTCGTAACTCGCGAACTTTTTCCGGGCTACGACATCCTGAACATGTCCAAAATGGGGTTGGCCAAAGATCACCGTACGCTCTGACATACGAGCCCGAATCTCCTCGAAATCGCCTTCGGTCGGACTAAACTCTCCACATCCGCTCGGTCCGTCCCGTCCGTGTCCCCAGCCCACGGACTGTAGCTTAAGATGAATCGCCGCGCGAAGGACGGGGGGGATATCCCGGAGCACGGCGACGCGCCCAAGACTCTGTCTGTATTTCTTCTCATCCCCAACCCCTTCTCTCAATAGAGAAGGGGGCTCTGAGATGGACCGCGTCGCCGGCAGAGGTGCGGCGGGCACGGTTCCCCGTCCGCAGGACGGGGAGAGCGAACCTGAAACCCGAGCGGATTTGAAACGCTGGGGTAGATCCGCGTCTTCAGGAGGGATGTCCCCGAATCCTGAGAAGGCGATCCTTTAAGAAATAGGGGCGGGAGCGGGGCTCGGCCTATCCGGAGAGCTTGCCGAGCTTGGCGAGCTCGTCATTGTAATACTTTCGATAGAGGATCTCCCACTCCCGGCTCCCCTCCTCGATGGCCTTCTTTTGGGAGTGGATCTTGTCCACGGCCTTCTTGTCGAGGGCGTCGTAGAGCTTCATCTCCTCTTCGATGGATTTGACGATAATGAGGCGGATCTCGTTCGGGTCGTCGAGGAACTCAACCTGCTCGTTCGTCGTGAGAGCGGTGATGATCTGGCGGGCGAGGTTGGTGATCTTTTCCCTCGACAGCTTGTTGCTCACAGGACGATGTTCCTTTCCCTGGCCAGCTTCATCTTGATCATCCGGAACATCGTTTGGTACTCGATGTTCTCCCGGCGGATCTTCTCCATGTGCTTCCCAAGGATCTCTCTGACCTCCTGGTCCAGCTTGTCCTCCTTCATGAACTCGTCCATGATCAGGTTCGTCATCTCCTCGAGGAGCCGATTGCGGTCCTCGACGATGATCTTGGCTTCCTTGGACAAGTTGCGCAGGATCACGAAGGCCAAGTGTTCGATCTGGTTCTTGTTCAGCCTCATGTCCTAGATAAGATATAGTATCCCGACCCAAATTTCAAGGACGGATCGTCAATTAATTTGCCAGGAGCAACTGCCGGGGAACGCGGCGCAGAGATCAGTCCGCCAGGACGAGGAAGGGCGAGAGACCCGCCTCCTCCCTGGAGCGACGGGCCAAGGCCACGAGCCGTCCGTCCCCGCCGAAGAGGCGAAAGACGGCGTTGTCCCTCGCCGGGGCTTCGCCTGTTGCCCCGCCGGGCGGCGGGAGGACGTGTTCCGGGAGGATTCGGTTGCCGTGTCGGGCTCGCTCGGCCCCTTCGGGGCGGAGGACGAGCGCCGGGAGCTCGGGGAGGAGCCCCTCCATCGGGAGCAGGAACCGGTCCCCCTCGCCGGACTGGATCAAGGATTCTACGGTGTCCAAGGTCCTGGCGTCGTCTAGGCGGAACGGTCCGCTGGCCGTCCTCCGGAGGGAGGCCAGGTGAGCCCCGCAGCCGAGCGTGCGCCCGAGATCGTGGGCCAGCGAACGGACATATGTTCCCGCCGAGCATTCGATATCGACGGCGGCGAGGGGAGGGGCCCAGGAGACAAGCTCGAGCCGGCGCACGACGACCTCCCTCGGCTCTATCTGGACGTCCCGGTTGGCCCGGGCCAGCTTGTAAAGGGGTTGGCCGTCTTTTTTGATGGCGGAGTAGGCGGGTGGGGTCTGGAGGATCCGCCCTTCGAACCGGCGCATTGCTTCCCGCAGGGCCCCTTCGGCCGGGAAGTCGGCGGACTCCGGAATGGTGGGGCGGCCCGAGGCGTCATAGGTATCCGTCGCGAAGCCGAAACGGACGATCGCCGCATAACTCTTGTCGTGCCCGGAGAGGAAGGGGAAGAGGCGGGCGGCCCGGCCGACGGCGATGAGGAGCACTCCCGTGGCCTCGGGGTCGAGCGTTCCGCAGTGGCCTGTTTTGGCCCCCCCGAGAAGCCTGCGGATGCGGGCGACGACGTCGTGGGACGTGGGGCCGCGCGGCTTGTCGACGACGATCAATCCGTCCAAAGTGGCCTTTCTTCGCCGGACCCGCGCCGGCGGGGTCAGGAGGGCCGGTCTCCGGCCGGGTCGGCCGATAGCAGGTCCTCGACGATCCTGGGGATCTCGACGATGAGCTGTTCGTAAGGCCCGTGGGCCGTGAACCCGGAGGCGTGGACGTGGCCGCCGCCGCCGAAGTGCTCCGCGACCAGGGCCGCGTTGGCTTTCCCCTTCGACCGGAGGCTGACCCGAAACACGTCCCGGTCCATCTCCTTGAAGAATAGAACCATCTCCACGCCCTTGATGGAGCGGGCGAGAGTCGTAATGTCCTCGGTGTCAATCTCCTTGAGGTTGAGGTCGGCGAGGTTCTTCCGGAACATGGTGATGGCCGCGATGTTGCCTCCGGCGTTCATCCGGAGCGTCGCAAGGACTTGGCCCAGCAGAATGATCTTCTCCGGCGGATTGTTGGCATAGAGCCTCTCGGAGACGCGGATGGGGCTCGCCCCGAGGGCGGCGAGCTTGTGGCAGGCCTCGAAGGCCAGGGCCGTCGTGTTCGAGAACTGAAACGAGCCGGTGTCCGAGACGATGGCGCAGTAGAGGTTCTCGGCAATCTCAGGCCCCATCGGGACCCCGAGGCGTTCTCCGAGCTCGAAGATCATTTCACCGACGGCCGAGGCCTGGGGGTTGATCCAGTTGATGTCGGCGTATGTAAAATTGGAATAATGGTGGTCGATGTTGATCTTGTAGCAGTCGCCCAGGTTCTCCTGCCCCGACCGTGAGACGTCGGCGCATTCCAGGAGGATGACGCAATCATAGCCTGCCGGGTCGATCTGGCCGATCCGGATGCGGCGGGCGTCCGGGAAATGGGAGAATGGGAAGGGCGTGTTGTCCCGGTTGACGACGGCCATCTCCTTGCCGAGCGCCTCGCCCATCATGGCGAGGGCGAGGCTCGTGCAGACGGAGTCGCCGTCCGGGCGGAGGTGCGACGTGATGGCAATGCGCCGGGATTCTCCGATCCGGCGGACGATCGATGCGACGGGATCAGTCTTCATGCTTCTTGGCCACCTCGATCAGCCGGTCCAAGCGATCCCCGTACTCGGGGGCCGGGTCCGGCAAAAAAACAAGGTCGGGATTATATTTTAAATTCACGTGCGCGGCAAGCAAACGGCGGACGTGGGCTTTCCTGTTTTCGAGCCGGGCAAAGACCTCGTCCGGCTCCTCGCCGCCGAAGACGCTTACGAAGACGCGGGCCGTCATCAGATCGGGGGTCATCTCGACCCGCGTCACGGTGATGAGCCCGGGGCCTTGGAATTCCTCGATGAGGAACCGGCCCAGCTCTTCCATTATCCTGTGGCCCACGCGCTGAACCCGGCGATTTTCCGTCATGTGCCCTCCGTTCCCGGACCCCGTTTCAATAATACTCGATCCGGTGCTCGACGATCGTGCCGCCGACCGTCCCCTCGGCCTCGCGGAGGACCCGCGTGAGCAGTTCCTCGACGACAACCCGACTGCTGCTGACGGCCGCGACGCCGATCCGGGCCCTCTGCCACTTGTCCTGGAACTCGACCTCGGCCAGGGAAACGTTGTGCCGGCTTCGGACGCGGTCCTTGAACCCCTTGAGCGAGTGCCTTTTGTCCTTCAGGGAACGGGCGTAAGGAAAGAAGACCTCGAGGGTCAGTAAACCGACGACCATCGGTCCTACTCGGCCTTGACCTTCTCCTTGACATAGGCCTCAAGGAGGTCCCCCGGTTGGATGTCGTGGAACTTGTCGAGCGCGATCCCGCACTCGTAATCCTTCTTGACTTCGTTGACGTTCTCCTTGACGTGCTTCAGCGAGGAGATCCGCCCCGTGTGGATGACCGCCCGGTTCCGCAGGACGCGGAGCTCGGCGTTCCGCGCGATCTTCCCTTCGGTGACGTAGCAGCCCGCGATCGTTCCCACCTTGGGGATCTGAAAGATACGCCGGACCTCGGCCCGGCCCTGAAAGACCTCCCGGATGACGGGCTCCAGCATTCCCACCAGGGCCTTTTTGATGTCCTCGGTGAGCTGATAGATGATCTGGTAGGTCCGGATTTCCACGTTCTCCTTCTTGGCGATCTGCTCGACCTTGGGGTTGGGCTTGATGTTGTAGCCGATGATGAGAGCGTCGGACGCGGAGGCCAGGACGACGTCGGCCTCGGTGATGGCCCCGGTCGCCGCGTGGAGGAGATTGATCTTCACTTTGTCGGAGCTCAGGGAGGGGAGGACCTCCCGCAGGACCTCGACGCTGCCCTGGACGTCGGCCTTCAGGACGATCGCCAACTCTCTGGCCTGGCCCTCCTCAATCTTCTTGAAGAGCTCGTCCAGGGTGACCCTTTCCGACTTGATGGGCTCTTCCTTCTTGACCTTGGACAGTCGGTACTGGGCGATCAGCCGTGCGTTCTCTTGGCTCCCAACGACCTGGAAGGGGCTCCCGGCCGCCGGGACATCGGAGAACCCGAGGATCTCGACGGGAACCGACGGTCCCGCGCTCTTGATGGGTTTCCCGGCCTCGTCGAACAAGGCCCGGACCTTGCCGGCCAACGTTCCGGAGACGAAGGACTCGCCCAGACCCAGCGTGCCGAACTGGACGATGACGGTGGCCAGCGGCCCCTTCTGGGCGTCGAGCCTCGCCTCCAGGACGATGCCTTGGGCGGGGACACGGGGGTTGGCCTTGAGCTCGGCGACGTCCGCCGTGAGGACGATCATCTCGAGGAGATCGTCGATGTTCTCCTTGGTCTTGGCCGAGATCTCGACGCTGACGATCTTGCCGCCCCACGTTTCGACGAGGAGGCCTTCCTTGGACAGCTGCTGCTTGACCCGTTCGGCGTTGGCGTCGGGCATGTCCATCTTGTTGATGGCCACGATGATCGGGACGCCGGCGGCCTTTGCGTGGTCGATGGCCTCTCTGGTCTGGGGCATCACGCCGTCGTCGGCCGCGACGACCAGGACGACGATGTCGGTGAGCCGGGCCCCGCGGGCTCGGAGCTGGGTGAAGGCCTCGTGGCCGGGGGTATCGATGAACGTGATCGACCGGTTCTTATGACTGACGCGATAGGCCCCGATGTGCTGGGTGATCCCCCCGGATTCCTTGTCCACGAGCCGGGAGGAGCGGATGGCGTCGAGCAGGGTCGTCTTTCCGTGGTCGACGTGGCCCATGATGGTCACGACCGGCGGCCTCGGGAGGAGGTCGGCCGGCCGGCTTTCGGCCCGGAGCTTAGCCTCCTGTTCGACGGAGAGGAACTCGACGTCGGCTCCCAGGGCCCGGGACAGGGACTCGACGTGGGCCGCGTCCACGAGGTCGTTGGCCGTGAGGGCTAGGCCCCTTTCTCCGAGCTTGTCGAGGACGTCCCGGAGCTTCATCTTCATCATTTCGGCGACGTCCTTGACGAGGTGCCCTTCTCTCAGGAGGAGATTCGGCCGGGCCTTCGGGGCTGGCGGCTCCGCGGGCTTGACGATCTTCTTAGCGGCGGCCATGGGTTTGGCGGCCGTTGCGGGTCTGGCAGCCATAACGGGTTTTTTGGGTGGGATGTTGTTCATGGTTGTGATTCTTCTTGGATCGAGATTTTCCAGCCGATAAGGCGGGATGCCAGCTTGACGTTGATCCCTTTACGGCCGATGGCCAGGGACAGCTGGTCCCGAGGGACGACAACCTGGAGGGTCTTATCATTTCTGTCCAGAACCTGGATGTCGTCGACCCTGGCCGGGCTGAGAGCGGCCTTGGCGTAGGACGCCGGGTTCGCGGACCATCCGATGATATCGATCTTCTCCCCGGCAAGCTCCCTGGAGATGGCCAGAATGCGGTTTCCCTTGACGCCGATGCAGGCACCGATGGGGTCGATGTCTCTCTCCAGGCTCTCGACGGCGACCTTGGCCCGTTCGCCGGGTTGGCGGACGACGTCCCGGATGGCGATCGTCCCGTTGGCGATCTCCGGGATCTCGTTCTCGAGGAGCTTGGCCAGGAACCGGGGGTTCGCTCTCGAAACGATGATCTGCAGGCCCTTGAACCCCTTCTGAACCTGGACGATGACCGCCTTGACGGTGTCACCTCTTCGGAATTCCTCGTTGGGAAGTTTCTCCCGCTCGGGGAAGACGACTTCGATCCGGTTGACCTCGAGGATGATCACGCCGTTCTCGAAGCGCCGGGCGATGCCCGTAACGATCTCGCCGATCCGGGGCGCGAACTGGCCGTAGATCTTCTCCTGCTCGGCATCCCGGACCTTCTGGAAGATAACCTGCTTGGCGGCCTGGGCGGCGATGCGGCCGAGCGTATCGGCCGGGAGATCGATCTCGATCTCGTCCCCGGGGTTCGCCCCACGCCGAACCTCCCGGGCCTCCTCGACGGAAACCTCGCGGGCCGGGTCCCCGACCGTGAGCACGACCTTCTTGGAGACATAAACCCGGATCTCCCCCTTTTCGGGGCGGAACAGAACCCGGATCTCCTCGCCGTTGACAAAGTGGCCGGAAGAGGCGACGCGCAGGGACTCCTCGATGGCTTGGATGATGATGCGAGGCTCGACCCCGCGCTCTTTGCTGAGCTGGAGGATCGAGTTCCAGACGTTGACTTTCATGGCGACGGTCTTGCTTCCTCGGGGAACCGGAAAGACAAAGAATTATACCCAAAACCCGGTGTAATAGCAACGAGAAGGGGTTTGAAGTTCGAGGTTAGAGGTTATAAGGGCTGAGGTCAAGGCGCCTTTCCGGAGAAAATCCTCTTCTTCTACCACGAACCTCTTACCTTTATCATCTAACCTGATTTTTCACATATTCCCCGATCAGACTGTAGGGGCCGCAGTCCGTGACGAGGATGTCGGCGAAGCGCCCCCGGAGGTCTTCGGGCGCGGTGAAATTGACCACTTGAAAGCCCTCGCTCCGGCCGGTGAAGCGGCCTCCGCCCTTCCGGCTCTCCCCCGTGCCGAGAACACGGACCATCGTCCCGACGAAAGTGCGGTTCCTTGCGAGCTGGAGACGCTTCTGCAGGTCCTGGAGGGCGATGAGCCTCGCCCTTTTGACCTCCGGAGGGACGTCGTCCGGGAGCTTCGCCGCGGCCGTCCGAGGCCGGGGCGAATAACGGAACGAAAAGATATTGGCGTAGCCGACCTCTTCGAGGGCGGAGAGGGTTGCCTCGAAATCCGCCCCGGTCTCCCCAGGGAAGCCGACAATGACGTCGGTGCTCAGGCTGATCCCCGGCATGAGGGCCTTGAGCATCGCGATCTTCTCCATGTACCCTTCGCGCGTGTACCCCCGGTTCATCCTTTCGAGGACCGCCGAGGATCCCGATTGGAGGGGGAGGTGGATCTGGCGGCAGACCGTCGGCCGGTCGGCCATGACCCGGGCGATCTCCGGGGAGAGGTCCCTGGGGTGGGAGGTGAGGAACCGGACCCACGCGTCCCCCCCGATGCGGCTCACCCGGTCGAGGAGCGCGGCGAAGTCTGTGCCCGTCCCTGGGTCCCTGTACGAGTTCACGTTCTGGCCGAGGAGCTGGACCTCTTTGTATCCCTTCTCGGCGGCGTCCGCGACCTCGGCCAGGACGAGCTCCATCGGCCGGCATTTCTCCCGGCCGCGGGCGAAAGGGACGACGCAATAGGCACAGAAATTGTCGCATCCTTCCATGATAGGGACATAGGCGCTTGCGGGGTCTGCCCTGAGGGTCGCGTCCGGGCCGATCTCGCGCCACGTCCGGCTCCGGCCCGTCGCGACCCGCCCGCCTTGGGTCCGTTCCGCGAGGAGGGCGGGAAGCTCGTGATAGCGGCCGGGACCGACGACGAGGTCGATCCTGGGCTTCCCGCGGAGGAGATCCCCGCGACGGAGCTGGGCCGAGCAGCCGGCGACCGCGATGATGACGTCGCGTTTCTTTTGCAGGGCCGTGAGGCGGCCGAGAAAGGAGTCGGCTTTCTCCTCGGATTTTACGCGCACGGCGCACGTGTTGACGACGACGATATCGCTGTCCTCGAGGGACCCCGCCTTCGCGGCTCCGGCTCCGGCGAGGAAGCCGGCGAGATGCTCGGAGTCGTTCTCGTTCATCTGACAGCCGAAGGTCTTGATGAAGAACCGGGACCCTTCCAATGTTCTCTTCATGTGTTTTCAGCGGGGTTCGCGGAATGCGGTCCGGGGGGGGGTTAAAGGATGTCCTCGAGAATCTCGACGGCCGAGGCGATGAGCAGGGGACAGAGGTCGTCGTGCAGCTTTGCGTCGGCGGCGATCTTCCGCCCCTCGGACGTCCCGATGTCGCAGCCGAGGAGGTCCCGGCAGTCCAGAGCGCCGTGCCGGCCCCGGAAGCGACGGACGAGCTCATGGACGAGGACGTAGGTTCGCTCCTTGGCCGCCTCGTCCTCGGGCCGGGTCCGGCCGTGCTTCAGCCCGACGACCATGATCGCGCCCGTCACGGCGCCACATGTCTCGGCCAACCGGGCCATCCCGCCGCCGAAGCCCTGGGCGAGCCGGAACGCCGTCGCGATCGGCAATCCTTGATCTTCGGCGAAGACCGCCGCGACCGCCTGGGAACAGCTATAACCCTGTTTGAAGAGATCCAAAGCCTTTTCCTTCCTGTTCATCGTCTCCTCCGGTACCGCTTCATCCTGTCCGTCCGGGGCCTTTCGCCCTCTCGCTTGCTGGTTGCTCTGCGATCATCTCCCGGGCGATCTGCAGGGACGCTTCGGTGACCCGCGTCCCGGAGATCAGGCGGGCGATCTCCTCAACCCTGTCCTCCGGCCCCAGCTCCTGGACGGTCGTGAAGGTCCGCGACCGTTCGACCGACTTTTCGACGCGGAAATGGTGCGCGGCGGACGCGGCAATACGGGGAAGATGCGTTATGCAGAGGACCTGATGCCGGCGGGCGAGGGACTTGAGCTTCTCGGCGACGGCCTCGGCCGTCCTTCCACCGATCCCGGCGTCAATCTCGTCGAAGATCAGGGTCTTTGCTGGTTCGGCTCCCTTGCCCAGGGATCTTAGGGCCAGCATTACGCGGGACAGTTCTCCCCCGGATGCGATCTTGCGCAGGGGGCGGAGCTCCTCGCCCGGATTGGACGAGATCAGGAACTCAACGTCGTCGGTCCCTTCGTCGCGCAGGGAGACCGGGTCGGACAGGGAGGCCGGCGCCGTCCTCACCTCCGCTTTGAACGCGGCCTTTTTCATGCCCAGGAGGGCGATCTCTTTCTCGATAAGCCTCTCGAGCTCCGGCGCCCGGCCGGTCCGAAGGGCCGAAAGCCTGCGGGCTTTGTCGGAGTAGTCTTCGAACCTTTCGACGATCTCCCGGTCGAGCCCCTCGAGTTTTTCCTGGCCCGAGACGAGCTCCTTTTCTTCAGCCCTGATCGCCTCGAGGCGGGCCAGGATCTCCGGGATTCCTGGCCCGTACTTCCGCTTGAGCTTGTCAATGACGTCGAGGCGTTCCTCGACGGTCTCCAGGGATTCCGGGCCCCCGGGGCTCCCGTCCTTGAACTTCATCAGGCCTCGGGCGAGCTCATCCAGGAAGATGGAGAATTCCTCGACCGTCCGAAGGGAGGCCGGGACGGAAGGCTCAAACGGTGCCAAGTCCTTCAGGACGGCCTTGAGGCGAAAGAGGAGGGGAAGGAGGGACTCCTCCCCGGCGTAGCTCAGGTCGATAGCCTGGTCGATCAGGGAGGCGATCTTCCCGGCGTTCTTCAGGACTTCCCGGGTCTGGGCGAGTTCCTCGTCCTCTCCCGTCTTCAGGCAGGTCCCCTCGATCTCCCGGATCTGATAGGCCAGAAAATCGAGCCGTTGCGCGCGGTCCCGGCTCCTGGCCTCCAGGTCCTGTTTTTGGCGAAGGGCAGATCTCAATTCCCGGGCCGCCATGGCGACCTCTTCTCTGAAGGCCGGGACGTCCAGGAAAGCGTCGAGATATCCGCGATGGTTCTCTATGTGCAGGAGGAAGACATGATCGTTTTGGCCATAGATATCGGCGACGGCCGCGCCGGCGTCCTTAAGAGCGCGGGCCGGGACGAGGACCCCGTTGACGTAGGCCTTCCCCGTCCCTTGCGCAGGGATCTGCCTCTGGACCAGGATCCCGTTGCCGCTCCCGTCCCCCCCGGAGCCCGGGGCGGTGAGGACCCCCGGCGGGGCCTCGAACAGGGCCTCGACGGAAGCCTCAGAGGCACCCGTCCGGACGTAATCCGGCGAACCCTTCTCGCCGAGGAGGAGGCGGATGGCGTCGATGAGGATGGATTTTCCGGCCCCGGTCTCGCCGGTCAGGACCGAGAACCCGTCGGCTAATTCGAGCGTCAGATCCTCGATGGTGGCAAGGTTCCGGACCCGCAGGAACTTGATCATGCCCCTTCGCGCTATTTCCCGGGCTTCAAGGCGTAGGGGGCCAGAGCCCTCTCGACGTTGATCCGTCCGAAGCCGATCTGGTCGTCGCGTCCCGGGAACTCGTCCGAGTTCACGTCGTCGGCGGAATACCGGACGATGTTCATGATCTCCCCGGCCGTGAGCCAGGGCTTGAGACTTTTGAGGAGCGCGACCAGGCCGGCGATGTGGGGAGTGGCCATCGACGTGCCGCCGGCGTAAACATAAGGGGCGAACCCGGCGGGGGTATCCCAAGTCGGGTAGAGGCTCAGGACGTCCACGCCGGGGGCGGCCACGTCGACTTCCGGACCTATGTTGGAGAAGGCGGCCCGGGTGTCGTTGTAATCCGTAGCCGCGACGGCCAGACAATAGTCGTCGTAGGCCGCAGGGTAGAGAACGGGCCCGCCGTCGTCGTTGCCGGCTGCGGCTACGACGACCACGTTGTGTTCGTAGGCGTATCTCAGCGCCGCGAGGAGATCGTCGTCTTGCACATCGCCCCCGAGGCTGAGGTTGATGACCTGGGCTCCCTGGTCGACGGCCCAGTAGATGGCCAGGATCAGGGCCCCGTAATCCCCCTCGCCGGAGGCGGCAATGATCTTGCCGGGCAGGACGTCGCAGTCCCATCCGACCCCGGCGATGCCCAGCTCGTTGTTGGTTTCCGCCGCGGCGATCCCCGCGACGTGGGTCCCGTGCCAAAGGTCGTCGCTCGCGTCGTTGTCGCCGTTGATGAAGTCCTTTCCAGGGGACACGATCTTGTTCTTGATGTCGGGATGGGCTAATTCGACGCCGGAGTCCAGGACGGCGATGATGACGCCGGAATCTCCCTTCGTCTGGTCCCATCCCCCCGTGGCGTTGATGTCGGCGCCGGCCTTGCCCTGAGGCTGCTCGGGGAGGTCGTCGAGGACCTGGCCCGAGTTGGAAAGGGCGTACTGGTCGCCGAAGTACTTGTCGTTCGGCCTGACGGCGATCCGGGTGATCGGGTCCGGCCGCGCAGCGGCCACGTCGGGGTTGCGGTCTAGGGCCGAGAGGAATTCGGCCGCGGTGAGGCCTTTCGGGACGGCGACGACGCGCAGGGCGATTCCGGGGACGGAGGCGATCGTGGCGGAGCCGTAGGCTTCGAGCAGCGGCTGGACGCTCCGGGCGGCGAGGCCCGGGCGGAACTTGACGAGGACGCGGTCTTCGGCGAACCGGCGTCCGGTCGGAGCGGGGAAGGTCGCCCGCCCGAGGGTGCGGATCCTTGGGGCGGCGCTTCGGACCTGTTCGCGTTCCCGGGGGACATCCGTCCCGGAGCCGAAGGTCCATCGCCCGATGAGGACGAGAGCGGCGCAGGCCAGGATGATCGCCGGCGCCTTAAGCGCGCCTCTTCTTACGAGATGGGTCATGTCAGCCTCCTCAAGAAGCTAGAATCCATAGAGAACTCGGACGGTTGCGCCGATGTCGGGCCCGCCCTTGACGGGAATGATCCCCGCCTCTCCATCGACGACGACCCCGCGCCCGAGGTCCCAGGCCGCCCCCAGGGCGATGCGCAACAGACCTTTCTGGGCGAGCTTTCGGACCTGCGTCCCGCCGAGCTCCCCGAGCGTCTCCGTCATCCGGAAATCCCCCCGGAACCAGCTCAGCGACACGCCTAGGGAGGGCGTGAAGTTCTTGTAAGCCTTATAGGTCAGGGTCGGGCCGATTTCGAACTCGGACCATTTCGGCTTTCCCTGGGCCTCGCCGTCCACGGCGAACCCTTCGATGGGCCAGGTCTTCGAAGGTCCCATAAAGATGACGTATCTCGCCCGCGCTCCCGTCTCAAAGTCACCGAAAGCGAACAGGCTCTTCCGGACCCCGGCGCCGAAGGCGAACCCCCTTGCGGTCCCCCCTTGATAGTTGAGAGAGATCGGGAGGTCCCTGAAGACCGTCCCCCGGGGGTCGGTGAAAGCCATCCCCCCGAAGAGGCTTATACCGAACCCGCGCGGGAAGGTCAGGTCCACGGAGAGTCCCGCTGTGCGGGTCTTGATCTTGGTCTCGTCGGTCCCCTTGTCCCAGCAGACGGTCCGGTCCCCGAACCCGCCCTGAAGGCCCACCCTCAGGGTCACGCTGCCGAACAGCCCGGTTCCGGTGGTCTGGGCCGCCGCGGCACCCACCAGGACCGCGCACGAGGCCAGGACGACGAACGTCTTCGTAATGCTCTTCATCGATGCCTCCTCGGAGACGTCATTTTTTAACCTGGGCCCGGGCTTCGATCTCCTTAAGCCGCTCCTGGGCTTTCTTCGCGAACTCGCTCTTCGGGTGATCCGTGATGAGCTTGGTGAAATAAGGGGCGCTCTGGTCGGCCTTGTTCCACAGGAAATAGGAATCCCCGAGATAGAAGTAGACGGCGTCCATCTTTGAGAACCCGGGGTAGCTGGTAAGGATCTCGTTCAGCCGGCTCGTCGCGGCCTTGAAGGCCTTGACCCGGTGATAATGCGTGCCGATGATCAGCGTATGCTCGGCCAGCCTCTCCTCGCAATCCTTGATCTTGGCCTGGGCGGCCTTGGCCTGGTCGCTCGCCGGATAGGCCGTGACGACCTTCTTGAACTCGGCCAGGGCCTGGATGGTCTTCGTCTGGTCGCGCCCTGGCTTCAAGGCCTTGCCAAAGAACGTCATGCCGATCTGATACTGACAGTAGGCAGTCGAAGGACTGTAGGGATAGAGGTTGATGAATTCCCGGTATTCGGCCGCGGCGAGAATCATGTTGCCCTCGTCGCCCTTCCTGAAATAAGCGTCGGCGATGAGGAGCTTGGCCCTCTGGGCGTAGAAGCTCTTGGGGAAGGAATCGATGACCTGCCTGAGGTAGAGGAGGGCCTTCTCGGTGTCTTTCTTGACCTCCGCCTCGCCGAGCTTGAACAGGGCTTCGTCGGAGGAGGCGACGTCGGGTGCGACCTCGACCTTTTTTCCCCTGCAGGCGGGCAGGGCGAGGAAGATGGCGATGCCAAGGGCGATCGCGAAGCGGGTGGTTCGGGCAGTCGGTATCATTGTGGGGGTTGCTCCGTTCATGAAGAATAGATCTCGCGGACCCAGAGCCATTCCTGCCGGAGCCCGTCCTCGAGCTCCGTCTTCGGGGCGTAATCCAGGTCCTTGTGCGCCTTCGCGATATCGGCCCAGGTGTCGGGGACGTCCCCTTTCTGCCGGTCGGCCCATCGGACCCGCGCCTTGGTCCCGCTGACGCCCTCCATGACGCCGATGACCTCGGACAGCGTCCTGCGGTGGCCTCCTCCGATATTGTACGTCTCGCCGGGCCGTCCCGAATCGAGCGCCGCCACGTTGGCCCGGACGATGTCGGCGACGAACGTGAAATCCCGGGTCTGGCGGCCGTCGCCGAAGACGGCGAACTCCCGGTCCTCAGCCATGGCCTTGAAAAATTTGTGGAAAGCCATGTCGGGACGCTGCGAGGGCCCGTACACGGTGAAGAAGCGGAGGGAGACCGCCGGCACGCCGAAGCTCTTGAAGTACAGGAAGCACAGCTGTTCGGCCGCGAGCTTGGACACGCCGTACGGAGACAGGGGATGGACGGGATTGGTTTCGGCCATCGGCAGGACCGGCGTCAGGCCGTAGACCGAGGATGACGAGGCGAAGACGAACTTTTTGAGCTCGAGGTCCCGGGAGGCTTCGAGCAGTCTCTGCGTCACCAATATGTTGTTCCGGGTGTAGACTTCGAAGCTGCGGCCCCAGCTCGCCCGAACACCGGCCTGGGCCGCGAGGTGAAAGACCGCTTCCGCCCCGTCGAGGACGGGGGCGAGGTCCATGGTGCTCAGGTCTTTCTCCAGAAGATCGAACCCCGCCTCCCCGCGCAGGGGGGCGAGGTTCCGCTCTTTGATCCACCGCGGGTAATAGTCCGTGAACGCGTCTATCCCGGTGACGACGTGGCCTCCGGCGAGGAGCTCCCGACACAGGTTCGACCCGATGAATCCGGCCGCGCCCGTGACGACGATCCTCATGGCTGCCGCGCCCCTTTGCGTGCCCCGGCCGTCTCCTTCATCCGGTGGATCACGGAGGCCGGGTCGGGGGCCGCGTAGATCGCCGAGCCGACGACGAGGATGTCGGCGCCGTCCGTGACCAGGTCCCCGCAGTTTCCCGGGTTGACCCCGCCGTCGACCTCGATAAGGACATCGAGGCCTCGTTCCCGGATCCGCGCTCCGAGCGCCCGGATCTTCTCCCGGGAGGAGGGGATGAACCGCTGTCCTCCCCAACCGGGATTGACGGACATCAGGAGGACAAAATCGAGGTCCGGAAGGATCTCCTCGAGCAGGGCTATGGGCGTTGCGGGATTGAGGGCGAGGCCGGCCTTTCTGCCGAGCTCCTTGACGAGCGAGACGTCCTTGTGAAGGTGGGCGGAGGCTTCGAGATGGAGGGAGATCCAATCGGCCCCGGCCTCGCTGAAGGCCGGGATGAAGGTACGGGGTTCCTCGACCATGAGGTGGACGTCCAGAGGAAGGCGGGTCATCTTCCGCAGGGAGGCCACGAGCTGGGGGCCAAGGGTCAAGTTGGGCACGAAATGCCCGTCCATGACGTCGATGTGGATGAGGTCGGCTCCGGCCTTTTCGGCTAGGGCAACGGCCTCGCCGATGCGGGCGAAGTCGGCCGAAAGGATCGAGGGGGCGATGAGGGCCATCAGCGGCTGACCTCCAAGGTGACAAGGTTCCTTTTCTGGATCCGGTACCCGTTCGGCGGGGATTGCTTGATGATGACGCCCTTGCCGAGACCGGGGTAATAGCTGTACCTGATGTCGCCGATCCTGAACTCAAGCTCGCGCAGGCGGGTGATGGACGATTCTGCGTCCCGGCCGATCAGGTCCGGCATGGCGTAGCGGTCCTCCCGATCGCCCTGGCTGACGAGGAGCCCGACGGCCGAGTTCCGCTCGGCCAGCTCCGCGGCCTGGGGACGCTGAACCAGGATCTTTCCGGCCGCGGCCCGGGGCGTGTGGATCTGGGTGATCCTTCCCTTGAAGAGACCTGAGTCCCTCAGGAGAGAAATCGCCGCCTCGAGGCTCCGGCCTTCCAGAGCGGGGACGGCGACCTTCCGGCTTCCCGAGCTGGTGACGACCCCGACGACCTTGGTCACGCGGATTCTGGAGCCGGGGGCCGGGTCCTGGCGCACGATACGTCCTGTTTCCCAGGCGTCGTTCGATTCGGTCCCCCGCCGGGCCAGGCCGAGGTCCTTTTTCTCAAGGAGGGCTTTGGCCTCGGGGAGGGTCTTCCCGGAAAGGTCCGGGACGGATACGGTCTCGCTCTTCAGGATGATCTGGGAGAAGACGACGGCGCTCAGGAAGAACAGGTTGGCGAAGGCCAGCGCATATATCGAAATATTAATCAGGCTTTTCTTGGACATGCGACGGTTTCAAGGGATTCAAATACACAAATATTAATACCACAGAACTATAACCAAGTAAACCGGCCGAAGGTTGCCCCGAACAACCTGAGAGCCTCCGCGGCACTTCGCTCTTTCCCGGCGGGGCCGGCTGGGATATAATGCGTCCTTCATGGGAGAACGCATATGATCATCTATTCCGATTTCCGGAGCGACACCGTGACGCGGCCGACCGAAAAGATGAGGAAGGCCATGGCCGAGGCCGTGGTCGGGGACGACGTCCTCGGCGACGACCCGACCGTCCAGACGCTCGAGGCGCTCGCCGCCGAGACCATGGGCAAGGAGGCTGCGCTCTTCTGTCCGTCGGGGACGATGGCGAATTCCATCGCCGTGAAAATGTGGACGGGCGCCCTCGAGGAGGTCATCGTCGAGGAAAGGTCCCATATTTACAACATGGAATCGACGCACATGACCTTCATCTCGGGCGTCACGCCGCGCCCTATCCGTTCGAACCGCGGCGTCATGGATCCAGAGGATGTTCGGGCCGCGGTCCGCAGACCCAACGTCCACACGCCCAGGACATCCCTGATCTGCCTTGAGAACACCCACAACAACTGGAGCGGTGCCGTCGTGCCGCTAGAGAATTTCCAGGCCATCCGGAAGGTGGCGGACGCGGATGGCATTAAGGTTCATTTGGACGGCGCCCGGATCTTCAACGCGAGCCATGCCTCCGGCGTTCCGGTCAAAGATTACGCGGATTACGTCGACTCGATGATGTTCTGCTTGTCCAAGGGACTTTCGGCCCCGGCCGGCTCGATGCTTGTCGCGGACAGGGAACATATCGAGTACGGCCGCCGTATCCGCAAGGCCCTCGGGGGCGGAATGCGTCAGGTCGGCGTCCTTGCGGCCCCCGGGCTCATCGCCCTGACCGAGATGCCGCCTCAGCTCAAGGAGGACAACGAAAGGGCCGGACGGTTCGCCCGGGCCATCCATGGCTTTCCGGGCATCATCATCGATCCCGCCCTGGTCCACACGAACATCGTCTTCTTCGACTTCAAACATCCGCGGCTGACCATCCCCGAGTTCCTGGCCAAACTGAAGGAGAAGGGCGTCCTCGCCCTGTCTCTTCCCGGCGGCGTCCGCTTTGTCACGCACAAGGACGTCGACGACGGTGACGTCGATCGGGCAGTCAAGGCGTTCCGGGAGATCCTGGGGGGCTGAACGCGGCCCGTGCGGAATCATTAAGAAAGGGGGGAACCATGATTTGTCGGCAGATATTGAAATCTTTTGCGGCGCTCGTCCTCGCTGGAGCGGTGGCGGGCGCGGCTTGGGCACAGGCAACCGTTGGGCCTTCCGACGAGCAGGTGAGCGAACGACTTTCCTATCTGGAAAGAGCACTGAGTTCCGCTCGACCGGCGGCACGGGCCTGGTGGTACGGCTGGATATCGGCCTACTCTGCCGGGACCGTCGTCCAATGGAGCCTTGCGGGCGCCCATTGGAAAGATACCAAACTCGAGGACGACTCTCCGGGCGCACGGCGGGTCAGGGACAGGGGATTCGCCGAGGACATGCTCGTGGGCGGCGCGACGACAGCGCTTGGTCTCGGAGGCTTGTTGATCGATCCTTTCGTCTCCGCGTACGGCCCAAAGGCGCTGAAGCGCCTGCCGGAAGCGACGCCTGAGGAGCGCCGGACCAAGCTTCTCCGGGCCGAGGAGATCCTCCGGCGATGCGCCGCGAGGGAGAAGAAAGGCCGCGGCCTGACAACGCACCTCCTGAACATCGGCGTCAATGCTGCCGCGGGAATCGTGACGTCGGCGGCCTTCCATAGGCCCTGGACCGACGGGCTCATGACCTTTGCCGCCGGCGAGGCGATCTCGCTCCTTACCATCTTCACCCAGCCGCGCCGCGCGATCCGCGACCTGAAGGAATATGAAGCCCTGGTCCAGGGGGGAAACGGCGCCCTTGCGAACGCGCGGCCCGGGCGTGATCTGTACTTCAGCCTCTCTCCGCGCGGGATCAGCCTGGGATTGCGATTTTGATGAGGTTTTCGGCGACGATCTGGGCGATGTCTCTGACCTGAATATCCGTCCGGTCCTTGTCCTTGAGCCCGTCCTTGAGCATCGACAGGCAGAACGGACACGCGGCGGCCGCCAGGCCGGCGCCCGAGGCGATGATCGCGTCCGTCCTCATGTGATTGATCCGTTTGCCGAGCGACTCCTCGGTCCACATGAGGCCGCCGCCCGCGCCGCAGCAGAAGCTGTGTTCGCGATTGTCCCGTAGCTCTTTGCGGCAATCCCCCAAAGCCCGCGCGAGGAGCTCTCTGGGGGGGGCGAAGATACCGTTGTGGCGGCCCAGGTAACACGGATCGTGGAAGGTAAAGGAGGCCGACGCGCCCGGCTCCCGGGGCCGGAGCTGGAGCGCGCCCGTATCGACCAGCCGGGAGATGAGTTCGACGTGGGAGATGACCTCGATGGACTTAAGCGCGGTCTTTTCCGCGTCCGGGACGCCGGGCATCCGGTTCACAAGCCCAGGGTACTCGTTCTTGAATGTGTTGAAGCCGTGCGGGCAGATCGTCACGATCTGCCGGACCCCGTACCTTCGGAAAGTCTCCAAGTTCTCCAGGGCGAGCGTTTGAAAGAGGTATTCGTTTCCCAGCCGACGGGCTGAATCGCCGCAGCACTTCTCTTCCGTCCCGAGGACGGCAAAGTCCGTCCCGGCCGCTTTCAGAAGAGCCGCCGTCGCAATCGCGATCTTCTTCCCTTCGTCGTCGAAGGAGCCCATACAGCCGACCCAGAACAGGTATTCGGCTCCCGGCTTGTCCTTGAGGAGGGGGATGTTCAGCCCTTCCGCCCAGTCGCCTCTCTTCGCGGACCCGAGTCCCCAGGGGTTGGAATTGGTCTCGATGTTCCGGAAGAAGGGCGTGAGCTCCGGCGGGAACTTGCTCTCCATGAGGACCCGGGCCTGTCGGAGCCCGACGATCTTCGGGATGTGCTCGATCTCGACGGGGCAGACGTGCATGCAGGCCCCGCAAGTCGTGCAGGTCCATGCCTCGCCCTCCGTGACGGTCCCGGGGACGAGCGGCTCCATGTCATCGGGCTTCTTAGCAACGATCGCGGCGTGGTTCCCGAGGAGGTGCTTTTCAAGGTTGACCAGGATCATCTTCGGCGACAGCGGCTTTCCGCTGGCGAAGGCCGGGCAGGCGTCCTGGCACCTCCCGCATTCCATGCAGGCGAACGCATCCAGGTTGTCCTTCCACGATAAGTCCGTCGCCCTCCCGATGCCGAAGCTCTCCGAGTTCTCCAGGTCGAGCGCAGCGAGAACGCCGCTGGGCTCGTTCCGCCGGAAGAAGAGATTGATCGGTCCCGTGAACATGTGGAGGTATTTCGAGTGGGGCACGTAGGCGATGAATCCGTAAACGAGGAGGATGTGAAGCCACCAGGAGAAACGGAAGTGAGCGCCGAGCGCTGCGGCGCCCGCTCCCGCAGGGAAATGACCCGCAAGGAACCGGCCGAGGAAGGAGAGCCGGGCCGTCTCCGGATGGAAGGCCACGGCCGACGCTTCGAAATAGAGGTAGCTCACCGTGACCAGGACGATGAACGCGTAGATCAGGGCTGAGTCTTCCGGCGTGGTCGCATAGGCTTTGGGTCTGACGACGAACCGCCGGACGGCAAAGAAGAGGACCCCGACGAGGACCAGGATCGCGGCCGTGTCCACGAGGAACGAGACGAAGAGGCCGAACCCGCCCCTCCCGAAGAGATAGAACCCGTCGAAGAACCCTTCGAGCGTGTGGTTGACGGTCATGACATCGAACGTGAGCGCCCCGTAGAAGATGAAAACGTGCATGAATCCTGTGAACCGGCGCTCGTCCTTGAGCGTACACCGCTGGAGGAGGACCTTGGACAATGCCCGCAGGGCCCGCTTCAAAAAGCCGTCGAACCGGAGCTCGGGCCTCCCGGCCAAGACGATTCGGAAGCGGCGCCAGAGGGGCGTCAGGAACGCCCAGGCCGTGGCCAGGATGATGACCGCGAAGACGATCTTTTCGAGCGTCGGCAGCATGGGCCCTCCTCGGTTAGAACGGGACGGCGATCCCCCAGACGAGCTTGTAGAAACTTTGCTTCGCGCCGAGGGCGGTCTTTTCGAGATCCGCCCAGAGGCTCCCGCCGAGGGACAGTTCGAGCCACGGGACGAGCTTTAGACGGAGGATGATCTCGCCCGAGAAGGCCTGTCCGAGGGAGAAGGCCGCGGCCGTCTGGAAACACGTTTGAAGGTGGACGCTTAACCCCTCGTCGGCCCACAGACTCGCTCGGAGCCCGTATTCTTGGCGAAGGCGTTCCCCGGACAGGTCCAGGCCGACCAGCTGGTTCGAATGATGAAAGAACCAGGTGAACGGCTCGACATAGAAATGGCGCCCCTCGAAGGGGATGCCGATACCGATGTAGTTGCGGTTCGTGTAATAGGGCTTCCCCCGCAGGAAACTCTGGTGTTCGGAATCGTGGTCACTGTCATGACCGATGATGACGACGAGGTTCCGGAGCAGGGCCTGGCGGAGATGGAAGTGCCAGTCGAACTTCGTCCTCTGGGTGCCGTCGTCGTGGGTAACCAGCTGGGCCATCAGGGTCGTCGTCGGCGTGATGGGGAAATAATTCTGGAACCCCATGTTCCACCGGTCGGCCGCGCCGCTGAGGTCGTTGTAGCTCGGGAACGTGGACGGGGACAGGTAGTGGAAAAAGACGTCGCCGTGAAGGACGACCTTTTGGGAGACCGCGAGGGAGCTCTTGTTGAGCCCTGGGCGGTAGATGAAGATCTCGGTGGCCCGGGCGTTCCCGGCCATAAGGGTCACGAGCGCGGCGAAGAGCCCGAATCGCGCTATGACTGTTCTAGAAATCATAGGACAACCCCAATCGGAAGGTCCTGGGAGATTGGATCTCCGTAGCGTAGCGCAGGGGGAACTCGGGGCGGGTGCGGGCGTCCTCCCCTGTCGCCAAATGCTGGTTGAAGATATTGTACCCGTCCAGGATGACCCTGAAAACGCCGGGGCCCGCGGCAAATTCCTTCTGGATCCGGACGTCGTTGGTCATATTGAACTCATAGCGGGCCACGCCGCGCGGATGGGCCATGACGAGGAACGGCCCCTGGCGGAAGCCGGTGACGGCGATCTCCCGGGCGAACGGCTGGCCGTCGTAGTATTTCAGAATGTATCCGAGCCTGAAGCCCAGCGGAAGACGGAGGGCGAACCCTACGCGGCCCGTGTAGGCGCGGTCGAACCGGAGCCTCCCATGGGCGTTGACCAGCGTATTCGGGTTGTCGTAAAGGGAGCCGACGACGCCGTCGTCGTTCTCTCGAGCGGTGTTCCCGGGACTCGTCGTGCCCACGCAGCGCATGGCCGTGAGGGAGACGAAGAACCCGAACCGGGCCGACGTCTGCTTCGCCAAGACGAGGTCAAGTCCCTCGTAACGGGAGCATCGTGCGTCCCCGCCGGGGTTCGAGAGGAGGGCGAAGTCGCCGCCAAGCGTCCGTTCGTCCTGCTCGAACAGGGTGAAAGTCAGGTCGTCGTAGTTGCCGGGGAGCCGATCATCGCCGATGTCCGTGAATGTGCGTTGGGAATAGGACGCGAACGGGACGCCCGTGTTCAGCGTCTCGACCAGGTCCCGGGCTTCCCGGAGGAACCCCGTCAAACCGACGGAAAACCCTCCCTCGGTCCTATGCGAAATCCCGATCGAAAGCTCGTCGGTCCGGGGCCTCTTGAGGGCCGGGTCGATCGCGGCGTAGAACGGGCCTTCGCGGCGCACGAGAGCGCCCGCCTCGCCGTCTTCGTAAATCCCGTCGCTGTTCCTGTCGGTCCAAGCGTAAACAAGTCCGCCCGGCGCGTTCGGATTCCCGTACGCCAGCCAGGAGAGGGGGAGGTTGTGGTAGTATCGGCCCGCAAAGAGCTTGAGGGAGGTTCTTCCTGATCGCGACAGGGGAAAGACGAAACCGAGCCTTGGCGCGATATGGAGCCAGTCGATGGCCGACACGCCCGCACCGGCCCGTCCCCGGCTATAGGAAGCGTGGGCTCCAAGAGAGACTGCGACAAAATTGGGAAAAGTCAGGGTCTCCTGGATGAAAGCCGCGCCCTCGAGGGACGTTTCGCGGTGTTCGGCAGGGGCGCCGTACTTGACGACCTCATATGGAACGCCGTCGATGAAGCGCAGCAGGACGTTTCCGGCGACATCCGGCCGCGTGCTCGCGGAAGCCCGGCGGATCTCCGCTCCGTATTCAAGCCGGTTGCATGCCCTGCCGATCATGTCCGCGAGGTCCCCGCGGACGAAAGCCGTCAGGAGCTCCCGCCGTCCCTGTCCGGCGCCGGCCGAAGGCCCGGAGATGCCGCCCAGCAGGTCGATCCCGGCCTGCCCGGAAACACCCTCCTGGAGCCGGGAGGAGAGATCCAGGCGGTTGAACCCGGCCCCGGCGGCGAGGACGTGTCCCGGCGCGAGCCGGAACGTCCCCTCGACTTGCAGGGTGTTGGCGGTGTTCTTCCGATCGAGCGTGGAGATGAACGGAACCTCGCGCCCGGCGCCGGCCGCCGGATTCTTCGCGATCTGGCCGGTCCACAGGAACGACCATGTGCTCCGCCCGGCCTCGTACCTCAGTCCGAGGAGCCCCGTGGTCACGGCCCCCTTGTCGTCCACGGCGAAATCGGCCGGGTCCCGGGTGATCCGGAGCGCCGACAAGGACGTGAAGAAATAAAGCTTCCCGGGAACGATCGGGCCCGAAAGATCGAAGTGGAGGTCCATGGAACTCTTAAGGGTATCGGCCTCGAGAATGCCCTCCTTTTCGAGAGCGGGGGTGATGTTCGAGCTAACGAGGCGCCTGTCGCCGGCGAACGCCAGAAACGAACCCGCGAACGCGTTCCTGCCGTCCTTCGTGACGAGGTCGAGCGTTCCGCCCGGGGAAAGGGTCCTTGCCGGGTGGCCGGCGTTCTCAAGCCGGACCGTCCGGAAACTGAAGAGATCGGGGATGTAGAAAGGGAGTCCCCCTTCGTAGGGGTCGGTGACGCTCATGCCGTTGAGCCGGTACTCGTTCTGGGTCCAGGAAGTCCCGCCGCGTGCGCTGAAGAGCGCCGGGAGGTCCGACCGCATGCCGCCGATGTCGATCCGGTCGGTCGTCGCCGACATGTCCTGGTTCTCAATCAGAGACCAGACCGAACCGCCCGACGGCAGGAGCCTCATCTGGTCCGCGTCGATCGTCGTCGCCGACGATAGCGATCCGGGGTCGCGCAACAGGGACTCGACGCCGAGGCCCTTTTGGGGACCCGAGAGGACGAGCCTCAGCTTGACCACGATCCTTTCGAATTCCCCAAGGTCCACCGGGTCCGACGAAAAGGCTTCCGAGCCGTCCCGGCCGCACTTGATGAGGTAACGCCCCTGGGCCAGGCCCGTGACGATGAAAGCTCCGTTCGCGTCCGTGGGTGCCGAGGCGGTCGGGCCGCGGTCCGGAGTCGCGAGGCCGACCACTACACCGGCGAGGCCGCGCCCGTCCGGCCCGACGACGGTCCCGCGGATCCCGGCCGTTTCCCCGGCGTCGGCGTGGGGGGGGAAGGCGAGCGCCGACGTCAGGATAAGGACAGCTCCAACGATGTTCAAATTCTTCATAAAGCCCACAATTCTTACTTGTTTGGTCAGGGGATGTCAAGCGCGTCTCGGGCCGGTTCCCTGAGACGTGGCTTAACATGCCGTTCCGGATGCGATATAATCCAGCGGTCATCACAAGACCGTCGGGGATACGAGGCAGGACCCATGGATAATAAAAAGGATATCGCGATCATCGGGGGCGGGCCTGGCGGCTACCTGGCCGCGTTGCGGGCAGCCCAACTCGGTAAGAAAGTCGTCCTCTTCGAAGAGGACAGGGTTGGCGGGACGTGCATGAATTATGGCTGCATCCCGACCAAGTACCTCCTCCATCAGACGAAGGTCCTCAAAGAGGTCCGGGAAACGAAGACCATCACGGGGCGGGCGGGCGTCGGCCTCGATTGGGCGGCCGTTCAGACCGGGCGTCAGGCGGTTGTGGACCGCCTGGTCCGGGGGATCGAATTCCTGCTTGAGAAGGGTGGGGTCGCGATCGTTCAAGGCCGCGCCCGGCTTGAGGACACGGGCCGGGTCATCGTCGAAACCCCGGATGGACAGAGGACGTACCATGCCGCCGCAGTGATCCTCGCGACGGGAAGCCGGGCGGCGTCGCTCCCCTTCCTGGCTCCGAACGGCGCCGAGGTCGTCACCAGTACCGAGGCGCTCACATTCCCGGAGGTTCCGAAGAGCTTGCTCGTGATCGGGGCTGGAGCCATCGGGCTCGAGATGGGGTCCATCTACCGGCGTCTGGGGACCGAGGTCACCGTGCTGGAGATCATGCCGGGCATCACCCCCGGGAGCGACAGGGAGACGGCCGGCCGGCTCGAGCGCATTCTCAGGAAGCAGGGCCTCAAGATCCTGACGCAGATGAGCGTCGTTGGCGTGGAGGTCGCGCCGGGGAAGGTGACGCTCAAGGGGACTTGCCTGAAGACCAACGCTCCTTTCGAGTATTCCGCGGATCGCGTCCTCCTGGCCGCCGGCCGCCGGCCCAATTCCGAAGGCCTGGCGTCGGACGGCATGCTGACGCTCGGCCGGGGCGGCTATGTCGCGGTCAACGAACGGCTCGAAACGGGGATCCCCGGCGTCTGCGCCATCGGCGACCTCATCGGCGGCAAGCTCCTTGCTCACAAGGCCTATCATGACGCGATCGTCGCCGTTGAGAATGCCTGCGGCAGGAACAGGACCGTCGATTACCGGGCCCTGCCGTTGGCCGTGTTCACCGACCCCGAATTCGCCTCAGTCGGGTTGACCCAGGAAGAGGCGGACGCGAAGGGGATCAAGGTCCGGGCGGGCGTATTTTCGCTCCAAGCAAGCGGCCGCGCCCTGACGATGGACAGCCTTGACGGTTGTGTCAAGGTCTTGGCCGACGAGAAGGACCGTATCGTCGGTGCCCATATCGTCGCGCCCGGAGCGAGCGAGATGATCCATGAACTGGCACTGGCCGTGTCCCGCGAAGTCACGCTTGGCGAGATCGGCGGGCTCATCCATATCCACCCCACGCTCTCCGAATGCATCGGGGAGGCGGCCCTCAAAGCGAAGAACGAAGCCCTCCACCTCCTGAATTGACGGCCCGCCCACCTGGCCAGCCATTTCGATTTCGGGCTGAACAAGGAACCTGCCGCGGAAGGGGAAGAAGACGTCTCATGACCGTCTCCGCCGAACCCCACGCGCCCGTTCGTCGACCCCAAGGCAACCTCTTGTCCTGCGTCTCATCGACTGGGTGCTCTTCCGGCTCCCGTCAAAGATCTTTTCGGGCTCTCAAGAAGAAATAGCGGTAAACCTCGGTTCGTTACTTCTTGTCCCCGACGTAGCCGAGCGATTTGAGCATTTCCTCGGCCTTGCCGTCGGCCGCGATGTCCTTCTTGTTCCTGAGGACGTCCCGGACGAAGGCGTCCAGGCGTTCTTTGAGCGCGAGCGCTTCGGCCGGGAGCCCGTCCTCGAGGGTTATGGCACGCCTCTCGTCGGGATCCTTTTCATGATCGAAATACTCATAGCGGCCGGTCTCTGGGCAAAAGACGAAATGCTTCGAACGTTCGAGGAGCCCAAACCTATCCTGGATGGCCTCGGGTCTGTATGTTTCCTGGAAGACGGCCGTTTCGGTCCCGAACGCGAGCTTGAGGAGGTCCCGCCCTCGGAACGAGGCCGGGGCCTTGATGCCCATGAACCCGGCGACGGTGGGCGCGACGTCGAGGAGGGTCGCGATTTCCGCCCTTCGGATCCCCGTTGCCCGGGTCCCCGGCAGGCGGACGATAAACGGGACCTTCATATAGACCGGGTTGAGGAAATGGACGTGGCCGATGTGGGGGTCGCCGAACGACGTACGGTATTCCCCGAGGCCCTCGCCGTGATCGCCCACGGCCAAGATCGCCGTCCGGTCGTAGAGGCCGAGCTTCCTGAGAAGGCCGAGGAGCTTTCCGATCTCGCCGTCCATGAATTCGACCTCCCGCCGGTATCCGTCGCGGGCAGCCTCGATTGGAACGATGAGCTTTCCCCGGAGGACCAGAGTGACGGAGCGCGGCGCCTCCGGGCAGGAGAGCTCGATCTCGGAGCGGCCCTTTAGGAAGGTCACGCCATCGTCCCGGCGGAAGAACGAATCCTTCGGGGAACTGACGGGGACGCCCTTCGCGTCCGCGGGCTCGAGGACGAATGTGTCCATTCTGGCGGCGAACCGGCCGGCCTCGACGGGAAAGGGGTTGACGATCTCGAGGACGAGCCGGTTGATGCCCTTATCGAGGTCGAGCCGCACAGGGATTGTCTCGCCCTTCTGGAGGCTGAACGTGCCCAAGGGTTTCCCGTTGAGGCTGATCTTCGTGTCGTTCGGGGTGCCGGGCGGGGAGTACGGATCATGGGGGTCGGAATAGTGGACCCAGAGGAAGAACCGCCGGGACCTATTGGCCTCGAGCCATGGAAAGACTCTGGCGTTGACCTCGTCGGCGGAGAGATACCAGCGGTCGGACGGGAAATCGTCCGCATAGGTCTCGAAGCCCCGGTCGAGCCCGAATTCGGATGCAAGAACACCGAGGCTGACGAATGCGGCGGTTGTGAAGCCCCTTCGTAGGAACAGTTCGGCGAGGGCTGGCCGGTCCCCGGAACTCCGGACGGCCTGGCCGTTGTTATAGTTTTCGACCGTGTGCGGGGCCTCGGAGAAGAACATCGAGGCGTGGGAGGGGAGCGTGATGGGGATGAGGGTGTTCGCGTCCTCGTAAAGGATCCCTTCCGCCGCCAGTGCGTCGAGGGCCGGAGTGCGGGCGTTTCCCGGGCGATAGGCGCCGACGAAATCCGAACGGGTTGTATCCAGGGTGATCAGGACGACGTTGGAGGGACTGGCCCCCCTCCGGCAGAAGGCTGAGGACGCCAGGAGGATCGTGCAGGCCAGGGCGAGCGTCCGGCGGTGGGTGTTTCTTCGGGGACTCATGGAGCTGGGCATCATAGCGGCCGTCTTGCGATATTGTATTATGGAGAATGCGTGGGGGATTGTCAAAACGGTTGCATTGCCCCTCGTGATTGACTACAATTTTTGCGCCCGAGAGAAATCGTGACAGAGCTCGTTCTGACCTTCGTCGTTTTCGGCGGCCTGGGCGTCGCCATGCTGTTCATGAACCGGCTCCTCGGCCCCCGGAAGCGGCACCCCGCCAAGGACCGCCCGTTCGAATGCGGCAGTCCCTACCTGCAGAAGGGTATCCCGCCGGTTCGGGTTCCCTTCGCGCTCGCGGCCCTGATGTTCCTGCTTTTCGACGTCGAGGTCGTCTTCTTCTTCCCATGGGCTCTGGCGCTGAGGGACGCCGGGACTCGGGGCGTCCTCGCGTTCCTCGCGTTCCTGACCGTACTCGTCCCGGGCTTCCTTTACGCTTGGAAAAAGGGCGCGTTCGATTGGGAGCGATGAGCGGCGATTTCCTGATGACGAAGCTCGACAGTGCCCTCGGGTGGGCACGGAAGTTCTCGCTGTTCCACTATCCGTTCATTACCGCCTGCTGCGGGATGGAATATATGTCCACCGCCTGCGCCCATTTCGATTTGGACCGCTTCGGGGCCGGCCTGACCCGCTTTTCCCCGCGGCAGGCCGACCTCCTGATGGTCGTCGGGACGATCTCGATGAAGCTGGCCCCGGTGCTGCGGACGGTCTACGACCAGATGGCCGAACCGAAGTGGGTCGTGGCCTTCGGGACATGCGCCGTGAGCGGCGGCATCTATGACAATTACGCGGTCGTCCAGGGGATCGACACCATTATCCCAGTGGACATCTATATCCCGGGATGTCCGCCCCGTCCGGAGATCGTCTTGGACGGCCTGATCAAGCTGCAGGAAGGGATCCAGCGAGGGAAACAGGAGTGGAGATGGGGCCGCAAGGGCTGATCGAGGCGATCGAGGCGAGGTTCCCCGGGGAAACGGGGGAGACGTTTTTGGACGGGAACGACGTCGTTTTGACCGTCCGCCGGGGATCCCTGATCGCTGTCGCGGGGTTCCTCATGGGGCCGCCGCATTCCTACAGGATGCTCCTCGACCTGACCTGCGTCGATCTCCGGGCTTCCGCGGGCGCATTCGAGATGGTCTATCATCTGAATTCCCTGGAACGGCCGAGCCGGGTCCGGCTCAAGGTCCGGCTCGGGGCCGACGTTCCGGCGGTCGATTCCCTCACGGGTCTCTGGAAGAACGCCGACTGGCTCGAGCGCGAGGTCTTCGACATGTTCGGGGTCGTCTTCAGCGGCCACCCGAACCTGAAACGGATCCTGATGTACGAGGGGTTTGAAGGGTTCCCCCTGCGCAAGGATTACCCCCTGCGCCGGCGCCAGCCGCCGACGGGGAAAGGGAGCGGGTCATGACGCTCGATACAAGCCCCGGACGCGGTACCATGCTCATCAACTTGGGCCCGTCCCACCCGTCCATGCACGGCACGGTCCGCGTCATGGCCGAGCTCGATGGCGAGCGCGTCGTCTCCTCCGAAGTGGAGATCGGCTACCTCCACCGGGGGTTCGAGAAGACCTGCGAGCACCGGACCTGGTTTAACCTCCTTCCCTACACGGACCGCCTGAATTACGTCTCTCCCCTGATCAACAACACGGGCTATGCGCTGGCCATGGAAAAGCTGCTGGGCGTCGAGGCGCCCGAGCGGGCCCAATACATCCGTGTCCTGATGGGCGAGCTCTCCCGCGTATCCGACCACCTGACGTGCGTTGCGGCTATGGCCATGGAGTGCGGGGCCTTCACGGTGTTCCTGTACATGATGAAGGCCAGGGAATACATCTGGGACGTCATCGAGTTCACGACGGGGGCCCGGATGACGACCTCGTACATCCGGATCGGCGGCGTGCGCGCGGAGCTCCACCCCGATTACCGGGCGGCCCTGGACAAGGCCGTCCTCGAGACGCGGCGCGTCCTCAGGGACGTTCATGGCCTCCTCGACAAGAACGTGATCTTCCTTGGCCGGACGCGGGGGGTCGGCGTCATGGCGGCCGACGAGGCTGTCGCCTACGGTTGGACCGGGCCGTGCCTCCGTTCCACCGGGATCTCGTACGACATCCGCAAGGCCCGCCCCTACCTCGTTTACGACCGGATAGATTTCGACGTCCCCCTGGGCGAAAACGGCGACAATTTCGACCGGTACTTGGTCCGGATGAAAGAGATTGACCAGAGCCTGAGGATCGTCGAACAGGCCGCCGCGGCCCTCCCGCCACGGGGACCTATCGTCTCGGTTGGCGCTTTTGCCGTTGAACCGTCGGTGGCCATCCGCGCCTCCCGGCGCCGCAGGGTCGAGGCCCCGATCCGCCTGTCGCCCAACCTCGAGGGGAGCGAAAAGGAAGTCGCTGGCGGGATACGGGCTTCGGACCCGCGCTGCGCCCTCCCGCTTAAGGAAGACGCCTACACAACCATGGAGGGGCTCATCTCTCACTTCCTCTTCTTCATGGACGGCCACGGGATCCGCCCTCCCGCGGGCGAAGTGTATTCCTCGGTCGAGGGCGGGAACGGCGAGCTTGGCTTTTACATCGTCTCCGACGGGACGGACAAGCCCTATCGTCTGCACCTGAGGGCGCCCTGTTTTCATCTCGTCGCGGCGCTCGAGCGGCTCATCCGTGGCCGGTTCGTGGCCGATATCATCCCCACGTTTGGGTCGCTCAACATGATCGGGGGAGAGCTCGACCGATGAGTCCAACCTTGTCCGCCGACGTCTTGAAAGCGATCCGTGGGATCACCGCCCGCTATCCCCGCAGAGAGGCGGCCCTTCTTCCCGTCCTCCATTTCCTCCAGAGACTCACCGGCGCCATTACCCCCGTCGAAGAGGAGCAGGCGGCCGGAGCCCTCGGCCTCGACCCGATCCGCGTCCGGGAGGTCGTCACGTTCCACACAATGTTCAGAACCCGGCGGGCCGGAACGCACGTCATCCAGGTATGCATCAACCTGAGCTGTACGATAGCCGGATCGAAAGCCGTCCTCGATCGGCTGCGCGAGGGATTGCGGATCGGTCCCGGCGAGACGACGGCCGACGGGAAATTTACTCTGGTTACGGCGGAATGCCTGGGGAACTGCGACCGGGCGCCGTGCCTTATGGTCGATGGCGAGGACCATGGTCCTGTCGACGCCGAGGCAATCGACGGGCTATTGGCGACCTTGAGCCGGGAAGATGGCCTTGGGGCGGGGAACGACTCCCGGGAACGGGAAAAGTCATGACGCCAAGTTCCCTGCGGCCCCTCATGGACGCCGCGGGGAATCTCTTTCGCTTGGACGCCTTTCGGCGACGCGGCGGATACGAGTCCGCCCGCAAGGCCCTGGACATGGCGCCTGCCGATGTGGTGGCCGAGGTCCGCAAGGCCGATCTGCGGGGCCGCGGCGGGGCGGGTTTTCCGGCCGGCGTCAAATGGGGGTTCGTCCGGCGCGACGGGGACAAGCCCGTTTACCTGTGCGTCAACGCTGATGAGGGCGAGCCGGGGACCTTCAAGGACCGCTGGCTCATGACCCATGAGCCCCATCTCCTCATCGAGGGCGTTATCATCACGGCCTATGCCGTCGGGGCCAACGTGGCCTTCATCTACGTCCGCGGTGAATACGAGGGCGCGGCCCGCCGCCTCGAAGAGGCTGCGGCCGAGGCCCGCGAAGCGGGCTTCCTTGGGGAACGGGTCTTCGGGAAGGACCGCGGCCTCGAGGTCGTAATTCACAGGGGCGCCGGAGCCTACATTTGCGGGGAGGAGACGGCCCTTCTGGAATCGCTCGAAGGGAAGCGCGGTGAGCCGAGGCTGAAGCCTCCTTTCCCCGCTTCCGTCGGCCTGTTCGGGGCCCCTACGGTCATCAACAACGTCGAAACGCTCTGCAACATCCCGCGGATCATCGGAGAAGGAGGGGAGGCGTTCGCGGCCGCAGGAAGGCCGGGCGACGGCGGGACGCGCCTGTTCGGCGTGAGTGGAGCCGTCCGCCGTCCGGGCCTTTACGAGCTACCGGTCGGGACTCCGCTCCGGGAGCTCGTCTACTCCCGCGCGGGGGGGCCGGCAAAAGGGACGTCGATCAAGGCGGTCATTCCCGGGGGGCTTTCCGCCCCGATCCTCAGGCCCGACGAGCTGGACCTTCCCTTGGAATGCTCGGTCCTGGCTGGGGCCGGGACCATGATCGGATCAGGCGCCGTCATCGCCATCGGCTCCAATACGTCCATGCTGGACGTTCTGGGCGTGATGACACGGTTCTACGATCACGAATCATGCGGCCAATGTACGCCGTGCCGGATCGGGACTTCGTGGATGCACAAAACCGCGACCCGTCTTGCCGCCGGGGGCGGGGAATCCGGGGACTTCGACGAGATCATCCGGGTCGCTTCGGCCATCAAGGGAAGAACATTCTGTCCCCTGGGAGACGCTGCGGCCCTTCCCGTCCTCGCCCTGGTCGACAAGTTCCGGGGTGAACTTGAAGAAAGGGCCGCCGCCGCAAGGAACGCGACATGCTGAAGATCAAGATCGACGGCCGCGAGATCGAGACCACCGAGGGAGCGACCATCCTTACGGCCGCCCTCGCTTTCGGGATCGATATCCCGCACTTCTGCCATCATCCGGCCTTCGAACCGGAGGGCACGTGCCGGATGTGCCTCGTCGCGATCGAAGGCTCGGCAAAGCTCGAACTCGCCTGCGCCACGAAGGTCCGGGACGGCATGAAGGTCGCGACGAATACGCCGAAGGTCGATGCCGCGAGGAAAGAAGTCCTGGAGTTCATCCTGGCCGAACACCCCTTGGATTGCCCCGTCTGCGACAAAGCCGGCGAATGCCGACTCCAAGACTATTACGAACGGCACGGGCGCTTTGCCGGGCGATTCCGTGAAACGCGGGAGAAGAGGGACAAGATCGTCCCCATCGGCAGGAGCCTCCTCCTCGACAACGAGCGGTGCATCCTCTGCATGCGGTGCCTCCGGTTCCTGCGCCGGGTCACCGGGACGGGGGAGCTGGGCGTCTACCAAAGAGGCGTTCGGACGTGGATCGGGCTCTACGAGGGACGGAAGATCGACAACGATTATTCCGGGAACCTCGTCGAGATCTGTCCGGTCGGGGCCATCACCGACGCCGATTTCCGGGCGCGGACCCGAACCTGGCTCCTGAAAAAGGGGGATTCCCTCTGCCCTCATTGCGGCCGCGGGTGCAATATCACCTTGGAATTCCGGTCCGGATCGGAGAGGTCCGGGGAAGGGACGAAGGTCTTCAGGATTCGGTCGCGGGAAAATCCTGGGGTCAACGGGCATTGGATATGCGACATCGGCCGCTACTCCTATATAAAGTGGATGGCGGACAGATGCCGGAGGGTGCTGATGATCAAGGACAGGAACGCGACGGAGATTTCCTGGGACAAGGCGCTCATCATGCTTTCGGAAAAGGTCCGGGGGCTCCGGCGGGCGGGCAGGGGCGGCCGCATCGGACTCATCCTCGACACGTTCCTTTCCAACGAAGAGCTTTCCCTCGTCCGTCGGACCTTTCCCGAGGCCGTGACGGGCTGCAAATATTGGTTCGCGGACCCTTTGCCGGGCCGGGCTGACAATCTCCTCCTGACAGCCGAGCGGACCCCGAACCGGAGGGGTGCCCTCGACCTCAGGTTCGAGATCAGGCAGCCGGATCTCGAGGAGATCGCGAAGGGAACGGACCTCCTCCTCATCTTCGGGACCGGGCTCCTCGAGCATGGTCCCGAGTCCCACGTCCGGGAAGCCCTGGCCGGCGTCCAGGCCAAGTTCCTCATCACGGCCCATGCCGGGGAGTTGGACCGGAGCGTCGACGTCATCCTGCCGACGGCTATCATGGCGGAACGGTCGGGGTCGGTGACGAACGTCGACGGAAAGGCCCAGGCCTTCCGCCCCGTTTGGACCCCTCCGGGAGACGCCCGTCCGGCGGGCGACGTCCTGGCCGACCTGGTTAAGGTCCTCGAAAGAGAAAGAGACGTCGGGGTATGATCGATCTCGTCATCGTCCTCGCCAAGGTCGTGCTGGCGCTCATCTGGCTCCTCTCGCTGACCCTCTTCCTGACCTGGGTCGAGCGCAAGGAGAGCGCCGTCATCCAAGACCGGATCGGGGCTAACCGCGCGTCCGTCTTCGGCCTGCGCTTTTTCGGCCTCTTCCAGCCCTTCGCCGACGCCATCAAGATGATGTTCAAGGAGGACTTCGACCCGTCCTTCACCCGGCGGTTTCTCCACGCCCTCGCTCCCTTCCTCTCGTTCTTCTGCGTCGCCGTGACCGTCGCCGCCGTGCCCTTCGGGCCCGCCGTCCGCCTCGCGGGCCGGGTCGTCGAGCTCGGGGTCGCCGACCTCGAGGCCGGCATCCCGTTCGTCCTGGCCATGCTGTCGCTCGGGATCTACGGGATCCTCATTGGCGGCTGGGCCTCGAACAACCGGTTCGCCCTGCTCGGCGGGATGCGCGGCGCGGCCCAGCTCATTTCCTACGAGGTCGCCTTGGGACTTTCGCTTATCGGCCTCGTCCTCGTCTTCCCCTCCCTGAGGATGTCCCGCATCGTTGAGTTCCAGGGCGGGCTTCTTTTCGGGGTCCTGCCCCGGTGGGGGGTCCTGCTCCAGCCGCTGGGGTTCTTCGTCTTTTTCGTTGCCGCCCTCGCCGAGACGAAGCGCGTCCCCTTCGATCTCCCGGAAGGGGAGTCGGAGATCATCGGATTCTACGCGGAGTACAGCGGCCTCAAGTGGGGGCTCTTCATGATGACGGACTTCCTCGAGGTCATCATCGTCTCCTGCCTCGCCGTGACCCTCTACTTCGGCGGTTGGCAGGTCCCCTGGCTCGGCCCGGACGGATTCCGTTTCCCGTGGGGCGGGGGCTGGGACCTGCCGCGGGCCGCCGTCGTCCTCCTCCAGGTCCTCTCCTTCAACGTCAAGGTCCTTCTTTTCTGCGGGTTCCAGGTCCTTCTACGATGGACCTACCCGCGCTTCCGTTACGACCAGCTCATGGACCTCGGGTGGAAGGTCCTCGTCCCGCTGGGGTTCCTCAACATCCTGGGCACGGCCCTGTGGGTGGGGCTTAGGTGAGGAACGCCGTCGGCTATTTTGCCGAGATCATTAGGGGCGCCCTGATCACGTCGCGCCATTTCTTCGTCAACATGGGTCGTCACACGTTCGCCCTCTTTGGGTTGAGGACGCGCCGGCCGGGGGCCGTGACCATCCAGTACCCGGAGGAGCGGAAGCCGATATCCCTCCGCCACCGCAGTCTGCACCGCCTCGTCCGAAGGGAAGACGGCCGGCCCCGATGCGTCGCCTGCATGCTTTGCGCGACCGTTTGCCCCTCGGAGTGCATCACAATCGAGGCGGCCGAGGACCAGGATCCCGAGGTCCAGAGGACGCCGTCCCGGTATACGATCGACATCGCCCGCTGTTGCTTCTGCGGTTTCTGCGTCGAGGCGTGCCCCGAGGACGCCATCCGGATGGACACAGGGATCCTCGAGGCCGCCGAGCGAAGCCGGGCGGACCTCCTTTATGAAAAAGAGGACCTCCTGAAGTGAGCGCGGAAACCCGAACCTTCGGAAGGATCTCGATCACGGGGTTCTCCGCGGGCGCCTTCAAGGTCGACGGGGGAGCGATGTTCGGGATCGTTCCCCGGTCCGTCTGGTCCAGGGAATGCCCTCCTGACTCCGAGAACAGGGTCCCCCTCGCCCTGAACTGCTTCCTGGTCCGGACGCCGAAGGCCCTCATCCTTGCCGATACGGGCATCGGGACGCTCCTCGACCGGAGATACCTGGACATCTACGGATTCGGCGGGGATCCCAACCTCGAGGTCCCGTTGGCCGCGCTCGGCTGCCGGCCCGAGGACATCGACATTGTCTTCAATTCGCACCTCCATTTCGACCATTGCGGGGGGAACGTGAAGAGGGACGCCTTTGGGGCCGTCGTTGCGGCGTTCCCCAAAGCCCGGTACGTCGTCCGAAAGGGTGAATGGGCCGCCGCCCTCCACCCCGTCGCTCGGGACAAGCCGAGCTATATTCCGCGGCGACTAAGGCCTCTCGAGGCCTCGGGGCGACTGGACCTCATCGAGGCGGACGAGGAGATCGCCGACGGCGTGGAGGCCGTTTTCCTCCCCGGGCACACGGCTTTTCACCAGTGCCTGAAGATCACGGACGGCGGGGCGACATTCTTTTTCGCGGGCGATCTCATCCCGACGGCCGCCCACGTCGGACCGGACGCCATCATGAGCTACGATCTCTTTCCGGCGGAGACCTTGGACAACAAGAAGAAGATTTGTGCCCGGGCGCTGGCCGGAGATTGGGTGCTCGGGTTCAGCCACGATCCGCACCGGTTCTTCGGGAAGATCGGAAAAACGGGGCGAGAATATAAGTTCAAGGAACTCATGAGCGAGAGGGGCGGAACGCGCGGGATCCGCGAAGAACGGAATCGCGGACGAACGGGTTGACTTTCGTCGGCATCCTTCTTTATGATGTAGTTCCATTAATTTTATTATAGGAGGTCCATGAATGAAAGAAGTCACTGTCGAAGAGCTGTTGGAGAAGGCCGCGCAGCCGTCCAAGGACGCTCCCCGTCTCCACAAGTTCTACAAGGGCAAGATGGGCACTTCGCTTAAGTGCCGTGTGCGCGATTTCAACGATTTCGCCATCTGGTACACGCCCGGCGTGGCCGCGGTTTGCAAGGAGATCGCCGCCGACAAGGAAAAGGCCTATCTGTACACGAACAAGTGGAACAGCGTCGCAGTGATCAGCGACGGGACCCGGGTCCTCGGCCTCGGGGACATCGGCCCCGAAGCGGGCCTCCCGGTCATGGAAGGGAAGGGGATCCTGTATAAGTACCTGGGCGGCGTGGACGCGTTCCCGATCTGCCTGGCCGAAAAGGACCCGGACAAGATCATCGAAATCGCCAAGGCGCTTCAGCCTTCCTTCGGCGGCTATAACCTCGAGGACATCGCCCAGCCCAAGTGTTTCAAGATCCTCGACACCCTGCGCGAACAGTGCGAGATCCCGGTCTGGCACGACGACCAGCAGGGCACGGCCTGCGTCACGGTGGCCGGCCTGATCAATGCCCTCAAGATCGTCAAGAAGGACATCCGCGAGGCCAAGGGCGTCGTCCTCGGATCCGGGGCGTCCGGCATCAACATCGCCCGGATGATGATGAAGGCGGGATTCAGCCCGGAGAACATTCTCTCCGTCGATACCAAGGGCATCCTGTCCCGTGACCGCGCCGACCGGGAAGAGCTCCAGGCCAAGTTCAAGGAAAAATGGGACCTCTGCATGCGGACGAATCCGAAGGGCCGCATCGGGCAGGCCGCGGACGCCATCGTCGGCGCCGACGTTCTGGTCGGCGTGTCCAAGCCTGGCCCTGGGACCATCAAGCCCGAGTGGATCAAGTCGATGGCCCCGAATTCCATCGTCTTCGCCTGCGCCAATCCTATCCCCGAGATCTGGCCCTGGGAGGCCAAGGAGGCCGGGGCGAAGGTGTTCGCCACTGGACGGTCCGATTTCCCCAATCAGGTCAACAACTCGCTTGGCTTCCCGGGCATCTTCCGCGGCGCCCTCGATGTCCGGGCGAAGACGATCACCGACGAGATGTGCATCGCTGCCGCGGAGGAACTGGCAAAGGTCGCCGAGGACAAGGGCATCCACGAGGAATACATCATCCCCAACATGGATCAGTGGGAGGTCTTCCCGCGCGAGGCCGTCGCGGTCGGCTCCATGGCCATTAAACAGGGCGTGGCCCGCTTCAGTTTCTCCGCCGAGGAGAGGTTCAAGATGGCCGACGAGACCATCCGCCAGGCCCGGAACGAGGTCCAATGGATGATGAAGGAAGGCTTCATCATCGACCCGGACAAGTAGGGCGGAGGGAGAAGAACCCCTGAGCGGGGGCGGGAGATTGACAACGGGGCGGGACTGTGCTATTAATTTATTTAAGGTGGAGAATCGTTCAAGTTTTAGAGAATGAAGAAGTGGCGAAGCACAATATGAGCGAGAACGCGGAGATTTTTGTCGGAAAAGACGCCGGCCTGCCCTAATCGAACACGCCCGATCGCATAATAAGCCGAGGATTTGAATGAAGATACATGGTTCCGGTACGCAAGCCCGGAGTTCAAGAAGAGGAGGTGGAAATCATTAGAAAGCGAACGCAACAATGGTCTCCTCATAAAGTACAAACCATCAAAAAAACCACAAAGGAGGTTATGGAGATGAAAAATTTCATCAAAGTTTTAGCTTTTGGTCTCATGGTCGCTTTTGTTTTCACGAGCTGCGCCAAGCAGCCCACCCAGCAGATGGACACCGCCAAGGCCGCCATCGAGGCGGTTGCCCAGGCGAAGGGCGATATTTACGCCAAGGACGAGCTCAAGAAGCTCAATGACGATCTGACCCTCGCCAACGACGAGGTCACCGCCCAGTCCAAGAAGTTCTTCAAGAAGTACGGAAAGGCCAAGGAAATGCTGGCCAAGCTCGTCACCGACGCCGACGCCGTCAAGGTCCTCATTCCCGCCAGGATCGAGGAAGCCAAGAACGCCGCCGTCCAGGCTCAGATCGAAGCCAAGGCCGCTCTTGACGAAGCCGTGGCCCTTCTCGAGAAGGCCCCCAAGGGCAAGGGCACCAAAGCCGACATCGAAGCCATGAAGGCCGACCTCGCCGGGATCGAAACCTCGTTCGCCGACGTTCAGGCCGCCATTGATGCGCAGGACTATTTCGGCGCTAAGGACAAGGCTGTTGTCGTCAAGGACAAGGCCGTCGTCATCGCCGACCAGGTCAAGGCCGCCATCGAAAAGGTCAAGGGCAGATAAGGGCGACCCCGAATAACAGGTCTTTGTTCTTTTGTGAGATTCCGTAGAATAGTTCTCTATTTCCTAGCGGCATATCTCACGGGCTGTAAAACGCCACCGGTTCCTCCAGAGGCGGGGCTCGCTGTTCAGCAGGAGCGGGACCTCTGGAGGGCCGGTGTTTCTCTTTTCGCCGCTGGGGAATACGAAGAGTACCTCGGGAACGTCAAGCGGGCCAGACAGGCCCTGGCGAATGAGAACCTTAAGCTGGGTTGTTTCAGGGAGTATGGTCCCCTCCGGAACGAGTTCCGTAGGACGCTCGTGGCCGGAGACGCGTTGCTCGTCCGGACCCTGAAGGACAAGGAAGAGAAGCGCGACAGGATCAAGGAAGAGGTCCGGATCCTCCGAAAGAGAGTCGGTACCCTCAACGACATCACCCTGGCCCTCAACGAGCGGGGGCGGGCCCGCGGATCGCTGACCCAGGCCGGGCTCATGCTCCAGGAAGCCGTGCTGATTACCGACGGGGCCAGGTACGACGAGGCCCTCGTCAAGATCCGAGCCGCCCGCGAGGTCATCAAGGATGCCGAGGTCCTCTGCCTGAAGTTCCTCAGCCGATATCAGGACCCCTCCCAGATCGAAGCCTGGAGGAGGCTCGCCGAGGAGACCGTCCAGGAGTCGCGGGCGAAAGGGACGACGGTCCTCCTCGTCATCAAATTGGAAAAGAGGATGATCGTCTACAAGAAAGGCGTCGCCGTGGCTGAGTTCGATGTCGGGCTAGGATTCAACGGGCTTTCCGACAAGCTCCACTCCGGCGACGACGCCACGCCCGAGGGCCGTTACCAGGTCACGAAGAAGAACGCCGCCAGTCGTTTCTACAAGGCGCTGCTCATCAATTACCCCAACGAAGAGGACCGGCGGCGGTTCGCCGCGGCCAAGCAGAAGAGGGAGATCCCTTATTGGGTCGGGATCGGGGGGCTTGTCGAGATCCATGGTGGAGGGGAGGACAGCTTGACACGGGGCTGCGTTTCCGTGGACGACAGGGTCATGGACGAGCTGTTCAGCATGGTCTCCGTTGGGACCCCGGTGACGATCGTCGGGACCCTGGAAAGCGAGAGCCCCATCGTCAAGGTCCTCAGGGACGAATAACGGCTATGACATGTCCCTGAAAAAAGCGTTCCTGTTCCTGGCGGCCGCAGGCTACCTGATGGCCCTCCTGGCCGTGGGCTATGGAACGATCGTGGGGATCCGCCAATTCGCCGGGTGGCGCCGGGCCGGGCCGGAACCGGCCCGCGAAGCGGTCATCCGCAAGTCCGCCGCGGCCTTGAAGAAGAAGTTCGACGCTCTGGCGCCAAAAGGCCTGTACATCGTCATCGACACGGGCGCCAACAGGTTTTATATGAAAAAAGGGACGGAGATCGTCCGTCAGGGGTTCGTTTCGACGGGGAGCGGTGATATCCTTCCGGACCCGAGCGGAAAGCGGCAGTGGATCTTCGACACGCCTCGCGGTGAGTACGCCGTCAAATCCAAAGTCGAGAACCCTTATTGGGTGAAGCCGGACTGGGCCTTCATCGAGGAAGGCGAGCCCATCCCGAAGAACAAGAATGACCGGGTCGTCGGCGGAGAGTTGGGCGACTACGCACTGGGCTTCGGAAGCGGATACTTCCTCCACGGGACCCTTTATACACGCCTCCTCGGAAGGAACGTCACTCACGGCTGCGTCCGGATAGGCGATGAAGACCTGAAAATTCTTTTCAAGGCCGCCTCTATAGGGACGAAGATCTATATCTATTGAGACGACCATGCGCCGAATCCTGATCGTCATCGCCCTCACACTGGCCGGAGCCGTATGGCCGGCCTTTGCCCGGGGACAAGAGATACCGGGGGCCGTCGCGGAAAACAGGGTCATCGAAGAGGAATTGACGCTGGCCATGACCCCGGACTTTTATTTCATGATGAACCTCGGGGCGAGGACGATCGACCTCAAAGCCCGAGGGTTCCTTCTGAAGCGATGGGTGCCGACGCGGATCAGGTTCTGGGGGACGCCGGTCCCGTTCAAGGCCCAATCGCTGACCCGGAAAACCGCCCTGACGGTACCGCAGCGGCGCGTTATCAAGCCCGGTGAGCCGGAAACGGTATCGATCAAGCCCGGCGAATTCGAGCTCGAAGCGCTCGAGGTCAAGGACATGCCCCCCGTCTACACGTTGGAGCTCGCGAACGGGACGAAGATCTCGGTCGTCACGCGGGCAAGAGGGCTTTCAGGCGTCTGGCGGGACGTGAAATGGTACATAGGCCTCCCCCTAAAGACACTCAAGCTGAGAGGGCAGAAGCGGACGATGACCATTATTGAAATAAGCTTTGAAGACCCCAAAGAAGGCCAGGCGATGTATTGGGCCCTTACCGAAGGGCTGAAGGGGCTCGTCTGGCTGCCGCGGCCTGAATAGCCCCGAACGTCAAAAAAAGGCCTTTTTCCGATATTGATCGCAAATAAAAAAATTTAATTAATAGTTGACAATGACACGCTCATATAATATATTAGTATTCAACTAACAAAAAAGGAGGAAATAATGGCAAAGATTATCGGCATCGATCTTGGGACGACGAATTCGTGCGTCGCCATCATGGAGGGCGACAAGACAACGGTCATACCGAATGAAGAGGGAGGAAGGACGACCCCTTCCGTAGTCGCATTTACGCCGAAGGGTGAGATCCTCTCTGGCCAGGTCGCTAAGAGGCAGAGAGTTACCAACCCGGAGAATACTATTTATTCCATAAAGAGGTTCATGGGCCGGCGCTTCGCCGAGGTCGAACAGGAGATCAAACAGGTCCCCTTCAAGGTGATCGAAGCCCCGAACGGAGGCGTCGAAGTCGAAGCGCTGGGCAAGCGCTATGCCCCGCCGGAGGTTTCCGCCTACATTCTGAAGAAGCTTAAGAAGGCCGCCGAAGACTATCTCGGGGAGAGGGTCGACAAGGCCGTCATCACCGTTCCGGCTTATTTCAACGACAGCCAGCGGAAGGCGACTAAGGACGCCGGCAAGATCGCCGGGCTCGAGGTCGTCCGTATCATCAACGAGCCGACCGCGGCCGCCTTGGCCTATGGCATGGACAAGAAAAAGGATCAGGTCATAGCCGTCTACGATTTCGGCGGCGGCACGTTCGACATCTCCATTCTTGAGGTCGGGGAGGGCGTCGTCGAAGTCAAGTCGACCAACGGCGATACGCACCTCGGCGGCGACGACATCGACCAGAAGATCCAGGACTGGCTGGTCGGCGAGTTCAGGAAGGAATCGGGCATCGACCTCTCCCGTGACAAGATGTCCCTCCAGCGGCTCAAGGAGGCCGCCGAGAAGGCTAAGATCGAGCTGTCGACGACGATGGAGACCGAGATCAACCTGCCGTTCATCACCGCCGACGCGTCCGGCCCGAAGCACCTCCTGATGAAGATGACCCGGGCCAAGCTCGAGAGCCTGATGGAGGACCTCGTCGAGAGGTCCATCGGGCCCTGCCGCCAGGCCCTGGCCGACGCCAACCTGAAGGCTGAGGCCATCGATGAAGTCATCCTCGTCGGAGGCCAGACGCGGGCGCCCCGAATCCAGCAGTTGGTCAAAGACATCTTCGGCAAGGAGCCGCACAAGGGCGTTAACCCCGACGAGGTCGTGGCTGTTGGCGCCGGCATCCAGGGCGCTGTCCTGTCGGGCGAGGTCAAGGACGTTCTCCTCCTCGACGTCACTCCCCTGACCTTGGGCATCGAGACCCTGGGCGGGGTGTTCACGAAGATGATCCCGCGCAACACCACCATCCCAACTAAGAAGGCCGAGGTCTTCTCGACGGCGTCGGACGATCAGCCGAGCGTCGAGATCCACGTCCTCCAGGGCGAGCGGGAGATGGCTTCCGCCAACCGGACGCTTGGCCGGTTCCACCTTGATGGCATCCCGCCGGCCCACCGCGGGGTCCCCAAGATCGAGGTGATCTTCGACATCGACGCCAACGGCATCCTCCACGTCTCTGCCCGGGACATAGGAACGGGGAAACAGCAGGCCATCACGATCACCGGGCACAGCGGGCTCGACGAGAAGGAGATCGACCGGATGGTCCAGGACGCGGAGTCCCACTCAGCCGAGGACAAGAAAAGGCGGGAGGTCATCGATGCCCGAAACCAGGCCGATCAGCTCGTCTACAGCTTGGAGAAGCTCCTCAAGGAGAACAAGGACCGCATCCCTGAGGCTGAGGCGATGAAGGTCCAGACCGAGATCGAGAATACTCGGAAGGCGATCGCGGGGGAAGACCTCGAGACCATCAAATCCGCATGGGAATCGCTGTCCCGGGTCTCCCACAAGCTCACCGAAACCCTCTATCAGCAGGCCGGGGCCCAGCCCGGCCCGGAGCCTGCGGGCGGCGGCGCCGAGGGGCCCTCGCCGCACGACGGCGGATCAGCGTCCTCCGGCGGCCCCGAAGAAGAGGTCATCGACGCCGAGGTTGTCGACGACGAGAAAAAGAACTAAACTAATCCGTGACAGACCGGGGGGCGGCCGGCGCGGTCCCCCGGGAACATCATCATGGCCAAAGACTACTACGAAGTCCTCGGCGTCTCCAGGAACGCTCCGGTCGCAGAGATCAAGAAAGCTTACCGTCGGCTTGCCCGGAAGTACCACCCCGATCTCAACCCCGGGGACAAAAGCGCCGAAGCGAAGTTCAAGGAGATCCAGGGGGCCTATTCCATCCTGACAGACCCCAAGAAGAAGGCCCAATTCGACCAATTCGGCTTTGCCGGGGACGCCCCTCCGAACACCGGCGGGCCGCAGGGCCGCCCCGGAGGGTTTGAGGGGTTCGATTTCTCCGATTACGGCACGTCCTCGTTCAAGGACTTTTTCGAGAACCTGTTCGGGGGCGGCGGTCCGCGCCATCCGGCCGAGGTCTCGGAGCGCGGTGAGGACCTCAACTATTCGATGAACCTGAGCTTCGAGGATGCCATCAACGGCGTCCAGACCCGCATCCGCCTGACCCGGCTCGTCCCGTGCCCAGCCTGCGGGGGACGGAGTGCCGTGTCGGCGGGGGGAGCGAAAGCTTGTCCCGCCTGCGGTGGCATCGGCCGCGGGGTCGCCCAGCGGGGCTTCATGAAGTTCTCGACGGCCTGCGCCGCCTGCGGCGGCACGGGCGCGGTCCCGGGCGAAGCCTGTCGGGAGTGCCGCGGCGGCGGGTCCTTCCAGAAGACCGATCAGGTTTCGATCCGAATCCCGGCCGGAGTGGACACAGGGTCCCGGGTGAGGATTCCCGGCAAGGGAAACGCCGGGCGGAACGGCGGGCCGACCGGGGACCTCTACATCCAGATCGAGGTCTCGCCCCACGCCTTCTTCCGGCGCGACGGGGCCAACATCTCCCTCAAGCTCCCGATTACCGTTCCCGAGGCCACTCTTGGCGCTAAAATCGGCGTCCCGACCCTGTATGGTCCGACGGTCATCCGCATCCCGCCCGGCACGACGTCCGGGCAGAGGTTCCGAATCAGAGACCAAGGCGCCCCCATCCCGGGGAAGAAGGCCCGGGGCGACGAATTCGTCGAAGTGACGATCGTGCCGCCGCCGTTCGCGGACCAGCGCGTCCGAGAGCTGATGAAGGAGCTCGAGAAGGTCTCCGGCCCGGACCCCAGGGCGGACTTGGGGGGAAAATGACATGGCCAAGAAGACTAAGAAGGACACCCAGGGCCCGACCCTCTATTACCACATCAGCAGCGTCTCGAAGATGTACAACATCCACCCCCAGACCCTCCGCCTCTACGAGCGGGAAGGGCTCCTCAAGCCGTCGCGGAGCGAGGGGAATACGCGGATGTATTCGACCGAGGACCTCAAGCGGCTCGAGACCATCCTGAACCTCATCCGGGACCTGGGCGTGAACCTGGCGGGTGTCGAGGTCGTCCTCAACATGAGGGGCCGGATGGAGGAGATCGAGACCGAGGTCAACCAGTTCCTTGAGTTCGTCCGCCGGGAGTTTTTCCAGGGGAAGGACGAGGAGTTCGAGGCGCGGCGGAAGGCCCTCGTCAGGGTCCACCCGTCGCGCATCGTCAAGGTCGGAAGGCCGGATACCTGATGACGGACCGCAAGGATTACCCGGACTCCAGGAACCTGAAGCTCTATCTCGACGAGATCGCGAAGTTCCTCCCGCTCACCGAGGAGGAGGAGAAAAGGGTTGGCGAGCAGGCCCGGGAGGGCGATCTTGAGGCCATGCGCCGTCTTATCGAATCCAACCTCAAGTTCGTCGTCTCCTACGTGAAGAAGTATCGGGGGATGGGGCTCGGCCTCCTCGATCTCATCAACGAGGGGAACGTCGGGCTCATCGAAGCGGCCAAGCGCTTCGACCCGACCCGCAACGTCCGGTTCATCTCCTACGCCGTCTGGTGGATCCGCCAGGCCATCCTCCACGCCCTGTCTCAGTATTCCCGCATCTACAACATCCCCCAGAAGCTGTCCGACCAGATCTCGGCGATGAAGAAGAAGAGGGCGGAGCTCAAGGTGGAGTTGGGCCGCGAGCCGACCCGCGCCGAGGTCGCCCAAAGGATGGGCATCGCCGTCGAGGATATCGAGGACCTGGCCGTGCTCGAGGAGAAGAACGTCTCCCTGAGCGACCGCCTCTCGGATGACGGGCTCGAAGTCGAGGACCGGATCAGCGACGACCTCAGCCCGCCGGTCGAGTACCAGATCATCAAGTCCTCGGTGGAGCAGCAGATCAGGGCGATGATCGGGGGGCTGGATGAGAAGGAAGCGGTTGTGCTAAAATTGCGCTTCGGGCTGGACGACGACCGCCCCAGGACCCTGCAGGAGATCGGGGACCGGCTGGGCCTGACGCGGGAACGCATCCGGCAGATCGAGCAGAAGGCGATGCGGAAACTTTCCCGCTCGCGGAGACTCCAGCAGCTCAGAGGATACCTGAATTGAACGACGCGACAACATGTCCGAAATGTCTGGGCACCGGTTGGATCATCGAGAAGGCCGATAAGGGACCCGTGGCCAAGAGATGCGCCTGCTTCCACGAGCGGCAGGCGGCCGTCCTGCTGGAGCAGTCCCGCATTCCGAAGCGGTACAAGGATTGTACCCTGAAGAACTTCGAGATCCACAAGGACAACGATTCCCACAAGGATGCCCTGGCCATCTCCAAGACGTTCGTCAAGAACTTCCCCGCCCAGGAGGTCGGTCTCCTGTTCATCGGCCCCTGTGGGGTGGGCAAGACCCACCTGGCCATAGGCGTCATCCAGGAGCTTATCGCGAAGAAGAACGTCTCCTGTGTCTTCTATGATTTCAGGGATCTCATCCGGGAGATCCAGAACACGTTCGCCCCGGACTCCTCGCTCACCGAGTCCGACGTCCTCGCCCCCGTCTTTCGCAGCGATGTCCTCGTCCTCGACGAGCTCGGGGCCAAGCGGACGACGGCCTGGGTCGAAGAGACCGTCTTTTACATCATCAATCACCGCTACAACCACAAGAAAACGACGATCTTCACTTCGAACTATCCGGACACCGAGGAGACGGAGGACAACCGCGACTCGTTCTACAAGAAGGGCGGTGACACCCTCGTCGACCGGATCGGAATTCGCTTGCGCTCGCGCGTCTACGAGATGTGTAAGATCGTCGAGATGTGGGGCGAAGATTACCGTAAGCTGGCCAAGCAGGCCTCCTACCGGTTCTAAGCCTGTTCCCGGCCTTACGGCTCGGCGGCCGGTCTTGCCAATTCCAGCCGGATGACCGGCGCGGCGTTCACGACCTCGGGCTTCAACCCGGGCTTTGTCCGATGAACATAGGCCGGAGTCGAGAGAAACCGACCGCGGTCGATCATGCCCAGGCCCTGGCGATGTAATGGCGGGGCCTGTCGGCGATCTCGACGTCCCGGAAGCCGGCTTTCGAGAGGAGCGATGTCATCTCGCGTTCATCGGGAAGAGCGTCCCCGCCGACCGGACCGCCGACGCGGCGCAAGAAGGCGTTGAGATCCTCCCGGCCCATCGTATGGGCGATGACGAGCGGACAGCCGGGCTTGAGAAGCCCGCGGAATCTTCTGAGCGCTCCGGCTTGGTCTTCGAGATGGGGGAACAGGGAGAAACAGACGATCCGGTCGAACGCCCCGCCGCGGACGGCCGGGGTCTGGACGTCCATCCGCACGAAGCGGACGCGCCGGCCGAAGCGCTTGCGCCGCCCCGCCTCCAGCATTCCTCGGCAGTAATCCGCCTCGACGATGAGGCCCGAGGGACCGACGCCCTCCCGGAGCCAGGGAACGAGCTTCCCCGTTCCGCAACCCAGGTCGAGGACGCGGTCGCCGTTATTCAGCCTGAGGAACGGGATGATGAGGGGGATAGTGAGGTCCTCGCCCGGGCTAGAATGGTCGCGGTCCCACCGGGCCGCCCGCGCCTCGAAGAACATCAATTTTTCGGAGCCGGCCGTCCGCCGGCCGGCGAAAAGCGGGGTTCCGGAGGCCTTGGTCAGAACTTGAGCTTCTGGGTCGGACACGATTTCCTTTCAAACATAAAGATTGGCATATTAACACGTCCGCACATAAAAGCAAGTCCTTGCCTTGGGGGGCAATTAATGCTATCTTAATCCAGCCTTACTCCTCGGTAGCTCAATCGGCAGAGCGGGTGGCTGTGGACAACGCAGCGTCCGCGAGGGATCGCGGATGGAAAACCGGGTGAATTCAGGGAAGCCCTCCCTTCGCCGGGTGCGAAGCAGGTGATCCTGAGCCAAGCCCCGTCCGTCCCTGACGGGCGGGGAAGGTGCAGAGACTAGAGCGAACGCTCGTACCTCGGACACGGTCCGGGGGAAGCGCCCGGCGCCCCATCCCCGCGCGAGCGGGAAGGGCGATGAGATAGTCCAAGCCCGAGAGAAATCTCGGGGCTCTTGTAACCACTAGGTTGCAGGTTCGAGTCCTGCCCGAGGAGCCACGTATCATTAAGTCTGTTCTATCCTCAAAGCGCTTCTGCCCGGACGTAAAGTATCTTTTTATGCCGTAACGAAAACCGTTCACCGGTCGCCCCCGGCTCCCCAAGAACCGGATGGGACCCCGTGAGGGCGTTTTGGCCCGAAGGTTGCAAAGAAGGGCAGTATGCCGCTGAATAAATGGGGATGTGCGTCCATAAAAAGAAGTGAGGGCTGGGCCCGTAGCCTCCGGGAACTCCGCAGGAACCTGACAACGGCGACCTGCGAGAGGAGCCGTCGGGATTTCCTGAAAGGGTTGGCCGCCCTAGGTGCCCTGCCGTTCTTGAACGGGAGTGGCTTAGGAAAGCCCGGATCCTGGAACGAAGATGTGCTCGAGGCCACGCCCGATCTCTTCTACAAGGCCAGGGCCCTATCCGTGGGCCATTTCAAGGAACTCCAGAACGATATCGATTCCCTGAGGCGGGGGAACAAGCTCAGTCACAACAAGACCTACCGAAGCTATCTCGATTCCAAATCGTTCACCGTTCCCCCCGGCTTTCCGGAAGCTACCTCAGTTCTCATCGTCGCCGTCAGGGCGCCGATGCTGAGATTCGACGCCTTTTTCCGAGGCCGGCGCCACCCGATCGTCATCTCCCCCCAGTACTTCGACGATGGGGTCACTTTGGCGGGGATCGAAGCGGCCGTCCGCAGGGATATTGTCAAGAACCCCTCGGCCAGGCTCGAGCCCGCCAAGGGCGTTCATCTCAAGCTGATGGCCGTCAGGAGCGGCCTGGGGCGCTACGGCAGGAACAACATCTGTTACGTGGAAGGGATGGGAACCTTCCTGGCCCTCTTTGCTTTCCTGACCGACGCGCCGGGGCTCGAGGATTCGTGGCAGGAGCTTGCCATGCTCGAGGCCTGTCGGGAATGCGCGATCTGCTACGGCATATGCCCGACGAACGCCATTCGTCGCGAGGAATTCGTGATCGACGCCGGCCGCTGCATCACGCTCTACAACGAGGTCAACGGCGTCTTCCCTAACTGGATCCTGCCCAGCATGCATAACGCGCTGATGGGCTGCATGAAGTGCCAGCTCGGCTGTCCCGAGAACGAAAGAGCGGGGCTAGCGACTTTACGGGGTGAGGACATCGACGAGGAGGAAACTGCGAAGATCCTCGAGGGCAGGCCGGACGACCGCCTCCTCGGAACTCTCAGCCGCAAGCTCCGGGGATTCCCGCCGGCCTCGGACCCGGCCCAGTTTCCGATCCTGACCCGGAATCTCCGCGCGCTCCTCCACCCGGGAGTTTCGGAGGGGACCTCAGCCGCGTCCCGTAAGGAGGGAATCAAGGCAACTTCCGAGTAGGGCCTGATAGGAGATCTTTGGGGGGTGGATCCCGCGAGATCATGCCTCCGAGGCCCAGAACCGCTCTCGGGTCGCCGCCCGATATCTCGCGCCCCCGCTTCTCCAAAACCCGTCCAAGGTGCTATAATTCCGCACCCGCCCAGGCGCGGCGGGCCGGAATCCTATTGAAGGACGTGCCATGATCGACCAAGCGACCACCGACAAAAGAACCTGGCAGTGCGCTATCGAGGAGGTGGAAGCCCTCCTCGACACGAACGCGTCCCGGGGCTTGACCGATACGGACGCTACCGAGAGGCTCGCCCGCTTCGGACCGAACCAACTGACCGAGAAGAAGGGCCGTTCGCCCATCGGCCAGTTCCTCGACCAGTTCAAGGATTTCATGATCTGGGTCCTCATTGGGGCCGCTCTCGTTTCGGGCTTCCTTGGGGAATGGGTTGATGCCGTGGCCATCATTGCCATCGTCATTCTGAACGCCGTCATGGGGTTCGTTCAGGAATACCGGGCCGAGAAATCCCTGGCTGCGCTGAAAAAGCTCTCTTCGCCGTCGTCCAAGGTTATTCGCGACGGCGACTACAGGGTCGTGCCCTCGAGCGACATCGTCCCGGGCGACCTCGTCGAGCTCGAGGCCGGGGACAATGTCCCGGCCGACGGCCGTATCGTCTGGCATACCTCGAATTTCTCGGTCCAGGAGGCCAGCCTGACGGGGGAATCGACCCCGGTCCTCAAGACCTCCGTCGCATTGGACGAGCGGGAGGTCCCGTTGGCCGATCGGGCCAATACGGTCTACATGGGGACGTTCGTCGCCTCGGGCAAGGCCCGGGCCCTCGTGACCGGGACGGGCATGTCCACCGAGCTCGGGAAGATCGCTACGATGATCCAAGGAATCGCCCACGAGACCACGCCGCTCCAGAAGAAGCTCGAGCAGTTCGGCAAGTTGATCGTCTACCTGTGCTTCATCCTCGTCGGCCTGGTCTTCCTCATGGAATGGCTGAGGGGCGGGAAGCTTGTCGACGTCTTCCTGACGGCCGTGAGTCTGGCCGTAGCCGCTATCCCCGAGGGGTTGCCCGCCGTCGTCACCATCGCCCTCGCCCTCGGTGTCCAGAGGATGGTCCGGCGCCACGCCCTGATCCGGAAGCTCCCATCCGTCGAGACGCTCGGCTGCGCCACCGTGATCTGTTCGGATAAGACCGGGACCCTGACCCGGAACGAGATGACGGTCCAGGCTGCTTACGCCGACGCTCGCCTGTTCCGGGTGACCGGGATCGGCTACGCGCCCGAGGGCGCGTTTCTAGACTCGGACGCTCCGGTCAATCCTTCCGACTTTCCAGGGTTGCGGCAGATGCTGCAAGTCGGTGTCCTATGCAACAGCGCTTTGATCGTCCGAAAAGACGGCGGAGCCTGGGGCATCTTTGGGGACCCGACCGAAGCCGCCATCCTCACAGCGGCCGCGAAAGTCGGCGTGCTCAAGGAGACCGAGGAGAAGGGGTATCCTGCCGTCGAGGAGCTCCCGTTCGACTCCGAGCGCAAGAAGATGACCATCATCCGCCAGGACGGGGGCCGCTTCGCAGCCTTCGTCAAGGGCGCCCCCGACGTTCTCCTCGGCGATTGCACTGCTATCGACGAGGGCGGCTCGACCCGACCCCTGACCGCGACCGACCGGGCGCGGCTGCTACGGGTGAACGACGAGCTCGCCGACAGGGCGATGCGCGTCCTGGCGTTTGCCTACCGGTCCTTCGAGGAGCTACCTGAAAGCCCGACCCCCGTGACGATCGAGCGGGAGCTCGTCTTCTCCGGCCTGATGGCGATGATCGACCCGCCTCGGGAGGAGGTCAAGGCGGCCGTGGCCGAGTGCAAGCGGGCCGGAATCCGGACCGTCATGATTACCGGTGACCACAAGAACACGGCCGTGGCCATCGCCCGGGAGCTGGGGTTCCTCGCGGAGGACTCCATGGCCCTGACCGGAGAGGACCTGGACAGGTGGACCGACGAGAGGCTCGGAGCCGAGGTCCGCCGCATCCCGGTCTACGCCCGCGTCTCGCCGGAGCACAAGCTCCGGATCGTTCGGGCCTGGCGGAAGAGGGGCGACGTCGTCGCCATGACGGGCGACGGCGTCAACGACGCCCCGGCGGTCAAGGAAGCGGACATCGGCGTCGCCATGGGGATCACAGGGACCGATGTGACCAAAGAGGTCTCGGACATGGTCGTCACGGACGATAACTTCGCCTCCATCGTCGCAGCCGTCGAGGAGGGGAGGGGGATCTACGACAACATCAAGAAGTTCGTCCACTTCCTCCTGTCCTGCAACGCCGGCGAGATTCTGACGATGTTCACGGCTTCGCTTATCGGCCTCCCCGTGCCCCTGCTCCCTATCCAGATCCTTTGGGTCAACCTGGTGACGGACGGTTTGCCCGCTCTGGCGCTGGGCGTCGACCCTGTCGACCCAGGCATCATGGATAAGCCCCCCCGCGACCCCGCCGAGCCGGTCGTCACGCGGCCTCGGGCGTTTCTGATGTTGGCCCAGGGGGTGTTCATCGCCCTCTGCAGCCTCCTGGCTTTTTGCACAATCCTGTTCATCGAGAAAGAAGGTGTCGTCCGGGCGAGAACGGGTGCGTTTATCGTCCTGTCCTGCGCCCAGCTCTTCCACGCGTTCAACTGCCGAAACATGACGCGGTCCCTGTTCCGGATCGGCCCCTTCTCGAACATGAAGCTCGTTTACGCCGCGGCGGTATCCTTCTTCCTCCAGGTCGTCGTCATCAACGTGCCGTTCCTGCGGACGATCTTCAAGGTCGAGCAGTTGAGCCTCCTTGACTGGGGCCTCGTCCTGGTTATCTCTTCGTTCCCGCTCTGGGCGATGGAGGCCGTGAAGGCCGCGAACCGACGGTTCCGGTTCTATTCGGTCTGATACTGCGCCTTCGACCGGGTCCGGGCTCTAAGGGGCCCGAAAGGGAACTCGGGCCAGCCTTCCGGGCTGCTTTCTTTCACATGTTAAGAAAAATTCACTAAGTCTTCATCCTCTCTTAACCTCCCTCTCCTATCTTGTCCTTGAAATAACAAGATAAGGAGAATGAAAGAATGAACGGCAAACACGACTGGCGAAAGGGCCTCATCGCGGCGACGGCCTTCCTGGGGCTCTTCATGGCAGGGGCTTCGCTTTACGCGCAGCAGACGTTCAGCGGGACGGTATACCTTGACTGGAGGTATTACCTGACCTCGGCCGGCCCCATCACCCTGAAGCCCACAGACGCAACCAAAGCTTACCTCAACAATCAGTTCGTCTTCCGCCGGGCCTACCTCACCTATGAGAACAAGATCAATGACAACCTGAAGTTCCGGTTCCGCCTGGACGCCGACAACACGGCCAATGTCACGGGCGTCACGCTGACCGGCTCGCCGGTAACGGGGACTTCTCTCGGCAAGGACGACAAGCTGCGCCCCTTCCTCAAGCACCTCTACCTCGAATACTCCAATTTCCTGGTCGATAAACTCGTCCTCAATATCGGCATGATCGAGACGCTGACCTTCAAACCCGCGGAGGAACGCTGGGCCTACCGGAGCGTCGCCAAGACCTTGGTCGACTGCTACAAGGACATCACGAAGAAAGAGATCTTTTCCACCAGCGCGGACATCGGCGTCACCCTGAAATACTCCGTCGCCAAGTACTTCCGAGTGGCCGCGGGCATCTACAACGGCGCCGCCTACTCCCACGCCGAGAACGACCAGTTTAAGAAGGTCCAGCTTCAGGCCCAACTCACGCCGGTGGCTGGGCTTTCCGTTGTCGGCTATTATGACTACGAGCGGAAGCTGCCGGTGACCGCCCTCCCCTTGGTAAAGGCCCCAGCCGCGGCCACCTACAAGCTCGACGCCTTTTTCGAAACGGTCAAGAACCTCGTCATTGGCGCGGAGTGGTTCCAGTACAAGAACGATCTTTATCAGACGGGCGGGAAGAAGTACAACGTGTCCGGCTGGTCGACCTTCGGCCGCTACGTCATCAGTCCCGATAAGCTCTCGCTCTTCGCCCGTTACGACAGCTACATGCCCAGCAGCCTGGACCGCGCGAATCAGGATATGAGCCTGGCCATCGTCGGCTTCGACTGGGCGCCTTATCACGCCAGTTGGAAGCTTCAGCCGAACGTCTGGTTCACCAATTACAAGAATCCGAAATACTATACGGCGGCCGCGACCTCGAAGAACGACGTCTCCTTCAACCTGACGTTCTTCCTATCCTTCTGACGATCGAGAGAGCGATTTAAAAAATCCTTTAGAAACGGAGAAATGAAATGAAAAAGACACTCATCATCGACCTAGCCGTCATCGGCCTCCTGGCAAGCGTCGTAATGGCCGCCCCGGCCAAGAAGATGATCCAGGTCAAGGGCTCCGACACGATGGTCAACCTCGTCCAGATCCTGGCCGAGGAGTACATGGCCAAGACCACCGGCGCGGCCATCGCCGTCCTCGGCGGCGGATCCGGTACCGGAATCACCGCCATTATCAACCAGACCTGCGACATCGCCAACCACTCCCGTGAGTGGAAACAGAAGGAGATCGACCAGGCATGGGAAAAGGGCGTCAAGCCCCGCTTCTTCGCTATCGCGGTCGACGGGCTGAGCATCATCGTCAACGAGGGGAACACGATCGAAAAGCTGACTATGGCCCAGGTCGGCTCGCTCTACAAGGGCGAGATCCGTAACTGGAAGGTCCTGGGCGGCCCCGACAAGCCGGTCTCTCTCTACGGCCGACAGTCCAACTCCGGGACTTACACGTTCATGCAGGAACACGTCCTCGGCAACAAGAACTACTCACAGGACGTCAAGGAAATGAACGGGAACGCCCAGATCATCGAGGGCATCCTCCAGGACGAGGGCGGGCTAGGATACGTCGGCGTCGGTTATCTCTTCGATAAGGACGGCAAGGTCCGTAAGGGCCTAAAGGTCCTGAACATCTCCAAGACCGCCGAGGGGCAGGCCTATTCGCCTCTTGAAAAGCGGTCGGTGGACTCGGGCGATTATCCCATCGCCAGGCCCTTGTATCAAGCGACGAACGGAAAGCCGGGCCCTGCACTCGCGGCCTTCCTTGCCTTCGAGTGCGGTCCGGAAGGACAGGCGATCATCGAGAAGGAAGGCTTCTTCACTATTGGCGCGCCCCTCAAGGCCCAGAATGACAAGAATATGAAGTGATGGTGGAGCGGAGAAGGATAGGAAAGTCCCGATGAAGACCAGGCGATTCAGGGAGGCGGCAATCAGGGGCTTCTTCCTGGCCAACGCCGGCCTGGTCGTCCTGGTCCTCGTCGGGATCTTCCTCCTCCTTCTCTCCACGTCCCTCCCGGTGTTCAAGGAGATCCGCGTCGGGGAATTCCTGTTCGGGAAGAACTGGGACCCGACCTCGCCGGAGAAGGCGGAGTATGGGATCCTCTCTATGATCGCGAGTACGCTCCTCGTGACTGCGGGTGCCCTGGCCATCGCCGTGCCGGTCGGGCTGGGCGTCGCCGCCTACCTATCGGATGTCGCGAACTGGCGCGTGCGGGAGATCGTCAAACCCATTGTCGAGATCCTTGCCGGAATCCCCTCGGTCGTCGTGGGATTCTTGGGCATCGTCCTTGTCGGGCCCGCGATTGCCAAGGTTTTTCACGTCGGTCACGGGCTGACAGCCCTCAACGGGAGCCTCCTCCTGGCGATCATGGCCCTTCCGACGATCATCAGCATCTCCGAGGACTCTCTTTCCGCCGTCCCCCCTGCCTATAGCGAGGCCTCCCTGGCCCTCGGGGCTTCGCGATGGCAGACTCTTGTCCGAGTCAAGGGGCCCGCCGCCCTGTCCGGGATCATGGCCGCGGTCATGCTCGGCATGGGCCGGGCGATCGGAGAGACCATGACCGTGCTCATGGCCACGGGGAATGCGCGGGCCTTCCCGACGGGCCTCTTGGGCTCCATTCGGACGATGACCTCCGGTATCGCCATCGAGCTCGGCGAGGTTCCGTACTTCACCACGCACTACTACGCCCTCTTCGCCATCGGCCTCGTCCTCTTTCTCATGACTTTTGCCGTCAACCTCGTCGCCGATTTCTTCCTGCGCAGGTTCCAGGAGCGGGAACGATGAGAAAGAAGCTTGCCCAGTTCGCGGGGTTTCTCTTCCTTCGGGCCAGCCTGGTCCTCGTCTTGGCCGTCCTCCTTCTTTTGCTCTACGACATCGGCAACAAGGGGGGGAGCGCGATCAGTTGGGAATTCCTGACCCATGGGCCGCGACGCGGGATGACCGAAGGCGGGATATTTCCCGCAATCTTCGGGACGTTCCTGGTCACGATCATCACGGCGGTCCTGGCCGTGCCCCTGGGCGTTTTCGCGGCCATCTACCTCAACGAATACGCGGAACAGGGGATTCTCACACGGATCATCCGGCTGTCGATCCGCAACCTCGCGGGGGTCCCGTCCATCGTCTACGGACTCTTCGGGGTCATCCTCTTCGTGAACGCCCTGAGGCTTGGCACCTCGGTCCTTTCGGCTGGCCTGACTTTGGGCCTCCTGACCCTGCCGTGGACGATCACCGCCAGCGAGGAGGCGCTCAAAACGGTCCCGAATTCCTACCGGGAGGGGGCCCTGGCTCTTGGTGCCACGAAATGGCAGGCGATATGGACAAATGTCCTGCCCCAGGCCATGCCCGGCATCCTGACCGGCGCCATCCTCGGCCTGGCCCGGGCGGCCGGGGAGACGGCCCCCATCATGTTCACAGGGGCCGCCTTCTATCTGCCCTACCTTCCGAAGTCGCCTGCTGACCAGTTCATGGCCCTGCCGTACCACCTCTACATCATGTCCACCCAGCACCACGCCATCCAAACGGTGCGCCCCCTGGCCTACGGGACGGCCCTCGTCCTGATCGTGTTCGTCCTTGGGATGAACCTTCTGGCGGTCATCATTCGGTACAGGCTGCGCAAAAAAGGGAGAAGATGATCATGGATATCCGAGCCAAGATCGAAACGAAGGGCCTGAGCTTCTTCTACGGGCCAAAGCAGGCTTTGAAGAACGTCAGCATCGTCTGTCCGGAAAAGAGAGTGACGGCGATCATCGGACCGTCCGGCTGCGGCAAGTCGACCTTCATCCGGACGCTGAACCGGATGAACGACGTCCTGCCCTCGGCCCGGGTGGAAGGGAAGGTCCTGCTCGATGGGGCCGACATCTACGCTAGCGAGGTGGACGTCGTCCAGTTGAGACGCCGGGTCGGGATGGTCTTCCAGAGGCCCAATCCCTTCCCGAAAACCATCTACGACAACATCGCCTACGGCCTGAGGATCGAAGGCGTCCGGAACCGCCGGAGGCTCGATGAGGTCGTCGAACGGAGCCTGAGACAGGCTGCCCTCTGGGACGAGGTCAAGGACCGACTCGACGACCACGCCCTGGAATTCTCGGGGGGCCAGCAGCAGCGCCTTTGCATCGCCCGGGCGCTGGCCGTCGAGCCGGAGGTCATCCTCTTCGATGAACCGTGCTCGGCCATCGACCCGATCGCAACGGCGAAGATCGAGGACCTTATCCAGGAATTGAAAAAGTTGTATACTGTCATCATCGTGACCCACAACATGCAGCAGGCGGCTCGGGTTTCGGACTTTACGGCGTTCATGATGTTGGGGGAGGTCGTCGAGTACGACCAGACCGAGAAGATCTTCACCAGCCCGGCCCAAAGGCTTACCGAGGATTACGTCACCGGGCGGTTCGGGTGAGGTCACGGAATCCCGAGGGAGGACCCGATGGAAAGACCTTTTGACGAGGAACTCAAGGGGCTCAAGGCGAAGATCCTGGAAATGGCGGCCTACGCCGAGGAGTCCATCACGTTCGCAATCCGCTGTCTGAAGGAGCGGGACGAGGGCCTGGTCGGCGAGGTCATGAGGCGGGAGGAGGCCATTAATCACCTCGAGATCGAGATCGACGAGATGTGCATGCGCCTGCTCGCCCTCAGGCAGCCCATGGCCGCGGACCTGCGGTTCGTCACATCCGCGATGAAGATCTCAAGCGACTTGGAGCGCATCGGCGACCAGGCCGTCAACATTATCGACCGGACCATCGAACTTCTGCGCCACCCCCAGCTCAAGCCGCTCATCGATATCCCCCGGATGGCCGACCTGGCCCAGAACATGGTCCGGGACTCGATCAGCGCGTTCATCAACCGGGACGACCGGCTGGCCCTCGACGTCTGTGAGCGGGACGACCAGGTAGACCAACTCAACGAGCAGGTGTTCCGCGAGCTCCTGACCTACATGATGCAGGACGCTGCGACCATCACCCGGGCCGTCGACCTGATCCTCGTCGGGAGGCACCTCGAGCGGATTGCCGACCACGCCACTAATATCGGCGAGGATGTCATCTACATGGTCAAGGGGAAGACCATCAAGCACCACATCGAAGCCAACCAAGCCCTCGACACCGGCCTTCCCGAAAAGCCCTGACCGGCTGCGGCCGTCACGACATCGGGCGGACGCGAACCTCGATCCCGAGTTGTCCCTTGAGGAGTTCGAGGAGCCGGCCCGTGTCGGTGTTCCCGAAATGATAGGGGTAAAGGATCTTGGGTCGGATCGTCTTGGCCGCCTCGGCCGTCATCTCCGGGCTCATGGTGTAAGGGAGGTTCATGGGGAGGAAGGCGATATCGATATCCTTCAAGTTCTTCATCTCGGGCACGGGCTCCGTGTCCCCGGCGACGTAGATCCTCTTCCCCCCGACGGTCAGGACGTAGCCGTTGCCCTGCCCTTTCGGGTGGAAGGGGTTGCCGTCCGGCCTCTTGTGGACGATGTTGTATGCTGGAACGGCATCGATTTCGAAGCCCCCGACGGTCGTCCGGTCACCGTTATTCATGACAAGGGCGTCGGGGACCTTGCCGGCGCAGGCCCGGGACACGAGAACCCTAGTCCCTTCCTTGTGCAGGGGCTTGAGGGCTTCCGGGTCCAGGTGGTCGTAGTGCTCGTGCGTGACGAGGATGAGGTCGGCCTTCGGAAGGCGGGCGTAGTCCCCCTCGGCCTCGACGGGGTCGATGTGAACGACCTTGCCGCCGAACGTCAGGAACAAGGACCCGTGCCCGACGAAGAAGATCTTCAGTTCGCCGCAGGGCGTCTGGAAGATGTCCTCCTCGAGCTTCTGGAGGGCCATTCCGACGAGCCCAAAACCGGCTGCCGCGGCCATGAAAATCCAAAGCGCTTTGTTCATGTCGGATCTCCTTGCCGATGAGAGGACGATTATAATCCTAAGAACGATCCGGGGCAATTTCATATTATCCCCTTGGGGCCGGAGCGGTTTTTCATTATAATATACCCGCAACCCCGTTCTCGGCAAGGAAACACGCAGTGAGCCGGACCATCGCCATTCTCGACGACGAAGAGGACATCCTCGAGCTCCTCAAGCTCCACATGGGGAACGCGGGTTTTTCGGTTGCGGCCTTTTCCGACCCCGAAAAGCTGTTCGCTTACCTTCGGAGTCATGCCCCCGACCTCGTGATCCTCGACCTGATGCTTCCCGGGACCGACGGCCTCGAGGTCTTCAGGCTCCTCAAAAGGGCTGAAGCATGGTCGGGCATTCCGGTGATTATGCTTACCGCCCGGGCCGCCGAGGCGGACCGCGTCCTGGGGCTGGAGATGGGGGCCGATGACTACCTGACCAAGCCCTTCTCTGCCCGGGAGCTCACCGCTCGGGTGAGGGCCGTCCTCAGGAGGGCCGGGGAAACGGCCGGAGGCGCGGGGCGGAGGTCCCAGATCGGGGATGCGCTCGTCATCGATCGGGACCGACACGAGGTCACGGCTGACGGCGTCCGGCTTGACCTGACGTCCGCCGAGTTCGGGATCCTCGACGCGCTCGCCTCGAGCGGCGGCCGCGTCCTGTCCCGGGACCGGCTTCTCGACCTCCTGTGGGGCGACGCGAAGGTCGTCACGGACAGGACCATCGACGTCCACATCCGGAACCTGCGCCGGAAGCTGGGCTTGAGGGGGGACATCATTCGGAACGTACGCGGAGTGGGGTACAAGCTGGAACCATGAAGAACACGCTGTTTATCAGGATCTACGGAGGGGTATGCGTCATCATCGCTACAGCCGCGGCAGTCATCCTGCTCTTCTCGTTCAAGGCGATCCGGTCCGCCTATCTCGACGACCAGGCGGCTCACTTGGGGAACTTGGCCGAGGTCCTCATGCCGCGCGCGCTCGTCGGCCTTAAAGAGAAGCCCGAGGCGCTCGAAGCCTTCGTCCGGGACCTCGGGCCGAAGATTCGCGCCCGGATCACCGTGGTCGACCCTTCCGGGGCGGTGTTGGCGGATTCCGAGGGGGCCCCCGAACGGATGGAAAGCCACCAGTACAGGCCCGAGGTGTTTCAAGCGCTTAAGGGGGAGACGGCCCGATCCGTCCGACGCAGCTCCACGGTCAAGGCCGATATGCTCTATATGAGCTTCCCTTTGATTGAGGAAGGGAAGGTCGTCGGGGCGCTCCGGGTGAGCCGGTTCATGAAGGACATCGACGGACTGCTCGCCCACCTCAGGCGGAGGATTGTCGGGACGGCCCTGGCCGTCATGGCCCTCGTCTTGCTGGCTATGCTCTTCTTCTCGCGCTCGATCTCGGGGCCGGTCCGGGAATTCATCACAGCCTCCCGGAAGGTGGCCGACGGGGATTTCGAGGCCAAGGTTTCGCTCCGGTCCAAAGGTGAGTTCGCCGATTTCGCCCGGAGCTTCAACACGATGACCGCGGACCTGAGATCCATGTTCCTGGCCTCTGCGGAGCGCCGCGAGGAGCTCGACAGCATCCTGTCCTCCATCCAGGACGGCCTTCTTGTCATCGACCGGGACGAGCGGATCGTCCTCATCAACGAGAAGTTCCGGTCGGTTATCGCCGATCCGGCCGCCGAGGGGCGCTATTACTGGGAGGTCGTCCGGGGGACCCGATTCACCGAGCTCGTCCGGGGGGTCAAGGAGGGCCGGACGAAAGCGTCCGATGAGGTCGTGATGAAGGACCGTTCCTTCCTGTGCGCCGCGGCGTTCTTGCCTTCTCGAGAACGCGTCGTCGTGACGATCCACGACCTCAGCGAGATCCGGGACGCCGAGCGGATGAAAAAGGACCTCGTCCTCAACGCTTCGCACGAGCTCCGGACCCCGCTTACGGCCATCAAGGGATTCGTCGAAGCCCTCGAGGACAGGGTGGAGGGGGAGGATAAGGGCTATCTCGAGATCATCGGCCGGAACACCGACCGGATGATCGGCATTGTCCAGGACATGATGACCCTCGCCGAGATGGAGGACCGAAGCGGAAAGCTTGAGTCCTCGGACGTCGACATGAAGGCCCTCGCGGGGAACGTCCTCGCGCTATTCACGGCCAGGGCCGGAGCCCAAGGCGTTCGCCTCGAGCTGAAGTCCGACCCGGAGATACCTCCGGTAAGGGGGGACGCCTTCAGGCTCGATCAGATGCTTGTCAATCTCGTCGATAACGCCCTCAAGTCGACCGAAAAAGGCTCGGTGACGGTTTCTCTGTCCGTCCAGGGGGGAGATATTCTCGTCGAGGTCCGCGACACCGGGATCGGCATCCCCGAAGAACACCTGCCCCATCTCTTCGAGAGGTTTTATGTGGTCGATAAGTCCCGGTCGCGGAAGCTCGGGGGCACGGGTCTGGGGCTGTCCATCGTCAAGCACGTCGTCAAGGCGCACGGCGGCCGGATCAGCGTTTCCAGCCGTCCGGGCGACGGCTCGACCTTCACCGTCGTCCTCCCGGCGGGAAGGCCATGAGGCGCCGGAAGGCTACGTCCTGGCTCCTGCCCGTATCACTCGTCTTCGTGGCCCTTTCCCTGGCCACGTATGTCGCGCACTACCTCATTTTCCGGGACGTCCGGAGCATTTTCTTCTACCTGATCATGGACGTCGGGTTCCTGTTCCTGAACGTCCTTGTGGTCATCGTATTCATCGAGCGCCTGCTCGCCCGGCGGGAGAAGCGGGTGATGCTCGAGAAGCTCAACATGGTCATCGGCGCCTTCTTCAGCGAGGTCGGGCTCGAGCTCCTCAGGCGGTTCTCCGCCTGCGTCGCGCACGCGGAGGACCTCAGTGCCCGATGCGGCATCCGCCCAACCTGGAGACACGCGGATTTCGCGAAGGCCGAAGGCGCGGCCGCGGCGTTCCCCTACGAGATGACGATCTCGCCGGCCATGCTCCGCGAGCTGAGGGCCTTTCTGGAAAAGGAGCGCGACTTCATGGTTCGCCTTCTGGAGAACCCCAGCCTCCTCGAGCATGATCGCTTCACCGATCTTCTCTGGGCCGTGTTCCACCTTGCCGAGGAGCTGGCGTTCCGCGAGGGGGACCTCGAGGACCTTCCGCCGGCGGACCTCAGGCACCTGGAGAGCGACACACGGAGGGCCTATTCGCAGATCACCGTGGAATGGCTCGTCTACGCCGAGCACCTCAAAGAGAATTATCCGTTCCTGTTCTCTCTCGCCGCGAGGATCGATCCGCTCGGCGAGCATCCCTCGGCCACGGTCAGGGAATAGGCCGCCGAGGGCAGGGGGCGAGGGCGGGGTCGGCGCAGGGGACGGCTTCGGGATACTCGGCGAGGCAGGTCTCGGGATCGCAACAGGTCTGGCAGACGCGTTTGAATGCCCGAAAACCGATCAGCTTGATCCTGGGCGAGAGACAATCGGGCTTCGACGGCTCTTCCCGCAAGAGATCGGTGCTCAGGTATTTTTTATTGTCGTCGGAGAGGACCGTGACCACCACGGCGTCCCGGCCGAGTTCGTTCTGGACCATGAGAGCGCCCAGAAAATTGGCCCCCGAGGAGATGCCGACGGCGACGCCGATCTCGGCGGCGAGTTTCTGCGCCATGAGGATAGCGTCCCCGTCGTCCACGGCGATGACGCTGTCGAGCTTGGCGAGGTCGACGATCGGCGGTATGAACTCGTCGGATATCCCCTGGATCCGGTGCTTCCCGACCTTGTGGCCCGTCGACATCGTCGGCGAATTCGAAGGCTCCAGCGGATGGAGCCGGATGGACGGATTCTTCTCCTTGAGGAAGCGGCCGGCGCCCATGATGGTCCCGCCCGTCCCGACCCCGGCGATGAAAGCGTCGGGCCTGAGGTTGCGCCACCGCAGCTGCCACCAGATCTCGGGCCCCGTCGTGCCGGCGTGAGCGTCCGCGTTATCCTCGTTCGAAAACTGGCGCGGCAGAAAAGAGTTTTCGAGGGCGGCCGCGTATTCTTCGGCGAGGCGAATGCTCCCGAGAAAGCCGCCTTGCTCTTTCGAGACAAGTCGGACCCGGGCACCCAGGCTGCGGATGAGGTCCTTACGCTCCTGGCTCATCCAGTCGGGCATGAAGATGGTCACGGGATGGCCGAGCGCCCGGCCGATGGCCGAGAAGGAGATGCCCGTGTTGCCGCTCGTGGCCTCGACGATCGTCGCCTCGGGCCGGAGGGTCCCGCGCTCGTAGCCGCGGCGGATGATATGATAGGCCATCCGGTCCTTGATGCTCCCGGTCATGTTCAGGTTCTCGGCTTTGGCGTAAAGAACGCGCGGCTTTCCGTCGAACGCGAAATCGATCGCCAGGAGAGGCGTATTGCCGACCCAGTGCCCCAGCCCGTTCATCTTGCTTTTGAAATTTTCGATCATGGTCGCAACGGGGCCATTATACTGAAACCTCGTCGGGAAAACAACGGAAGCGTCCCTTGAAAACTAGTATTGATAATCCGACGAAAGCTCATACAATAAGGCCATGCTGAAACGTCAGTCCGGACGGGCCGGCACTTGCCTGAGGCCCCGGTCCCGTCAGATGATCTACTTCCTGTCTCTCGGTAGCAACCTGGGCAACTTGAGGCGGAACCTTGAGCGGGCCCGCCGGCTTCTGGAGCGGGGCGGGGTCGAGATCCTCAAAGCCTCGTCCGTTTATCGGACCGAACCCGTCGATCTCGCCGACCAGCCGTGGTTTTTCAATCAGGTCGTCGAAATCCGGACGGGCCTCGGTCCCCGGGAGCTCCTGGAATTGGCCAAGTCGATCGAAGTGAAGATGAAACGTGCTCTCTCGGTGCCCAAAGGCCCGAGAAAGATCGACATCGACATTCTCCTCGCGGGGAAGACCGTCCTGGAGACGCCTGGACTGACGATCCCGCATCCCCGGCTCGCCCTCCGGAATTTCGTCCTTGTGCCCCTGATGGAGATCGCCCCGCGGGCTGTCCACCCGGTATTCCGGAAAACCATGCGTATGCTGGCCGGGGAGTCCCCCGATCCTTCGGCCGTGTTCCGGGAGGGCTGGGGGCCATCCGTCGCTCATGCCGTCATCAATAGGAGGCCGATATGAAGAAAGTCGTTCTGGCGACGCTTCTCCTCGTCTCCGTCCCTCTTTTGGCCCGCGCCGTCGAGGTCCGGGGGACCGTTATTACCCCGGAGGGAACGCCCGTGGCCGGGGCCGTCGTCCTGCACAGGCCGAGCGGGGCGCGTGACGTTACCGATGCCGGCGGCGCATTCGCGCTGGACATCCCGGAAGGCGCCCGCATCAGGCTCGAGGTCACCCACTCGGACCACTACGAGCAGGAGTTCGACGTCCCGAGGAAAGACCTCGCCAGGAGCGTTGTCCTCACCGTCCTCCCCATCATGCGCCAGAAGGAAGAGATCGTTGTCACCGCCCTTCGCCATCCCGAAGCCCGGGCGGCCCTCCCCGTCGCGGAGACCGTGGTCCCGAAGGGGGCCCTGGCCGAGGCCATGCCTTCCAACGTCACCGAAGGCCTGTCCGCGACGCCGGGTGTCGCAGTCCTCGGATCGGGCGGCTTCTCGCTCGTGCCCTCGGTCCGCGGGCTGGCTCGCCGCCGCGTCCTTTATCTCATCGATGACGCGCGCCTCTCGAGCGAGCGCCGGACCGGCCCCAACGCGTCTTTCATCAGTCCCGCGGACGTGGAGCGCATCGAGGTCCTGAGGAGCCCGGCCTCCGTCCTCTACGGGTCGGACGCCATCGGCGGCGTCATCCACGTCCTGACCAGGGAACCGGAGCTCCGGCCGGGGATCAGGGGTAGGGTCCAGGCCCGATACGGGACCGTGAACGCCGAAAAGGGCGCCGGACTTTCCCTCGAAGTCGCGAAGGGGGCAACAGGGTTCCTCCTGTCGTTTCAGGGAGTGGATGCGGACGACTATTCGTCGCCTGCGGGCCGAATCCCCCAGTCCAGATTTGCCCAGGGAAGCCTTCTGGCCAAGATCGTCCACCGGACGGAAAAGCGGGAGATCGTGGCGAGCGTCCTCGGCGCCCGGGGCAGGGACATCGGCAAGCCGAACCGGGACCCGGCCAAGCCGACGTGGTACCCCGGGGAGGACCAGAACCTCGTCCAGTTCCGCTGGACCGAAAAGCAGGTCGCGAACGGCGATCTGTCCTTCGAGGCCTACGTCGATCCCAATTCGCTCGAAACGCGGACGGACCGCATCGACGGATACCGTACTAAGACCTCGACGAGCCGGACCCGGAGCACGGAATACGGCGTCCAGCTGTCCTTCGGGAGGAAGGTCGGGAATGCGTTGCGGCTTGAAGGCGGGGCCGATCTCTTCGGCCAGTCGAACGCGAAGGCTGTGACAAAGGATACTTCGTTCGCCGCCGACGGGACCGTCAAGGGTGTCACCGGCGAGCTTCCTTATACCCGGGGGAGCCGGACGGACGCGGGGCTGTTCGTCTCGGCGGACTATACGGGATTCCGGAACGTCGATCTCGTCGGGGGCGTCCGCTGGGACAGCCTGTCCATGAGGGCGGCCGCGGGAGGCGGTCCCGCCGTTGCGACGCGCGACGACAAGGCCACCGGCTTCCTGGCGGCGTCCCTGAAGATCACGGGAAGCCTGGTGGGCTTTGTCAACGTGTCCCGGGCTTACCGGGTCCCGAGCCTGAACGAACGCTACTACACGGGCATCAGCGGCCGGGGTTTCATAATCGCCCAACCCGGGCTGAAACCCGAGACGAGCCGGAACGCGGACGCGGGCTTCCGGATTTACGGGCGCCGGTTCTTCGCCGGACTCTACGGGTTCGTTTACGCCATCGACGGCATGATCGAGAGATACACCGAGTCCCCGGGAGTTTACACCTACGGGAACATCGACAGGGGGCGGCTGAAGGGCATCGAGCTCGAGTTCGAATATTTCCCTGTACCCGGCTGGAAGGTTTTCGGGAACATGTTTGCGATCCGCGGCCGGAACGCCGCGACGGGGGGGGCTTTGAACGACGTGCCGCCCGTCCAGTTTCTCGCGGGGACGAAAGCCTGGGTCGGACGCTTCTCGGCCGAACTCGACGCCACGTTCCGGCTCCGGAAGGACAATCCCGGGCCCGCCGAAATCGCCATCCCGGCATCGACAACCGTCATCAACGCCCGGGCGGCCTACAGGCTGTCGCCGTCCCTGAGCTTCTACGCCCGCCTCGGCAATCTGCTTGACGTGACGTACATCTCAAGGCCGGATGCCGAGGCCATGGAGGAGCCGGGAAGAAGCCTGACCTTCGGGGCGGCCCTCGCTTTTTAAAACGCGTTTTCGTAGTGGGTGATGACCGGGTCGCCTTCTTCCGGCGCCAGGATGGCGAGGACATCGAACCGGCAGTCCGGCTCCCCGAGACTCCGCTCCATGAGGAACCCCCGGGCGATCTTCCGGATCTGGCTTTGCTTCGCTGGCGTCACGGCCTCCTCCGGGAGGCCGAATTCCGTTGTCGCCCGCGTCTTGACCTCGACGAAGACGAGCGTGTCCCCGTCATAGGCCACGAGGTCGATCTCCCCCCGGAAGAGCCGAAAGCCGCGCTCGACGATACGGAATCCTTTCCGGCGGAAATACTCGAGGGCGATCTCTTCTCCCCGGCGGCCCAGGGCGTGGGCCTCATCGAACCTGTCCTCGCTCATAACCCCAGCCCGGCTGGCCTGACCTTTTTCCAGCGGACGCCGTCCTTGGTGTCCTCGAGCACGATCCCTTCCCGGAGAAGTTCGTCCCGCAGGCGGTCGGCTAGCGCGAAATCCCTGTCGTGCCGGGCCTTTTGCCTCGCCTCGATCATCGAGGAGATCTCTGCAGGGAGAATTTCCTCGGCCCTCGGAGGGAGGATCGCCAAGACTTCGTCGAGGCCACGGACGAAGGAGGCGGCGTCCCCGGCGCCTTTCTCGTCGAGCCCGCCGGAGGCGACGAGGGTATTGACCTCCCGGACCAGCTCGAACAGGGCTGAGAACGATTCGGAGATGTTCAGGTCATCGGACAGGCCCGCCGTGAAGCCCTCCCGTGCCTGCTCGAGGATGCCGCCGATCCCGGTCCCTCTTCCCGGGGCGGGGAAGGAGCGGTGCTCGAGCTCGTAAAGGAAATCGAGGAGGCGCCGCCTGGACGCCGTGGCCTGGGCCAGGGCGTCGGACGTATAATTGAGCATCTTGCGGTAATGGGTTGAAAGCAGGAGGAAGCGAAGGTCGAGAGGGTCAACGCCGGCGGCGACGAGGTCCCTGAGCGTGTACTGGTTTCCCTTGGACTTGGACATCTTCTCGCCGTCCACGACGAGGTGGTGGCAGTGCATCCAGGTCTGGACGAACGGCTTGCCCGTGAACGCCTCGGACTGGGCGATCTCGTTTTCGTGGTGGGGAAAAATGTTATCCACGCCGCCGCAATGGATGTCGAAGGTCTCGCCCAGGTACTTCGAGCTCATGGCCGAGCATTCGATGTGCCAGCCCGGCCGGCCGGGCCCCAGGTCTGTCTCCCAGAAGGGCTCTCCCTTTTTGGGTGCCTTCCAGAGGGCGAAGTCGCGGACGTTCTCCTTCTCGTACTCATCCGCGTCGCTCCTGCGGCCGGGCTCGAGGTCGTCCAGGCGGATTTTGGAAAGCCGCCCGTAGGCCGGGAACCTTGCGATGCTGAAATAGACGGAGCCGTCCTTGTAATAAGCGTATCCCTTGTCCAGGAGACCCCTAATGAGGGTCGTCATCTCCGGGATGTGTTCCGTGGCCCGGGGATAGATGTCCGCGGGCATGATCCGGAGGGTCGCGGAGTCATCGAAGAAGGCTTCGGTGTAGGATTGTGTGTACTCCCTAAGGGTCTGGCCGAGGCGTTCAGCGCCGAGGATGGTCTTGTCGTCCACGTCCGTGATGTTCATGACGTGGATGACCTTGAAGCCGGAGAACAGGAGGAAGCGTTTCAGGAGGTCCTCGAAGACATAGGCCCGGTAGTTTCCGATGTGGGGATAATTATAGACCGTCGGACCGCAGGTGTAGAGGCCGACGCGCCCGGAAATCAGGGGGATGAATGGCTCGACCCCGCCGCTCAGCGTGTTGTGGAACCTAATCATGACGCCCTATTATGGAAAAAGCCCGTTGTCGCGTCAACCTTCCCGTTCTATTGACCCCCGGCCTGGGCCTGTGAGATACTATAAACAATCCATTATCTATGATTCTAAGGAGTCCGATATGCCGCAGCATAGGATCGGTATCCGTAGAGAAGACATCAACAAGTGGGAGAGACGGGCGCCCCTGATCCCGACCCACGTCCGCGAGCTCATCCGGGACCATGGGCTCGAGGTCTACATCCAGCCTTCGACCATCCGGGTGTTCCCCGACGCCGATTACGCCCTTGAGGGGGCCCGGGTCCAGGAGGACATCTGTCCTTCAAGGACCGTTTTCGCCATCAAGGAGATCCCCATCGAGAGCTTGGGGAAGGACAAGGTCTACGTGTTTTTCTCGCATACGGCTAAGGGTCAGCACCACAACATGCCCATGCTCAAGCGGATGATGGAGCTCGGCTGTTCCATCATCGACTACGAGAAGATCGTCAACGAAAAGGGCCAGCGGATCCTGTACTTCGGGAGCTACGCCGGCCAGGCCGGAATGATCGACTCCCTATGGGCCCTGGGGCGCAGGCTGAAACTCGAGGGCGTCGAGACGCCCTTCCTGCGCCTGGAGCAGACGATCCGCTACAAGAACCTCGTCGAAGCGAAAGAAGAGGTCGCCGAAGTCGGCCGCCTCATTCACAAGAAAGGCCTGCCGCCCCGGCTGGCCCCGTTCGTTTGCGGATTCCTGGGCTATGGCCATGTCTCCCAGGGGGCCCAGGAAATCTATGACCTCATCCCTCACGACACAGTTTCCCCTAAGGACCTCGCGGGCCTCTTCCGGAAGACGGGACCTCCCGCCCGTGGGCTTTACAAGGTCGTCTTTAAGGAAGAGGACATGGTACGGCCCGCGGCTCCTGGCGGCATCTTCGATCTCCAGGACTATTACCACGAGCCCGGAAAGTACGTCTCGATCGTGGAAAGCTATGTTCCATATCTCAGCCTGCTCATCAACGGCATCTACTGGACGTCGAAGTACCCTAAATACATCACCAAGGAGTTCCTCAAGCGGCATTACGGGGAAGGGCAAGAGCCCCGGCTAAAGGTCGTCGGGGACATCACCTGCGACATCGACGGCTCCGTGGAATGCACGGTCCAGGCCACGGATTCCGAAGAGCCGGTCTACGTCTATGACCCCGAGAAGGACGCCGCTATGATCGGCATCGAGGGCAAGGGGCCGGTCGTCATGGCGGTCTACAACCTGCCCGCCGAACTGCCGCTCGAGTCCTCGGCCTTTTTCAGCGGAGGCCTCAAGAAGTATGTTCCGGCCATCGTCGCGGCGGATTTCCGGGTCCCGTTCGACAAGTGCGAGCTCCCGCCGGAAGTCCGGAAGGCCGTCATCCTCTATCGCGGCGAGCTCACACCCGATTATAGATATATGTCGGGATATCTCTTGTAACCCGAACCGGAAAGGAGAGGCGTCATGAAGAAGATCTTCGTTGCCGGAGCGGGTCTCGTCGTCAGGCCTCTGGTCGGTTACCTCCTCGACCAGCCGGGCTTTCTGGTCGAGGTCGGCGACGTCGAGCCGGACCGGGCGGCGCGGATCGTTGCCGGCCACCCGCGCGGGACGGCAGTCACTCTGGACATCCAGGACGCGACCGCCCTGAGGGAGCGGATCGCCGCGGCCGACCTGGTCGTCAGCATGGTCCCGTACACGTTCCATCCGCTCCTCGGCAGGATAGCGATCGACTTGGGCAAGCCCATGATCACGGCGTCCTACGTCAGTCCGGCCATGAAGGCCCTCGACGAGGACGCCAAGCGGAACGGCGTCATCCTCCTGAATGAGCTCGGCCTCGATCCCGGCATCGACCACATGGAGGCGATGCGCATTATCCGGCGAATCAAGGACGGCGGGGGAGAAGTCCTTGGGTTCATATCCTGGTGCGGCGGCCTTCCTGCGCCCGAGGCGAATACCAATCCTTTCGGATACAAGTTCTCCTGGAGCCCCAAGGGCGTCCTGCTCGCGGGCAAGAATTCCGCCAGGTATCTCGAGGACGGAAAGGTCATTTTCATCCCGTCAGAGAATCTGTTCAAGAGCTGTCGGACTGTTTCCGTCCCCGGCTACGGGGATTTTGAGGGCTACCCCAACCGTGACTCAGTCCCGTACGCGGAAGCGTACGGGATCCCTCAGGCAAAGACCATGCTCCGGGGTACCTTGCGGTATTCCGGCTGGTGCTCGACCATGAAGAAGATCGGCGATCTCGGCCTGCTCAACCAGACGGAAAGAAATCTCGCCGGAACGACGTATGCCGGCCTTGTCAGGGAACTTGCCCACGCTGGCCCGAGCGCGGACCTCAGGAAGGCCCTCAGTGCGGCCCTGGGCTTGGACCCGGGATCCGCGGTGATCGGCCGGATGGAATGGCTCGGGCTCCTCGAGGAGAAGCCGATCCCGGCTGGGAACGCCACAGCCCTCGACGCGCTGGCCGCCCTGATGGTCGAGAAGCTCCGGTATGAGGAAGGCGAGAGGGACATGATCGTCCTCCGGCACGACTTCCTGGCCTCCCGGCCGGATGGCTCGACCGAGAGGATTGTCTCGACCCTGATCGATCATGGGATCCCCCATGGGGATTCCTCGATGTCCCGGACCGTGGGGCTTCCGGCGGCCATCGGAGCCAGGCTGATCCTGGAGGGGAAGATCCTCAAGACCGGGGTCCAGACGCCTCTCGACCCCTCCATCTACGAGCCGATCCTCGAGGAGCTCTCCCGTCACGGTGTCGTGTTCCGGGAAGAGCGGTTCGAGACGAAGGCCTGATCTCGCCGGGCGTCACCGGTTGACGCGGACGGGCCGGGAGTCCATTTGTGATGAGGGAAAGGGGAATGACGCGCAAGCCGAGCGTGGCAGGCCAATTTTATCCCGGGCGTTCCCGAGAACTCCGGGAAATGCTCGGGCGGATGACCGAAACGGAGGCCGCGAAGAAAAAAGCCGTTGCGGTGGTGTCTCCGCACGCCGGTTATATCTATTCCGGCGCCGTCGCCGGGGCCGTGCTTTCTTCCGTCGAGGTCCCTGACACGGTCCTCATCCTGGGTCCGGGGCATAGCTCGATCCGGCCGGTTTTCGCGGTCCAGGAGGAAGGGTCCTGGGAGACCCCGCTGGGAGAGGTCCCGATCGATACAAAGCTGGCCAAGGCCCTCCTCGAAGCCTGTCCGTCGTGCCGGAGCGACGCGAAAGCTCACGAAAAGGAGCATTCCCTAGAGGTCCAGATTCCATTCTTGCAGCACTTCAACCCTGGCGTTTCGATCGTCCCGGTCTGCGTGTCGCACGTAGCCTCCTATGAGGATCTGGCCGGGCTCGGACGGGCAGTGGCTGTCGCGGTGCGTGGATATGGCCGCGGCATTCTTATTGTGGCCAGCTCGGATATGAGCCATTACATGAGCCGTGGGGAGGCGAAGGAAAAGGACGGACTAGCCATCGACCGCATCCTCGCCCTCGACGCTGAAGGCCTCTTCCGGACGGTCGTCAGGGAGCATATCAGCATGTGCGGGTTCCAGGCCGTCACGGCTGCCTTGGTCGCGGCCCGGGAGCTCGGCGCCATCAAGGCCGAGCTCATCCGCTATGCGACGTCCGGAGACGTCACCGGCAACGACCGCAGCGTCGTCGGGTACGCGGGTCTGAGGATTCTTTAGAGGGGCAGGTCTTGTGGTTCGTGCATTAGCGCGAGCGAAGCGAAGCAATCCGGCCGGAGATTGCTTCGTCGCCAGGCTCCCCGCAATGACCGGGATGCCATGACCTGACCCCATTCACCTCGTTGACTAAACCTGGCCCGCGTGTTATAAATTTTTTGGAATGACGATGGATACGTCCATATTGAAGGAAAAGGACCAGCGCGTCCTGAAGCTCATCGTTGAGGCCTACCTCGAGGGCGGGAAGCCCGTCAGCTCGGGCGAGGTTTTTAGGAAGAAGTGCTTCCCTGGATCGCCGGCGACCATCCGGAACATCATGGTCCGCCTAGAGGCAAAAGGGTACCTGTCCCAGCCCCACACCTCGGCCGGGCGCGTTCCGACGGATAAGGGCCTGAGGCTCTATGTGAACCGGCTCATGTCCGGCGCTCTCTTCCCCCGCGACGACTCTGCCCTGGTCTCGGAGGACCTGGGCTCGAAGAGAGGGGATCTGGACTCGCTCCTAATGGAGGTCTCCAGGGTCCTCGCCGTGCATTCCGACAACCTGGGGTTCGTCATCTCCCCACGCGTCTCGCAGATCCCGTTCCGCCACCTTCGGTTCATGAAGGTCTCCGAGGATAAGGTCTTGGCCATCCTGGTCACGCCGTTCCAGATGGTGTTGACCCAGATCGTGGAAAGTCGGACGCCGTTCACCCAGGTCGAGCTGGACCGAGCCACCCAGTACGTCAACCTGAACTTCCGGGGCAAGAACCTCCTGTTCGTCCGCGATTTCCTATTCCGTGAGCTCCCAAAATATAGGCTGAAATACGAGGACATCATCCAAAAGCTGTCCGGGCTGGTCCGGACGTACGTCAGCCAGGAAGAGGCGAACAGCCGGATCATCCTCCGGGGGACCTCCAGGCTCCTCAACAAGGCGAAACTCTTCGATGGAGGGCGGCTCGAGGCCCTCTTCCAGAGCTTCGAGGAGAAGGCCAACCTGGCCAGGCTCTTATCGGATTTCATCAGCCTCGACCGGGTCAAGGTCCTGATCGGCTCGGAGGTCGACAGTCCCGACATCCAGGACTGCTCCCTCATCCTGTCCCACTACGGAACCACCAACCAGATCCTGGGCTCGCTGGGGATCATCGGACCGAAGAGGATTCCCTACGAGAGGATCATCCCGCTGGTCGACAGCGTTGCCAAACGGCTGAGCCGCGCCATCACGTCCACAGATCAAGAGGTTTCCCGATGAACGATCCCGAAGACGACAAGAAGGCCGAAGAGATCGAGTATATCCCTGTGAAACCTGGGGAAGAAGAGACGCCGAAAGCCGGGGCCCGGGCGGGCGAACCCGCTGCGGGGCCGACCCCGAAAGAGCCTCCTGCGGCGGGGACCGAGGAGGGCCGGCACGTCAAGGCCCGGAAGAGGGACGCCGAGATGCGCCAGCTCAGAAAGGAGCGGGACGAACTTAGGGACCAGTACCTCCGGGCGATGGCCGAGATGGACAACCTGAGAAAACGAGTCGAGCGCGAGAAGAATGAATACACCCAATTCGCCCTGAGCGAGCTCCTGCTCGAGCTCCTCGGGATCCTGGACAACTTCGAGCGGGCGCTCGGCGCCGCGGACGCGTCCCCGGACGGGAAGAACTTTCGCGAAGGCATCGAACTGATCTGCCGAATGTATCAAAGCGCCCTGCTAAAGAGGGGGATCCGGCCCATCGAGATCAAGGACAGGGCGTTCGACCCGACCATCCATCACGCTATGATCACGGAGGAATCCGAAGGAGTGAGCGATCCCGAGGTTGCCCAGGAGCTGCAGAAGGGCTACATGCTCCATGCCCGCCTGCTCCGCCCGGCCCTAGTCAAGGTTGTCGTCCCGAAGAGAGGCTGAAGCATGGGCCGCGTCATCGGAGTCGACCTGGGCACGACCTACTCCTGCGTCGCCTATCTCGACGGGGAGAGCCCCGTCGTCATCCCCAATCTGGAGGGGTTTCCCACCACGCCTTCGGTGGTCTCTTTCACGACCTCCGGGGAGCGGCTGATCGGCAACCTGGCCCTGCGGCAGGCCCTCACGAACCCCGAGAATACGATCTTCGCGGTCAAGAGGCTGATCGGCCGCAAGTTCGCCTCGCCCGAGGTCGTCGCGGCCCGGGAGCGGACGCCTTACCGGCTGATCGAGGCGGCCAACGGCGACGTCCTGATTTCCCTCGACCCCCAGGTCCTGGCCCCCCAAGAGATCTCGGCCATGATCCTGGACTATCTCAGGACCTGCGCCGAATCCTTCTTCGGCGACAAGGTCACCGACGCCGTCATCACGGTGCCCGCCCACTTCAACGACAGCCAGAGGCAGGCCACGAAGGACGCTGGCCGGATCAGCGGGCTCAACGTCCTCCGCGTCATCAACGAGCCGACCGCCGCGAGCCTGGCCTTCGGCCTGAACACGAAAAAGAACGTCACGGCGGCCGTCTTCGATATGGGCGGCGGGACCTTCGACGTCACCCTGCTCGAGATCAACGACGGCGTTTTCCACATCCTCTCGACCAACGGCGACTCCTACCTCGGCGGGGAGGATTTCGACAACCGCGTCGTCGACTGGGTCGTCGACCAGTTTCGGAAGGAGGGAGGGGCGGACCTCTTCCAGGACAAGCTCGCCCTCCAGCGCGTCAAGGAGGCCTGCGAGCGCGCCAAGAGGGAGCTGTCCTTCACGACGGAGACCGAGATCAACCTTCCCTTCATTTCGGCTAAGGGGGCGGGGCCCAAGCACATCCGGAAGACGATCTCGCGTCGGCTCCTCGAGGACCTGACGGGGGACCTTGTCGGCCGGACGATCCCCCTCATCGAACGAGCCCTCCAGGACGGCCGGCTCGGACCCGAGGACGTCGGGGAGGTCATCCTCGTCGGCGGACAGACGCGTATGCCGCTGATCAAGGAGAAGGTCTCGAAGTTCTTCAACAAGAGACCGGCCGAGCACGTCAACCCCGACGAGATCGTAGCGATGGGCGCCGCCATCCAGTCGGGGATCCTAAAGGGGGAGATCAACGACCTTGTCCTCCTCCTGGACGTCACCCCCTTCTCCCTGGGCATCGAAACGGAGGGCGAAACCTTCCAGCGGATCATCGATCGTAACACGACCATCCCGGTCAAGAAGAGCATGCCGTTCACAACCGTCGAACACAACCAGAGGCGGGTTCGGATCCACGTCCTCCAGGGGGAGAACGACGTCGCCTCCGCGAACAAGTCCCTGGCCACGTTCGAGCTCGTCGGCATCGAGCCGGCCCCGGCGGGCGTGCCCCAGATCGACGTCATGTTCGAGATCGACGCCGACGGGATCGTCAAGGTCTCGGCCAAGGACGTGGCCTCGGGCCGCCAGCAGAGGATCCAGGTCAGGGCTTCCTCGGGGCTGTCGCCGGCCGACATCGACAGGATCATGGAAAAGGAAGGCCGGGGGGACCTGAGGAAGTAAGACATGGCGGAACGAGATTATTACGAGATCCTTGGCGTGCCCGCGCAGGCCTCCGCGGAGGATATTAAGAAGGCCTACCGGCAGGCCGCGCTCAAATACCACCCGGACCGGAACCCTGGCAACCGAGAGGCCGAGGACCGGTTCAAGCAGGCCGCCGAGGCCTACAGCGTCCTCATCGACCCCGACAGGCGGTCGGTCTACGACCGGTTCGGGCCGGAAGCGCTTAGGGGCCAGGGGGCCCCGGGGTTCGACCCGTCGGTGTTCACGGATTTCGAGGACATCCTCGGGAACTTCTTCGGCTTCAGCTTCGGCGATATCTTCGGCGGCGGGGACAGGCGCCGGGCGAACCAGTCCCAACGGGGGAGGGACCTGGCCCTCGAGCTCGAGATCGGCCTCGACGAGGCCGCTCAGGGTGCCGACAAGGAGGTCAAGCTCACGCGCCACGAGCGCTGTCCCGTCTGCGACGGGTCCAAGGCCCGGCCGGGGACGCAAAGAACGGCCTGTCCGGCCTGCCAGGGCCGGGGGCAAATCCGCTACCAACAGGGATTCTTCACGGTCTCCCGGACGTGCTCGCACTGCCGGGGGGCCGGCGAGATCATCGCCTCGCCCTGCGGGACCTGCCAGGGGACGGGGAGGGTCAAGGACCGGACGACCCTAAAGATCAAGGTTCCGGTCGGCGTCGACGACGGCACTCGGCTCAGGATCTCCGGCGAGGGGGAGGCGGGGGACCAGGGGATGTCCCGGGGGGACCTTTACGTCATCACCCGCGTCAGGAAACACGATTTCTTCGAGCGCGAGAAGAACGATCTTCTCTGCGAGATCCCGCTGTCGTTCGCCCAGGCGGCCTTGGGTGCGCGCGTGGAGGTTCCGATGTTCGAAGAGAGCGAGGTCCTCAAGGTCCCGGCTGGCGTCCAGTCCGGTGAGACCTTCCGCCTTAAGGGCAAGGGGATCCGGGACGTCGGGGGCCACAGAAAGGGCGACCTTTTCGTGAAAATCACCGTGAAAACGCCGGCCGACCTATCGAAGGAGCAGAAGACCCTCCTCCTCAAGTTGGCCGAGCTCCGGGGGGAGGCCGTCGACGCCGTGGACCGGAGCGTCGCGTCGAAGGTCAGGAACTTCATCCACAAATGAACGCCGGACCGGGCCGTTGACGTCCAAGCAGTTCTTCCTGGAGAGGATAGACCCCGCCGCCCCGCGGGCCTGGCTGGAAGGTGCCGAGCACCATCACCTTGCCCGGGTGGCCCGGATCAAGGCGGGCGAGGAGGTCTGGATCTTCGACCGGCAGGGGAACCGATACCTAACTGAGGTCGAAGCCGTCGGGAAGGACCGGAGCCGCCTCAGGCTCGTCGGACCCGCCGCGGCCGTGGACCCCGGGCTAGGGATCACCCTCGGCCAGGCCCTGATCAAGCCGGGGAACATGGACCTCATCGTTCAGAAAGCCGCCGAACTCGGCGTGACGGTCCTCGTCCCCCTCGTCACGGCCCGGTCCCTTCATAGACAGGCGGGAGACGGGGGGAAAAAGGTTGAACGTTGGAGGAAGATCGCCCGCGAGGCCGCCAAGCAGAGCGGGCGCCCGGCCGCGACCGCGATCGAGCCGTTTACTCCCGCGGAAGAGCTCGCCGGGCGGGGAACTGGAGCGCTGAGGCTCTATCTCTCCGAAAGAGGCGGGAAGCCCCTCCGCGAGGTCCTGACCGGGGCCGGAGGCCCGCCCTCCCGCCCTTCCTCTGTTGTTCTGCTCACCGGGCCCGAAGGCGGCTGGACGGTGGAAGAGGAGGAGATGTTGAAGGGCGCCGGATTCGAAGCCGTCAGCCTTGGGAAGACCGTTCTCCGCGCGGAGACCGCGACGATCGCGGCGGTCGGGATGATCTCCCATTTCTGGGGCGCCTGAAATGTTCCTGCAAGGACAGAAGGTCGGGAAGTACGAGATCATCCGGTCCCTCGGGAGCGGGGGATTCGGGTCCGTCTTCCTGGCCAAGGACACCTGGCTCGATATTAAGGTCGCCCTTAAGGTCCCCCACAAGCAGTCGGTCGAACTCTACAAACTGCTCAAGGAGCCCCGGCTCCAGGCCGCCCTCAACCACCCCAACATCGTCCGGATGATCTCGGCGGAGAAGGAGAAGAACGTCTTCTTCATGGTCATGGAATACGTCAAGGGCCGGACGCTGGAAAGGATCCTCGAGAAAGAGAAGATTCTCGACTGCGAGCAGGCTATGGATTACGTCCGGCAGGTCGCCTGTGGGATCGACCACGCCCACAAGAACCGGATTATCCACCGGGACCTCCGCCCGTCGAATATCATGGTCTCCGAGGATGCGACGGTCAAGATCACCGACTTCGGGACGTCGGCCTGGCTGAATTCCGTCCCCTACGCCACAACCCGGATCGGGTCCCCGCCGTACATGGCCCCGGAGCAGTTCATGGGGAAGGCCTCCTACGCCTCGGACGTCTATTCCATCGGCTGCATTTTCTACGAGATGATCATCGGCCGCCCGCCCATCTTCGACCCGGACCCCTTCAAGATCCTGGAAAAGGCCCAGCTTGGGAAGATCACCCCTCCCCGCATCCGGAACCACAAGGTCCCGAAGGAGGTCGACGAGATCATCATGAAGTGCCTCGCGGCCCGGGTCGAGGACCGCTACCAGGGCGCGGGGGAGATTATCCGGGGGCTCTCGCTCTTCAAGGGCCGTGACACCAAGAGCTCCGAGATCGAGGACATCTTCCAGCGGATCAAGGCAAGGGAAGCCCGGAAGGCCCTCCTATGCTGGAACTGCCGCCGGCCGCTGCCCCTGAAGTCCCGGAGCTGCCCCCATTGCGGCGAATCGGTCTAGGTGCCGGCGATTTGACTTGGCGCCTGGGATTGGGATACCATTAGAAAAACTAAGAAGGTGCAAGCATCCGTCTGAGGAGTCGCGTATGAGTCCTTTTAACGAGAATGGGATCGTGTGGATGAACGGGCGGCTGATCCCTTGGAAGGAAGCCACAATCCACGTTGCGTCCCATGTCGTGCATTACGGGAGCTCCCTCTTCGAGGGATTCCGGGCCTACGACACGCCGAAGGGCACGGCCCTCTACCGTCTCAAAGATCACACGAAGCGGTTATATAACTCATGCAAGATCTACAGGATGGACATCCCGTACACCCAGGACGAATTCAACCGGGCCATCCTGGAAACTGTCCGGGCCAACGGAAATAAATCCTGCTACGTCCGGCCCATCGTCTACCGGGGATACAAGGCGCTGGGCGTGGACCCCTTGCCGAACCCGGTGGACTGCTCCATCCTCGTCTGGGAATGGGGCAAGTACCTGGGCGATGAGGCCCTGGAGAGCGGAGTCGACGTCAAGGTTTCGAGCTGGTGGCGGATGGCCCCCAACACGTTCCCGGCCCTCGCCAAGGCCGGAGCCAACTACATGAACTCCCAGCTCATCAAGATGGAGGCCATCCTGGACGGCTACGCGGAGGGGATCGCCCTGAACGTCCGCGGCCACGTCAGCGAGGGGAGTGGAGAGAACATCTTCCTGGTCCTCGACGGCAAGGTCCTCACGCCCTCCCTGTCGGCGTCGGTCCTGCCGGGGATCACCCGGGACTCGGTCATCGCCATCATCAGGGACCTGGGCATGGAGCTTGTTGAGGAGACCATCCCCCGAGAGATGCTCTACACGGCGGACGAAGTGTTCTTCACCGGCTCGGCGGCCGAGATCACACCCATCCGGTCGATCGACCGCATCACCGTCGGCTCGGGCCGCCGCGGGCCCGTCACGGAGAAGCTCCAGGAGGAGTTCTTCGCCGTCATCAACGGGGTCCGCGAGGACAAGTACCACTGGTTGACATATCTCTGATAATTCCGGGATCAAGGAGACGACCATGGTCATCGACGAATTCCTGAAGATCGCCATCGAAAGGGACGCCTCGGACCTTCACCTGAAGGCGGGGAATCACCCCATGATCCGTGTCCACGGGACACTGACGCCGCTGACCGGCTTCCCCAGGCTCACGATCCAGGACACCGAGGAACTGGCGGGCCAGATGATGACGGAGTTCCAGAAGAAGCGTCTTAAGGAGGACCTGGACCTCGACCTAGCCTATGGTCTGCAGGGGTTCGGCCGCTTCCGGGGAAGCATCTTCTACCAGCGCGGCTCCCTGGCCATCGCCCTCCGCATCATCCCCCTCGAGATCAAGTCGATCCGCCAGCTCCTCCTGCCCGAGGTCTTGGAGAAGATCGCCTTCTACCAGCGCGGCCTCGTCCTCGTCACGGGGACGACCGGCAGCGGCAAGACGACCTCCCTGGCCGCCATGCTCGACTATATCAACACCTACCGCCGGGAGAACATCATCACCATCGAGGATCCCATCGAGTACCTCCACAAGGACAAGAAGAGTTCGATCAGCCAGAGAGAGGTCGGGATGGACGTATCGTCCTTCTCGCGCGGCCTGAGGGGCTGCCTCCGCGAGGACCCGGACGTCATCCTGGTGGGCGAGATGCGCGACCTGGACACCATCGAGACGGCCCTCCTCGCCGCCGAGACGGGGCACCTCGTCTTCAGCACCCTTCACACTTTGGACGCGCCCGAGAGCATCAACCGCATCGTTTCAGTCTTCGCCCCCCACCACCAGCGCCAGGTCCGGCTGCAGATGTCCTCGATCCTGAAGGCGATCATCTCGATGCGGCTCATCCCGCGGATGGACGGCCAGGGGCGGGTCCCGGCCGTAGAGATCATGATCTCCACTCCCTACATCGCTGAGTGCGTTGCGGACAGGGAGAAGACGACGCTCATCCGGGATGCGGTCGCGTCCGGCGTCTCTCAATACGGCATGCAAACGTTCGACCAGTCCATCTACCAGCTCTACCGGGACGGCTATATCTCCTTCGAACAGGGGATGAAGTACTCGTCCAACCCGGACAACTTCAAGCTCCGGGTCATGGGCATCCAGTCGACGCTGGACATTGCCCTGGAGGAGATGGAAAAGCAGATGAGCAAGGTCGAACGCGTGGAGGGGGGAGCGGAAGAAGAGATTCGATGACATCGCAGCGGATCCGCGAAACCTTCCTCGAGTATTTTGCCCGCCGGGGACACAAGGTCGTCAAGAGTTCGTCCCTCCTTCCCAAGGACGATCCAACGATCCTGTTCACCAACGCGGGGATGAACCAGTTCAAGAACGTCTTCCTTGGCCTGGAGACGCGGAGCTATTCACGGGCCGCGTCCGTCCAGAAGTGCATGCGCGTCAGCGGGAAGCACAACGACCTGGAGACCGTCGGCCGGACCGCCAAGCACCACACTTTCTTCGAAATGCTCGGCAACTTCTCCTTCGGCGATTATTTCAAGAAGGAGGCTGTCGCTTTCGCCTGGGAGCTCATGACCGGCGTCTTCGCCCTCGACCCGGCGCGGCTCTACGCCACGGTTTACGAGGAGGACGACGAGGCTTGCCGGATTTGGTCCGAGGACATCGGCGTTCCGCCCGGGCGGATCTTTCGCTACGGGAAAAAGGACAACTACTGGTCGATGGGCGAGACCGGCCCGTGCGGTCCGTGCTCCGAACTCCACTGGGACCTCGGCGAAGACATCGAGCCGGGCGACCCGCGCGCCCTCATTGAGATGGGGAGCGACCGGTTTGTCGAGCTCTGGAACCTCGTCTTCATGGAAAAGAACCAGGACGGGAAGGGGGGGCTCGCCCCGCTCCCGTCGCCGTCCATCGACACCGGGATGGGCCTTGAACGGATGGCCGCCGTCCTGCAGGACAAGCGCAGCAACTATGATACCGACCTTTTCATGCCGCTCATCGAGGCGGTCTGCGAGTCGGCCCGGAGGGAATATCCCGCCGGGGACACCGGCGATATCTCCGTCCGGGTCATCGCCGACCACGTCCGGGCTGTGACGTTCCTCGTCGGCGACGGCGTGAGCCCGGCCAACGACGGTCGCGGCTACGTCCTGCGGCGCCTCATCCGCCGGGCCTTCCGGCATGGGAACCTGATCGGGATCGACCGGCCCTTTCTCTACAAGCTCACCGGAGGGGTGGGCGACATCATGAAGGACGCCTATCCCGAGCTCCTGGCCTCTACGAATTACATCTCCAGGGTCTGCCTGGCCGAGGAGGAGCGTTTTGCCTCGACCCTAGCCTCCGGCCTCCGCATCTTTGACCAGTTCGTCGCCGAGACCCGGAAGGAAGGCCGGACAACGATCTCGGGCGACCGGGCCTTCAAGCTCTACGACACCTTCGGCTTCCCGCTGGACCTCAGCGAGGAATTGGCGGCCGAGAGGGGTTTGGCCGTGGACGGGGAGGGCTTCTCGGGCGAGCTCGAAGTCCAGAGGGACAGGGCCCGGCTGTCCTGGAAGGGTGAGATCAAGCAGAAGGCCAGGATGGCCTACGAGGAACTGAAGGATCTCAGCGTCCGGTCCGAAGCGTACGAAACCACCGAGATTCCCGATGCCGAGGTACTTGCCGTCCTCAAGGATGGGAGGCTCGCTGCTCGGCTCGGGCCCGGCGAGGAAGGGGAGGTCGTCCTCGACCGTACGCCCGTCTATGCCGAGGCCGGGGGGCAGGTCGGGGACACCGGCGTCCTCAAGAACAGCCGTTTTTCCGGGCTGATCGGGAACGCCTATTACCTGACGCCGGAGATCATCGCCCACCGGGTCAAAGCCTTGGCGGGGGCCGTGACTCCGGGGGACCGGGTCGACGTCCGGGCCGACCTCGACCGCCGGAGGGCCATCTCCCGGAACCACACGGCGACCCACCTCCTCCATGCGGCCCTGCGCCAGGTCCTCGGGGACCACGTCAAGCAGGCCGGGTCCCTCGTCTCGGACAAGCGGCTGAGGTTCGATTTCTCCCACTTCGCGGCCATGAGGCCAGAGGAGATCCGCAAGGTCGAGGACCTGGTCAACGAAAAGATCCGGGAGGACCTCGGCGTCACGACGCAGATCACCTCACTCGAAGAGGGCATCCGGGAAGGGGCAATGGCAATCTTCGAGGAAAAATACGGGGAGAACGTCCGGCTGGTCAGGGTCGGGGATTTCAGCAAGGAGCTCTGCGGGGGGATTCACGTCCACTCATCGGGAGAGATCGGGCTGTTCAAAATCCTCTCGGAATCAAGCTGTGCAGCCGGGATGCGTCGGATCGAGGCCGTGACCGGCGAGGAGGCCTTCCGCTGCGTGCGGGAGCTCGAGGACTTGATGACCGGCGTGGAGCAGGGGTTGGGCGTCCCGAGGAGGGAGGCCTTGGCTCGGATCGAAAAGCTCCGCGCGGCCCTCGAAGAGGCCGAAAAGGAGGTCCGGGTCCTGCGCCGGAAGCTGGCCCGGGAACAGTTCGGGGACGCCGGGGACGGTGTCCGTGCCGTCAAGGGCATCCCTGTTTTGGTCCGGAAGGCCGAGGGCCTCGATATGAACGAGCTCAGGGACCTCTCCGATTCGCTGAGGGAGAAGATCGGCTCAGGGGTCGTCATCCTCGGCTCGGTCCGGGGGGATAAGGTCTTTCTGGTTGTTTCGGTCTCCAAGGACCTGACGCCCCGGATTCAGGCCGGGGCCGTCATCAAGGAGCTCGCTCCGCTCGTTGGCGGGGGGGGCGGCGGCCGCCCGGATTTCGCCCAGGCTGGGGGATCGAACCCCGCGGCCCTGGACGGTGCACTTGCCGGGAGCTACGCGATCGTCGAGAAACTTGCCCGGGACTAACCCCTGAAGATCACCCCTGGGGGGGATTGCAAAAACCGGGGCGTTTTAGCATAATATGGTCAAGGGATCCATGAAGATTTCGCGTATCGCCGGCCTCGTCCTCCTGACCGCGGGTCTCTCCTTGTCCCTCCGGGCCCTCCCCCAAGACCCGGCGAGGAAGACCTACGATCCCGTGGTCCGGAAGGTGGCGAAGCTGCACGGCATCGAGCCTGAGCTCATCCACGCCATAATCCAGGCCGAATCCAACTACGAGAGCACTGCCGTGTCGCCGAAGGGCGCTCGGGGGCTCATGCAGCTCATGCCGGCCACCGCCAGGGCATACGGCGTCAGCGACTATTTCGACCCCGAGCAGAACATCGAGGGGGGCACGAAATACCTCAAGGACCTGATCAGGCTCTACGAAGGGAAGACGAGCCTCGTCCTTGCCGCATACAACGCCGGGCAGGAAGCCGTTAAAAAATACAAAGGCATCCCGCCCTATCCGGAGACGCGGAACTATATCAAACGCATCCAGGCCGGCTACAGGAACGCGAACATCCGGACCCGGACCGTCATCTACAAGTATTACGACGGCGACGGAAAACTCGTCCTCACCAACGACCCGCACCTCTACGCCCTGAACAAACCGAACTGAGAATCCCGGACTGAAGGTCCCTTACGTCGCCGGATAACCCTTTACGAGCATGGCTCCCGGCACGATCTCGAATGTCGCCGGGAGGCGGCCCAGCTGTTCACCGTCGAGTTCGAGAAGGACGTCCTCCTCCTCCCGGGACACCGCCTCGACCCGGCGGCCGCGGATGAGGCTGATTTTGGGGACGGAGAGGTGACTGCCGTTGATGAGCTTCCAGCCGTGGCGGCAGAACTCGAGGAACCGCATGCCCTTGACGAGGACCGTGTCGAAGAGCCCGTCGTCGAGACGGGCCTGCGGGGCAACCTTCATGCCCTTCCCGAAGACCCTGCCGTTGGCGATCGCGCCTATCAGGTATTCGTTCTCCGGCAGGTCGTGGCCGTCGATCCGGATCCCGAGCCTCTTGTTGCGGAATTGGATCATGGTTTCGACGAGGCAGCGGACGTAGGACGAAGCCCGGCGCTCCAGGCGCCGCTGGTTGACCTTCCGGACGACCTCCCCTCCGATTCCGAAATCGGCGATGTTGAGGAAGAAGCGCTCCATCGGCGCTCCGGACGGCGTCCGAAACGTCGCCCGGCCGACGTCGATCCGAGCGGAGGGGGCTTCGGTGATGACCTTGAGGGCGTTCTTTAGCCCGCCCGGGATGTTCAGACTCTTGGTCAGGTCGCAGCCCGTCCCTGAGGGCACGATGCCCAGGCTGGTTTCCGGGTTGATGATCCGCGCGTCCTCGTAGAAGCCGTTGGCGATCTCGTGCATGGTCCCGTCGCCGCCAACGCCAATGATGAGCTCCGAGCCGTCCTTGATGGCGGCCCGGGTCAGTTCGATGGCCTCGAAGGGCTTTTCCGTGAAGTCGTAGCGGAACTCCTTAACGAAATGTCGCAGGCCCTCCTTAATCTCTGTCCAACGCCGCCGGGTCCGGCCCTGGTTGGATTCGGGGTTGACGATGACCCGGGTCTTAAGGCGCAACGTTCGCTCCCTGGAGGGGCTGGGGCTTGCGTCCGAACAGCGACGCTCCGATGACCCCGCCGAGCGCCCCGACCGCGGCAAAGACGGCCGCGGAAAAGAAGAGCCCGATGAAGAACAGGGCGACGGAGAACCCCCCGCCGCTCCTGTCGAGCCAGCTCTCCCAGCCGGAGGGCATCTCGTTGGCGAATTCGGCCAGACGTTCGAACATCCGGCGCATAACGGCCAGCTTGATGCCGGCGAGGGGGATGCCGACAAGTGAGTCGGCCACCGCCGCCGAGATCCCGGCCAGGGCCCCGACGAGGGCCCCGTCGCCGGCCGTGAGCGAGATCGGCGATTCTTTTGCCAGCAGATAGGCGGCCAACATGGCGCCTCCGATGATCCAGAAACAGCACAGACAGTTCAGAAAGGGAAGCCCCGAGAGGATACCGGCGACGGCGCCCCCGGTGAGCGCGGGCGTGAGCATCCGGGGACGTTGTTTGTTCATGCGTTCATCTCCTGAGCATATTCGCTCTATTCTATGACGATCGCCCCTTGGAATTCAAGCGGGGATCTCTGGAGGGAGAGGTCCGGAGGCAAGGGATGCGCATCGCCAGCTCGTGCATGCCGGCGATGAAATAGGCCGGCAGGAGGGCGCCCCAGAGGATGCCGGTGGCGAGGCGGACGCCGATCGGGCTCGACCAGAGACCGAGGACGTTGCCGGCACCGTCCAGGGCGACGGGGAGGGAGGCCATGAGGAACGTCCGGACGGTCGTAGGGAACGGACAGGTGAAGCCCCGAACGAATGGGTAAAGGAGCGTTCCCAGGACGAAGCCGATGTCTATCCCGAGGCAGCGTCCGCAAACCGCCAGGGGGTACCCGGCATAGTGGAAGCACCTCCCGGGGTCCTGGTGGCATAACGGGGCGAAAACGGCATAGAGCAGGGCGGATAGCCGGGGAGACCGGGATCGAAGGGCCGGGGCGGCCAGCGTCAGAAGGACCAGGACGACGCTTCCGACGAGAGCGAAGAGCCAGACGGCGATGGCAGCACGCTGCTCCTTTATAGTGACAAGACCGGCTTCGGCCCGCATCCCTCAGTCCAGTCCCTTCATTCTGATCCAGGCGGCGTAGCCGATGAAGACGAGGGCATTCACGGTCGGGATCGACAGGGCCATGAACTTGGCGTAAAGCTCCCGGCCCATCAAATCGTATAGGGAAAGCCCGAAAACGCAAAAATTGACCACGAGGAAAATCCGGGCCGGACCGGGAAAGGCACCATGATGTTTCAGAATGATCATGATGATGAGAACAGACGAAAGGAGCGTGTAGTCCCAGCCGAGCGGCGAGATGAGCGGGATGAGCGCCATGAGCAGTCCCGATTCGAGGACCAATGGATCCTTGTTCTTTCGTCCCCGGCCCATGAGCCCGAGGAAGCCCAGGGCGAGAGCGGCGACGCTCAGAAAATACAGGTTTCCGGACAGGCCAGGCCGACCGGTCCACTTCGTGAACATCGCGATGAGGGAGATGTTGTCCTGGGTATCGAAGAGGCGCGGGGTCGATTGCGACAACAAGCCGACCCATTCCCGGTGGACGAGCATATTGCCTGAGAATCCAAAGTAGAGCGCGGGGCCCAGGAAAGCCAGGGCCAGGGCGGCGAGACCGGCGCCTAGCGCCCGCCATTTCCTCCGCAGAACCCAGTAGGGGAGGAAGATGGCCCCATACGGCTTCAGGGCCGTGGAAACACCCCAGAGGGCTCCCGCCGCCCCCTCCCGCCCTGGAGAAGGGCGCCGGACCAGGAGGAGGACCATGCTGAGCATGAGGGCCGTGATCAGGGCGTTGATCTGGCCGAGGGAGAGTTCCCTCAGGTAACACTTGGCCAGTATGAACGGGGGGGCGATCCTGAACAACAGGACCTGCCGGCCTTCCGGTCGGGCAAGGCAGAACGCGAGATGGAAGACAAGGAACGTCGAGCCGAGTACGACGAGGAACCAGGCCGTTTTGGCGGCATCCGGAGGAAGCAGTGATACGGGGACGTAGAGGAGGGCGGAGAATGGCGGGTACTTGAACTGGTAATGTCCATCCTCCGCGCGATAAAGAGACTCTCCGGCCCGGATCCTCTTCCCGGCCTCGTAGTTCACCTCGAAATCCACCATGCCCCGGCGTCCCCTCAGAAGAAAGAGGCCGGCGCAGATCGCGATGGCGGCGATCAGAAGGGCAAGGGGCAGGCGGTTCTTTGCCATGCGTCTCTTCAACCTAGCCGACAGCGGGGCGTTTGTCAATCGGCTGCCTGGCGGGCTTCTCACGCCCGGTTGACATTCCCTCCCGGCCCCGTGTAGATTGAGGGCAAGCAAGATTTCTCGGCTTTCCTTTAGGTGAAAGAAGGAGGTGGCGATGAAGTCCTGTAAGGGTTCGGAGATCCTGTCGTTGCTGGTGCTGGCGGCCGCCTTCGCACCGCCGGCGCCCTCCCAGACGGTCGAGGCCATGAAAGTCCTTGACCAGTGCTCTCCAGGTATTGTGTCGATCTCGTTCCTCGGCGAGAACAAGCAGGAGATCGCTCAGGGAACGGCCTTCGCCCTCTCTGAGGACGTCATCGTCACGAGCTATCACCTGATCAGTCGGGCCATCGACGCCGAGGCGACCAACACTAAGGGGAAGAAGCTTAAGGTCGAAGGAGTCGTGGCGGTCTCGAAGTCCTGCGACATCGCGCTCCTCAAGCTCAAGGGCAAGCTCCAGCCGCTCGACGCGGGCGCGGGGGAGGCTCAGACCGTCGGGGCGCGCATCTTCGCGGTCGGCGCCAACGAGACGGGCCAGATCGTCGTCTCCGAGGGGACGATCCGGGGGTTTCTCGAGATCGATCCCGGCCGGAGATGCATGGATGTCTCCCTAGCCGTCCCGGCGTCGTTCTCAGGAAGCCCCGTCGTCGGCCTCGACGGCCGGGTGGTCGGCATCGTTCTGGCGCTCGAACGGCTGAAGAGCGTCGTCCCGGCGAACGCGTTCACGGGCCTCTCCGGCTCGACGAAGGTTACTCCTCTCAAGGACATGGCCCGGGAGGATTATTTTGGGGGACTCGAGGGGGCTTACCTGGCCGGCCGGCTCTCCGCCCTGATGGACGAGACGATGGCCGCCCGGACGTACCTGGAAAAGGCGGTCAGCCTGGACCCGTCGCTCGTCGAGGCCCAAGCCCTCCTGGCGTCTGTCTATTCGGGGCAGAGGGACCTCGCCGCCGCGGCGGAAGCCTACGGGAAGGTCATCGCCCTGGACCCGGGACGGGTCTCAGCGCACCATAGCCTCGGATCCCTGTACATCCGCATGCAGCGCTTCGGCGACGCCGTCACCGCCCTCCAGAAAGTCGTTGCCTTGGACCCGGGACGGGCG
>CAZPEP010000017.1:0-43332 GCA_964585685.1 uncultured Eubacteriales bacterium | reverse complement strand
TTTTCGCCATGGTGGATGAGCTCACCAAATGGACCAAGGCCAGTCTCCAGATCTCCGCCGAGCAGGTGGCGAGCGATCTGGATAGTGAAATCGAAAAGGTCACGACCTCATCTCCGGAGGCTTATAAGTATTACCTTGAAGGAAGAAAGCTGCACCTGGCAGGTCATTGGCAACAGAGCATTCCATTCATGGAAAAGGCCATCGCTATTGACCCCGGGTTCGCCATGGCCTTCAGGGCCATGGGTACGGCCTACGGGAATATGGGCAAGGCCGATGAAAGAAGAAAGTATATGCAGGAGGCCCTTAAGCTGAGCGATCGGCTTCCCGAGAGAGAGAAACTCTTCATCCAGGGGAGCGCTTTCTACAGCGTGCCTTCCACCTACGAAAAAGCCATCGAGACTTATGAAAAATTAATATCCCTTTACTCCGGATCCTCGGAGGCCGTTTCTGCAAATATCAACTTAGGGGCTCTATATGGTCGTTTCGAGGAATGGGATAAGGCCATAGAATGCTACGAATCAGCCATAAAGGCCGGAACGAGTTTTGCGAATGTGTACGCCAACTTATCCATTGAATATATGGCTAGAGGAGAATACGACAAAGCCAAGAAAGTCCTTGAGGATGGGTTAAACCGGTTTCCTGATAATCTCATGGCTCATTGGAACCTCGGAATGCTTTACGCTTTTCAGGGACAATTCGACCAGGCCCTAGGCGAGGCGGATAAGGCCGCCGCCATCGACCCGACATATACAAAGGCCAGGTTTTATCACTTGATGTGGGATTTCGCCAAAGCGGAAGAGGTCTATAAGAAATGGCTGGGATATTTCAGCCCGCGCTACCAATTCGTGGTCCCAAGGCAGCTCGGGTATTTATACAATACACAGGGAAAATTCGAGGAAGCCAAGAACCAGATCATGCTGGGCATCGATTTTGCGGGAAAGCAGAAAGAGGACATAGATCTTTTGTATCTGTATTGCGATCTCGCCTATCTATATCTCAGATCGGGGAAGTACCAGGAAGCGCTGGAAGCCGTCGAGAAGCCCTGCATTTCCGAGGAACTGGAAATAATCGACAGAATTTACATTCTGGAGATGAAAGGATGGATCTGCGCCGAGATGGGGAGGCTGGCCGACGCCCGGAATGTCGCCGAGGAGATCAAGGGGCTTGTAGAAACGAGCCTGTATAAAAAAAGTATCAGATATTATCACTTCCTGACGGGCATCATTCAGCTTAAAAGAAAGGACTATTCCGAGGCCATCAAGTCCTTCCTGGATTCGGTGTCCCTTTTTCCTCATCCCAATATGTGGGAAGCGGAGAATGCCCTGTATATGTATTATCTGGCCCGGGCTTATTATGAATCCGGGGATATGCGAAAGGCCGGCGATGAATTCGAGCGGATCATCGAGTTCCTCCCCGGAAGAATCCTGTGCGGAGACCTTTATGCCCAAAGCTATTACAGACTGGGCACGATATATCAGGGGCAGGGGAACAAAGCCAAGGCCGCGGAGAACTACCGCAAATTCATCGACCTCTGGAAGGACGCCGATCCCGGCTGGCCCGAAGTCGAGGACGCCAGAAAGCGCCTGGCGGGACTGAATGGCAGCTGATCACCAATTCGAGGTAGCGCCGCAGGTGAGCACAAGTTGTGCACAATCTCCCGCGTGGCCCATGGAAATTCTTTTTTTATCGGTCAGTTAGTCGGATAGAGCAGTTCGTTCGTAATCAGCAGGTCGGAGGTTCGATCCCTCTCGCTGGCTCCATCTAATCTCCCCATATGATCTCGAAGAATCAATAATTTACGAGAAGCGCCTCGCCAAATAGGCAGTTAGTCCAAGTAAGCCATATGGCGAGGCATATTGGCCTCCCATTGACTGGCCCATTGCTTATTGCTAACCTTAGGCCAGTTAGGCGGGGATTCAAATGCAGGAGAGACGATGAGCCCTTCGAACGGGGGGATAGCTCCTTCAAGTGATAAAGAGAAGTCTTCCTTCCGGGTTTTTCTCCAGAAGCTCAGGAAGCGCAGGATCATTGAAACGCTTGCCGCCTTCATCGGCGGCGGATGGCTCCTGGTTGAGGTCGTCGAGCGGCTCCTCGTTGGCCATTACCACTTTCCTGAAGAAACGATCGACCTGACGGTTGTCTCGGTCATCGGGGCTCTGCTTTCTACCTTGGTCTGGCGCTGGTTTCGGGGCACGGAAAAGAGGCCGGGCAACGTGAAGATCGAAGTGCTTCTCGTCCCCTTGATAATTCTAGCCACTTTGGCCGTAGATCTAAACCTCATTCTCCGAATCATAGGCGTCCCCGGAAAGACGCTATTGCTTGGGGTTGCTGCCTTTCTCATCGGGGTGGCCTGGGTCATTTATAGGTCCCTCAGGTGGGCGGCATTGCCCGAATCGGGAATAAAAGCACCCAACGTACTAAGCCCAACGACCACGATAGAGCAGGCATCGATCGCGGTGCTGCCGTTCGAGAACTTGAGCGCGGACAAGGAGAACGAGTACTTCAGCGACGGCCTGGCCGAGGACATCCTCGACGCCCTGACGCAGGTGCCGGGGCTACGCGTGATGGCTCGGACCTCGGCCTTCGCCTTCCGGGGCAAGGAGGTGGACGTCCGCGAAATCGGCGCACGGCTTAACGCCGAGCACATCCTGGAAGGCAGCGTGCGCAGGGCGGGCAGTCGCATACGGGTGACGGCGCAGCTGGTCAAAACGAGCGACGGGTACCACCTTTGGAGCCAGCGCTTTGACCGGGAGATGACGGACGTCTTCGCCATTCAAGACGAGATCTCGTATGCCATCGTGGAGAAGCTGCGGCTTCGGCTAGCGGGGGACCGTCCGCTGGTGAAGCGCTACACGGAGAATCTCGCCGCCTACGATCTCTGTCTGAAGGCTCGATATCACCTCTTGAAGATGACGCAGGAAGGACGCGAGGCGGGCCGGCGGTATTGTGAACAGGCCGTCGCGCTCGATCCGAACTACGCGTTGGCGTACGTCGTGCTGTCTGAATCCTACCTGTGGAGCGCCTATTGGGGATCCATGGATCCGCGGGAGGCGTTCCCCAAGGCCAAGTCGGCGGCACTCGAGGCTCTCAGACTCGATGACGCGATCGCCGACGCCCACAGCGCGTTGGGAACCGTCCTGGGCTCGGGCGAGTTCGATTGGCACGGAGCCGAGCGCGAATTTAGCCGTGCCCTGGAGTTGAATCCGTCCTCCTCGACTGTCCGATATGACTACGCTTGGTGTTACGCCATGTTTTTCCTTTTGCCACTGGGGCGGGTGGAACAGGCCATGACGGAGATGCGGCGGGCGCTTGAGTTGGACCCGCTCGATCCATTCTACAACTCCCTGTTGGCGTGTCTCCTTTACATGGCGCACCAATTCGAGCCGGCAGTCGCACAAATGCAGCACGCTATCGATCTTGACCCGACCTTTTTTTTCTCCTATTGGTTGCTTTCCCCCCCCTATCTGCGTAGTGGGCGGCTCGACGAGGCCATTGCCGCGGCCGAGAAAGCGGACGAGCTCTCCGGGGGCACTGCGATGACGCAGGGAGTGCTGGGCATATGCTACGGTCTGGCCGGCCGGACTGGTGAGGCCCGGCAATTGCTGGAGGAGTTGATTGCGCGACGGCGGTCGGCCTACGTGCCCGCGTCCGCTCTCGCATTCATCCATGATGGTCTAGGAGAACTCGACGAGAGCCTGGGATGGATTGCAAAGGGTATCGAAGAGCGTGATCCAATTATTGTGACAGCGCTCAAGAGTTCGCCGGCCTATGATCGTCTGCGATCTCATCCGGCCTATCACGCGCTGCTGCGGAAGATGAACCTGGAGCCCTGACAGGGCAACTGCTCTCTGCCACTACTGACGGCTTGTGATTGGACCCGCTCAGGGCTAAATGCGAGCCCATCCCTTTGCCATGGACTCCGGATCTAAAGGTCGGATGTTAGGATATTCTTGGGGCCGCAGGTGAGCACAATCAATTTTAAAGTCCATCTAATGTCATTATTATCCGTAACATGAAACGCTAGCGCAGTTCGTTCGTAATCAGCAGGTCGGAGGTTCGATCCCTCTCGCTGGCTATCCCCATATTCCCCGAGAAATCAGCCCCTTAGGGCTGATCTATGCCCCCCTCTGTTTTCTATCAGAATCCCTCAAAAGACGCATGTTTCAACATAATTGTGGACACTTTAGTGGACACTTGGATTGGACGCTTGACAGGTCCTCGATTGAGGGCTGAACATAGGAGCGATGATGGAACGATTGTCCGGGCCTAGGTTGGCCGCCGAAAAGCGGATATCCCTGTCCGCCTGGCCCGGCTTCCTTCAGGGATCTACTAGGGGAGGTAGAGATGAAGCCAGAGATCGAAGAACTCATTGAACTTTACAAGAACAGAGAGGAAGATCAAGCGCGCATGGATGTTGCGGCCAAAGCGCAGGCTATCCCAGAACTTGCCGAGTTCCTTAATGTTCAGAACAAGATCACTTTTGACAGGAGGCGACAGCGCGCAGAGCTGCTAAAACTGAACGAGCGCTTCTTGGAAGAGCTGTCGGGGATTAAGAATAGGCTTGGAGAAAAATTTTTTAAGCTTTTGGAGGAGGAGATTGGCTCGGTCGACTACGAGTCCCCGGCGAAATTTTTTGCGGCATCTAGGAATATTGTAGCGGAATCCGACTTCGCTGAGCTTGTGATCGATTCCCGCGCTCCGCCGGTTCTTGACTTCCTGGGACGAACCCCAATATATTAGCCCCAAAGGAGGCCCTCCATGAGGAAACCCGCCCTGTTTCTTTTTCCTTTTCTCCTTCTGGCCGCCGGCTTCGCCCCCGCCCAGAGCATCACGGTGACGAGCCCGGCCGCCGGGGATTCCTGGGCGATCGGAAGCTCCCACGACATCCTCTGGACCGTCCGGGGGGCGATGGACGACGAGGTCAAGATTCTCCTGTTCCAGGGTGAGGACCGGATTCTCGAGGTCGCCGATCGCGTCCCGAATTCCGGCCGGTTCACCTGGCCCATCCCCGGCACGGTCGTCCCGGGAACGTACGTCGTCAAGGTCCGCACCTTCGACAACGCCGAATTCGACAACAGCGGCGAGTTCCGCATCGCGATCCCCGCCCAGCCCGCGCCGCAGCCTCCCGCTCAGAGCCCCGTGGCCATCGTCAAGCCGAACGGGAACGAATCGATCCCGGTCGGCGACCTATTCCGAGTCCAATGGAACGCTGCCGCAGGCGGCGCCCCGGACCGCACCGTGGACCTGCTCCTCTGCCGCGACGGCCGCCCCGTCGGCGTCGTAGCCGAGAACCTCCCCATCATGCAGAGAAACTTCGATTGGAAGGTCGGCCATCTTCTCGTCGGCTCCGCCGGGCCGGACGTGAAATACAAGATGAGGATCCGCGTCGACGGGACGACAATCGAGGACGACAGCGACAGGGCGTTCGTCCTAGTCGCGGCCGCCGGGGCCGCGGGCGGGACGTGCGATTTCGGCGTCGAGGGGGCGACGTTCGGGGACGGGACGCCGCTCGAGCACGGGATCTCCATCCCGCCTACAACCGAACGCCGCGACGTCGAAAGCACGTTCCTCGTCAAAGTCCGCTGGAACAGAGTCGCTCCCGCCGTCCCGGGGGGGCAGCACTTCATTCGGGCCGAGGCCGTGTTGACCGGCACCGGGCTCGGCAGCGCATATTCAACCCCCCGTCGCTTCTCGGAAGCCGACGCCGACGCCTCGGGAATCATTACGATCCGGTTCCCGTTCCGTCTGCCCTGGGCGGAGATTCCCCGCATGACCCGGGACCGCCACATCCCCATCGAGTTCAGTATCACCTTCTCGCGGGGTGAATTCGATTCCAACGAGGTCAACAATTCGCGGACCCTCGAAATGCGGGTCATCAGCGCCCAGGCGACCCCTGATTTCGTCGCCGAGATCGTCCCCGGGTCAATCCGGACGGATGTCCGAAACGCTATTGGCGACAACAAGTGGGACATCCTGAATTTCTGGTCCAAGGTCAGGTTCAAGAACCTCGCCCGCAACGATGCCGGCGGGCCGGCCGCGCCCATCCCGAACGTCTTGTGGTATTCCCGGATTTTCTACCTGGATAACGACGGCTCATGGAAGGGGGTCGGCTACAACATGGGCGAAGTCACCGTCCCCGCGGACGATTGGCTCGTAATCGACGTCGATCGGGCCCATCAGCACAATGTCTGGATTGGGGTGAACGCGATCCCGGTGAACCAGTGGAAGCCCTTGAAGTTTGAGATCACGATCAACTGGCAAACGGAAATCCCCGAATCGAACACGGCCAACAACACCGACCGGCAGGAGTTCGAGGTCAAGCGTTAGGAATGTCGTTGCGGGCAGCCGAGGGCTTTAGCCCACGCTTTTGGGCTCCTGGTAAAACGGCCCCTGTTCAAGGGGAAATAAACGCCGGCTGAAGACGGCGGTTACTGCGGCTTCTTCGCGGCCGACGGCTACTTAGCGGACCCCGGCTTCAGGTCGTGTCAAGATAAGTTCGTAAGTTCGAGGCCATCGTAAGTCTCTTCAGCTGGCTGCTTGAGCCGTCAGGAAGGTTCGGTTTCGCTCCATGACCTCCTGGACCTTCTCCCGTTTGATATAGCTGCGATCGCTCCTCCAGTCCTCGGAATATTCCATGAGGTAGCAGAAGAGAGTCCTCGAGACCCTCTTCAAGGCAACGGATCGCCTCGGGGAAGCGACCCCCGTATTCCTGGGCCAGCTGATCGGCTGTCCGCCGGGCGCTTTTTCGGTCCGGCTGGAGCCAGATCTGCTTCAGATGAGCCGCAAAGCGGCGTTTCTCCTTATGGGGGACCTTGGCCAGGATGTTTCTCATGAAGTGGACCTTGCAACGCTGCCACGAGGCTCCCAGGAGCTCTTTCTTGACCGCGGCTTGGATGCCGGCATGGGCGTCCGACACGCACAGGCAGACGCGTTTCATTCCCCGCTTCTTCAGCTTCCGGAAAAACTCCCGCCAGGAGTCCTCCGATTCATCGAACATCGGCTCGATGGCCAGGATCTCCCTGGAGCCCGAGCTGGACACCCCATGAGCGATCATCAGGGCCAGCGTGACCACCCGGTCCTCGACCCGGACCTTGTCGTAGTGCGCGTCGATCCAGAAGAACGGATACTCTTCCTCAAGAGGCCGAGTCCGGAAGTCTTCCACCTGGCCGCTGAGCCCCTTATTGATCTCCGAGACCTGGGAGGCGGAGATGTTCTCGATCCCCAGGGCCAGCTCGGATCTCTTCCTCTCGGTAACGAAGAATGGGATGTAGCCGCCCTTTCGGACCTTCGGCACGTACAGATAGATCGTTCCCAGCCGCGTGTCCATCCTCCGGACTCGCTTCCCAGAGAAGTGGGTCGTGCGGACCTTGGAGTGCTTCCCCTTTTCCGCCCCCACCTTGGCTTCGGCTTCGATCAGCATCATCTGTCCGGCCACCCATTCCAGCATCGCCAGCACCGGATCGGGCTCCGTGACGAACTGCAATAGCGCTTTCTTAAAGAGTCCCTTATAATGCTTTTGGGCCATCGTAGTAAAAATCCTCCTCTCTTTCGGATTGCCGTTCGAAGAGAGTTTACGATGGCCTTCCTCCTAAGTAAAAATGCGAACATCACTGTACACTAGCGGCCGGCAGGTAGCATTCTGGGGGACGATCTACCGCAGACGGAGCGACGGGCTTAGGATGACCCGGAGCTTGTACTGGGACTTCGAGGCGACCTGCTTCCCGCGTGTACCGGGCGAGCGAGAGGAAGTGGGGTGGTCGCAGTCTGAGGGATGGGCGGGAGAGCTTCCGCCGATATACCCGGTGCCGATACTCCGCTGATTGCCGCTCAGGTTCTGCTCTTGACCCCTAAACGCCATCCGGCCGGCCTTCGACCTCAAGGACGATGACCGTGTCCACCGGGTCGAACGCTTTGGCCGGCACTCTGACTATGGTCACGTCGACGGCGTGCTCCACGGCCAGCGGGGCTTTTTTCAGGTCGGTCAGAACATAGGCGGCCTTGACCTCTGGCTGATCTTCAGGAAGCCCAAGAATGGACGGAGCGGGCATCATTGCGGCTGAGGACCGCCTAGGGAAGGACTATAGGCATACGGCCGGACGGTATGCGCTAATAAGCTAACAAGGCGGAGCAACTTAGCCGCGTATCAAGTTATCCGTTTTTTGCCTGTGCCTTTGCCTGCCCCGCACGAGACTCCGTTTCCGATACATACATACGTGAAGTTCATAGTCCGCCTGCCGATTAAGGTTCCGTTTATTACGGTGGCAACATTGGCATTCATGCTAAAGTACCCGTTTTGGCCGATTGCCAGAGTCAATGCGCTACCCTTGATAACTCCGGTAATTGGGATGCGAGATAACGGGTCTTCGGTGATATCCCAGCAGTATCCATAAATAAGACAGCCATCTTGATATTCAATAGAAAGCACAAAGGCATATTGGAATGGGTCAAAAACACCAAGCACGGGATTATATGAAACACTTGTTACGCTCACGTTCCATTTCCCAGTGATGATGGGGCAGGTCTCTGCAATAGCCGCGTTTGCGGCAAGGGCAAGAAAGCTAATCGCCAATACAAGAATGCTTTTTCGAATCATGTTGAGACCTCCTCTCCCTTGTTATCAATTATAAAGATAAGAATTTGCTTTTTCCGAGCGAGCTGAATCCCCCCTCCTATCCATGCCGGAAGTATAGAACCGGCCGTGTGGCGATGTCAATCTTCGTGAAAAGCGGCTAAACCTCAGCCCCCAGAGCTCGCACCGCATAAGGCCGAGAGTTGAGTCCTAGGGGCCGGCAGGGCCGGATCTCCCCCGTATTGCGGGACTCCCGAGGGCGGAGTGCCGCCCGGCGTTGCTCTCCATCATAGTCCTCCAAAATCCGCATATTTCAACCTAATAGTGGACATCTTAGTGGACACCTGAATTCTGCGTTTGACAGGTTGGAACGGCCGACCTAGGTCGGAACTATCGTTATCTTATTGAAAAAGAACCGGCATTACCTTATAGTTCAGGCAGCCCTTGAAGCGTCAGGTTTCTGAGAAATAAAGGGGTATCGGGAATGCCAGACAGCGACGGGAAAACACCTTCACAAATCCCTGAAAAGCGCTCGCAGGTTAAGGAATCAGGGTTCAGGGCCCTTTTCGCCAAACTGAGAAAACGTCGGATTATCGAGACCCTAGCCGCGTTCATCGGCGGTGGCTGGCTGATCATAGAATTTGTCGACCGGATCCTGGTTGCCCATTACCACTTCCCGGATAAGACAATCGACATCACGTTTATCGCTCTTCTTTGTGCTCTTATCTGTACTTCGCTCTGGCGCTGGTTTTCTGGCCGGGAGGAGCCGAGGAAGTTCAAACTGGAGCTGGTCCTAATACCTCTGATTGTCTTGACCACGGTTCTCTTGGATATCAATCTCCTTCTTCACCTGAAAGGCCCAGAATCAGAGACCATTCCAGTCTCCAAATGGAAAAATTCAATCGCCGTTCTACCCTTTGTTGATATGAGCCCCCAAAAAGATCAAGAGTGGTTCTGCGATGGAATAACCGACGAAATCATCGGACAGCTAAGCAATATCAGCGAGCTCAAAGTTCCCGCGAGGACGTCGGTCTTTTTCTTCAAGGGCAAAGAACAGGACATTCGTGATATCGGGAAAATGTTGGGGGTAGCGACGGTGCTTGAAGGGAGCATCCAGAAGGTCGAGTCCATGCTCAGGGTCCGAGTCCAACTCATCAACATCGCGGACGGCTTCCATTTTTGGTCGGCGGTATTCGACCGCGAAATGAAGGACGTCTTCGCCATCCAAGACGAAATCGCCCTGGCCGTAGCGGATAAACTCAAAATTACGCTTCTTGCTGGAGAAAAGGCTAAGCTATCGAAGCGCCGGACGGAAAACATCGAGGCCTACGAACTCTATCTGAGAGCGCTACAAGAGGGAGCATGGACTAATGAATCGATAGAGAACAGTATTGCCTACCTCAGAAAATCCATTCAATTGGACCCAGAATACGCCCCGAGCCACGCCGCTCTGGCCGAAGAATATTGCGCATCGGCAACTTGGGGCTTGGGCACTCCCAGTGCGATGTTTCCAAAGGCCAAGGCCGAGGCGATAAAGGCCATTGAATTGGACGACAGTCTGGCCGGAGCCCACTTAGCGTTGGGCGTGGTGAAATGGAGATTCGACTGGGATTTCTCCGGCTCTGAGGAGGAGATACGGAAGGCCATCGAGCTAAACCCGAATAGTTCAGGTGTCCATGGGGCTTACTCTTACCTCCTTGCAATCACGGGCAGACTCGACAAAGCGGTCGAAGAGGCGCTTAAAGCGCATGAGCTTGATCCTGCTTCGCTCGAATCCGCGAGGAATTTGGCGTGGATGTTTTTTCTTGCCCGGCGCTACGATGAATCGATCACCCGGTTTAGGATTGCCCTGGGAATGGATCAAGACCGGCCTCTCGCGCTCGCCCTTCTGGCTGGAGCCTATGCGCGAAAGGGCATGGACCGCGATGCCGCTGCCTGCTCGGCAAAAGTGAGGGAATTAGTAGCCGTCGGCAAACAGCAAATGATCGATACATATCTCGCCGAACCTTTTTGCCGGATCGGCAAGCAATCAGAAGTCTTGAAGTGGATTGAAACATGGGAGCGCGTGTCCACACAAGGGCACGTGGAGAGCTTCCTTATGGCATTAATGAACGCGCCGACAGGGAATCGGGACAAAGCCGTCGCTTGGCTGGAAAGGGCGTTCGAAGAGCGATCCGTCAATATACCGTTTCTCAAAGTCCACCCCCTGCTGGATACTCTTCGCTCCGACCCGAGGTTTCAGAATCTCGTGCGCCGGGTTGGCTTTCCGGATCATTGAGACCCGCAAAAGCAGACCACTCCGCCATGTCACAGCTAGGTCACAGCCAGGTCACAAAAATTGCGTAAACCCGCCTAATTCTGACTAAAGGTGCGCAAGAGGATAACATTGAAAAATCAGGGGAAAACGGGACTTTCCAGAGGAAACGAGGGTCCTCATTTTTCGGATTCCTAATCCGTTCCGGCTTTGCCAGCACTGCCGGAGGCGGTGTGTCGCCTGTTCGAGTCAGGCCAGGGGCACGTCCTTTAGCTCTCTGATTCCTTCGTTTGTCCTAGAGATCGTTATCTTATTGAAAAAGAACCGGCATTACCTTATAGTTCAGGCAACCCTTGAAGCGTCAGGTTTCTGAGAAATAAAGGGGTATCGGGAATGCCAGACAGCGACGGGAAAACACCTTCACAAATCCCTGAAAAGCCCCCGCAGATTGAGGAATCCAGGTTCCGAGCTCTTTTCGCAAAGCTCAGAAAGCGTCGAATTATCGAAACCCTGGCCGCATTTATCGGCGGCGGCTGGCTGCTTGTCGAGGTCGTCGAGCGGCTCCTTGTCGGCCATTATAACTTTCCCAAGGAATCGATTGACCTAACCGTCGTCTCCGTCGTCGGGGCCTTGCTCGCAACCCTCGCTTGGCGCTGGTTTGGCGGCACGGAAAAACGTCCGGGGAACATCAAGATCGAGATCCTTCTGGTTCCCTTGATCATCCTAGGCACGCTCTCGGTAGACCTAACAATCTTCCTTGGAATCATCGGCATTTCGGGCAAGACGCTCCTGATAGCTGCTGTCGCCGTCTGTATGGGAATTGCGTGGATCATCCTTAAGTCTCTCCAATGGGCGGCCGCCGCACCTCAATCATCATCAGACCTCGTCAAAAAGCCCGCTGAATCTACGAGCTCAGCTTCGGTAATCCCCCAGAAGTCCATCGTCGTGCTCCCCTTCAAAAACATCGGCGCCGACCCGGAGCAAGACTATTTCTGCGAGGGGCTCGCAGAGGAGCTCATCAACGTTCTGACCCAGGTCAAGGACCTCCGGGTGGTCGCCCGGACGTCGGCCTTCTCCTTCCAGGGCAAAGACGAGGACATCCGCGAGATCGGGAAGAAACTCAACGCAGAGAACGTGCTGGAGGGAAGCGTCCGGAAGGCCGGCCAAAAGCTGCGGATTACTGCCCAACTCATCAACGTCGCCGACGGCTACCATCTCTGGTCGGAGCGTTTTGACCGGGAGATGACCGACGTCTTCGCCATCCAGGATGAGATCGCTCAGGCTGTGTCGTCCAAAATGAAGAGGGGGCTCCGAAGCAAGACAGCGGCTGGCGTATCCAAGCGTTACACCGAGAACGTCGAAGCTTATAATTTGTACCTGAAGGGAATCTATTGGCGGCGGATGCTGACCGTGGACAAGATCTCCAAAAGTATCGATTACTTCAGTCGGGCGATCGAGATGGATCCCGGCTACGCCCTTGCCTTCGCGGGTCTCGCCTATGCCTACTTGGTCTCATCTTTCTATTCGCCGACCCCGCCGAGAGACGTTTATCCCAAGGCTAAGCAGGCGGCCCTCAGAGCGTTGGAGCTTGATGACGATCTCGCCGAAGCGCATGAGGCCTTGGGGGTCGTCAAGAGCTATTGGGAATGGGATTGGCATGGTCTCGAAAGAGAAATGCGGAAGGCCTTGGAGTTGAACCCAGGATATATCTGGGCCTATTTCCATCTGGCCAATAACGACTTGATGCAGGGGAGATTCGAGAAGGCCATCGAAATGTCCCGAGATATTTTGGCCATCGACCCCCTCAACTCCGCCTTCAGCCGGAATCTTGGCGAAGACTACCTGCGCGCCGGCAGGCTGGAAGAAGCTGAGGAGACTCTTAGGAACACACTCGAACTTGATCCGTTGATGCCCTTCACATCAATAATGCTGGGCTATGTTTTATTGAAACAATCCAGGCCTGAGGAAGCGCTGGAGGCCATGAGAAAGGATACCCTGAAAGGGAGCATCCTTGAGCTCAATCTAGGGATCGTCTATGCTCGGACGGGAAAGCCGGAGGAAGCCCGCCGGATCCTCATGGATTGGCTGGCGCGCTCCGGGAACGAACACGTGGCGCCCTATTTTATGGCTTTGCTACACTTCGCCCTTGGCGATAAGGATTCGGGTTTCGAATGGCTGGAAAAAGGCTTCCAAGAACAAGACGGCTGGTTGATGGGGATAAAGGTTGATTATCTCCTGGAGGATGTCCGGGACGATCCACGCTTTCGAGCGTTGCTCAAAAAAATGAACCTGGCTTGAGCTCTGATCTCATGCTGCCTAACGGGATTCCTAGGATCCAATTTACGGGATCACCTGCCCTACCAGGGGTGAACTTGGCCTAAAAGTTGCTGCAAGGTAAGAAGCAACGATGTGGAAGCATATATTTTGTTGATCTGGAGGCAACACTATGAAGAAATGCATTCTAGTTCTCTTATCATTTCTCGTTATCTCGGCTTCGGCCCAGTCGCCGGACAAGCTCACGGGTCCTTATCTTGGTCAGAAGCTTCCGGGAACGATCCCCGAGCTTTTCGCGCCAGGGATCGTCGTATCCAAACACGCGTCAGTGACGATCTCTCGGGATGGCAAGGAGATCTATTGGTCCAACGATCGCATCTACGTGACGACCTATAAGAACGGCCGCTGGACGAAGCCCGAAGCGGCGCCTTTCACCCGGGATGAGGGCGGGGATGGTCCGAAGTTGTCTCCCGATGACCGGAAGCTGTACTTCAACTCTGATCGTCCGCGCTGGCCGGGCGACCCGAGACGAGAACGAGTCTGGTGCGTCGGACGGACGGCCAGCGGGTGGGGAGAACCGTTCCCGCTCGGCCCCGAGGTCAATGACGAGCACCTCCACTGGCAGGTGTCCGTCGACGCCGCGGGAATCCTGTATTTCGGCTCCGAGCGGCGTGGCTCAAAGGGCCTGGACGACGTGTTCGCGGCCGAACCCCGCGATGGAGGGTTCGCGAATCCACTCAGCCTCGACACGGCGGTCAACTCCGAGGCCCATGAGGGAAGCCCCTTCGTCGCTCCAGACGGCCGATACCTGATCTTCCTGCGCGATTCCGACATGTGGGTCAGCTTCCGAGGGGAGGACGGCCGCTGGAAGTCCGCCAGGCGCTTGGAGACTCCGGCCGGCGCGGTTTGTCCGTATGTCTCCCCGGACGGGAAATTCTTCTTTTTTCTGAAGTTCGACCGGGGCACCTTCGGCGTCTATTGGATGGACGCGTCCGGACTGGGATTGAACGAGGCGGGCCGCCGAGGCCTATGGGAGCAGCCTCGGCCGATACTTCAGATGCGCTTTGCCCACCGAACACAGGACCTCTTGCCATCACATGACGCCAGGCCCTGACCCTGCGTTGCAGCGTTCATAGCTGCACGTCTGGAAAGCGTTCCGGCTGCTCTGCTTGGAGACGCACCTTTTTCGGTAACATTCCATTGAGGCAACAACATGATCTCAGTAACAGAATAGATGAGTCAATGCGGCCGGGAATAATAGTTGACGTTCATCATGCCCTATCCCAAAAAACTCCATTTTTGGCTGGGCCGGTTTTTAGGTGAGACTCCAATTCTATTTCAGCCCGCCGCAGTGTTTTCCAAAATTACGATTGGGCCGGCATTATGATTTGATATCAACCCTGGAATGGAATCGTTCCGCCCGAGCAGGCCCCCCCGGCATCCCAGCCGGAGCCGCATCCTCCAGTTAAAGCCGAAGAGCCTGGTTGGCAAACATAGTCTGCGCTTGACCCAACACCGCAGATACCGGACCCTTGAGCTAACGCCCCCAAGACGATGAGGACAGGAGTCTTGTAAGTAGGCTTTGTCCTCTTTCCGTTGTCTGACATGGCAAGCACTCCTTTTGGCATCTAGTCGGCTAACTATAAATGCCCCCACAGGGGTTGTCAAGTGTTAACCGTCAGCGGGAAATCTTTGCCGATAGCCGAGGGTCAGCAGGATCCGTCCGGGCCGATCGTGTCTCGCGCTTCATCACGATATCCTCCCTCAAGCGCCCTCTCGATCTCCTGCCAGAACGCGCCGGTCAGGCTGATGTGAAGCACATGCGTGGGGACGGCCCGGACCAAGGCGCAAACGTTGTTGAACCGTTCGAGATGCAGGGCTCGGATCTCTTCTTTGCCCCCGTCCGGTGCCATAAACGTTGAGACCTGTCCCACGAACTCCCCGAGAAGGCTGGCCGCCCGACCCGGGCCTACCCGCTCCACCCGGTCCGCCCCCGCTTGGGCCAGGAAGAAGATGCCCCTGACAGGAACCGCGTTCTGCACGTCCCAGGTGCCCCCCGGTCCCCCGTCCAGGAAACGGCTCCAGGTGGGCCAGGGGTGCGCCCGGTAAATCCCTTCCGGATCCCGCACCACCAGCGTGGTATCGTCGCACAACGACCGCCACGGAGCCGGCAGCCGGTTGCTGGCCGTGGTCTTTCCCCTTCCGCCCGGCGCGGCCAGGATCACGCCGATGCCGTCCCGCTCAGCAAGGGCCCCGTGCATAAGGACTCCGCCTCGGGCCTGCGCTTCGCGGGCGAAGACGAGCGATAATCTCACGAGATCCACGTATCGGACTCCCATTTGATCGCAGGGACCTAGAATGCAGACGGCGGCTCCGCCATTTTCCGATGCCAACGGAATCTTGCGGCCGGCCAGCGGCGCGTGCGCGTCAACCCGGACAACAAGTCGGCGGAGATGGCCGTGAAAGGAAGGTTCGACAGTGGCCGGCGTCATGCGCAACTGCATCGCCCCTCCCAGTTGCGAAACGATGGACGCGGCCTGCTCGTCCTCAGCGGCAATTTCCCAGCGGCTTCCATCAGCCAGGACGAGGCCAAGCGACGCTCCCGGCGTCGGCAGGTGGTTCATGGTTCGTTGCCGTTGAGCCGGATGCCCCGGTTCGATTTGTCCTGATCCTGCGGTCTTGGGAGCGCTCTTCCGTCCACCAACAAGCGGAATGGCCGTCGGATCTGCCATTGATGCCTGTCTTCATCATAACTCCCGATGATCCGACGTCCCATCAGAAGCCGGACCTGATCCCGGCCTTCGGCACGGAAAACTACGACGCGCGGCCGGAATGGATCAGGCAGCATCCGAGCGATCAACCCTCGGCGGGAGAGGGCCCCATAAAGGGGGCTCAGCAGAGGAAACACACACCGATCAAGGATACGCCGCCAGCGAAGCCAGCGGCTTGTCAGCCGGCCCAGGGATCCGCCCGCGATCTTCCGCCTCTTCTGACCGCGCCAGGCGGCCACGACCCGGCCTTGGATGCTCATTGGCTGCAGGACGAGAAGATCCTCCCGGGTGTTGTTGTCACCGATCGTGGAGATGCCCACAGGGGTCACCCGGACGACGCGGTGAACGACAGGCCGATCAGCCTCCGGCGACAGAAAAAAGGCCACGTCGCCAACGCGCAAGGGCCTTTCGTCATAAGGCAAGATCTCCATGATCTCCGGCTCGCGAAGAGTCGGATTCATGCTGGGGCCGACATAAGCGGCGAAGAACATAGCCCCTGCAGGGACAATCCCGCGCCTATTCCCCGACTTCATTGCCGAATTTGATCCGAGGAGGCTGTGCGGGTCCTGTTCCCAGACGCGAAGCCGGAAAAAGGCCCGCCTCTTCCGCTTGTTCACAGAACCAGTGTGCCGCCCACAGGCTGCCGTTTCTATAGTAGTTCTGGGCGATGCACGAACCCAGGCAACGTCCCTTCATCAGGCAGCGGCCGCAAATCCCTTCCAGTCGTTCGGGCAGTCCCTCTCTCAGAGCTTTCAAGATGGCGTTTTCCCGCCAGACCTCTTCCAGGCGGTCCTTCCCCACCTCTCCAAAGACCAGGTTCGGGACCTGCTCTCCGATGCCGCAGAGGGCATAGTGTCCGCCGGCAATGACGCCCAAGATGCTGAGGATCCTGCAGGAGCCGCACCCTTCTCCGCCAGCGATGCGATGGAGGGCTCTAAAGGCTTGCGGGGAGTGAAAGAAAAGCGTCAGCTTGGTCTTCGGCGCCAGTTCCTGTTCCACGTAGCGCCCCAACTGAACGAGTTCGCTTATCGTCAAGGTCTCCAGGGCTTCATGCAGGGCTTCTCCCCGTGCGGTGGGCTGAACCACGTTGAACTTGAGCGAGGACGCGCCCAGGTCCTCGACCATTCGCACCATGGCCTCCAGCTGGCCGGCATTGCGGCGCATGACCGTGAAAATGACCTGCGGCCTGATGCCGGCGGCCACCAGGTTGCGCACCGCCTGTCGGGCCGCTTCAAAGGCGCCTGTGACCCCGCGCACCCATTCGTGGGTCGCGGCATCGGCGCCGTCGATGCTGACGGCTACGGATCGGTTGGGAGACTTGGCGATGTCAGCGGCGACCTCCGGCGTGCACAGCAGGCCGTTGGTCTCGATCGTCAGACTCAACTCTTCACGCCGGACGATCTCCAGCAAGCCCGTGAATTGGGGATGGAACAACGGTTCGCCGCCGGTCAGCTTGACGCCGCTCAGACCCAAAGGCTTGGCCTCGCGGATGGCCGTTTCGAACAGCTCGACGGGCAATGAGGGATAGAGGTTGCCCGTGGCGTCGAACCGGGGTCCCATCCAACAATGGCGGCAGGCGAGATTGCACCCTTCGGTCAGATAGAAATACAGCGTTCTGAGCGGAGGGATCCCGGCCGGTCCCGTCTTCGGCCGATCCATGCCGCTCGTCAAGCTCATGGAATCGTCCCCCCCTCCCCGAGGAATCGTCGCAAACACGCATCCGGGCTGGGATGATCGACCTGGCCGGTGATGGTATAGGCCAGCCCCGGACAGTTGCCCGTGCAGTAGGGCATGTAAGGACAGCCGGCGCAGAACTCGAACCCGGCAAGAGGGATCGTTTGCCGATTGCGGAGTCGGTTCAGAGCCGGACTGTTCCGCCATATTTCCGCCAGGGAATCACGGTTGATGCGCCCCAATGCGATATGACCTAACATGGTGCAGGGAACGATCGTGCCGTCGGCGCGCACGGAGATCTTGTTGCTCGGGCAGCCGCAGGCGGTCAGGCGACCCCGATTGGGAAAAGCCGGCGTGCCCTGGGCCCGAGCCTTCTCCATCCGGCGCCACCCGCGCCCTTCAGAGAGAGGGCCGGCGCTTGCCGAGATGCGGTCGGGATACTTCTCCGCCAGGCGCAGGAGTGTCGTCATGGCCAGCTGACGCTCCGCGACGGTCATCATGACATCATCCGCGTTCAGGCGGCACGTGCCCAGGTATCCGGCGGAGTTGGTGCCGAAACCCGGCAGGCCCAGCTCATCCAGGAGAAAGCGAGCGATGGCCTCCAGATCATGCACGTTGTGCCGATGAATGGTGACGCGCACCGCCACGTTCACTTTAAAGCGCAACAGGGTCCGAATGCCGCGCACCGCCTTGTCGAAAGCGCCGGGCCCGCGACAGATATCGTGAATTGCCGCGCAGGAGCCGTCGACCGAGATCTGGACGCAATCGCATCGGCGTGTGCGGGCGATGAAGGCCGCAATCCCGTCGTCGATGAGCGATCCGTTCGAGAGCAGGGTGAAACGCATCCGATTGCGGACAAGGCCTTCGAGCAGGGTGGGCAGATCTTCACGAATGAACGGTTCGCCGCCCGCCAGGGTGACGTCCATCACGCCGAGCGACCCCAGTTCGTCGAAGAACCTCAGCCACTCGCCCGCGTGAAGGTCCCGATACTCTACCGCCGGGTTGTTGAAGAAATAGCAGTAGCGGCAGCGCAGATTGCAGCGCGCGGTGATCTCGATGTCCAACCGGCGCGGCGTGCTCATGACCGTCGACGCCGTCGGCTTGATCTTGTCGTTGAGGTCTTCGGACATCCGCTATTGGCGCTCCAGTTCCAGACCCACAAACCCGTTTTCGGCAAGAGTGCCGACGAAAGCGACGATCTCATTGAGGGCGGCGTCCGGAACGTCTTCAAAGCTTTCCTTGATCTCCAGCGCGATATCCTCGACGCTTCTCTTGCCGTCCATGAGCTTCCATACGGCGACACCGACAGGATTGGTTCCCGCGGCATAAGCCGTATCGGGGTTATAGAGCACGGCCCAGTCGTCAAACTCCTCCCGGAGCACAACGATGGGATTGGCGATCGGTTTATCCGTTTGGTTCATGGTCAAAACCTCCAAACCCTCGATCTCCCGCTGAAATTCACACGCTCGAACCGGCTGCGTTACGCGTGGCTTCCGATCCCGGAAAAAAAATCATCCCCTGGAAGAAACGCATGAATTGCAGAGGTGTAACAAAAGATAACGTTAGCCTAATCTGATTTTCGTGTCAAGGATGACCTGCCCCCCGCTCAATCTCCCATCCCTGAAGTGAGATTTTCAGGCATGGGACCTCATCCCTAAATAATGGTCCTGACATAATGTGACCTCGATTTGGTGCGGAGCCTCAGTCGCGAGTTCGAGTCTCGTCGGCCCCGCCTCCTGTTATCTAGTTTTTCTCCTGATAATTCCCGTTTTCCGTTTCGTTTTTCTTTAGGCATCATTAGTCCGAAGTGGGCGAGTTTTAGCAAAATCTGTGACTCCGGCGTGACACGGGGAAGAGTCTGCCTCCTCATCTAGCCCACCAATTAAGCTCAGCGGCCGTTCGGAATTTGCGTCATTGACACGTGCCGGCGGATGCGAATAGCATAAAGCCGTGATGGGGGGCATAGGTTTCGAGCCCGAAGGGGGTGGTTCTATGAAAAAAAGTGATTCTTTATCCGCGTCGTCTTTAGGCATATTGCTTTCCATTCTGATTTTATTCTTATCCTCCACATCCGGTTTTGGAGCGAAGGGAAAAAGCACTATGGAAATTCCAGAAGGTTCGGCGGGGATGGTCGCCTACGGCTCCCTGGTCTCGTTGAAGAGCATGGAGCAGACGTTGGGGCATAAATATGAAGGGCCGATCCACCCGGTCCATTTGATGGGTTATGAGAGGACATGGACATGCGTTCGCCCTTGGGTCGCTAATAAGATCGATGCGTATATCCTGCGCGATACGGAACGCGTTCCTATCATCGGAGCTGCGGAACTAAATATCTATCCCAAGAAAAGGGGCCGGATCAACTGCATTTTGTATAGAGTCACCGATGAGGAATTGGCCAAGTTCGACACGAGGGAACGCGGCTATCGCCGGGTGGACGTGACCGACAGGATCGAGGAATTCGATTTCCGGGGAGGGAAGGTCTATGTTTACGAGGGGCTTCCCGCGCCGCCGGATGGGTCCTTGCCCGATAAGGGAACGTACATCCTCATCAAGGAGTTCCTTGATAATGTGACCGGTGCTTTCGACGCCATAGGAAAGGATTTCCGCGACGAATTCGATAGGTCGACCCGGCCCTGCGCATATCCGGTTGTGCCATATGATAAGATCATCTGGGAGAAGGCTATATAGAGGGCGGTTCTGAAAGAGATTTGGTTCAGGAGGTTCGAATCCTCTCGCGCGAGGGCGGAAGATAGGAAGGAAAGGAGGCAAATCCTCATGAGAAGCCTGAAGATCCCGGTGTTTCTGTTCTGCTTGCTAGCGGCAATTTTGGCCACGCTTACCGCCCAGGAGATGTTCGACGCGGTAAAGGCGGGGGACCTGGCCAAGGTCAAGGCCCTGGTTGAGAAAGACCCCGGTATCGTGAACGCCAAGGACGCGGGAGGGCAGACCATCCTTTTCGCCGCCGTATCGTTTGGCCGGCTCGAGATCGCCGAATACCTGATCTCGAAAAGGGCGAACGTCAACGAAACGTCAAATTTCCATATGACACCGCTGGACGTCGCCTGCGTGAGGAACGCCCCTCTGGCGATCGTCCGCCTCCTTGTAGAGAAAGGCGCGGACGTCAACTTCGTCTCGGAATACTTAGGAAGACCGTTGGACCTGGCGCTGGACACGGAAAACGCCGCCCTCATCGACTACCTGAAATCCAGGGGCGCCACCTCCACCGCGCCGGAGTTCAAGACCTACCGCCTTGCGGGGAATGTCCACCGCGTCGCTTACCCATGGGGGATGAGGAACAACATCGTTGCCTTCTCCGGTCCGGACGGGATATTGCTCGTCGATACCGGGTTCAGCAAGCACGCCGTCAACGCTCTCAGGAAAACGTTTGGCGGCCTGGCCAAGGGCGAGGTCAGATACATCATCAACACTCATCTGCATGGAGACCACGTCGATGGGAACGGGATCGGTCTTGCGGACACCAAGGTGATCAATCTTAAGAGCCTCGAGAATCCGGATTTTAAAGGCCTGATCTTAAGAAGTGACCGACCCCTCCGCGGCCAGGCGGGGCAGGAACTCGCCGCTCCATACTCGATACGCTTCAACGGCCAGGACATCCAGATCATCCCCAATCCCGGTCTCCATTCCCAAGATGATCTGCTCATCTATTCCCCGAAGTCGAAAGTCCTCTGTATGGGCGACCTGTTGCTCTCCGAGAGCTGTCCCGCTGTCCAAAATGTCGCGGGGTACATGGATTTTCTTGATAAAGTCATCAACATCTTCCCGGCCGGGACGATGTTCGTGAGCGGCCACGGCAAGGAACTGACGGGAGATGGCCTCAGGAAGTACAGGGACGACCTGGCCGGGATGATCGCGGTCGTCAGAAAATACTATGAGGCCGGGAAGAGCGCCGAGGACATGGTCCGCGATGACGTACTCAAGGCCTATAAGGCCAAATATTCGTTGCTCGATTGGATTGGGCCCGACTCGTGGCTCCTGCGGATCGTCGAAGGATTGCGGTCCGGCAGTTTGAAATAGGCACCGCCCCGCTCGAGCTCGCCGACGCTGCGGGACGCCCGAGGGCGAATTAGCGGGAGATTGGCTCCCCGGGAATGCCTGATACCGGGCGCGCCATACGGGCCTCCCATTGACTGGCCCCTTGCTTATTGCGAACCTTAGGCCAGTCAGACGGGGATTCAAATGCAGGAGAGACGATGAGCCCTTCGAACGGGGGGACGGCTCCTTCCGGAGATAAGGGGAAGTCTTCCCTGGGGGCTTTCCTCCAGAAGCTCCGAAAGCGCCGGATCATCGAGACCTTGGCCGCGTTCATCGGCGGCGGCTGGCTCCTGCTGGAGTTCGTCCACTGGATCCTCGTGGACCATTATCATTTTCTCGAGAAGACCATCGACATCACCTGAAGCTTACTTGCAGTACATGGAAGGGATCGAGTTGTATGGGAAGCTCAAGTTCAAAGAAGCGAAAAGCTCTCAAAGGACAGGGACGGGCTTTCTCCTTATAATCGAAACTGGCTAGATTTATTAGAGGCTTGGCTCAGCGGTTTCCTTGAAGCTCCATTACGCCGGATTAGGCGCTTTTAGGTACAATCTGTTACACCGTTGTTACGCGGGGAGGAGTCTGCCCATCATGCGGGGGGAGGGGGGAGGCGGACCATGCCCGGCCCGGTTCCAGGACCCCGACCACCCGTTCACCCCGCCCGGGCCGGCGTAGCGTAATAGATCGCCCGCAAGTACATGATACCGAAACCGTACACCGTGAGGTCCGAGACCTTGCGGGCATATCAACCTCTCCTTGACCGGTCCCTCTTTCGGTGTTACATTTTGCCAATCCGTCGTGTAGTGGAAACGACTCATGACATCCAGAACAAAAATCTCTTTATGGATTACTTTATTCTTGGCAGGGAATGTTGCTGTTCTCCATTCTGGAGAAGATGTCTCTGAGCGAGCGCAGAGATGCAGAAAGTGGATTATTCGGGCTCGTTCTTTGGGTGTTTATCGAGACATCCGCGGGAATTAGTAGAGAGAACATCAAATTTATCATGATGCAAAACAAAAACATTATCCGCATTGTGCTCGCGACAGCGTTCATTTTGCTGCTGCCCTTGTTGGCGATGCAGATTACCGATGAAGTGGTCTGGGACTTGGCCGATTTCGCTGTCGCCGCCGCCCTCCTGGTCGGCACCGGTCTCATGTATGAGCTTGTAGCGAGGAAGGGGGACAATGTTGCGTACCGATCCGCGGTTGGTGTTGCGCTAGCGGCAGCATTCATTCTCGTCTGGTTGATCCTTGCCGTTGGCGTCCTCGGAGTTGAGGGCGACCCCGTCGACCTGATGTACATCGGCGTGCTCGCCGTCGGAATCATCGGTGCCGTCATCGCGCGCTTCCAGCCACGTGGAATGGCACGCGCGTTGTTCGCGACGGCGCTCGCTCAGGCGTTGGTCGCCGTGATCGCGCTGATTGCAGGCAAGCACCGGGCCCCCATTAGCTCCGTGTCCGAGATCCTGGGGCTGAACGGGATCTTCGTCGCGCTGTTTGTCGGATCGGCGTTGTTGTTTTGGCATGCTGCGCGGGAGCAAACTCCCGCGGGCGCAGGGTCGGGGGGGACACCACCCGCGGGGGGGCAGGGAAGATCCAGGGGTCGGAGGTTCGAATCCTCTTAAGCACGCCATGTTTTCGCCTGATATTCAGCCATAAAGGGTTCCCGACGGACCATATATTTCTAAGAATGATATCGTTGATAAGGTTAAGGCAAGGGACTTTGGAGAGGAGTGGCCTTTGCGGATAAACATTAGACTTCTCATTGTCTTTCTCCTCATCGGAGTGAGTCTTCCCTCGGGTGCGATCGATCCGGAAATAAAGCGCGGGGTCATGATTTCTGAGGACAGTCATATTGTTCTCTCAAACGTTCATGTTTTCGACGTATCCCGAGGGGTTTTGACGCTTGAGCAAGACATCTTGATTGAGGGAACGCAAATCAAAGCCGTGGGGAGTATGGACGCGTCTGAAAAAGGTGTACAAAGAATAGACCTGAGTGGAAAATTCGCATTCCCCGGGCTTTTTGAATGCCATACACATCTTGCCTTTTTAACGACATTAGAAGAAGAAAAGATGATCGGGGAACTCCGGGCTTTCGTATTTAACGGTATCACGCAGGTCCGCGATTTAGGCGGCCCCATCGACGTTCTCAGCCATATGGACAAAAGAATTTCAAGCGGCGAAATCCTGGGGCCGAAGATGTTCTATTCCGGCTCCATGCTTGAAAAACCGCCTCTTTTTTATACACGTCAAAATAAGATCCTTCCGGGATTGCAGGTGAGCCTAAGCACGAAAGAAGATGCGGGCAGGGTCCTTTTGGAATTCGCCGGGAAGGGCGCATGCCTGGTCAAAACGTATGGCAGAATGGACTTGGATGTCTACAAGCACATCCTGGTCGTCGCGAAGAAACTTGGGCTTAGAGTGGTCCATGATCCGGGGCGGTATCTTTTTCATGAAATCCCTATGGATACGGCCATTGACTTAGGTGTCGGGAGCATCGAGCATGGTGTCGCTCCCTGGCCTGTTGTGCTGAAAGACGAACTCAGAAAGAAGCACGATCAGCTCATGGCAGAAAATGCTGATGAGGCCACGCGAGAATCATTCATAGATAAAGTCATTGAGCTTGGTGTTGAATCGATTTCGATGGAGAAACTTCAGCTCCTGATCGATAAGGTAATCGAAAACGATGTCTACTTCTGTCCTACCCTCTGTATATATGGCCCGGAAGACATCTTCACCAAGGAATTCATAAAGAACAAGGTTAAGATCCTCGTCGGCCATGACGGCCCCAGTCCTTCGCTCCTATTTGCCGAGATGAAATTGCTAAGGGATCGCGGGCTATCGGAACTGGAGATCATAAGAGGTGCGACCGTTTATCCGGCGCAATGGTTGGGCGTGGAGGATAGGTACGGCTCGGTTTCTCCCGGAATGCTGGCAAACCTGGTTATTCTTGACAAGAATCCACTTGAAGACATTGGAAATTTCGAGTCCCCGTATATGGTTATCAAGAACGGTCAGGTGGTTTTCGCAAGGTCAAGATGATTGAAGAGATTGGCATATAACATGTGATATGGCAGAAATTTGTGCAGGCCAGGATTTGATGACGTATTTCTGAGCACAATCCGAGCACACGCGGAAGCTCAACCTATAGAACTCCCCGTTTTATCAGTCTGTTAGCCGACTAGCGCAGTTGGTTCGTCATCAGCAGGTCGGAGGTTCGATCCCTCTCGCCGGCTCCAGCAAATTCCCTCCATATAGCCTTCCGGAATCAAGCCCTTATCCTGGAAACGGACCTTATCCCAAAATAAGCCAAACCAGGGGGCAGGTTCAATGCTTGAAAACCCCATTTCAAAGGTGGTACATTGAGCGGGGGCGGGTTACCGTAGCTTAAGCCATCAGCACGTGAGTCCGAAAGCGCTTGACGATGTACAATCGGCACCTGGACGCTCATCCAGAGGAAGCGGCAGTGAAGAATATCGACTTGACTTCCTAGGGGGTGAATTCATGAGAAATCCACACGGACGTTTATTCGCGCTCTTCGGAGTCTTTCTTGTCGGTTTCATTTCCGCGGCCTCTTTAAGGCTGTGGCCGGCGACCATCGATCTTATCCAGACGGCCAATAAGGCCAAGTGGACGAACGACCGGGGGGAGTCTCTTGCCGTTCCGGGGAGGCAGGGGGATCCCAAGGGTCTTGTCCGGGTTCTTTCCGGAAGGCTTGAAGACGGGCAGAAATATTCCGACGTTCTCCAGACCCATCCTCGGTGGGTTCCTAACGGTTGGATTGAAGGCCGATACAGATTGACGATCCTCCCGGGGACGACGTTCGAGGCCATCGTTGGCTTCCTCGATGGGGCGGACGGATCGGACGGAGTGGTTTTCGAAGTCGCCTGGGAAGAAGGCCAGAAGGACTTCCTGCTCAAAAACTTGAAGAAATCTTACTCCAAAAGCTTGGAATCCCTTCGGGTCGGTCTGGAACAGCTGGCAGGCCATTCCGGCTTCCTCATCATGCGGGTCAGGGCCGGAAAGTCATCCGGCCAGGATTGGGCGGTCTGGGCCTCGGCGAAACTTGTCCCTACGGGGACCGTGCCCGCTCCCGCGGCGGTTTCCCCGGATATTGCCGTCCGTGAAAAGAAGCCGATGGTTCCCGTTACGGCCGGAGTCCCCTCGACAGAAGTGTCCTCTTCCGGCCCGCAAGCCACTAAAATTCCCATTGACCGAGTCATTGAAGCCACGGCGCGCCTGTCCCGGTACCACCTTAAGATCGAACAGGATCCGCCCGGACTCGTTGAGGAAGGGGAAATGGACGAACTAGGAAGGTCCATCCATCTCCAAGTCCGCCTCCTGCGTCAAAATCTGCCACCCACAGAATTTTTCTTCCTCAACGGCAAGGGATACGGCCGGCACAGCGTGTCCCGGGAGTGGCTCCGGATCCAGGTTCCTGAAAAACCCTATGACTATAAGCAGGCGGCCATCGAGTGTCTTCGTCAGGGGAAAATCGTCTCGGTCTCCGAAGACCAGGGGCTCTGGAAAGCCGAAGTCCGGCTCGAGAATATCCCGGCACGGGACAATCCGGAACTTTTCTATCGGTCGATCCTCAAGGAGTGGAAGGACCGCCGAAAAGAGGACATGATCAGGCGTTTGATAAATGCCAGCACCGGGATGAAGGTTGAAACGGTGATCTGGATTTCCCGGACCGATCTCCAAGTCAAGAAACTTCGTGTAGGGACGACGAGCAACGGAAACGTGTCCCGGCTCGACGTCTCCTTCCAGCCGGCCGCGGTCCCGCTCCCCGCCATGCCCCAGGAGGCCCTTACGGCCATCGGCCCGGGCGTGCCTATCGCTATGCTCTTTTTTCGTTTGTCCAACATCGGCGGCTGGAACGCGCCTACGCATATCGCCCTCGCTTACAGATCGCTTGAGTTTGTGAAGTCCACCGACGCCCTTGTCAGAAAGTATGCTGATACTTACGAGGGTCTTGGGATCGTCGACCGCGGACTCGATTCCGGGGTCTATAGCGACTCGAGGCCGCGTACCGATTATCACCCGGCAGTCATCGGAGCTGGCTACGAGGATTCGATGACCAGGCCCGAGTTCTACAGGAATTGGCTTCCTGCAGAATACCCTCTCCAGATCGGATTCGAGCCATCCTACCACCACTACGGATCAGGACCGAGCGGCGTGGGATTCAGATGGTTCTTTATTTTCTTCTCTCCTTACCCCGACGTGATTTACAGCGCGCGGGATTGGGGGATGGGTGCTTATGGAAACCAGATGAGCTTCCCCAACGCCATCAAAGAGTATGGGAAACAGACCTTGACCGGCCAAAAGGCCGCCTACGTGATCCTCGGCCATATCCTCCATCTTCTCCACGACTGCGCGGACCCGGACCATGAAAAACTGGTCCCACATCCCGGAAGCGGCTTCAACGAGTATGAGGTCTTCGTCACGAAAATGGGATACTGTTTTATCCTGGCGGCGGAGATCGGGCTTGTTGCCGCGGCGGCCTGCGGTCCTATCAGCTATATCTGTGGCCCCGTGGCCGCCGCCGTCGCCATGACCACGTGTTTGGCGACGGTGGATCCGGAAGAGATGGGCTTTGAAAAATTTGTCGAAGTCTTTTGGAATCCAACGAGGATCAGCGGCCGTATTGAGGGCGGCGAGCCTATCATCGAGTCCGACTATGAGGCCTTCTTCCACGGCACAGGAGACTTCGCCGGTTCCATTGTCAGGGAGCGCGGTTTCGGGTCCGATTATGACGCTGAGAACGCCCTGGGATGCGGGACGCTCTGGCTCTTGCCTCCCATCCCTCCCATCCCCGCCTGCAATCCCGACATCCAGGGCCCGGCTCGGCCGGACGACCGCTATCTCACGCTGATGGATGAGATCGGCGTTCATGCCATCCGTTCTGGGGCCGGGTTTATCCGGCATTTCTACGAGATCGTCAACCCGCCTCCCTACGTCAAGGACCTGACCATTCGTCAGGCGGGGTTGGACCGGTTCCATGTATATTACGTGGACGAACCCGTTGCCCCCGGGCTGTCCGGACGGCTGGCGGGGCGGGCCAGGGAGACGGGCGATAACCGGCCCCTCTATCATGGCGTTCCGGCCCGGCTCCAGGCGAAATTCGGACCACTAACCCACGACGGAAAGCACCGGAAGATCGAAAACGGCACCGTCGAAATCGAGGGCCGAGTCATCCCCCTGAGACCGCTGGTCAGACCCGGGCTTGACGACAATGTCTACGAGGCAGAATTCGTGCCGGACTGCGAGACGAGCCTGCGTGGCGTGGAGAAGCTTCTGCGTATCGATGCCACGGATTATCTGCCCCATTGGAGCGGCCGGACGCCTGCGGGGGACAGGCTGGACAGGACGCCGGAGACAGTCGCTTATGCGTCTTCGACTCCTCCCTACCTCCTTGCCAATTACGAATCGGACGCCCCCCACTCTTTTCTTTTTAAGGGCGGGATCGTGGATCCAGGCTGGCACGTCGACCGCCTCCAGGCCTTTATGAACTCGGACCCTTATTCTTATCGCTGGCCAATCGCCCAAGGGGACGGGATCCGTGTCGATCTGAAAATTACCGAGGCCCTTCGGGACGATCTTCTCATCCTGGACGGCGCGTGCGGCCGCTATATCGTCAAGACCTTTGAAAGCCTGGAGCGCGTCAACCCTGAGCCCCGGGCGACATTGACTCTCGCGGAGGCCGGGCTCCGGGTCCGGCTCGAGGGGGACGATCCCGTTCATCCGATCTTACGCATCGACTGCGACCTCGCGGCTCCCGTCAACGCCTATACGTTCCCGATCGCGATCGATTATGAATTTCGGGACGGCAGACGGTTTGAGCTTGTAAAGGGCGAAGTCGAGCTCCAGGTCATTTCGAAGAGAATGGCGGACTCGATGCGCCGGGCCAGGGCCCGAGGCCGGGAAGTCGAGGTGTTCAAGGAAGTTGATCTTCTTGACAGCTCGGGCCTGCTCGACTTGAGGGAAGGCCTGCCGCGGGCTTTCGACCCCTGCAAAGAGCTCGGGAGCATCTTCTGCAATAAACTGCCCACGGAACGTGGGGCGCTCAGTCGGCTTAAAATCGGGGCCGCGAACGAGGTCATCTTTGTCGACGAGGCCGGCGACGCCTCAAACGTCAATTTCAGCGCTACGGGATTGACGGTCGGGCAGGACAGGCTTGACCCCAAGGCGATGTTGTTCGCCGCAACGGCGTCGGCCCGTCCAGGCCTCTACCTACTTGCGGTCAAGGCCACCGTGGATGGCCGGCTCGTCGGCCAATTCGGCTTGTTCATCCGCGTCGGGCGATAGATCCCTTAAGCCTCCCCTGCGCGGGCCGTTGACGTAGGGCCCCGGCGATGATTGTCCTCCGACCTGAAAGGGCGGCCAAAGCGGTGCTGAGGTTTAGCCGCTTATTTCGGTGTTTGACATCGCCACCCGCCAGGTTGGGACCGTGCTGGACTGTGATCCGGATAGCTGCATGTTGCTGATTGCCTGACGCAACCGGCACAGCGGCTTGAAGCTAATCCGCAAAAAGGAAGCCTCTCACTGCCAGGGCATTAGCTGGTACGGCGGCAAACTCACGACAAAAAGTTGACACCGTGCGCTTGTTTTCCCCATATAGAAGCCTCATCGGTAATCAGCAGGTCGGAGGTTCGATCCCTCTCGCCGGCTCCACCAAATTCCCCTCATAAAAACTTGCTGAATCAGCGCGTTAGCCGTTTTTTGGCTGCGCGTCCAGCCTCCGGTTTTTTCCCGGAAAACCCGGCAGAAAACCCAACATGGATATCGTCCGGTCGAAACCCGTCGATCAAACTTTTTTCAACGGGGTGGGTCCTGTTTGATTTTCCGAATGACGAGGGCGAGTCGAAGGACGCCGTAGCCCAATAGAACGACGACCAGCAGTTGGGAAAGGATGGTCACTTCCCACAGCCAGCCGAAACGCGCCCGGCTCCGGAGGAGATTTCCGGTGTTCCAGATCCCGAAGAAGAAGAAAAAGAGCAGAAAAGCCATGACCCGCTGATGCTTCGAGACCCTCGAAGCCCGGTCTGTAAATATTTCGGGTGACGGCCCGGTTCCTTTCGGCGTGCGGAAATATTCCCAATGGGACCAGGCCGCGACGTGCTCCCAACCGGCCGCTTTGAAGATCCCCAGATATTCCCCTCGGTCGGTCTTCCGGCCGCCGGAATAATCGAGTCGATAGGCCATGTCCCGTGGTTCGCCTTTTTCGAAGCGGAAGAACATTCCCGCTTTGACCGCGGCCAGATGCCAGCCCCGGCCGGCCATCGCTTCGAACCAGCGTTCCTCCCTGGCGTCGTTCCAGGTCAAAAAGAAATGGAAAACCGTTTTCGACGTTTTTTCGCTCATCTGAATTCTCCTGTCATTTTTCGGCAATAAAGCCCAGGACGCGCCGCCCGATCCCGGCCAAGGCGGCGAGTCGTTCCGTCTCCAGGATCAGGACTCTTCTTCCGAGTTCGGTCAAGGCGTAAACCTTGCGGCGCTCACCCTCCGATTCCTGCTCTCCCGTCCGTGCGATCCACTCCGACTTGACCATGTTGGTCAGGGCGCCGTAAAGAGTTCCGGGGCCGAGGCTGGCCCGGTTGCCGGTTATGGACGATACGTTTTGCATGATCCCGTAGCCGTGCCGCGGCTCGACCAGGGAAACCAGGACATAGAACCCCGCCTCGGTCAGCGGCAAGGCCGCCCTGGCCTTGGACTCGAAGTCGATCATGACGCCTCCTTTCATATCGTTTTCCGCTATAGTGTTAGTCGCTATATCGTCAATCGATATATTAAGCAAAAGAAATGGACATGTCAAGAGAATTTTTCAAACCGGAGGGGTCACGGCTTGCTGACCTGACCCATCAAGGTGACCTCTATCCCCCCTTAATTCACCCCTAAAGGGCATTGTCAAGCCGATCCCCAGGCATCATATTGTGAGCGCAAGTAAGATACGGAGGGACCAAAATGAGGCATCATCACGTGGGGCAGACAAGAATCGCCATCGTCGCAGCTTTCCTGCTCCTTGCTCTGCCGCAGGCCTCGCAGGCCAAGAAGCTCCAGGTCGTCACGGCCAGGGCCGACATCCACTTGAACGCCGACGCGCTGAGTCCGATCATCGAGACCCTGGCCCGCGGGGCGACCATGACGCTCGCGAGCGCCATCAAGTCGCGCACCAACTGGTTCTACGTCTACTTCACCTCCCCGCTGACGGGGAAGATGCGTTCCGGCTACATAACCGACGACATGGTCCGGAAGCTCTATCCGGACCTCAAGATCATCCAGATCAGCTCCGAGGACGAGGTCGCCCGGCCGGAGGCCTTGGATTTCAACGACGCCTACCGGCCCGTCCTGGACTGGGGCTCGGCCAAGGAAGCGGTCCTGGAGGCCGAGGGCCGGCCCACGGGGCAGGAGAAGATTGAGGGCGTTGAGATCGTCACCTACAAGCGGCGGATCATGGGCCGGCGATGCCTCGTCGAATACGTATTCGACGACGAGCGCCTCGCCGTCACACGGCTCAGACTGCTTGAGAACTTCGCCGACAAGAACCGGTACATCGAAGATTACTTGAAGCTCAAGGATTTCGCCAGCTCGAAGATGGGCGCGCCGGTAGCCGACCAGGTCGTCTGGCAGGACCCGTCCCTCAAGAGCCAGGAAGGGCTCTGGGGCACGGCCGTGAGCAACGGCCAGCTCGAGTTCCTGGCCCGTTGGGACGTCCCCGGGACCGAGGTCCGCATGAAACTGGCCGGCGGCGACAACCAGGTCGCCTTCGGCGCCGAATTCAACGGCAACGATATAAAAACGGCCTCTTTTTAACCCCTCCTATCGAAGTCTCCCCCTGTCCTCGCCCCTACGAGGACGGGGGGAGCGTTTATCAAAGCGCGAGATGAACGATGAGATTTGTAGCCGCAGGCTTTAGCCTGCGTCTGAAGAGTGGCTCAGGCTGAAGCCGGAGGCTTTAAGAAAAACGCAGCCTGGAGTCCGGGGCACCGGGGCCTGACGCGTCGCTGGCGCGCCGAGACTAACGTTCTTCGTTGGTCACGAAGCTCATACTGACCTTGTTGCGGCCGCGCCACTTGGAGTGCATCATGAGCTGTTCGGAGCGCTTGGCGAGGCCCTCGACCGAATCGTACCGCTGGACGAGGCAGGCGCCCATCGAAACGGTCGCGCCGAGCGTCCCGGTCTCCACCGAGATGTAGGACTCGGCGACGAGGAGCCGGAGCTTGTTGGCCACGATGTCGAGGCGGCTCTCGTCGATGTTGAGGAAGAGGAGGAGGAACTCCTCGGCGTCCCACCGGCCGACGATGTCAAAATAGCGGATGTTCTTATGGAACGTTCGGGCGATCATCCGGAGGACCTTGGCCGCGTTGAACCGCCCGTACCGCTCGAGGATCTTGCCGTAGTTGTCCACGTCGGCGTAGACCAGGCCGAAGGGGAGGCCGAACCTCTGGAATTCGTCGAGCCGGGCGGCCAGATGCAAGTCGAGGAACCTCCGGCCGGGGATCCCCGTCTCGGTGTCGATGAGCCCCTGGTGCTCGAGGTCGGTGACGTTCATCGGGATGGTCACCTTGGGCGACATGTTCGTGAAGACCTCGGCCGCGCCGATGATCTCGCCGTCCTCCCGGATGACCGGGATGACCCTGAGAGAAACGGGCAGGCGATAACCATCCTTATGCCGGAGATAGAGCTCGGCCGAGCGGATGGTCCCGTCCCTGAGAGTGGAGACGATCGGGCACTTCTCGGGATCGACGGGCTTGTCTTCGTGGTCGACGAGGAGCGTGATGTCCTCCGGGCATTGCTTGCCCATGACCTCGGCCCGCTCGAACCCAGTCGTCATTTCAGCCCCGTTGCCCCAGAACACGACCCGGCGGTCCCTGTCGAGGCAATAAACCCCGTCCTGGACCTGGTTGAGGAGGATGTTGAAGAAAGCCTTGGTCGCGCCCTCGAAGACCTCGGAGATTTGTTTTTCAGCGGTCATGGTTGGTCCCCGTCCGGAAATATAACATAAAGAGGGGTCAGGTCTCAACTTTCAACTTTTCGTACAACCTAAATTTTTAATGTTGAGACCGGACCCCTCCAGGGAACCTTTTCCCTCCTGCCTGCGTCAATACATATAAGGAGGTGCCCATGAAAAAGATCTATATTCTTCTAATCACCCTGGTCATGATGCTTATCCTGCTGGTATCGGCGGGGTTCACGTTCGAGACCGAAAAGATCCTCACGCTTCCGGCCGACGGTCTGAAGGCCTTCCGCATCGACTGCGGGGCAGGCCGGCTCGATGTGGCCGGCGCCGATGGGCTAGACCGCATCGAGGTCCGGGCGGTGATCCATGCGGAGGGTGTCGACCAGTCCAAGATGGACGATTTTCTCAAGGACCACATCAAGCTCCTCCTCGAGAAGAGGGGAGACCGGGCCGTCCTCGAAGCCACCACCGAAGGGCGCTGGGGCATCTTCTTCTCCGCCGGCGCCTGGATCGACCTGGCGGTCCGCGTTCCTAGGAGCCTGGCCCTCGAGATCGACGACGGCTCCGGTGACATGGTCGTCGAGGACGTCGCCGCGGACGTCTTCATCGATGACGGTTCGGGCGATATCCGGGTGGTGCGCCTCGGTGGCCGTCTCGAGATCGACGACAACTCAGGGGACATCGACGTCCGCGACCTGACGGGCGACCTTGCCATTGATGATGGATCGGGCGATATCGAGGTCCTCAAGGTCGGCGGCAGCGTCAACGTGGACGACGGCTCCGGCGACATCACGATCGACGGCGTTGGCGTTGACGTCCTCATCGAGGACGCGGGCTCAGGCGACGTCCGTATCGACAACGTCAAAGGCCGCGTCATTCGGCATGATGTCGACGAGGACGACTGAGGGGTCAGGTCTCAACTTTCAACTTTTCGGTTGACCGAAAAGTTGAAAGTTGAGACCTGACCCCTTCCCCTTGACACCGCGCTAACATCGCGTTAATCTTTCCATCTCAACGCTTCAGGGGGTGCGCGACGATGCGGACACTCATCGGCTCACGTCTCCGTAAGGCCCGCGAAGAGACGGGCATGAACCAGGGCGCCTTCGCCCGGGCCATCGGCCTTTCGTCCGAGTACATCTCCCTCCTCGAGGCGGGCAAGCGCACGCCGTCCTTCAGCACTCTCGAGAAGGTCTCGGCCTTCCTCAAAAAGGACGTCTCCTACTTCTTCGAGCACCGGGAACCCCCCTTCACGATGCTCCTCCGCGGCGATGCCCTGACCGACGCCGACCGCGCCGAGCTCGGCCGCTTCCGCCGCTACTGCGAGCGCTACCTCGAGCTCGAGGAGATCACCGGCCGCCGCCTGGAGCTCGCCCCGCTCTACACCCACTCCTCGCCCGAGCGCCTGGCCGACGACGAGCGCCGCCGCCTCGGCCTCGGCACCGGCCCTATCCGGGACGTCTTCGCCGTCGTCGAGCACAACGGCCTGCGCGTCCTCCGCCTGCCGTTCCCCGAGGACTCCCGCGTCTCGGGGGCCTTCATCTACCTCGAGGACAAGGGCGCCGCCTTCGCCCTCGTCAACTCCGCCGACTCGCCCGGCCGCCAGACCCTCACCGCCGCCCATGAATACGGCCACTACCTCAAGGACCGAAACGACAGCCCCGTCGTTGATCCCCCCGACGTCTTCATCGACGAGTACGTCTCCCTCTACCCGCCGCGCGAGCAGTTCGCCCAGGCGTTCGCCGCCCGTTTCCTCCTGCCGCCGGCGCGCGTCCGGGACATCGTCGAGCGCGAGATCCGGCCCCGCCGCGTCCGCTTCGAGGACGTCCTCTACCTCAAGCGCTATTTCGGCGTCAGCACCCAGGCCATGCTCCGAACGCTCCGAAACGAGTTCCTCATCCGCCGCGAGCTCTTCGAGGAATACTTCAAGCTCGACCCGGAGCCCGTCGAGCGCGAGCTCTTCGGCAACGTCGCGGGAGCGGGGGAAGCAAAGAAGGTGCGCGTCGCGCCTCCCGCCGGGGGAGCAGGAGCCGCTAAGGGAGCGAAGGGCGCCAAGGCCGGGGCCGAGCCCTTGTTCCCGGGCGAAGAAGGAGCGGGAGGCGCCGGAGGTACTAGCGCGCCCGCCCGTCCCCGCGGCAAGGTCATCCCGTCCGACCGCTACCGGCTCCTGGCCCGCGAGGCCGCCGCTATCCTCGAAGCGCGCCGCCGCGGAGAGGCGGAGCCGAGCCCCGAAGAGCCGCCCGACGCCCAGTCGCCGCTTCTCACGGAGGAACCTAAATAATGAATAAGACGGTCAAGTTCATCTTCATCTTCCTCGTCTTCGACCTCGTCGTCCTCGGGGCCTACTTCGGCATCAAGTCGGCCATGTCCCCGAAGTCCGGGAGCACGCCCATGGAAGCCTATGAGTGGAAGACAATGGACGAATCCTACCAACCCGGCGATTACATCGAACAGTTCGTCAAGGACGACGCCGCGGCCAAGGGCATCTTCCCCGTCGAGATCCGCAATTACGGCAAGAGCGCGGACGTCCTAAAGCGCTTCGTCGGCAAGAACTTCGCCCGCTCATCCGTCTCGAGCCTCGACCTGGCCTTCCCCGGCCTCGACGACTGGACCCTGGTCGACGTCAGGTACAAGAACGACAAACAGCAGGAGATCGCCCGGACGATCCTCTATGTCAGCATTAAGAACCAGTGGCGCGTCGGCGATAGCGGCACGCTGTCGAAATAGGCCGACGAGCGCAATCTCGAAGCCCTGCCCCCCTCGCTCGACCAGGCTGAATGGACCGGAACAGGCGGAGTGATTCTGCCCGTTCATGGTAACGACCCGGAGGTAGCAGTTGTTACCGGCCGGAAGGGTTCAAGTGGATTCGAATAAGCCGTGGTCGTGGAAATATTCGGCCATCTCCTCGACCCCCCGGCGGAACGCGCGCTTAGGCTTGTAACCCAGGTCACGGGCTGCGTTTTCATATGTATAAAACAAGGGCTGAGACCCGGCCCTGACAGCGGCGCGGCTCAGAAGGCAGGGCCGGTGACGGAGTGCGGCGATCCTTTCCGAGAAGAGAGCCGCCGCGTTCGTCGGCCAGGTGGGAAAGACAAGTGAAGGGGTCCGGATCCTTTTCCCCGGGAATCGTTCCCGGAGGACAGCGGCCATGATCCTCATCGCGTCCTTGAAGTGGAGATTGTCTTCGGCCCTTCCCGTGATGATGTAGCGGGAACCGGGAGGCCCTGATTCCATGGCCAGGACATGTCCCTCGGCCACGTCCATCACGTGGACCGTTGAAATCCCACCCTTCAGCACGCCCGGCATCCGTCCTTGATAGATGCTGAGCAAGTAGAGGCCGTTGCCGATGAGAAAATCATATGGGCCGAAGGCCGTCCCCGGCAGAACTGAAACGATGCTGAGCCCATGCCGGCCCGCATAGAACTGCACGAGTTCCTGGGCAGCCAATTTGGAATCGAAGTAGCCGAGTCCGATCCTCTTTTCCCAGCGGGGGAGGCCCCCCTTGCGGACATCCTCGGCAAAGGCCAGGATCTCATCCGAAGAGCGGAAGGAATGGAGCCGGGGATCGCTCGCGTACGGGTTGGAGCTATTGAAATTCCCGATGCTTCCCGGCGGGTTCGGGACGCCCAGCGTGTTGACCGTGCTGGTGTAGCACAATTTGCGAATCGATGGGGATTGACGGACAGCCTCAAGGACATTGCGGGTTCCCTCGACATTGACCAACCATTGCCGGCGCTTGCGGCCCGGGTCGAACGACGTGGACGCCGCCATGTGAAAGACGAATTCGACGCCTTCGGAAGCCCGGCGGACATCTTTCGCATCGAGGATATCGCCCGGGAAAAGCTCCAGGCCCGGGAGGTCGCGGAGGGAGTCCGTGCGCGTGCCCGCTAAATAAAAGACGCGAATAACCGACGGGTCGAGTCTCAGGTTATTGATAAGGTGATGGGCCAGGGCGCTTCCCAGAAACCCGGTCCCGCCCAGGATCAGGATCTTCTTTCCGGATAGCGAAGTCATGCATCCCTAACGTATGTCTAAACTCATCGCCTTTCAAGCCCCACCGGTATTAAGACTGGGGTCGGGCAGGGAGTTTGCTCAAAACAGCTCGTCGATATCTTAAGGACCGGTGCCGGGGCCCATTGACAAACTAACCTATCCTTTATGGAGGGGCCATGAAGCGGACGAACATCATGCTCACGGGGAACCAGCATAAAATGATCAAAGCCTATGCCAGGAAGGAAGGGAAAACCCTCGGGAACATGGTCCGGGACGCCCTGGACGTCGTTTTTATTAAGAAAGATATGCTCGAGCGGAGGCGACAAACGGCCCTAGCCGCCTATGGTGAGGGCCTGATCAGCCTCGGCAAGCTTGCGAAATTCCTGGGCCTCGATCCGGTCAGCGCTCGGCTCTACCTTAAAGACCTGGGCATTCCGCTCCAGGTCAAGGACCGAAAATGAGAGGATTCCTTAGGCCGTCGGGTCGACAGGCTCGAGGAAGGGGAAGCGGTGGAAATCGGTGTCGCGCGTATAAATCTTCTTGATCCCGTGCTCCCGCATCAAAATGGCTATTTGGGCATCATAGAGAAGGTTGCCGCGCAGATTCGTCGATTTCCGGAGAACTTCCGCCGCGACCTCGGCGTGCCTCTCTCGAGGCACGAGAAGGCTGAAGGAGGGGGCGGCTAGGATCGCCTCGACGAAATCCCAGGCCTTGGGCGCCGTCCAGGGCTTGTGGAATATGCGAGGGTGGGTGATCACGCGGAGGAATTCGTACATGATCCCCCAGGTCGAGTACCAGGGTGTCGCAAGGCGCCGCCATTCCTCGATCTTCCCTCGACAGCACGGATGGAAAGGGGAGTCCTCGTCGGCGGCATACACGAAAATATTGGTGTCGACGACGAACATCAGCGGCCCTCCATAGCCTCGTAAAGGGCTTCCCTGTCGGCAATTTCGACCCTCGCCCCGCCGCTCTTGAACGAGGGCAAAGGCGGCATCGAGCGAGGGCCTCCCTTGGCCGTCAGAAGCAGACGGAGGGCGGATTCCATGAGCTCAGACATGGTGCACCCGCGCCGTGCCGCCTCTTGCTTCAAGAGGGCCATGACCGAATCGTTGATGTTCAAAGTTGTTTTCATCCATATAACCATACTTGAGATATGGCTATATGTCAAGACGCCTGATTTGCGTTCATAGAGAGAGACGAATTGCCGGATGCGTATTTCTCATTATCGGCCAGAGGACCTGTTCTCCTATGGTCGGAGAATTCGTCAGACGTTCACGTCGTCTCGGCCGAGCGCTTCCTTGCCGGCCTGGTTTAGGGTTGACAGCACGGCCCTCCGCGGGTACTAATCTTCTTATGCCCGAATCCAAGATCCCTCCGGCCGAGGCCGGGCTTCGCCCTTTCGGATGGGATGGGCATTTCGATAAAGAGGCCGAGGAATTCCGGGCCGGCGGACTCCAATTCGGCCGGGTATCGGCCGAAAACCGGGAACAATACATGGTCCTCACCGCCGGCGGCGAGCGCGTGGCCGAGGTCTCCGGACGTTTCTTGTTCGAGACCGAGGCACCGGCCGATTTCCCCAAGGTCGGAGACTGGGTCGCGATCACTGACTATCCCGCCGAGGAGAAAGCCATCATCCACGCCGTCCTGCCGCGACGGACCCGGCTCTCCAGAAATGCCGCCGGGAAACGGACCGAGGAACAAGTCCTGGCCGCCAACATCGACGTCGTTTTCCTCGTCCAGGGACTGGATTCCGACTTCAACCTCCGCCGGATCGAACGGCAAATGGTCATGGTCCGGGAGAGCGGCGCCGCTCCGGTCATAGTCCTCAACAAGGCCGACCTCTGCGCCGATCCCGCGCTTCTCGCGGCCCAAGTCCTTGCGGTCGCTCCCGGGACGGACGTCTTGACCGTTTCGGCGCTGACGCGGACAGGGCTGGACGGCATGCGCCGATGCCTCCGGCCGCGCCAAACCCATATCTTCCTGGGATCATCCGGAGTCGGCAAATCGACGTTGATCAACAGGCTCGTCGGGCGCGATATCCTGGCTACCGCCCCGGTCCGGGAAGACGACTCTAAAGGCCGGCACACGACCAGCCGGCGCGAACTTTTCGTCCTCCCCGGCGGGGCCCTGCTCATCGACACGCCCGGCGTGCGCGAATTCCAACTCTGGGAGTCCGACCAGGCCGTGGACGAGGTCTTTTCCGATATCGCCGCCTTGGCCGCGGACTGCCGCTATGCCGACTGCGCCCACGTCAAGGAAATGGGCTGTGCCGTGCGGGCTGCCGCTTCGTCCGGCGCCCTTCCGGCCGAACGCTACGAAAGCTACTTGAAACTGCGCAAGGAGCTGGCCTTTCTGGAGACCAAGCAGAGGGAAAAACCGGGTTCGGACAAGAAGCAGTGGTCCAAGGAGATCCACGGGGCGTTGAAGACGTTCCGGAAGGTCAATCCCAAGAGCCGATTCCGGGATTGAATCGTCCAACCACTTTTTCGGGCGCCCTTCGGCAAAAGTGAGAATTTCCGCTGTCCGTATCGTTATATATCATGTCAGGGGTGCCGCAGGCCGTTGACGAATGTCCTCTCAACTTGCTATTATAATGTATGATTCAATCATACGTTTAATAGGACAATGGGGAGAACGGTATGATCAAGTTGGGCGAGCGGGCAACTTTGGCGGGTGTCTCTGAATTGAGGACGATCATGAGGGATATCCTGGATGAAACAAGGACGGGACCGGTGATCCTGACACGAAGGAACAAGCCGATCGGGGTCATCCTCAGTTATCCGGAATACCAGGAAATGACGAGGCTCGTGGAACTCCTGGAGGATTCGGCTCTCGAGCGTGAAGCGGCCGACCGGATCGGCAGAAAAGGGAGAAAAACGGTTTCCTTGCGGGAAGCGGAAAAGAAGCTCGGATTGAAGTGACATGTACAGGATTGTCCTGGATGAGCTCGTCCTTGAAAAGGATCTGAAGCGCATGGATCCCTGTGATCAAGAACGCATTCTGCGCGCGATCAAGAAAAAATTATCGGAAGGGCCGGGTGATTTTGGGAGCCCGCTGGGAGGCGGCCTGAAGGGCTTCTGGAAACTCAAGGTGGGGGCGTATCGCGTCATATACAGGATCTTTGAAAAAGAGAAGCTCGTCGACGTAGCCCTCGTTGGCTTCCGGAGGAATGAGGAAGCCTACGACAAGATGATGAGAGGGGTAAAGCCGCTCAGTTTCGTTCGCCGGCGACGGTCATCTCGGCGACCTTGACGTTCATCACGGGCGATAGGTTCGGAGAAAAGTTCGGAGAATTCGTCACGCGGCGGGAAATTGGACGCGGCGCCTCCGGAAGCCTACCGAGATATAATTATCGCGTTCGGCCTTCTCGATCTTATTGAGGGCCAATTTCAGCAGAAGCTCTCGTTTCTCAGGGTCCCTCTTCGCCGTCTTCCTGTACCTCCGGAGTCCCAGGCGGTCGCGGAGAAGCAACATTTCCGTAGCGGACGCTTTCTGCCGTCTCTCGCCCGGCGCTCTCATGGAGATTTCCTTTCTTTCAAGGCACGAATCTCGGCCAGGGTATCGTTCTCCGGAAGAGCCGCCCTCTTCTCGAGATAGGCCCAGTCGAGCTCCTCCCGATAGCGCACGATCAGAAGCTCGGTCATTTCACAGTCCACCGCGGACTTCCAATGCTTGCACGCGTTCATCCGGTCGATGATCAGGTCTTCGACGCCGATGACGACGCAGTGCAGGCCTGCTTCGAGCTCGGCGGTTTCGCGCTGGGCCTCTTCACCGGGGAGATCGGCCGCGGGGGCCTCGACGGCCATGTCCAGCCCCTCATGAATCCAATAGCGACCCTTCTTGACGAATCCCAGCTCCCGAAGGACCTCATCCAGGGCGTCGCGGTCGGCGTAGGCCAGGTCGATGTCCGCGGTGAAATAGACCTCGCGCGTGTAGTAAGAAAGGGCCAGCCCTCCTATGAGCACAGGCGCCGGCTTGCCCCTGTCTTCCAGAACTCGGGTGATCAAGCCGGTCATCAACATCTGGCGGGCGAGCGGGGCCTCGGTCGCTCCGATCTTTGTCAGGATTCCCTTGATATTCACGAGCTTATGATAACAACACTGGATAAGGGAAACAAGCCCGCCCGAGGCGCGATTAATTCATGCCGACTTCTTTTTCGAGCGCCCTCCGGACCAGCCGGTTCAACGATATCCCCTCGCTGATCGACTTTCGCACGGCCCGCTTGTGGAGGTCGGGAGATACTCTTACGTTGAAAGTCCCCTTGTAGGACCTGGCAAGATCCTTTCCGGCCGTTCGGCAAAGCTCGAGATAATCTTCGACGGCCTCTTTAAAGCTTGTCTTGAGCTCATCCACATTTCTGACCCCTTTTAGAGAAAGCCGGTATCTGAGTGCGCGATATGTTCGGAGAAGAGTTCGGTGAAAAGTTCGGAGAAATTATTATGAGGACTTACGGGAAAATGTTTATTATCCATTGACTTAGTAAACAATTATGATGTAAATTGTTTATCTAGGTAAACAAATATGAACGGAGACATTCTTCCTAAGGTTATCGCCGAGTGGGTCCGCGGGGTCGAGCTCCCGACCCTGACTCCTCGCGAGCGGCCCCGCCCGGATCTAGCCGCCCCCCGTCCGGTCCTTGCCGTCGTCGGTCCCCGCCGGTCCGGCAAAACCTATTTTCTCTATCAACTGATCGAGGATCTCTTGAGCGCCGGCAAGGCCCAAAGGGACGATATTCTCTTCGTCGACTTCGAGGACTATCGCCTCAGTGATTTCCGACCCGAAGACATGGAAAAGCTGCTGGCCGCTTTCCATCAAATGACGGGCAAGCCGCCCCGCTACCTCTTTTTCGACGAGGTCCAGCGCCTGCCTTCCTGGAGCCGGATCGTCCGGACGCTCCACAACACGAGGAAATATTCTATCGTCGTGACGGGCAGCAACGCCACCCTCTTGAGCTCGGAAATTGCGACGGAACTCCGAGGCCGGTATGAAGATTGCCTGATCCTGCCTTTCTCGTTCCGCGAATTTCTCCGCTTCCGCAAGATTGAATGGACCCCTGCGCTCCTCGCGACGCCGGAGGTCGGGCTTATCCTCAAGGCCTTTGATGAATATCTCCGCTACGGCGGATTCCCCGAACAGGCCGTGCTCCTGGGGGAGTCGGCGAAGCGTCGGCTCCTGCAGTCTTATTTCGACACGATCTTCTACAAAGACGTTCTGGACCGCTATGGGATCCGGGCCCGACAGCTCCTCGATATCGTCATGAAGAACGTCCTGGAATCCTACGCCTCCGCCTTCTCCATCTCGGCCTTTGAGAAACAGTTGAAGGACCATGGGCTTTCCGGAAGCAAGAGGAGCATCGCCGATTACCTGAGATATCTCGAGGAAGCGTTCTTTGTGATCGCACTCGAGAAGTTCGCTTTTTCCCCCCGGAAGCGAATGATGAACCCGAAAAAGGTTTATCTCACCGACACAGGTTTTTCCCTGCTCGGCGGCGCGTTCACGGAGAATCGAGGCCGCCTGCTCGAAAATGTGGTCGCCATCGAGCTTTTCCGAAACCGGCGCCGGGCGATGTATTTCAAAGGCAAGGGCGAATGCGATTTCATCGTCCAGGAAGGGACGCGCCCGACCGAAGCCTGGCAGGTGTGCTGGGAACTCAACGGGTCGGCCGAAAAGCGGGAAATGCGGGGCCTTCTCGAAGCGCAGAGGGAACTCGGGATTAAAAAGGGCGCCATCCTGACCTACAACCAGGAAGGGACAAGGACGCTTGAAGGCGAAACGTTAGAGGTCGTGCCGGTCTGGAAATGGCTTCTGGGCTCCCCGGCCGAAGAGTAGGATGAGGAAAAGGGGTAATACCTCATTAATGTGGTAATAAAAGTGGTAATAAGCACCTTGGGGTCACGCTTCAAGGGGCTCTGAACCAAAACCAACCTCATCGGGGTCCATTACGGACGAATCTCATGCTCACGGAGGATCAGCACAAAACGATCACGGCCTATGCCAGGAAGGAAGGGAAAACCCTCGGGAGCATGGTCCGGGACGCCCTGGACGTCGGCTATTTCTCTTGCTCCAGCCTCACTTTTAGCAAGAATGCCGTATCTTTCTTGAGATTGGCTTTGACCCACACCTTTTGCTTTGCGTCCATGAGCTCTCCCATACCGGCCAGAATGCCGCGATCGCTCATGGACTCGACGAACTTCACGCATTTCTTAAGATAGTCCCGGAATTCCATCTTGGTCCGCTTTTCCACGACATTTTTATTTATGGGCCAGCGGTTTTTTAAGAAATGCCAGACATCAAAGACATCCCGATTCGCGGTTTTGGTTCTTTCCAGCATGGCGACGAGTTTGTGGGCGAACATATCTTCTTCGATCATCACGAGCATGGAAACGCCCAAATAGCTCTTCAGCTCGTAGCGAGAGCCGAAATTCCTCCGATTGATCTCCACCTTGATATTCTGATCCCTTTCGCCATAGGAAAGCAGGAAAAACAAGGTGTTTAGCTTCTTTTGTTTCTCTTTGATGGTTCCATACTCTCGAAGGATGCTTTCTATCTGCTTAAAAACGATATCTTCTTTGGATTCGTTTAAGAGATCAAAATCCAGATCAACCGAAAAGCGGCCCAAGCCGTAGAAGAAGTGAGCGGCGGTCCCGCCCTTAAGGCCCAAGACGGGACCAAGCGGAGAGCTGGCGTATATATCTTTGAGAAGTTGGAGCAGGATTGTTTTATGAATGTTTCGATCAAGCATGTTGGGCCAGTTTAATGTATGAATTCAATCTTTTAGCCAGGGCTTCATT